>NZ_RWIN01000046.1 GCF_009761815.1 Pseudomonas sp. PB120
TGGGTCTGTGTCGTTCACAAATCCCCTGTGGGAGCGAGCTTGCTCGCGATTGGGGCGACTCGGTCCAACTGCGAACCCAAAATTATGCCTACCGCGGATGCGCCGCCGCCAACAGCTCTTTGGTGTATGGGTGTTGCGGTGAATCGAACACGTCGTGGCTGGCACCGCTTTCCACGACCTTACCGTCCTTGATCACGATCATGTCGTGGGCCAGCGCGCGGACCACGGCCAGGTCATGGCTGATGAACAGGTAGGTCAGGCCGTGTTTTTCCTGAAGCTGGCGGAGCAGGGCGACCACCTGTTTCTGCACGGTGCGGTCCAGCGCCGAGGTCGGTTCGTCCAGCAGGATCAGCGCCGGTTTCAGCACCAACGCCCGGGCGATGGCGATGCGTTGGCGTTGGCCACCGGAGAACTCGTGCGGATAGCGATGACGGCTTTGCGGGTCGAGGCCGACTTCCTCCAGCGCCCGGATCACTTCGGCCTTGCATTCGTCGTCAGTCAGCTGGCTGTGAACTTCAAGGCCTTCGCTGATGATTTGCGCCACGGACATGCGCGGGCTGAGGCTGCCATAGGGGTCCTGGAACACCACCTGCATCCGTTTGCGCCAGGGTCGCAGCTGCTTTTGCGTCAGGCTGTCCAGCGCCTCGCCTTCGAAGCGAATGCCGCCCTCGGAATCGAGCAGACGCAGAATCGCCTGGCCGAGTGTCGACTTGCCGGAACCGGACTCGCCGACGATGCCCAGGGTCTTTCCACGCTGGACATTCAGGCTGATACCGTCGACGGCGGTGAGGTAGGTCTTGCGTTGAAACAGCCCGCCACTGAGGGCGAACTTCACGCTCAGGTTGTCCACTTCCAGGACTTTCTCACGCTCGTCCCGGGGCAACGCTTCGCCTTCCGGCTCGGCGTTCAGCAGCACGCAGCTGTAAGGGTGTTTCGGTTCGGTAAACAGTGTTTCGCAGGGGGCCTGCTCGACGATTTCCCCGGCCTTCATTACGCACACACGCTGGGCAATGCTGCGCACCAGGTTGAGGTCGTGACTGATCAGCAGCAATGACATGCCCAGCCGCTGTTGCAGGGATTTGAGCAGCAGCAGGATCTTGCGCTGCACCGTCACGTCCAGTGCCGTGGTCGGTTCATCGGCGATGAGCAATTCCGGCTCGCAGGCCAGGGCCATGGCGATCATCACCCGTTGCCGCTGGCCGCCGGACAGCTGATGCGGGTAAGCCTTGAGCCGCTCTTTGGGCTTTTGGATGCCCACCAGGTGCAGCAACTCAAGAATCCGCGCTTGGGCGACTTTGCCGGTAAGGCCCTTGTGCAAGAGCAGGGTTTCGCCGATCTGTTTTTCAATGCTGTGCAACGGGTTCAGCGAGGTCATCGGCTCCTGGAAGATCATCGCGATCCTGTTACCGCGCAGCTCTCGCAGCACCTTGGACGAGGCGCCCAGCAGTTCCTTGCCACGATAGCGGATGCTGCCGGTGGATTCGGTGCCGGTTTCGGGCAGCAATTGCAGGATCGAATGCGCCGTCACCGATTTGCCGGACCCCGACTCGCCGACCAACGCCAGACACTCGCCCGGCAGGATGTCCAGGCACAGGTTGCGCACCACGGTCTGGCCATTGAAGGCGACACTGAGGTCACGGATCTCGATCAGGTTACTCATATCAATCGTCCGCCGTGTTCAAGACCGAGGGTCAAATGCATCACGCAGCGCCTCCCCGATAAACACCAATAAAGAAAGAATCAGCGCCAGCGAGAAAAACGCCGTCAGCCCCAGCCACGGCGCTTGCAGGTTCTGCTTGCCCTGGCCGATCAATTCACCCAGCGACGCACTGCCGGCCGGCATGCCGAAGCCGAGGAAATCAAGGGCTGTGAGCGTGGAAATCGCCCCGGTCAGAATGAACGGCAAATAGCTCAGGGTCGCGTTCATCGCGTTGGGCAGGATGTGCCGCACGATGACTTTACGGTCGGTCAGGCCCAGCGCCCGGGCGGCCTTGACGTATTCCAGGTTGCGCCCGCGCAGGAACTCGGCGCGCACCACGTCCACCAGCGCCAGCCACGAAAACAGGGCCATGATCCCCAGCAACCACCAGAAATTCGGTTCGACGAACCCGGAGAGGATGATCAGCAGGTACAGCACCGGCAACCCGGACCACACCTCCAGCAACCGCTGGCCGATCAGGTCGATCCAGCCGCCGTAATAGCCTTGCAGTGCGCCTGCCGCAATGCCGATCAGCGCACTGACAAAGGTCAGCATCAGCGCAAACAGGATCGACACCCGCGTACCGAAAATCACCCGCGCCAGTACGTCCCGGGCCTGGTCGTCAGTCCCCAGCCAGTTCACGCTGGTGGGCGGGCTCGGCGCGGGTTTGTTCAGGTCGTAGTTGGGCGTGTCGTCGCTGAACGGGATCGGCGGGAACAGCATCCAGCCGCCACCTTGCTTGATCAGCTTCTGCACGTACTCGCTGCGGTAGTCGGCCTGGAACGGCAGTTGCCCGCCAAATTCCTGTTCGGTGTGGCGCTTGAAAGCGGGGAAGTACAGCGAACCCTGGTAACTGACGATCAGCGGTTTGTCGTTGGCGATCAGTTCGCCGCCGAGGGTCAAGATGAACAGCCCGACAAACAACCACAGTGACCACCAGCCGCGACGGTTTTTCTTGAAGCGTTCGAAACGCCGACGGCCCAACGGCGAGAGCTTGAACATCAGGCGTTCCTCGCGGCGAAGTCGATGCGCGGGTCCACCAAGGTGTAGCAGAGGTCGCCGACCAGTTTTATCAAAAGTCCAAACAGAGTGAAGATGAACAGCGAGCCGAACACCACCGGGTAGTCCCGCGAAACTGCCGCTTCGTAGCTCATGCGACCGAGGCCATCGAGGGAGAAAATCACCTCGATCAACAGGGACCCGGCGAAGAACACGCTGATGAACGCCTGCGGAATGCCCGAGACCACCAGCAACATCGCGTTGCGGAACACATGGCCGTACAGCACGCGGCGTTCGCTCATGCCTTTGGCGCGGGCGGTGACCACGTACTGGCGGGTGATTTCATTGAGGAACGAGTTTTTGGTCAGGATGGTCAGCGTCGCAAAACCGCCGATCACCAGCGCGGTGACGGGCAATACCAGGTGCCAGAAGTAGTCGGCGATCTTGCCCACGGTCGACAGCGAGTCGAAGTTGTCGGAAACCAGCCCCCGCACCGGGAACCAGTTCAGCGAGGTGCCGCCGGCGAAGACCACGATCAGGAACATCGCAAACAGGAACGCCGGCATCGCATAACCGATGATGATCGCGGTGCTGCTCCAGATATCGAAATGGCTGCCATGGTGCACGGCCTTGCGGATACCCAGCGGAATCGACACCAGGTAGGTGATCAGCGTCGCCCACAGCCCGAGGGAAATGGTTGTTGGCATTTTTTCCAGGATCAGGTCGGTGACCGTGGCGCCCCGGAAGAAGCTCTTGCCGAAGTCCAGGCGCGCGTAGCTGCTGAGCATCAACCACAAGCGTTCGTGGGCCGGCTTGTCAAAGCCGTACTGTTTTTCGATGTCCTTGATCATTTGCGGGTCGAGGCCGCGACTGGCGCGTGAGGTGCCCGACATAGTTTCGCCGGCACCACCGCCGACACTCGCGCCGCCAATGCCTTGGAGGTGCGCGATGGCCTGTTCCACCGGACCGCCCGGCGCGGCCTGGACGATGACGAAGTTGACCAGAAGAATGATCACCAGCGTCGGAAGGATCAGCAGCAGACGCCGCGCTATATAAGCCCACATCAGTGCGGTCCTCCGGGTCTGCCACGGCTGATCAGCTCGTTGGTCATCTGTTGGTTGGTCAGCGGCGTGGTGCTCGTTTCCCACCAACTCTCGATGGCTTCGTCATTGCTCGCCTGCTGGGTGGGCATGCCGAAGCGGTTCCACCAGACGGTGGAGGTGCCCGGCGGGTAATAGTTGGGAATCCAGTAGTAGTTCCATTGCAGCACCCGGTCCAGCGCGTGGGCATAACGCAGCATGTCCGGCTGGGTGGTGGCGCGGATCAGCCCGGTGATCAGGGTGTCTACGGCCGGGTTCTTCAGCACCATGTAGTTGTTGGCGCCGGGATCGGTGGCCGAGACCGAGCCGAAATAGTTGAGCAACTCACCCCCCGGCGACGTGGTGACCGGGTAGCCGGTGACGATCATGTCGTAGTCGCGGCTCATCAGGCGATTGACGTACTGCGACGAATCGATGCGCCGGATGTTGAGGTCGATGCCGATCTGTTTCAGCGTGCGTTTATAAGGCAGCAGCAATCGGTCCATGCCGTTCTGGCTGACCAGGAACGTGAAGCTCAGCGGTTGCCCTTCAGTGTTGACCAGTTGATCACCGTCGGGTTTCCAGCCGGCCTGCTCCAGTAAGGCCAGGGCTTGCAGTTGCTTGTCGCGGATCACGCCGCTGCCGTCGGTCTTCGGCGCTTCGAATACCTTAGTGAACACTTCGTCAGGGATCTGCCCGCGCAAGGGTTCAAGAATCGCCAGCTCACCGGCATCCGGCAATTGCCGGGCGGCGAGGTCGGTGTTGGAGAAGAAGCTCTGCTGGCGGATGTACATGTTGCGCATCATCTGCCGGTTGCTCCATTCGAAATCCCACAGCATGGCCAGAGCCTGGCGCACCCGGCGATCCTGGAAAATCGGGTTTTGCAGGTTGAACACAAAGCCCTGGCTCGGTTGCGGGGCCTGCTGGGCAAGATGCGCCTTCTGTAAGCGACCGTCGCTCAGGGCCGGGCTTTCGTAGCCGATCGAGTAACCGGTGGCGGAGAATTCCCGGTTGTAGTCGTAGGCGCCGCCACGCAATACCTGGCGCGCCACGTCGGTGTCGCCGAAGTACTCGATGCTGAAATGATCGAAGTTGTAGAGGCCGCGACTGACCGGCAGGTCCTTGCCCCACCAGTTGGCATTGCGTTCGAAAGTGATGCTGCGGCCGGAGTCGACCTTGCTGATTGTGTACGGGCCGCTGCCCAATGGCGCCTCGTAACCGCCACCGCCGGCAAAGTCACGAGTCTTCCACCAGTGCTCGGGAAACACCGGCAGCGTCGCGACATCCAGCGGCAGCGTGCGGTTTTCGTTGCTTTTGAAGTCGAACCGAACCGTGAGCGGTGATTCCACTTCAACGCCTTTGACGTCGGAAAACTGAGTGCGATAGCGCATGCTGCCCTGGGTCATCAGCAAGTCGTAGGTGTAGCGCACGTCTTCGGCGGTGATCGGTGTCCCGTCGGCGAAACGCGCCTTCGGGTCGAGGTAGAAGCGTAGGGACAAGCCATCCTCGGAACGCTCCATTTTCTGCGCAACCAGGCCGTACACGGTGTAAGGCTCATCAAGCGAGCGCTGGGCCAGGGGCGAGTAGAGCAGGCCGTCGACTTGCGAGACGCCGATGCCTTTGTCGATGTAGGGCAGGATGTGGTCGAAGTGCCCGATTTCAATCGCCGAGCGACGCATCGTGCCGCCCTTCGGCGCTTGCGGGTTGGCGTAGGAAAAATGACTGAAGCCGGCAGGGTACTTCGCCGGTTCGCCGTACACGGTCAACGCATGTTGCGGGGCAGCATTCACACCGGCGGCGCCCGACAGCAGGGCCACGGCAGTGAACAACAAAGTAGGGAAAGCCAGTCGCATCGTCAGCCTTAGAGCCGGGTGGTCAATAACCGCAATTTGTACGCTAGCGGCGCGTCCCTCGCCAGCCGTATCACGTATCCCAAACACAACGGCCCACCAAAAGGCGGGCCGATGTGCACAGACTCAGGCGTTGATCAGTCCTGACGGCTGGTCACTTCCAGCAGGTGGTAGCCGAACTGGGTCTTGACCGGGCCTTGCACGACGTTGATCGGCGCGCTGAATACCACGGTGTCGAATTCCTTGACCATCTGGCCCGGGCCGAACGAACCCAGGTCACCGCCTTGACGGCTGGACGGGCAGGTGGAGTTGGCTTTGGCAACTTCAGCGAAATCAGCGCCGCCTTCGATCTGGGCCTTGAGTTCGTTGCACTTGGCTTCCGAGGCAACCAGGATGTGACGGGCAGTGGCTTTAGCCATGGGAAAATACTCCTTTCAATGTTCAGTAAAGTGGGGAGCCTACCGGATTCAGTAGTCTATTTCTTCTCAAAGTTCCGTCGGTACCGCACAGCCAGTATGGCACTCCCTTACAAACCGGCGTTCCTGAGGCGCTCCGCATGCTGCACATACAGGCCGACGGGGTCGACGCGTTTGTGGACTCGACCGGCGGTCTGGCCGAGGCTGTCCAGATGATCCAACGGATAATCAGAACGAATCACTTTGCCCAGGTGCGAGCTGAAGCGACCGACCATGCCATCGTTCTGCTCGGCTTCGGTGGTGAAATACCGGGAAAAGGCCCGGGATAACCCCTGCAGCGGATCGAAAGCATTGAGCCCTTCATCGAGGACATTCTTTGCCAGGACGCCGCTCCAGGAATAGTAGCCCACACCGTTGACCCATTCGCGGCCCTTGCCACCCCAGGTTTTCGGCAGCCCCTGAGGGTATTTATCGTTGAAGGCGCCGACACCTTCTGTGGTCAGGGCGTTGAGCGCCGCGACAGCGTTCTGCGGCAGGTCGCGGTGGCCGCTCAGTAATGACAGATAGTCGGCGAACAGGGTGGCGACCGTCTCGGCGATGTGTTCCGGCAATCTCCCGGGTGTCAGCGCCTTGCGCAGGAAGTCGGCCAGTTCGGAGCCGTGGTTCGGCCCGCTGACCGAGGTCACCGAGGCAACGGCATGCGGTGCAATCGCCGCCGCATAACGCGCGGCGAGTGCGCCTTGGCTGTGCCCGATCAGGTTGACCTTGGTCGCGCCCGTTCCTTCGAGTACCCGTTGGATCTGCGTCAGTAGTTGTTCGCCTCGGACTTCGTTGCTGTGGGTTGCCGACAGGTACGGGACAAACACTCGGGCACCGGCATTTCTGAGCGCTTGTTTGACGTCATGAAACAGCTCGGCGTTGCCGATGCGATCAAAGCCGAAAAGCCCGTGGATAAGGAGGATCGGGTGTTGCGTCGCTGCATTCCGTTGCATGTTCATACCTTTCTTCGCAGGAGTTCATGGGTGTGCTTGCGACTCACTCTAATGCACTCAAGCGTGAAGGCGATGTCTGAAAAAGCCGCTGTAACCTGACGAAAACGGTATAGGAAAGGTATGAAAAGTCGGATGTGGATGAAGTCTTTGTCGGACTAACCGGACGTCCATTAACCGGAGGCAGCGCACATTGGTGCAATGGCCTACCTCCAGAAGTTCATTTGCCTATCAGCGGCGTTTCGCTCGCATTCGCTGAGCCGCGTCGCGCAGCAAGTCTTCAGTGCCGGCCCACCCAAGGCAGCCATCCGTAATCGACACGCCGTATTGCAACATCGCGCCCAACGGCTGGCAACCTTCGAACAGATGACTCTCGATCATCATGCCGATCAGCGAGCGATCGCCTTGCAAGCGTTGTTCAAGCACATCGTTGAACACTGCCGGCTGACGCAGCGGGTCCTTGCCGCTGTTGGCGTGGCTGCAGTCGACCATGATGCGCGCCGGGATTTTCAGTCGGGTCAGGTCGTTGTTTACCTGGGCGACACTGTCGCGGTCATAGTTGGGGCCGCGATGGCCGCCGCGCAACACCAGATGGGTGTCCGCGTTGCCCGGGGTCTGGATGATCGCGGGGTGGCCCTGGCTATCGACGCCGAAGTGGCGGTGCGGATGCGCGGCCGAGCGCATGGCGTCGCTGGCGACGCCGATGCCGCCGTCGGTACCGTTCTTGAAACCGACCGGCATGCCCAGGCCGCTGGCCATTTCCCGGTGGATTTGCGATTCGGTGGTGCGCGCGCCGATGGCGACCCAGCTCAGCAGATCGTCGAAGTAGCCGGCGGCCATCGGTTGCAGCAACTCGGTGGCAATCGGCAAACCGAGGTGGAGCATCTCGCGCATTAGCTCGCGGGACAGGGTCAGGCCAGCGGCCATGTCATCACTGCCATCCAGATGCGGATCGTAGGCCAGGCCTTTCCAGCCGATGGTGGTGCGCGGTTTTTCGACGTAGGCGCGCATTACCAGGAGCATTTCATCGCTGACGTCGGCGGCGAGTCTGGCCAGGTGGCTGGCGTATTCGAGGGCAGATTGCGGGTCATGAATCGAGCAAGGACCGACGATCACCAGCAAACGGGAGTCTTCACCGTTGAGGATCGCGCGAACCGCGTCGCGGTGGGTGGCGACTTGCTGGGTCAGGGCGTTGCTGAGTGGCAGTTGCTGCTTGAGTTGCAACGAGCTGGGCAGACGCAGGGTCAGCGCTTCATTGGCAGGGCTCAGGGTGGACAGTGGCAAAGCGGAGACGGACGAGTTCATATTCAGGCTTCCTGGGCTGGCGGCGGGTTCGTTCCCGCGCGCTCGGCCCTAGTGGGGTGTTCGACAATTGGCCGGATTGGCTGCGTGTGTGTGCTTGCCACCTGTGGGTGACCGATCGGAGGCGGCAGGCTGTCCCGAGCGGAGGCTGGTAAATCGCCAGGCGGTAAAACTGTCGTAACGGTAATAAGTGGCGTAGTTCATTTTCAAAATCCTCTAGATGTCTGGTGTCGCAAAAAATGTGGGGCCAGAAAAACAAAACCCCCGGTCGGGAGGCCGACCGGGGGTTGAGAATTCTCTGGTAGGCGACCCGTTTAAAATGGGCGCCGTGTGGGTATCAGGCGCGCCAGTGGCTAAACCAATACCCAAAATAAAAGCTGACCGGAGCGCAGACTTCGTTCACCCGGGCAGCCGCAACCGAGCGCAGGGCGCTGGCGGTACGAAGCTGTGAGAGGGCGTTGAACATGGTCTGTCTCCGATGGATGCGCCGAGCTTACTAGAGGCCGGTACGCGGATTCAATCAGAAATTGCTATCGATGGCCGATGGCGTTTTCTATTGCTTGAGTGCGTTGTAGGGTGTGGCACACTCGCGGGCTGGGCTCAACACACTGTTTAAAGGACACCCCGTGACCGCCATTGCCGCCGCTCAATCGATCTCCATCGCCGGTGACCTTGCCGCCAATATCGCCGTGCATCGACGTTTCATGCAGGTGGCGGCCGAGCAGGGCGTGCAATTGCTGATATTCCCTGAGTTGTCGCTGACCGGGTATGAGCGCGGTCTGGCGGCTTCGTTGGCCATTGCACCGGATGACTCGGTCCTTCAGCCGCTGCGTGATTGTGCGCGGGAAGTCGGTGTAACGGCTGTCGTCGGCATGCCGATTCGGCTGTCAGGTGATTCGCCGGTATTGATCGGTGCGCTGGTCCTGGGCGCCGAAGGTTCGCTGGGGGTCTACAGCAAGCAACATTTGCACCCAGGTGAGGAGGTGGCGTTCGCGCCCGGCACCGGTGGCTCGCCCCTGACCATTGGCGCCGACACGGTCGCGCTGGCGGTGTGCGCGGATTTTTCCCACGCAAGCCATGCGGCCGCGGCGGCACAGCAAGGCGCTGATGTGTATGCGGCAGGTGTGCTGATCACGGAAAGCGGCTACGTCCCGGACACCACGCTCTTGCAAGGCTATGCCCGCACGCATTCGATGGCGGTGCTGATGGCGAACCACGGCGGTGCGACGGGTGGCTGGGAGCCTGCAGGACGTAGCGCGATCTGGGCGTCGGACGGTTCGCTGGTCGCGGCCGCGGCGGGCACCGGCAATCTTATGGTGATTGCTCGCCGCAACACCGACGGTTGGACGGGGCAGGTCGTTGCGGTCGCGGAGGTGTGATGGGTTTTGAATTACGTCCGGCGAAGTCCGCTGACCTCGACTTTGCTCGCGACCTGACCCGACGCAACATGCTGCGCTATTACATTCAGCACGACCTGCTGTGGCAGGACGAAGCGTTTGACGTGGCGTGGGCCGGCCGTGAAAACTGGCTGGTTGTGCGAGAAGATGTGTCGCTGGGGTATGTCAGCCTGAGCCGAGATGCCAAGGCGTTGTATATCCGTGAATTGCACATGGTGGAATCGTTTCGAGGGCAGGGCGCCGGTTCCTGGACGATCGATCAGGTATTTGCGATGGCGTGCAGGGAGCGGTGTCCGGCATTGCGCTTGACGGTTTTTGCCAATAACCCGGCAAAAGCCTTGTATGAAAGAAAGGGCCTGACGGTGGTCGGCGAAGACGAGTGTTTCCTGAGAATGCAGCGTGATGTGACGGCTGCGGATCGCTGAAACACGCATACGGCAAGCCTTTCAAGATGTATTGAAACTTTTTATATGACGCTTGCCGCTAGGTCTGCCAGTTGCTTTTTGCTAAGGTGTCGGCAACCCAATAAGACCATATCGCGAGGTGTCTGCTTGATTAGGGTGCTAGTAGTCGATGACCATGATCTCGTTCGTACAGGCATTACACGAATGCTGGCTGACATCGATGGCCTGCAAGTAGTCGGCCAGGCCGAGTCAGGGGAAGAGTCCCTGCTCAAGGCGCGCGAGCTGAAACCCGATGTGGTGTTGATGGACGTCAAGATGCCGGGTATCGGCGGTCTCGAAGCCACGCGCAAGTTGTTGCGCAGTCATCCGGACATCAAGGTCGTTGCGGTCACTGTGTGCGAAGAGGACCCGTTTCCTACACGCTTGTTGCAGGCGGGGGCGGCCGGTTACCTGACCAAGGGCGCCGGGTTGCCGGAAATGGTCCAGGCCATTCGCCTGGTGTTTGCCGGGCAACGCTACATCAGTCCGCAGATAGCCCAGCAGCTGGCGATCAAGTCTTTCCAGCCGACCAACGATTCGCCGTTCGACGCGCTGTCGGAGCGGGAAATCCAGATCGCGTTGATGATTGTCGGCTGTCAGAAAGTCCAGATCATTTCCGACAAGTTGTGCCTGTCGCCAAAAACCGTGAACACCTACCGATACCGCATTTTCGAGAAGCTTTCGATCAGCAGTGATGTCGAGTTGACGTTGTTGGCGGTTCGTCACGGCATGGTTGATGCCAGCCTCTGACAATGACTGAAACCTTCGATCCAAGCGCCTTTCTGTCCACGGTCAGCGGGCGTCCCGGTGTGTATCGCATGTTCGACAGCGACGCGCGCCTGCTCTACGTCGGCAAGGCCAAAAACCTCAAGAATCGCCTGTCGAGTTACTTTCGAAAATCCGGCCTTGCACCGAAGACTGCTGCGCTCGTCGCGCGGATCGCGCAGGTCGAGACGACGATCACGGCCAATGAAACCGAAGCCTTGTTGCTCGAGCAGACGCTCATAAAGGAATGGCGCCCGCCCTACAACATCCTGCTGCGCGACGACAAATCCTATCCGTACGTCTTTCTCTCGGACGGTCCGTTTCCGCGTCTGAGCATCCATCGCGGGGCGAAGAAGGCCAAAGGCAAATATTTTGGCCCTTACCCCAGCGCCGGGGCGATTCGCGAAAGCCTGAGCCTGCTTCAAAAGACCTTTTTCGTTCGCCAGTGCGAAGACAGCTATTACAAGAACCGCACGCGCCCGTGCCTGCAATACCAGATCAAACGCTGCAAGGCGCCTTGTGTCGGTCTTGTGGAGCCCGAGGTGTATGCCGAAGACGTCCGCCACTCGGTGATGTTCCTTGAAGGCCGCAGCAATGCGCTAACGGACGAGTTGTCCGCCGGAATGGAAGAGGCGGCGATCAACCTTGAGTTCGAGCGTGCTGCCGAATTGCGTGATCAGATCTCGCTGCTGCGCCGGGTCCAGGATCAGCAAAGCATGGAAGGCGGGACGGGCGACGTCGACGTGATCGCCGCGTTCATCAACCCGGGCGGCGCGTGTGTGCATTTGATCAGCGTGCGTGGCGGCCGGGTGCTGGGGAGCAAGAACTTCTTCCCACAGGTGGGCATTGAAGAGGACGTGTCCGAAGTCATGGCGGCGTTTCTCGGCCAGTACTTCATCAGCAGCCCTGAACGCGATTTGCCGAGCGAACTCATCGTCAACGTGGTTCACGAAGACTTCCCGACCTTGATCGCGGCCATTGAAGAGTTGCGCGGTCGCGAGCTGACCATCAGTCACAGGGTGCGCGGGACGCGGGCACGCTGGCAACAATTGGCAGTGACCAATGCCGAACAGGCCCTTGGCGCGCGCCTGGCTAACCGTCAACACGTGGCGGCACGCTTCGATGCCCTCGCGGAAGTGCTTAACCTGGACGAGCCCCCGCAGCGCCTCGAATGTTACGACATCAGCCACTCCAGCGGCGAAGCGACCGTGGCCTCGTGCGTGGTGTTTGGCCCTGAAGGTCCGATCAAGTCCGACTACCGTCGCTACAACATTGAAGGCGTCACGCCGGGCGATGACTACGCCGCGATGCATCAGGCCCTGACCCGGCGCTTCAGCAAGCTGAAGGACGGGGAGGGCAAGCTGCCGGACATCCTGTTGGTGGACGGCGGCAAGGGCCAGCTGTCCATGGCCCGCGATGTGCTCAATGAGCTGGCGGTGCCCGACCTGATCCTGCTGGGCGTGGCCAAAGGCGCAACGCGCAAGGCCGGCTTCGAAACCCTGTACCTGAACGATGCCGCCCATGAGTTCACGTTACGCGGTGACTCCCCCGCGCTGCATTTGATCCAGCAGATACGCGACGAAGCTCACCGTTTCGCAATCACCGGGCACCGCGCACGCCGTGGCAAAACCCGCCGCACGTCTACACTGGAGGGCGTAGCCGGGGTCGGACCGACACGTCGCCGCGATTTGCTGAAACATTTTGGTGGATTGCAGGAGCTGTCTCGTGCCAGCATCGAAGAGATCGCCAAAGCACCCGGGATCAGTAAAAAGCTCGCAGAGTTGATTTATGCAAATCTGCACAGCGAGTAGAATGCCACCTCACCTCGTAGCCAGTTGTGCCGATGAATATCCCTAATCTGATTACCGTTCTACGCGTCCTGCTTATCCCGATCTTCATTTTACTGTTCTACCTGCCTTACCAATGGAGCTACGTGGCGTCCGCCTCGGTCTTCGCGTTTGCCGCCGCCACCGACTGGCTGGACGGGTACCTCGCCCGCCGTCTGGAGCAAAGCACGCCATTCGGGGCCTTTCTCGATCCTGTGGCCGACAAGCTGATGGTCGCCGTTGCGCTGGTACTGCTGGTGCAAGAACACGGCAACCTGTGGCTCACGCTGCCGGCCGCCGTGATTATCGGTCGCGAGATCGTTGTTTCGGCATTGCGAGAGTGGATGGCCGAACTTGGCGCTCGCGCCCACGTCGCGGTGTCCAACCTGGGCAAATGGAAAACCGCCGCGCAGATGCTGGCGCTGGTGATCCTGCTGGCCAATCCGTCAGACTTCAGCTTCTGGGTCCTGGTAGGTTACACCTTGCTGATGGTGTCGGCAGGCCTGACGTTGTGGTCCATGGTCCAGTACTTGCGGGCTGCCTGGCCTCATCTGAAGACCGACGTAGAAAAGAAATAAAACTTTTTTGAATCAAAGGGTTGACGGGGCTTCTGGATTCTATAGAATGCGCCACACCAAGACGCGGGAATAGCTCAGTTGGTAGAGCACGACCTTGCCAAGGTCGGGGTCGCGAGTTCGAGTCTCGTTTCCCGCTCCAAGTTTGTACACATTTGTTGTTGCGCTACATGACATCAAATGTTTGAGGCCGAGTAGCAAAATGGTTATGCAGTGGATTGCAAATCCACCTACGCCGGTTCGATTCCGACCTCGGCCTCCACTATAAACAGGCTCCGTAGATCTTTGATTTACGGAGCTTTTTTATTTGTGCTCCTTTGAAAGATTTAGTCTTGAAAAGGGAGTTCGCGAACTTGCTTCACTGGGGCGGGATGTATATATTTCCCCCTCTGCCGAGCAAGGCAGACTGCTGTAACGCGCTACCGCCCGAATGGCGAAACTGGTAGACGCATGGGACTTAAAATCCCCCGCTCGTAAGGGCGTGCCGGTTCGATTCCGGCTTCGGGCACCATCTTAAATCAAGGGTTTGCGGGCGAAAGCTGATGCAAACCCTTGTTTGTTTCCGGGTCGCAATTATTGAGTTGGGCCGCAATTCATTTGGTAGGAGAAACCTTTCTGCCATGTCAGCTTGCCTTACGTGGTTTCCATGCGGGTTTTTCAGCTTCAAACATACCGACTGCAGTCACGGCCATGGCAGTAACGCTTGGCCAGCCACTCATTTTGATAGTGTGTCTGACGCCGCTTCTCTTCAGGTTGAGAATCTGACCTGCTTTGGTCCGCGCGCCGGTGAGCTTGCAAACCTCTTCATGTGAAAGGAACTGGATGCTCATGAATGCTCCATACCGCGCGTGGCGGCAGAAGGTGGTTAGGGTTTGTTCGTGCCGACCATGGCCATGCCTTTGGCGAGAAGGTCAGGCAGAGATACGGTCAGATAGATGCAGGGCTTGCCGATCAGCTTTGTGGCGGTGAGGGTCATCTCAATTTTGCCACTCTTCGAAAAGTCTACAACCTCGAGCAGAACAGCTTCTTCGGCGATGCAGTCCTCGCTTTCAGTGCGAAAGGCCATCAGTCGTGCAACGATTAATTCGGTGATGCGAATTCCTCGCCCGCGGTTCACTGGCAGGCTTCTGCTTTAATGGAATAGATATTCAGGGGAGGGGGCGGTGATGCATAACGCTTTTCGAAACAAGCTATTCCTCACCGGGGTTCCGATGGTGATTATTGGACTCGGCGTTTGCCTGAACCAACTAATTTGGGGGCGAAGTGTCGGTTACTTGGCTTTTGCCGTTTTAGTCTCAGGGTGCACTTTGTTGCTGATTGGATGGGCGCAGAGGAGCAAGTGAAAATCTCCGCCTCTTCGCGGGCCCTTGTAGCAGTACCCGTAGGCGAACCAGGCGAGGGCGATCATGGCGCCACCCGCTGGAACTCGAAAACCCATATCCAAGGGTTCGAAGCGTTCATCGCATCGTATTTGACCAAACGCTTAGCAGGGCTAAAGTCCAGTTGCTTGTGAGCACGATGCAATAAAGGTCGGACCTGTCAGACGTTAATCAGCAACGGTTGTCGTCACGCAGGTTCATCAGTAGTGGGGGTAGCAAAAGAGTATTCCTCATGATCAAACACCTTCAAATAATGGCATTGGTTTCTATCTTCGCGATCGTTGCGGGGTGCCAAACGGATCAATCGACTTCCGCAACCGGTGCGAAAGCTGCGAACGCCCAGATGGATCAGGAGGCAAAAGCGGCGTTAAAGAGTTTATATATCAGTACGCCAGAAGCGCGTGTCTTAGCGCAGAAAGCCAAGGGTATCCTCGTTTTTCCGGAAGTGCTGAAGGCGGGTCTCATCGTCGGCGCACACCATGGCGAAGGCGAATTGATCGAGAACGGCAAAGTCACGGGATATTACTCGACCACTGCTGCCTCATACGGTCTTCAGGCGGGCGCGCAGAAGTTTGGTTACGTGATGTTCTTCATGACCTATTCAGCGATGAACGATCTGAAGAATGTTAATGGCTTTGAGGTCGGCGTGGGCCCAAGCATCGTGGTCGTAGACTCAGGCATGGCTAAGTCGCTGACTACTTCAACGGCTCAGTCTGATGTTTATGCGTTTATCTTTGATCAAAAGGGCTTAATGGCCGGGCTGGGACTGCAGGGTTCAAAAATTACTAAGCTCAATCGCTGAACCCGTCAGTCGGCCGTTTCAGCTGGAGTCTGGAGCGACAGCTTGCGAGCCTCCTCGTTGCCGTCAAGAATGCGAAGGAGGTCAAACCACGGTCAACGTAAAAATTACGGGTGTAAAGAGGTTCGCCTTGAATAGCGGGGTATTTTGCCTATTCTCAGCTGCAATCCATCGCATTGGAGTGTTGCCGTGAGCTCTTTCTTGTACGACTTAGTCGCGTTTGCCATTTTTGTCGTGGATATCTGGGCGATCGTCCAGGTGGTGAGAAGCGATGCTGAAACTTTCAAGAAGGTGCTGTGGGTGGTGCTGATTGCATTGCTTCCTGTGATCGGTCTAATGATTTGGGCTTTCGCTGGCCCACGAGCGTATGGAAGAGAGCAGGCCTAAATTGGGTATCGCGATTTCTTCATGAAAGAAGGTCAACGTAGCATCTGAAAAACGTAGTGCTGAAGGAAGGTGTTTGGTCGGCAGAACGCCGGGAGGAGGGGTTGAACGATATGCTGAATCGGCATAGTCCAGATCGTTTCGTGAAGAGACCATCTGGTAGTTTCGCACTTCTAATCAAGGGTTTGCGGGCGAAAGCTGATGCGAGCCCTTGTTTGTTTCCGGTCCGTTATTTTGCAGTGGGGCCGCGATTCACCTGACAGGAGTGACTTCCTGCCAGGGCTCCGGAAATCCTCACTCCTTGGTTTTATTGACCAGCTTCTTGCCTCTGCCTACCCGCAGTGCCTTCGAAACCATATTCCGCAGATTGTTATCCACGATTCCGAGCAAACGGCGACCAGGTTCATCCGGGCGGCCGCTAAAGGACGTCACATGAAAGTATTCGTGATCGTCGGGTGAGGTGGCGGAAAAGTAGTAATTGGAAACGCAGCACCGGGGCATCTCCGTTCGAACACCACTCACGGAATGCCAGGAGAGTTTGTTCGTTTCCATCACCACCAGGCGATTGAAACGGGATACGAGGGTCTTCTGATTTTTTACCTGGAGATCCCACAACTCGAAATTGCCGCCATTCTCCAATGACCAGTTTGGGGAAACGTAATAGAGCAGGTTCAGACGGCGGTACAGGTTGCGTTCGCCATCGTGGCTGTTGTCGATGTGGGGATTCAGAAAGTCGCCTTCGAACATCATGGACAGGCCTCCGGCGTAAAGGCTTGGGTCCGGCACGATATCGTTGATCCCGACCAGCTGCGCAACCTTGGCCACCACGGATTCGTGCTGCATCGCGTAGGTAATGGCACTCAGAATCTGTGGATAGTCCGAAAGATCGGTGAGTGTTTTTTTCTTCTCGCGAAAAGATTGTCGGTCAAAAAAACCATCTGCATTTCGTGGGAATGCGTCATAGATTTCCTGTGCCATCTTGTCGGTAAGCAGCTCATCCACAACGAAGTGGCGGGTATGCGTGCCCTCGGGGTTGCTCCATTGTTGTTGAATATCCGCGCCCACCTCATCCAGTCGTTTGACGATGAGCGCTGCAATTTGCACTACTTCCATTTGGGATCCTAAAGATGGTCTTCTAAATCGACGGCCAATATTCTCCCCATAAATCCGCGCTGCATCAAACTTGATACATGACTTTTATCTTTTGCCGCGCGGTCCTGCGTCTCTCTGCATATTCATTTTCGGCTATCGAGTCGAATCGCCAGAGCGACGATCCTTTCCCGAAGGGTTGCCGGTATCGACAAGCCTTCGCTCTTCCAGGACATTATGAAGGGCCTGGCGGGCGTCAGGGTCCAGCTGGTGCTCTCTCTCCTTGAGCTCGAGCAGGATCGGGCTGGACCAGGCGCGGTAGGTTTGTTCGGCAGTATTAATGGGTGTCATCGGTCTCCTCCTTGATTAGGCGCCCACCAATAAGGCGCTGCATTTCTATGCGCTAGAAACCCTAGTTGACGAACCTGTCTGGCGCCATCCAATGACTGTGCCGCTTAGCGCTTGCGGCTTCGATTTCAACCCTGATTTCCCCATACGCCCGTCGCGGCCGTGCGCCGCACATACTCGGCAAAGTCACGCGCCGGTCGACCCAGCGCACGCTCCACGCCATCGGCGACCTGTGTGTTGCGGCCATCGAGCACGGTCGTAAAGAGGTACAGCACCAAGTCGATCAGTTGATCGGGAAGTTGTGCCTGTACCAGTGCCTCGCGATAGGCGTCCGCTGGCACCGACGCGAAATTGATCGTGCGGTTTGTCTCCCGGGCGATGACATCGACAGCCTCTGAAAAAGTCAGCGCCCGTGGCCCCGTCAGTTCGTAGAGTTGGCCGGCGTGGCCGGGTTCAGTCAGCGCCAGGGCAGCGACATCAGCGATGTCTTCAACATCGATGAAAGGCTCCGGGATGTTGCCGACGGGAAGGGCGAGTTCACCCTGTTGAATCGGCTCCAAGAAATGCCCTTCGCTGAAGTTCTGGCAGAACCAGCTGCAGCGCAGGATGGTCCAGTCGACGCCGCTGTTCTGCACCGCGCGTTCAGCCTGTTGCGCTTCAACCTCTCCACGACCCGAGAGCAACACCAGATTGCCAACGCCGCTTTTGACGGCGAGATCGGTAAACGCTTGCACGGTTTCCAGCGCGCCGGGGATGGCGATGTCCGGTTGATAGGCGATGTAGACCGCGCGAACACCGTCCAGCGCAGCCTCCCAAGTGGTTCGGTCCTCCCAATCGAAAGGCGGGGTTGCCGCACGAGAGCCGAGGCGGACCGGGCGGCCTGCGTCTTCAAGCCGTTGCGCAATGCGCCGGCCGGTTTTACCGGTAGCACCAAGAATCAGGGTGGTTTGTTGTGGGTTGGTTTTCATCGCCTTCATCTCCATCGGTTCAATGTGAGTGATGCTCATGTTTAAAAGATGATAAACGCTCATATTCTGTCGTCAACCGACAGAACCGATGAAGCCGACGTACGGCCAATGCTAAGGTGAGCCAATGTCACGTATTGATCGGGAAGCCCGCCAGTGCCAAAGAAGTCCATTGAAGTGCCGTCGCCGATAGCGGCGGAGCCAACGCGGCGCAATCCTACACAGCAGCGCAGTCGTGAGCGTCAGGAGCGAATCCTTGCGGTCGCTACTCAATTGATCGCGACCAAAGGCAGCGATCAGGTGAAGATGAGCGAGATCGCCGAGCGCTCCGAGATATCGATCGGATCGCTGTATCAGTATTTCCCCGACAAGAGTTCGGTCATTCGTACGCTGGCCGAGCGTTACAACGCCGAGAGCCGTCGTTGCATTGAAGAAGCGCTGAGCACGGTGAACGATGCCCCGGGTCTGTGTGCTGCGTATTCGGGACTTCTGGATTTGTATTACAAGGTCGTTCTGGCAACGCCTGCGATGCGGGATATCTATTCCGGCATGCAGGCAGACAAGCAGCTGATGGCGCTGGAGCTCCAGGAAAGCCGAATCGCAGGCAAACTGCTGGCGGACGCAGTGCTGCGGGTGTTCCCCGGCAGTGATGCGCAGCAGATTGAGGAGTCGGCGTTTCTGATCTGGCAATTGGGCGAAGCCACCATGCGCCTCGCCATTTCCTGCACGCCCGAGGAAGGACGTCGTCTGGTCGAAGCCTTCAAGCGTATGTCGTTGCGGGAAATCATGCAGCCAGCGGCTGAATCGAGCGAACCCGACGCAGCCGCTGGAATTGACTAAACGAAAGGTTGACCGGTGAAGCCGCGAGGCAACCTCTGAAGGCCGGCCATCGCGGTAAGCCGTTCAACCCAGGCGGCGCGCCAATCCATGGTGGTGTGGGTGACCTTGGCCTTGCGTGCGGCTCGACGCGCAGCGTTGCGTTCATTCTTGCGTGCGTCTTTGAACGCGTCCGTGTTTCGGCAGCTTCTGCATTTGACGCGAGCCAGTTCGGTGCTTGAGGTGAGTTTGTTGCCTTTGTGACCACAGGCCAGGTGCCCACCGACTTTGAAATGAGTAACCATCAGACGCCTCCTTCGTGACGTGTGATCATTGGACTTCCAACCGGCGAAAGGAGTTGCGTGTTCGGCAGGCAAAAAAATACCCAGCGCCAGGCCGGGGTGGAGGGATCAGGCAGGGACGCACTCGGTGACGATAACGTCGCCGTTCATGCGTCCAGAAACAGACCGTGTCTTCGTGTCGGGTGCCCAGATCGATTCATCTGAACCTTGGCAGCGGCCGATCGACAGGTTTGAGTGACGACAGCGTGTTGCGAATCAGCGGTGTGTCCTTCTCGATGTCGTTCAGGCGATCGCGAATTCTCAGGGCGGTCGGGTGTCCGCCTTGATGATCGACCCAATCGGCGATCTCCTTGCACGCCGCTGCCAAGCGGGCCTGGCGCGAATCGAGCAGGGTGAGCAGGGTGGTGATGGACTCTTTTTCGGACATGGCATACACCTCCGTTCAAGAAACCTGTAGCTGGCAGCAAAAAGCCCGCTAAGTGCGAGCTTTCTGCCGATGGGGTCGCCGATCCTTCAGCTAATTGCAAGTATAGACCCGGAAAAGGCAGGTGATTGTTCAGCCTTGTCGGGCTGTCACTTGTGATCTCGCGTTCAGTTGGCGGCAGACTTTTTCGGCGTCTTCTTCAAGGTCATAACCGTCGCCGATGAAGCCGCGAGTACGTGTATCGGCGATGCGATACCAGACAGCGGCATCGGGTGGCGGGTGACTGGCGTCCCCGGCTCGTCGGCCATGGATGATGATCCTGTTGCAACGCTTCACGACGAAAATGTCGTCCATGGCCTCTCCGCTGCTGATTCGTGTTCACATCAACTATAGAAGTCATTGGCAATTGTGCAAAAAATCGGCGGGTCAGTTCGTCGATTCTGCCCTCTCGATCATCTTCTCCAGGTACATCGCCAGCCCGACTTCTTCCGCCCTGAGCCCCTTGCGCACGCGCGGCCTGGGCAGTTGCGCCAGCGCCCCGAGCATGAACCCGTCGAGCACCGCCGGGTGGATGTAGCACTTGCGGCAGACGGCCGGGGTATTGCCTAACTGTTTGGCGACATTCTTGACCATTTCCACCACGTGCCGTTTCGCGTCCGACTCCGGCTCCCATTGCAGCTTGCGCAGCACGGCCAACGCCAGCGCGCTGCCGGCCCAGGTCCGGTAGTCCTTGGCGGTGAAGTCCGCGCCCGTGAGGGTTTGCAGGTAGGCGTTGACGTCAGAGGAGCTGACGGTATGTCGCTCACCGTTTTCATCGAGGTACTGAAACAGGTTCTGTCCGGGGATTTCCAGGCAGCGCTTGATGATCCGCGCCAGGCGCCGGTCCTTCACGGTGATCTGATGCTCGACGCCGCTCTTGCCGCGAAACTGGAACAGGATCGCACTGCCGTTGACCTCGACATGCCGGTTGCGCAGGGTCGTCAGGCCATACGAGCGGTTGTCCCGTGCGTACTGGGTATTGCCAACGCGGATCAGCGTGGCATCGAGCAGAGTAATGACCGTGGCCATGACTTTATCGCGGCTGAAACCAGGTGCTGCAAGCAAGGCTTCCAGTTGTTTGCGCAGTTTTGGCAGTGCCAGGCCGAAGTCCCTCAGGCGCGAGTATTTGTCGGCGTCGCGCACCTCTCGCCACCGCGCGTGATACCGGTATTGCTTGCGACCTCGGGCGTCACGGCCGGTGGCTTGCAGATGGCCGCGCGGGTCGGCACAGATCCACACATCGGTGTAGGCCGGCGGTACCGCGAGAGCATTGAGGCGTTTGATCTCGTCCGGGTCGGTGATGCGCTGACCCGCAAGGTCGAAATAGCAGAACTTGCCGCGCAGTTTCTTGCGGGTAATGCCGGGCTGGGTGTCGTCGACGTAGTGCAGGTCGGGGGGCAACACATCGGGCAGGGCGATGTCGGGCATGGCGGAAGTCCTTGGCGTGGAATCAGGGGCCGTTACAGCCATTGACCGCGCGCCGATGCAGACGTGCCAGCGGATTTACGCCAGTACCGCCACCGCTTTGATCTGTGCCCAGAGTTGCTGGCCGAGGTGGACGCCCATCTGGTCCCGAGAGTAGCGGGTAATCCGTGCCAGCAACGGGGTGCCGGCAGCGTCCAGGCGGATGAGGACGTGGGCGGCATTGTCCGCGCCCATTTCGCTGATCACGGTGACCGGCAGGCGATTGAGGATGCTGCTTTGCTCGACGCTTTGCAGGCTCAGGCTGACATCCCGCGCCTGGACCTTGCAGCGCAGCGCCTGGCCTGGGGTCATCGGCGAATGTGCGACCCGAATGTTCAGCGCCGTATCCGGCAGTTGCAGCGTCAGTAACTGATAGTCCGCGTCATAGGCACTGACGCGTCCCTCGATCACCACGCCGGCGTCGTCACCCAGTGCCAAGGGCAAGTCGAGGCGCGCCAGGGTTTCGCCGATCGGGCCGCTGGCCAGTGCCTTGCCGTTGCTGAGCAAGACGAGGTGGTCGGCGAGCCGCGCGACTTCATCCTGTGAGTGGCTGACGTACAGCACCGGGATGTCCAGTTCATCATGCAGGCGTTGCAGATACGGCAAAATTTCGCTTTTGCGTTGGGCGTCCAGCGCCGCCAGCGGCTCGTCCATCAGCAACAGTTTCGGGCTGGTGAGCAGGGCGCGAGCGATGCCGACTCGCTGTCGTTCACCCCCGGAAAGGTTTAGCGGATGGCGATCCAGCAGATGGCCGATGCCGAGCAGCTCGGTCGCGTGGCCCATGTCGACGCGACGTTGTTGTTTCGGGATGCGCTTGAGGCCGAACTCCAGGTTGGCCAGCACTGACAGGTGCGGGAACAGGCTGGCTTCCTGGAAGACGTAGCCGAGCGCACGTTTGTGCGGTGGCACGAAAATATTCCTGTCGCTGTCCTGCCAGACTTCATCGTTGATCTGGATGAAGCCTTCTTCTGCGCGTTCCAGGCCGGCGATGCAGCGCAGGCAGGTGGTTTTTCCCGAACCGGAATGGCCGTACAGCGCGGTGACGCCACGGCCGGGCAATTGCAGGTCCACCGCCAGGGCGAAATCCGGATAACTCAGTTTCAGACGCGTTTGAATCATCGATCAGTTCCAGCCCGCTTTGGTTTTACGGCTGGAGTAGAGCGCCAGCAACACCGCAAAGGAGAACACCAGCATGGCCCCGGCCAGCCAATGGGCCTGCGCGTACTCCATCGCTTCGACGTGATCGTAGATCTGCACCGAGACCACGCGCGTCTTGTCGGGAATGTTGCCGCCGATCATCAGCACCACGCCGAACTCGCCGACGGTGTGGGCAAAACCGAGAATGGCCGCGGTGATAAACCCCGGACGGGCCAGCGGCAGTATTACGCTGAAAAACGTATCCCAAGGATTGGCGCGCAAGGTCGCGGCCACTTCCAGAGGGCGAGTGCCGATGGCGGAAAAGGCGTTCTGCAGCGGCTGGACCACGAACGGCATCGAGTAGAGCACCGAGCCGATGACCAGGCCTGCAAAACTGAATGTCAGGGTGCCAAGCCCGAGTGACTGGGTGAAGTGGCCGACGAACCCGTTAGGGCCGAGCGCCAGCAACAGATAAAAACCAATCACCGTGGGTGGCAACACCAGGGGCAGGGCGACAATCGCCCCGACCGGGCCGCGCAGCCAGGATTGCGTGCGCGAGAGCCATAACGCGATCGGAGTACCGATCACCAACAGGATGACGGTCGTCAGCGACGCCAGTTTCAGGGTCAGCCAGATGGCGGAAAAATCGGCACTCGATAGCGTCATTTAGAGTTGGTAACCGTAGGACTTGATGACGGCAGCGGCTTTTGGCCCTTTGAGGTATTCAACCAGCGCCTTGGCAGCCGGGTTGTCTTTGCCCTTGTTGAGGATCACCGCGTCTTGCTTGATCGGATCGTGCATGTCGGCCGGAACGATCCAGGCCGAGCCGCCGGTTACTTTGCCGTCCTTGTAGATCTGCGACAAGGCGACAAAACCGATTTCGGCATTACCGGTGGACACGAACTGGTAGGCCTGGGTGATGTTCTGGCCTTCAACGATCTTGTCCTTGACCTTGTCGGTCAGGCCCAGCTTGGCCAGTACCTGGGTCGCGGCCAGGCCATAAGGGGCGGCTTTTGGGTTGGCAATGGACAGGTGCTGATACTGGTTGTCGCTCAGCACTTTACCCTTGGCATCGACATAACCTTCCTTGGCCGACCACAGCGCCAGGGTGCCGATGGCGTAGGTGAAGCGCGATCCCTTGACCGTATCCCCTTCAGCCTCGAGTTTTTGCGGTGTTGTGTCGTCTGCCGAGAGGAACACTTCGAACGGCGCGCCATTTTTGATCTGGGTGTAGAACTGGCCGGTGGCACCGAAGGAGGTCACCAGTTTGTGCCCGGTGTCCTTCTCGAAATCGGCGGCGATGGCCTGGATTGGCGCGGTGAAGTTGGCGGCGACTGCGACCTGGACCTCATCTGCCTGGGCCGATCCGAAGGCGAATGCAGCGAGAAGGGTCGCAAGGCAAGTAGGGGCAAAACGTGAGGCGCGAATGGTCATGAAACGGCTCCGTAGTTGGCAGGTACTTCAAGGGGGGTAAGCGCTATGTAGCGAAATATATAGCGAAATGCCTGCAAACGGAACTTGTTGGGAGAAATTGTATACAACTGCAACGTGGTGGTTCGCTGTTACGCGATTTAGTAGCAGCTGCCGAAGGCGGCGTCCGACTGCGCAGCAGTCGTAAAACCAGGCAACGGGGTCCATGATTGAATCCGTGTCTGCAGGATTTACGACGGCTGCGCAGTCGGACACAGCCTTCGGCAGCAGCTACAGGTGAGTTAACGGCCAGTCAACTTCGCCAACCCTTCCTCCGCCAGGCGCCGGGTCAATTCGGCCGTGGTCATTTCAACGCCCAGCGTGAACGCTTGCCCGGCCCACAGGTTGCTGAAGTCCGCTTCACCCTTGGCCCGCAACGGCATCAGTGCGCCGCCCGCCAGAGGAAAGGCTGGCGCTTTGGAACTCATCGGTCCGAGTTCACGCATGACCCGATTGAGAATCCCGCGCGCCGGGCGCCCGGTGAAAAGGTTGGTGACGGCGGTTTCGCTTTCCTTGGCGGTGCGCAATGCCTTGTGATGAGATGCGCTGACCTTGGCCTCGGGTGTAAACAGATACGCGGTGCCGACCTGCACCGCTGAAGCACCGAGCATAAACGCTGCCGCAACGCCTCGGGCATCAGCAATGCCGCCTGCGGCAATCACTGGCACTTTCACCGCATCGACGATCTGCGGCACCAAGGCGAAAATCCCCACCTGGCTGCTCAAGTCGTCACTGAGGAACATCCCGCGATGGCCGCCGGCTTCGTAGCCCATGGCGATGATCGCGTCGCAGCCATGCTGTTCCAGCCAGATGGCCTCTTCCACGGTAGTAGCCGAAGACAGCACTTTTGCCCCGGTCGCTTTTACCCGATCCAGCAGGGATTTTTCCGGCAGGCCGAAGTGAAAGCTCACGACTTCCGGGCGAAACTCTTCGAGCACTTCGCAGGCTGCGATATCGAACGGCGCGCGATTGGAGACTGGCGTCGGCGCGTCGAAATCGATGCCCAGTTCCCGGTAATACGGTTCCAGCAGATTTTTCCAGTCGCGGGCACGTTGCTCGTCAGGCGCAGGCGGCTGATGGCAGAAGAAGTTGACGTTGAATGGGCGCTGGCTGTGCTGGCGAATCGTGCGCAGTTCTTCGCGCAACTGCTCGGTGGTCAACATCGCCGCCGGCATGGAGCCGAGGCCGCCAGCGTTGCTCGCGGCAATCACCATCGCTGAAAGGGTGGCTCCGGCCATGGGTGCCTGAATGATCGGCAGTTCGATCCCGAGCAAGTCAAGAATGCGGGTGTCTGGCCATTGGTTCATTTCAAGGGTTCTCCGGCGTGAAACAGGGCAGGGACGGTAGAGCCGGTTTTGTATCAGCATTGACTGGCGCAAGGCCAGTCGTGTTTTCAGAAGACCCGTGACCTTCAGCGCCGATGGAACCCGCCACCGCCACCAAACGAGTGGTTCATCACCTGGGACGAGTTGTGAAAATTGTTGAGCCGTTCATTGCCCAGGGAGCGCGCCGCGGAATCCCGGTCGAGGTTTTGCACTTGCGCAGTGTTGGCGGGGCTGGCGCGGTTCGCACCACCGACCATTGATTGCCAACCGTCGTCGGTCTTTTTGTACACGTTGCCGTCGTGCCCCGCGTAAACGTTATCGCCGATTCTGGCTGCACCGCTGTTACGCCCGTGTACTCCGCTGACCTGCGTGGTGTTGCCGGTGTTGGGGTTGTAGACGGCACCGCGACCGGCCGTGACCTGAGTCCCATAGCGCGCATTGCCTGCGGTCACCTGCTGACCGGCGATGGCGCCGCCGTTAGGGCCGACCGCCACACCGCTGCGGCCGGCGGCGTAGTTGCCGGTGTAGACGTTATGCACTGCGCCGCGCTGGCCTGCCGCTGCAACGCCAGTACGAGAGTTGTAGGAGGCACCGACCTGACCTGCCCACTGATTGCCGGTCCAGGCGTTGTACCCGGCACCGTAGCGACTGACCGAGGCCCGATCGCCCCATTGGCGATAAACGTTGCCCGTCGTGCCCGCCCAACCGCCGGGACCCCAGGCGACGGCGCCGCCATGATAACCATAGGCCGCGCCGCCCCATGGCATAGGCGCCGGGTACAGGTGTGGGCCCCACGCATAACCCCAGCCGTAATTGCCCCACCACGGGTAGGCGCCCCAGCCCCAGCCCCAGCCCACGGCCACGGTGCTGCCACCCCAACTCCAGCCGAAACCGAAACCGAAGGTCCAGCCTGTCCACGGGGTATAGCGCATCGCGACGCCAAAACCATAAGTCACCGGCGGCCCGTACCAAACGTTGCCGACCCACGGCGTATACGGGTAGCCGGTGCCATACACCACCACGCCGCTGGCGGGGTCCACGGTGGAGCCCTGATAACCCGGCGTGTAACCCACCACGACGGTGTCGCCATTGGCTTCATAGACTTTGACATAGGTGATGTAGTGCATCGGTGAGCTGGGCGGAATCGAATAGATCACTGCCGGCACCGACGTGGCCACCGACCACGGCCCTTGAGCCGAGGTGGCGGTGAACCAGATGCCATTCTCCACCGCATACCAACTCTGTGCGTCGACCATGATGATCGGCGTTGCAGTGTTCACCACGTATTGCAGAGGCGTGCCGCTGATCGCCTTGAGCTGCGGTTCGCCGTCGTAGTGCGGCGCGGTCATTTTGACCTGGCTTTTCTTGATCGCCGACGTCTGCGGGATAGTGGCGGCGATGGCGGCTTCCCTGGCTTGCGGCGTGCCAGCAACGGAGGCTTTTACGTTTTCCTTAGCGCTGTCGTCGGGAATGTTGGCGAAGTCTGCCGGCAATTTATCGGCGGGGGCGAAGGTCCAGGGACCGTTCATGTCACTGGCACGAAACCAGCGACCGGAGATCAGTACATAACTGTTCTGGTCACCGATTTCCTTGAAAATGTGCCCCGTGGTGTTGGTGACATAGAGCAGCTGGGTGCCCTGGATCGGCTGCCATTGAGGTGCGCCGTCGGTGACGATCAGCTCGGTCGGGGTTGTGGCGATGTAAATCTGCGGAATCGGCGTTTTAGCCAGGGTCGGTATTTTTTCCTTCGGATCGCTCTGGCCGGTCAGCAGGTCAACCTGACGGCTCTGGATCGCTGCTTTCTTGGCTTTTTCCAGCTCCGTCGAAGGCGACGGTAACGGGGCGTACGGGCCACCCAGCTGATCGGCGGCCATCCAGCCATCGAACACATGCAGAAAGTGTTTGCCTTGTGCGTCTTTGAGCAGCAGCGGCCGAGTGTTGATGACGCGTTGCAATGACGTGCCATCGACCGGGCGATACGCCGGTTCGCCGTCGATGTACACCAGCAAGGCTGGAACATCGGAAGTGATGATGCTCGGCGGCGTATTTTCCAGTGGCTGGTCATCGGATTTCTGTTCGGCGGCCATTACGCCCACGGCCGCCTCGAGTTGGTCGAGGGAGATGGTTTTCTTGCGGGTCGCTGCGTCTGATTTCAGTGTGGCGACCCACGCATCGGCCTTCGTCGCACCGGAGGGGAAATCGGCCTTGACCAAGGTGTACTGATCGAGCGCGACCCAGCGGGTGGCCTTGTCGACCAGCGTGTGCGCACTGAATTGGGCGATGCCGTAGGTGGATTTTCCGTCCTTCTCCGTGGCCTCGACGGCGGCCCGCGCTTGAAGGGTGTAACCGTCCCAACTGTCGAGTTGCGGCTGATAGACCGTCAGTTTGGTGTCGCCGCTGGTCAGGACTTGCGGCCAGCTCGGGCTTGCCGGAGCCTGGTCGGCGGGCGCTGCGGGTGGTTGTGCTGGCGCGGCCTGGGCACCGGTAAAAAGTAGCAGGCTGAACATCAGCAAAGCGGTAAGCGAGCGCAGGTGAGACATTGTCAGCTCCATCGACGAGGCAGTTTCTTCCGGCATTTCAGTGCCGCGAAAAAAGCATAGCCGCCGACGGGATAAACGCCCGGATTGGCTTAAAGTCGTGTACGGCAAAATGTTGCCTTGTGGTATTCAACTACACGACAACCAGAGCGATTCCATTCGGAGGCACTAATGTTCACAGGCATTTTGATCGACAAAGATGACAGCGGTTACCGGGCCGTCCTGCAAGAGATCAATGACGATCAACTCCCCGAAGGTGATGTGACGGTGCGCGTGGCGTACAGCACGTTGAACTTCAAGGATGGCCTGGCGATCACCGGCAGCAGCCCGGTGGTGCGAAAATTCCCCATGGTGCCGGGGATCGATCTGGCAGGGACGGTCGAAGTCAGTGGCCATCCGGACTACAAGGTCGGCGACCAGGTGTTGCTCAATGGGTGGGGTGTCGGCGAAGAGCATTGGGGTGGACTGGCGCAGAAGGCCCGTCTCAATGGCGACTGGCTGATCCCGCTACCCGGTGAATTCACGGCCGCGCAGGCGATGGCGATCGGCACCGCGGGTTACACGGCCATGCTGAGTATCCTGGCGCTGGAGCACAACGGTGTGACGCCTGAGCAAGGCGAAGTGTTGGTCACCGGGGCCAACGGCGGTGTCGGCGGTTTTGCCATCGCGCTGTTGAGCAAGCTCGGTTACCGCGTGGTGGCGTCCACCGGTCGCACGTCCGAGCATGACTACCTCAAGCAGTTGGGCGCCAGCGAGATCATTGACCGCGCGACCCTGTCCGAGCCTGGCAAACCTCTGGCCAAGGAGCGCTGGGCGGCGGTCATCGACTCTGTCGGCAGTCACACGCTGGCCAACGCCTGTGCCAGCACGAAAGCCAACGGCACCGTCGCTGCCTGCGGGCTGGCCCAAGGCATGGACTTCCCGGCGTCAGTCGCGCCGTTCATCCTGCGCGGCGTGACCCTGGCCGGGATCAATAGCGTGACGCAACCCAAAGCCAAACGAATCGTGGCCTGGAACCGTCTGGCCAAGGACCTGGACTTCGCCTTGCTGCCACTGATCAGCCACGAAATCGGATTGAGTGAAGCGATCGATGCCGCGCCACGGTTGCTCGCCGGCCAGCTGCGCGGGCGGGTGGTGGTGGATGTGAATCGCTGATCAATGCGCTTCACGATCCAATAGCTGCCGTTTGCGTTCCACCCCCCAGCGATAGCCTGAAAGGTCGCCGTCGCTGCGCACTACGCGGTGGCACGGAATCGCCACCGCCAGGCTATTCGCGCCGCAGGCCTGGGCCACGGCGCGGAAGGCTTTGGGCGCGCCGATGCGCTGGGCGATTTCGGCGTAGCTGGCGGTGCTGCCGACCGGGATTTCTCGCAGCGCTTGCCACACCCGCTCCTGAAACGCAGTGCCACGGACGTCCAGCGGCAAGTCCAGGCCAATGGCGGGCGCTTCTATAAAACCGACCACCTTGGCAATCAGTTGCTCGAAAGAGTGATCGGCACCGATCAACGTGGCCTGGCGGAATTTGTCCTGCAGGTCGCACACCAACTGGTGTGGATCGTCACCCAACAGGATCGCGCACACGCCGCGTTCACTTTGCGCCACCAGGATTGCACCGAGCGAGCACTGGCCAACGGCAAAGCGAATCTCGTTGTTCTGGCCTGCCGCGCGGTAGTCGCCGGGTTTCATGCCCAATAGTTGATCCGCCGCCTCATAGAAGCGGCTGTTGGAGTTGAAGCCGGCGTCGTACAAGGCGTCGGTCACCGAACTTCCATCCGCCAACCGATCCCGAACCCTGCGCGAGCGATGGGCCGCTGCGTATCCTTTGGGGGTGAGGCCAGTCACTGCTTTGAATACCCGATGAAAGTGAAAACTGCTGAGGCCTGCGGCGTCGGCCAGTTCGCTCAGTGCGGGCAGATTTTCTGCAGTTTCGATCTGGCGGCACGCGCCAGCCACGGTTGCGGCGTGTTGTGCGGCGACATCACTCTGGTCCTTCGCCGACCGTTTGCTTGGGCGATAACCTGCGGCCTGGGCCTGTTCGGCAGTGTCGAAAAACTCGACGTTCTGCGGTTTCGGCAAGCGCGCCAGGCTGCTGGGGCGGCAATAAATGCCGGTGGTTTTCACCGCGTACACAAACTGCCCGTCTGCTCTGGGATCACGCGCGACGACGGCGGCCCAGCGGGGATCGTTTTCGGTGGCAATGATGGGCGATTGGCGGGTCATGGCGTTATGTCCGTTGACGGGTTTGGTCCAGATTAACCAGCGACCAAGCGGGAGACACTCCGGGTCTTGCGGTCAAATTCCAGTATTTCATCCGGCGGTACGAAACGTGAAGTTGATCCGTTGTTCGCCCAGGCGTGGATGAACGCCATCCTTGATGGGCAATACGCCGTGATAACGCAACCGGTCCACGCCGCCCCACACCACGATGTCGCCATGCAACAAGGGGATGCGCTGGCTCTTGTCGCTGCGTTCAAACCCGCCGAACAGAAACATCGCCGGTAACCCGAGCGACACGGAAACAATCGGCGCCGCGTAGGAACCTTCGTCCTTGTCCTGGTGCAATGACATTTTCGCCCCGGCGACGTAGCGATTGATCAGGCAGGAATCAGGCACGAAATCCGAGAACCCGGCCTCGCGCGCCGCCGCTTGCGCCAGTTCGAAAAACACCTCCGGCATTGCTGGCCAGGGTCGGCCGGTTTGCGGGTCATGGCGGGTGTAGCGATAACCGCTACGGTCGGTGGTCCAGCCCAGCGTGCCGCAACTGCTCAAGGCCACTGACATGGTGAAGCCACCCGGAGTCATCATTTGTCGAAACGGCGCAGCTGCCAGTACCGCGTGCAGTGCGGGCAACAATCGGTCGAACCAAGGCAGGGCGAAGCCCCTCAGCACGTAGGACTGTTCGCCAATCTGCTCGCGCCTGGGCTGCTGCTCAAGGTCGGCGTCGGCAAACAGGTCCAGGGTGGTCGGGTGCATGGGGTCATGACGCATCGTGAAAGATGATTCCAAGGGTATGCCTTTTTCCGCTGTGCAAGCGACTTACACCGTGACGTAGGGTGACCCGGTAATAGCCGCGAACGCCTTTGACCGGTCGCTGGTTGACGGCGAAGATCACTGCATCGCCTTTTTTCAGATCGATGACCTGAGGCCGCGACTGCATGCGGGGGCGCTGTTCGGTCAGGACGAACTCGCCGCCCGTGAAATCTTCGCCTGGCTCTGACAGCAAAATCGCCACCTGCAGTGGGAAAACATGTTCGCCGTACAGGTCCTGATGCAAACAGTTGTAATCCTGTGGGCCATATTGCAGCAACAACGGCGTCGGTCGTTCCTGACCGGCGGCATGGCAACGCTCCAGGAAGGCCTCGTGGGTTTCAGGAAATCGGGTGGTCAGGCTCATCTGCTCGTACCAGCGATTGGCAATCGGCACCAGCCGAGGGTAGAGAGCGCTACGCAGCCGGGCGACAGGGTCGGGCAACGGGTAGCGGAAATATTTGTACTCGCCCCGGCCAAAGCCGTGACGGGCCATCATGACTTGAGAGCGGAAAGGCGCTTGCTGACTATAGAGAGCGCTGATGGCGTCACAGACTTCAGGGTCTATCAGCGAGCAGATGATTGCGCAGCCGTCCTGATCGAGTTGCTGCTCCAGCGCCTTCCAGTCGAGTGCTGCAAGGTCGGGCTCGTTAGACACATTCTGACTCCTTAACCGGGGTTGAGGGGGCAGTCTGGAGCGCGGTACCTTGCCGGGCACTCCGGTGCTTGCGGTCGAATTTTACAGCGGGGAGCAGACATCCTTGTTGCCGCTCCGGAGTTCGTTACAGCGCTTTGCTGACACTGATGTCGCTGATCACGTCGTCGCTCTGGCCATGAATGGCGTCCAGTGCGGCCTTGGCTTCTGTTTCGGTACCTGTTTCAAGCTGGGCAAACTCGAAGCGGCGCTCGCCATTGAGTTTGTACTTGATCACATATTTGGTTGTTGGCGTTGCGGTCATATCTGCCTGTCCTCGGGGTGGGCGTCACTCAGCTCAGTTTCGTGCTGGAGCGGCGGATAATCTTGATCGAATGGGTCAGGGTCGGTTTACGCGTCACGCTGATCGGACGGCGATTGACCGTGTCGATGGTGATGTTCCAGAAACCGGTGCTCGGTGCAGTAATTCGTGCCGGGAAGGTGTCGAATGCTCCGCCGTGGTAAGTGTGACGGCCGCCATTTTTGAAGCTGCGGAAGTTGGCGTCGTTCATCAAGCGGATGTTGCAGGTTTGGGAGCACTGAATGACGACGATGTCGTCCTCGTTGAGGTGCTCGCGCTGGTGAATAAATTTCATGAGGCGCCTCCAGAAGGGCTTTTTCTACAAAATCAAAACGATAGCATGGGCGATTGGCGCAGTTTATCAGTCCGAGGGGGTTATTATCCGGTCGTCGGTCTGTGCTTCGATAATTAAAAACAGATATTCCGGTTTCTGTGCGGGATTAAAGCCATGAGCTCTCGGAGAAAAACGGCATTTGTGCTGTCCGAGGGTCTTTATCGGAGGTTTTGTATGAAGTGGGGTGTGTGGTTGCTGCCATTGGCGCTGGCGATGAGTGGTTGTGCAACAGTCTCGGAAATCAACCAGACGCTGCCGACCATGAACGTAATTTCAGGCAAGAAGCCCCATGAGTATGCGCAGTGCCTGACTGAAAAGCTGGCCGATAGCCGGGGCGCCTTGCAAGTCGAGTCTGAGAAAGACGGCGTTCGCGTCATCGTTCCCCAAAAGTTCTCCTCGGGCCCGGCCGCCGTCTTCGATATTGAAAACCGCTCCGGCGGCAGCAGCATCAAGCTGCATGAGCGCATCTCCAACGTCCCCTTGCGCCCGCACGATGTGCGCGACGCCGCGACCGCTTGCATTTCCGGCTGATAGAATGACCTCATTCGGCACCGATGCCGTCAAAGCCATGCTTTGACGGCATTGTCATTTCTGGAGCAAGCATGAAGCGAGAGCAGGTACGGGAGCGCCATGCAGAGGGTCACATCTCTGCCACCCACGTGATTCAGAATCCGGCGAATTCGGGGGAATGGATCGTGTTTTTCAAGAAAAGCGCCGGGCGCAGTTATTTCCTGGTGGACGATAACGACGAAGTCGAATCCTTCGCGAGCCTGGACGCGTTGATCGAGACCGTGCGAAGCCTGGGGATCAAATTCGCCGAAATTCACATCTAGGGCAGGGCGCCTTACTTGCAGACCACCACGACGCTGCGGGTTTTGAAGTTGCCGACGTCGACGCCCAGGGTCTTGTCGCTCTCCTTGGTTGAGGGAGAGCCGTCAGTACCGACGATGCGATAACCGGTGCCAGCACAAGAGGCATCAGCTTTTTCATAGCAGGTGGCCCAGGAATTGGCTTCCCCGGAGCAATCGATGGACAGGCCTTGCTCGCCGTTGTTGAGGTAGGTCGTTTCGGACGTGGCGCAGCCGCCGAGGGCCAGCAGTGCAATCAGTGGCAAGAATCTAGTCATGTGGTGGTCGTCGTCAGGGTGATGGGCTAAGCCTGTGACAGCGCCGGAATCAAAAGGTTATAGCGAAAGGCCACTTGGTTTCAGCCTCTCACAAAAAAGCCCTGCGCTATGTCAGGGCTTGGGTTGGCTCAGTGGCTGATCAGGACTTGTCCTTGCCGCGGCGTTTGGGCCCTGCGGGTTGGTCCTGCAACACCGATGCCACCTCGATCGCCAACGCTTCGGTCGGGAAAGGTCCGGCGATATTTTCGCCGCCAACGCTGTCTACCCACCACTGGCCGTCTTTTGCCTGATTGATCAGGTACCCGTTGACGCTTTTTGCTACCGACATCGATCTGCCTCGTTTGACTGGTTCAATCGCGCAATCATACCGCCAAATGCATCGGACCGGTGCTGATGGTGCAGGGTGGGTGCGATTGTCCGCTCGTGCAGATCTGGCCGTCTGTGCTATCAATAAAGGCGGCTTGCCGATTGGCGGGAACTATCCGCAAGAATATTTCTCTATGATGGCATCGGTTAGCCAGTGCGGGGCATTGTAAGGTGCTCGCCGCCTGATTAGACTGCGCCGAAACTCGTACACACAGCCCTTTCAAGGACTTATATGATCAAGAAATGCTTGTTCCCAGCAGCCGGTTACGGTACTCGCTTCCTGCCAGCGACTAAAGCCATGCCCAAAGAAATGCTGCCGGTGGTAAACAAGCCACTGATCCAGTACGGCGTCGAAGAAGCACTGGATGCTGGCTTGACCGAAATCTCCATCGTGACCGGTCGTGGCAAACGTGCTCTGGAAGACCACTTCGACATCAGCTACGAGCTGGAAAACCAGATCAAGGGCACCGACAAGGAAAAATACCTGGTCGGCATCCGCAAACTGCTGGACGAGTGCTCTTTCTCCTACACTCGCCAGACCGAAATGAAAGGCCTGGGCCACGCCATCCTGACCGGCCGTCCGCTGATCGGCGACGAACCTTTCGCCGTGGTGCTGGCGGACGACCTGTGCGTTAACCTCGACGGTGACGGCGTACTGACCCAAATGGTCAAGCTGTACAAACAGTACCGCTGCTCGATCATCGCGATCCAGGAAGTTGATCCGCTGGAAACCAACAAGTACGGCGTGATCGCCGGCGACCTGATCGGTGATGACCTCTACCGCGTTCGCAACATGGTCGAGAAACCAGCTCCGGAAGATGCACCGTCGAACCTGGCGATCATCGGCCGTTACATCCTCACCCCGGACATCTTCGACCTGATCAAGCAAACCGAGCCAGGCAAGGGCGGCGAAATCCAGATCACCGACGCCCTGATGAAACAAGCGCAAAACGGTTGCGTCATTGCCTACAAATTCAAAGGCAAGCGTTTCGACTGCGGCGGCGCTGAAGGCTACATCGAAGCGACCAACTTCTGCTTCGAGAACTTCTACAAGACTGGTAAAGCCTACTGATAGGGTTTGACCTGCTTGTCGCTTGAAAGCCACCTTCGGGTGGCTTTTTCGTTTTCCGCCCCCATATCGTTCGCAACGCTTGCCCAACGTTCGTCTGCGGGTATGCTGTTTGCCTGCCGAGGAGATTGAAAATGGCCTACGATTTTGACCTTTATGTGATTGGTGCCGGTTCCGGTGGTGTGCGGGCTGCGCGGTTTGCTGCCGGGTTTGGGGCGAAAGTGGCGGTGGCCGAGAGCCGTTACCTGGGCGGGACGTGCGTGAACGTTGGCTGCGTGCCGAAGAAATTGCTGGTCTACGGCGCGCATTTCGCCGAAGACTTCGAGCAGTCTTCCGGATTCGGCTGGACCTTGGGTGAGTCGAAGTTCGATTGGGCGACGCTGATCGCCAACAAGGATCGCGAAATCAACCGTCTGAACGGCATCTACCGCACGCTGCTGGTCAACAGCGGCGTGAGGTTGCATGAAGGGCACGCCAAGATCGTCGATCCGCACACGGTCGAGATCAATGGCGAGCGCCACACCGCCAAAAACATCCTGATTGCTACAGGCGGCTGGCCGCAGATTCCAGAAATTCCGGGCCATGAGCACGCGATCAGTTCCAACCAGGCGTTCTTCCTCAAAGAGTTGCCCAAACGTGTCCTGGTGGTCGGTGGTGGTTACATTGCTGTCGAATTCGCCGGGATTTTCCATGGTCTGGGCGCAGACACCACGTTGCTGTATCGCGGTGAGTTGTTCCTGCGCGGCTTCGACGGCGCTGTGCGCAAGCATTTGCAGGAAGAACTGACCAAGCGCGGCATGGACCTGCAATTCAATGCCGACATCGAGCGCATCGACAAACAGGCCGATGGCAGCTTGAAAGTCACCCTCAAGGATGGTCGCGAGCTGGAGGCGGATTGTGTGTTTTACGCCACCGGCCGGCGTCCGATGCTGGACAATCTCGGGCTGGAAAATACTGGCGTCAAACTCGACAAGAAAGGCTTCGTCGAGGTCGATGAACAGTATCAGACCGCCGAACCGTCGATCCTGGCCCTGGGCGATGTGATCGGTCGTGTGCAACTGACGCCGGTTGCATTGGCCGAAGGCATGGCTGTTGCGCGGCGTTTGTTCAAGCCTGAGCAGTATCGCCCGGTGGATTACAAGATGATCCCGACGGCCGTGTTCAGCCTGCCCAACATCGGCACCGTTGGTCTCACCGAGGAAGAGGCTCGCGAAGCTGGCCACGACGTGGTGGTCTTCGAAAGCCGTTTCCGCCCGATGAAGCTGACCCTGACCGAATGCCAGGAGCGCACGCTGATGAAGTTGGTGGTCGATGGCAAAACCGACAAGGTGTTGGGTTGCCACATGGTCGGCCCGGACGCCGGCGAGATCGTCCAGGGATTGGCGATTGCGCTGAAGGCGGGCGCGACCAAGCGCGATTTCGACGAAACCATCGGCGTGCACCCAACCGCCGCCGAAGAGTTCGTCACCATGCGCACACCGGTCGCGGGTTAATCGACCTCGGCTGCGTCTGGCGCTGTCGCAACGACAGCCGCCAGGCGCACGCTTTCATCGAGGCTCGCCTGAGTCTTGAGCAATTCGATTTCCAGTAGTTTGTTCGCCTGTGACTGCTCCTCGACGCTCTGCTTCAGCGACTGGCTTTCCAGCAGCGCTGCGCGCAAGCGTTCCTGGAGGAGGGTGCGTTCGCTGTCGATGCGGTTGACCTGTTCCAGCAACTGATCCTGCCGGGCATGGGTTTGCTTGAGTTGTTCCTGGGTCAGGCTCAGCTCGCGCAGGGTTCCACGGTTTTCGGTCAGCAAGCGTTCATTGTCGCGGTGCAGTTGGGTGATTTCATCCTGGCGCACCAACGCGCTTTGTTGAGCCTGTCGCAACTCCATTTGAATCTGCTGCACCTGGCCTTCGTGGCGGCGCTGATCCTGTTCGCGCTGGTCTTTGACGGCGTTGCGGTAGTGCTCCAGCGCGTCCCGAGCGTGCAGGTGTTTTTCCTCCAGAGAGCGGATCTGCTCGTCCTTGTCGCGCAAGCGTAGATCGAAATCGGCCAGGGCCTGGCTCAACCCGGCGTTACGGGTTTGCTCGGTCTGCAGCATGGCGTGGGTGTTCTGCAGGTTGTCCGATTCTTGTGTCAGCGCCAGGGTTTGAATTTCGTATTGCTGCTGCAACTCGATGTTGGCGTCATCGGCGGCGGCCAATTGGGTTTCCAAGGCTTTGCGATGTTGATCGAACTGCGCGCGCGCCTGGTCGATCGGTTCTTGCGCCTGTTCCTTGAGGCGTTGCGCCAGGCGTGACACCAGCCCTGCCAGTTCGTCGTCGATGGGTTCGGAGGAGGGCGCTGACGGCTCGGCGCCGTCATCCAGTTCTTTCAAATACCGGTGAATAGTGGTTTTCGAGCCGGTGTTGCCCATTTCGATCCGTACTGCATCGATGCTGGGGTTTTCGCCACGAGCCAGAATGGCCAGGCGTGCTGCCTGCACCACTGCTTTGTTTACACCACCGCGTGCCATGAAGTCTCCTACGATTTCGTACTGTGGTACGTACCACCAAAGTACATAATGTACCATGCAATAAAATTTCAATAAATACGAGAAGTACTCAGGCGGGATATACTGGTATTACCCCGTGTGAAGGGAAAAAACCAGGAACGCAGCGGGGCATCAGGTGCCCAGCGTGATCGTTAACGACCATCGCGAGCAGGCTCGCTCCCACAAGGTGATTCCCATGTCCGAGCTGGATCGTTACCTGCAAGCCGCCACGCGCGACAACACCCGCCGCAGCTATCGGGCGGCCATCGAGCATTTCGAAGTCGTTTGGGGCGGGTTTTTACCGGCCACCGCTGACAGCGTGGCGCGCTACCTGGTGGCGTATGCGGGGGAGTTGTCGATCAATACGCTGAAACTGCGGCTATCGGCACTGGCGCAGTGGCACAACAGCCAGGGCTTTGCCGATCCCACCAAGGCGCCCGTCGTGCGCCAGGTGTTCAAGGGCATTCGCGCACTGCACCCGGCTCAGGAGAAACAGGCCGAGCCGCTGCAACTTCAGCACCTTGAACAAGTGGTGGCGTATCTGGAGCAGGAAGCTCGAATCGCCCAAACTGAACACGACCGACCGGCACTGTTGCGAGCCAGACGCGACACTGCGTTGATCCTGCTGGGCTTCTGGCGTGGCTTTCGCAGCGATGAGCTGTGTCGCGTGCAGATCGAGCACGTTCAGGCGAGTGCCGGTTCCGGCATCACGCTCTACCTCCCGCGAAGCAAGAGCGACCGCGAAAACCTCGGCAAGACGTTCCAGACGCCGGCGTTACAGCGTCTCTGCCCGGTCCAGGCGTACATCAACTGGATCAACGACGCGGCATTGGTTCGCGGCCCGGTCTTCCGTGGCATCGACCGTTGGGGCCACTTGAGCGAAGAGGGCCTGCACGCCAACAGTGTCATCCCGTTGTTGCGCCAGGCACTGGAACGCTCGGGCATTGCGGCCGAGCACTACACCAGCCACTCGCTACGACGCGGTTTTGCCACCTGGGCGCACCAGAGCGGCTGGGATCTGAAATCGCTGATGAGCTACGTGGGCTGGAAGGACATGAAGTCCGCCATGCGCTACATCGACGCCAGCCCGTTTTTCGGAATGTCCCACCTCCAGGAAAAGCCAGTCACAACCGAGATACCAATTTCTTCTATTAATACCGTCGGCTAATAGCGAAAACAAATCAGCGGCATCAGGTTTGCCAATGAGCCATCGGTCCGTCGAGTGGGTAGAGTTCACCCCATCAAGTTCTTAACCCATGACGGAGAGTCACCGATGCCTATCATCAACAGCCAAGTTAAACCGTTCAAAGCTGACGCTTTCAAAAATGGCGACTTCGTAAAAGTCTCGGACGCTGACCTGAAAGGCAAATGGTCTGTCGTGTTCTTCTACCCGGCTGACTTCACCTTCGTTTGCCCGACCGAACTGGAAGACCTGGCTGACAACTACGACGCGTTCCAGAAACTGGGCGTCGAGATCTACAGCGTTTCCACCGACACCCACTTTGCCCACGCCGCCTGGCACAACACCTCGCCAGCCATCGGCAAAATCCAGTACACCATGATCGGCGACCCGACCCACGCCATCTCCCGCAACTTCGACGTGCTGATCGAAGACGCTGGCCTGGCTGACCGTGGCACCTTCGTGATCAACCCGGAAGGCCAGATCAAAATCGTTGAACTGAACGATGGCGGCGTTGGCCGCGACGCATCCGAACTGCTGCGCAAAATCAAGGCTGCCCAGTACGTCGCTGCTCACCCGGGCCAGGTTTGCCCAGCCAAGTGGAAAGAAGGCGAGGCCACTCTGGCTCCGTCCCTGGACCTGGTCGGCAAGATCTAAGTCTGTGACGCGCAACTCAGGGCGGAACTCCGCACCTACTCAGTAAGCTGCACCGCCCTCAAAAACGCCCGGGCGAGATTCGCTCGGGCGTTTTTTTATGTCTCAAGCAAAGCAAAAAAGGAAATCGCCCGTATGTTGGACGCCAATCTTAAAGCCCAGTTGAAATCGTACCTGGAACGGGTCACTCAGCCGATCGAGATCGTTGCATCCCTCGACGACGGTGCGAAATCCCAGGAAATGCTCGAACTGTTGAAAGACGTTGCCAGTCTTTCCAGCCAGATTACCTTGCTCGACAACGGTGATGACACACGTAAACCATCGTTCTCGATCAATCGCCCGGGTGCCGACATCAAGCTGCGTTTCGCCGGCATTCCAATGGGTCACGAATTCACCTCGCTGGTGCTGGCCTTGCTGCAAGTCGGCGGCCACCCCTCCAAAGCCAGTGCGGAAGTGATCGAACAGATCCGCTCGCTCAACGGTCAGTTCAGCTTCGAGACTTACTTCTCGCTGTCCTGCCAGAACTGCCCGGACGTCGTTCAGGCGCTGAACCTGATGGCCGTGCTGAACCCGAACATCCGCCACGTCGCCATCGACGGTGCGTTGTTCCAGGCGGAAGTCGACGAACGCAAGATCATGGCCGTGCCCAGCATCTACTTGAACGGCGAGATTTTCGGCCAGGGCCGCATGGGCCTGGAAGAAATCCTCGCCAAGATCGACACCAGCGGTGCCGAGCGCCAGGCTGAAAAAATCAGTGCCAAGGAAGCCTTTGACGTGCTGGTCGTCGGCGGTGGCCCGGCCGGTGCTTCGGCAGCGATCTACGCCGCGCGTAAAGGCATTCGCACCGGTGTTGCCGCAGAGCGTTTTGGTGGTCAGGTGCTCGACACCATGGCCATCGAGAACTTCATCTCCGTGCAGGAAACCGAAGGGCCGAAGCTGGCCAGCGCACTCGAAGAACACGTCAAGCAATACGACGTCGACATCATGAACCTGCAACGCGCCACGGCGCTGATTCCGGCGAAAAACCCCGGTGAGCTGCACGAGGTTCGCTTCGACAGCGGCGCCACGCTCAAGACCAAGGCGCTGATTCTCGCCACGGGCGCCCGGTGGCGTGAAATGGGTGTGCCAGGCGAGCAGGAATACAAAGCCAAAGGCGTGTGTTTCTGCCCGCACTGCGACGGTCCGCTGTTCAAAGGCAAGCGTGTCGCGGTGATCGGTGGCGGCAACTCCGGCGTTGAGGCCGCGATTGACCTGGCCGGTATTGTCAGCCACGTCACGCTGCTGGAATTCGACAGCAAGCTGCGCGCCGATGCGGTGCTGCAGCGCAAGTTGTTCAGCCTGCCGAACGTGCATGTCATCACCAGCGCGCTGACCAGCGAAGTCAAGGGTGACGGCCAGAAAGTGACCGGCCTGGTGTACAAGGACCGCGATTCGGGTGAGTTCAACACGGTGAACCTGGACGGCATCTTCGTGCAGATCGGCTTGTTGCCCAATACAGACTGGCTCAAAGGCACCGTCGAGCTATCGCCGCGCGGCGAGATCATCGTCGATGCCCGTGGTGAAACTTCATTGCCGGGGGTGTTCGCAGCCGGTGACGTGACCACGGTGCCGTACAAGCAGATCGTGATTGCAGTGGGCGAGGGCGCAAAAGCTTCGCTGAGCGCATTCGATCACCTGATCCGGACCTCGGCCCCGGCATAAACGCCGACGCTGAAAACACAAAACCCCATGAGTGATCATGGGTTTTTTTTGTCCTGACTATCCCAAATGTGAGACTGGCTTTTGTGGGAGTGAGCCTGCTCGCTCCCACAGCGGATCTTTCGCGTGGGTTAGAGCGGGGCGGGCTGGATGATCTCGACCCAGTAGGCGTCCGGGTCCTTGATGAACGCCAGGCTCTTCATGCGGCCGTCGTTCAGGCGCTTCTGGAAATCGCAACCCAGTGCCTCAAAGCGTTCGCACGCCGCGCGGATGTCCGGGACCGAGATGCAGATGTGGCCGAAACCGCGCGGGTCAGTGTTGCCGTTGTGGTAGGCGAAATCGGCATCGTTTTCGGTGCCGTGGTTATGGGTCAGCTCGAGAATGCCCGGGATCGATTTCATCCATTCCGTGCGCGCTGCTGCGTCGGCCGGGATCTGGTCTTTATCGACCAGCGCCAGGAAGTACAGGCTGAACTCGGCTTCCGGGAAATCGCGTTTTTCCACCAGCGAAAATCCGAGGATGCGCGTGTAGAAATCCAGGGACTTGGTGATGTCCTTGACCCGCAACATGGTGTGGTTGAAGACAAACTTCCGGGTGGCGGTGTCAGGTTGGGCGGTCACGCCCGGGAAGGTGTTCAAATCGTGCAGGCTCATGGGCCCTCCGGTCATAAGTGGGGCTAACGAATGGCGACAATGATACGCAAGGGTTCAGACATCACCAAACCGAAAGCGTCGGCTATTGCCTGACAGGCGGGCGAAGCTCAGACTTTGCCGCTCAACCCGTGAGTGTTCATTGCAATGATTCGATTGTCCAAACCGCTGCTGGTCCTGATGTGCATGCTTTCAGGTATCGCCCGAGCACAGGCAGACGCGCCGATCGTGACCTGGCCCAGTGGCTGGGAAGTCGAAGAGATCCCGCAGACCGACGCCAAGCCTGAGGTGATCCGTCAGCGCGCGGTTAAAAACGATCAGGATGGCACGCCAGTCATGGTGATGGAGCTGACCATGACTCAGGTGGAGAGCGGTCATCAGGTGAACCTGCAGGGCGTACTGCTGGAGATGCGCAAGTCGGTGCAAAAGGGCTTTTTTCAAGGCGGTTATCAAAGTGTTTGCAACCGGATTCATCCGACAACCTTGAGCCGCTTATCGGCGCTGGAAACTACCTGCACGATTACGCAGAACGGTCGACATGTGCTGTCACAAACATTGGTCGCGGCGGTGGATGCCGATAAGGCCTATGTCCTTTCGTACGCCGGGCAGGCCGAGGCTTATAAGGCAAGTGAAGATGAAATAGGTGCTACTCGTAACAGCTTGAAACTTTAGTTGAGGATTTGTGAAATCACAGATCTCAAAACGTTCAGTTTTTTTAGATACCCGAACGGATTAAGCACAAAGTTAGTCAGCAAGTTACGAGTTGATCGATTCCATTCGCCGCTGTTAGTGGCACCCATGAAAAAGCCCTGCATTGGCAGGGCTTTTTTTGTCGCTGCGAGAGCTTAGCCACGGAGCCAGGAATCAACGGTGGCTGCACCGTATTGTTCCTTCCAGGCTTTCAGGCCGCGGTGGTTGCCGCCCTTGGTTTCAATCAGTTCACCGGTGTGCGGGTTCTGATAAACCTTGACCACGCGAGCGCGACGGGTTTTAGGCGCTGCGGTATGTTGCAGGCCGGATTTGGCCGGGTTCGGATCGAGAATGGCGATGATGTCGCGCAGGCTTTTGCCGTAGGTTTTCATCAGCCCCTGGAGCTTCTCTTCGAATTCGATTTCTTTCTTGAGCCCGGCATCGTTCTTCAGGGATTCCAGCTGTTTGAGCTGCTCTTGAAGGGCCTTTTCAGCGGCACGAAATTCAGCGAGTCTGGACAATATCTTTACTCCAATAGTGTGTTTGGCTGATACCAACCGCAAACAAAGCTATAAGCCAAGAGCCTTGAAGCGACTCGGTGATAAGTGGTGCACCTGCCAATCTAGCGCAGGCATGAAAAATTGTAGTAGTTAATTGGCCAAGAGTAAATCCTGACGTTTTCTTCATGTAACAAGAGCGAACTATTGATTCAAATTGGTGCGATTTTCCGTTGTCTCGTCGCTTAAAACCGTTAGTTAATGATGGCTTAATGCTTCAGTGAACTCTGCGCCGGGCATCGGGCGCCCATAAAGATAACCTTGCAGGAAGTTCACCCCGTGAGCGGTCAGGTAATCACTTTGCTCCAGTGTTTCCACACCCTCGGCGACGATGCCCAGATCCAGCTTGGCGGACAGTTCGATGATGCTGTCCAGAATGTGCCCGGAGAGCGCATCAGCGCCGATCATCGCAACAAAACTCTGATCGATTTTTAGATAATCCACGTTGAACTGACGCAGATAGCCCAGGCTGGAATGGCCGGTGCCGAAATCGTCGATGGCGATCTTCACGCCCAGCGCATGAAGTTGTTCGAACAGTTGATGGGTGATGGCAGTGGGTGCGATGAGTTCGCGCTCGGTCAATTCCAGTACCAGGATGATGCTGCCCGGTGCGAAGGCTTCAAGGAACTCACGGCAATCCTCAACCAGTTCCAGGTCCTTGCAATGGCTGGCGGTGATGTTGATACCAATGTGAAACGGTTCCTGCAACGAGGCTACGGTGGGCGCTAACAATTGCGCGGTTTGTCGCATCAATGACCGGGTCATCGGCACGATCAGCCCGGAGTGTTCGGCGAACGGGATAAACAGGTCCGGGCGCACCAAGCCTTCTTTAGGGTGGTTCCAGCGCATCAGGACTTCTGCCCCTGACCACTTTTTATTATCGCCATAGACCAACGGTTGAAAGTACGGAATGAACTCGGCGGCTTCCAGCGCCCGGTGCAGTTCATGGCTGGGTGATGTAGAGCGCCCCTGCAGAAAATGCCCGATAAAGCCGGCAATCACCCCGAAGAAAATCAACAGGCTGAACAGGGGGGGGTATTCACTGCTCATGTAGCGCCAGGTTTCGCCCTCGGGGAAACCGGCCGCCACGGTGAAGGGGTAGCGTGAGGAACCCAACGTGGCAGGTGCCACCGGGAAAACGGGCAGCGGCCCCGTGTGGAATGTCATGTCGGGGCTCAGCCAATGGGGGCCGACTTGCAGGACCAGCGAGGTTTTGCGACCGATCAGGCGCAGCACGTTACTCAAGTGAAAACCGTCCAGGGTGCTCAGTGCGCTCTTTTCTCCGTCGCTGAGTCGGTACACCAACAGCGCGGAATCCGGCGTCACCGAGTTGCCTTCCAATAACGACAACTGGCCGTGGGTGTAGTTGCCGGCACTGATTTTTTCCTGAATATCACCGAACAAGGAGCTGCAATAAGCGGTGTTGTCCCAGATCAGGCTGGTCGAACGTACAAACGGACGGCGTGTAACCTGTTCACGCAAGGCCAGATTGACATCGGCGCAAGGTTGCCCGGCCAGCGGCAGTAAATCGGCCGCGGCCTGGGCGTTGTTATCGAGCATCAGTTCGAACTGGCGGATCGCCTCTTCAGCGGTCTGCGCGGTACTTTGCGAGAGGGTGCGCCCGGCCTGCATGTAGAGAATGGCGAAGCCGAGCACCACCGGGAGCAGACCGCTCAGGACCGTCACGACGATCCGGGTACCGCGTTTGCGGCGGGGTTTGACGGTCAATGGCATTTGCGAAACCTGTGACGATAAAAAGGGCTCTCAAATGCTGGAGGACTCGCCATCCATAAAGAGTTCAGTACGGCCCATGATAGATGGAGCTCGGCATTTATGCCGCCCAACGGTGATTCAGCGTGTAAACAAACCCCTTGCGCGACCGGCGGGAAAGGGGATTTGATACAGAAGGCGGACAAACAGATTTACGCTGTGTAGAATCCGGTTACGCATACAATAATAAACGTCTTCTGGCAGCAGCAGAAGCCTCGCCCGCAAGAGCCTTGGGTCGACAATGAAGAGTTTTGGGTTTCAACTGATCTATGGTGACTTCCTCGCCCGCAGCGTGCGGGGCATCTCCTGTGCGCCACCCGCCGGTCTCAGCATTGCTAGCAACTAACATTAGTTAATTGATAAAAATGATGAGGCGCCACCATGGCAGATTTATACGAAAACCCGATGGGCCTGATGGGCTTCGAATTCATTGAATTCGCATCGCCAACCCCGAACACCCTGGAGCCGATCTTCGAGATCATGGGCTTCACCAAGGTGGCGACCCACCGCTCCAAAGACGTGCACCTGTATCGCCAGGGCCAGATCAACCTGATCCTCAACAACGAGCCCCACAGCGTAGCGTCGTACTTCGCCGCTGAGCATGGCCCGTCGGTGTGTGGCATGGCGTTCCGCGTCAAGGACTCACAAAAGGCTTACAAGCGTGCCCTGGAGCTCGGCGCTCAGCCGATCCACATCGAAACCGGCCCGATGGAACTGCACCTGCCGGCGATCAAAGGCATCGGCGGCGCGCCGCTGTACCTGATCGACCGTTTCGGCGAAGGCAGCTCGATCTACGACATCGATTTCGTGTTCATCGAAGGGGTGGATCGTAACCCTGAAGGCGCGGGCCTGAAGATCATCGATCACTTGACCCACAACGTGTATCGCGGTCGCATGGCCTACTGGGCCAACTTCTACGAGAAGCTGTTCAACTTCCGCGAAATCCGCTACTTCGACATCAAGGGCGAATACACCGGCCTGACCTCCAAAGCCATGACCGCGCCGGATGGCATGATTCGCATCCCGTTGAACGAGGAATCGTCCAAAGGTGCCGGGCAGATCGAAGAGTTCCTGATGCAGTTCAACGGCGAGGGCATCCAGCACGTGGCCTTCCTCAGCGATAACCTGCTGGACACCTGGGATCGCCTGAAGAAAATCGGCATGCGCTTCATGACCGCACCGCCGGACACCTACTACGAAATGCTCGAAGGCCGTCTGCCAAACCACGGCGAGCCGGTCGATCAGCTGCAAGCGCGGGGGATTCTGCTGGACGGTTCCTCCGAATCCGGCGACAAGCGCCTGCTGTTGCAGATCTTCTCGGAAACCCTGATGGGGCCGGTGTTCTTCGAATTCATTCAGCGTAAAGGCGATGATGGTTTCGGCGAAGGCAACTTCAAGGCGTTGTTCGAATCGATCGAGCGCGATCAGGTTCGGCGTGGTGTGTTGTCCACCGACTAAATCGATACCGCGGTAAAAAACTGTGGGAGCGAGCCTGCTCGCGATAGCGTTCTTTCAGTCAACAATTATGTTGAGGCTGATGACGCCATCGCGAGCAGGCTCGCTCCCACATTGATTTTTGTATGCCCTTAAGGTCTGCGGTGGCGCATCAGGTGTTTAAACCCCTCGAACATCAACACCAGCACCGCCATCCAGATCGGAATGTAGGTCAGCCATTCACCGGCCTTGATGCTTTCACCGAGCAGCAACGCAACGCCGAGCAACAGCACCGGTTCCACATAACTCAGCAGCCCGAACAGGCTGAACGGCAACAAGCGGCTGGCGATGATGTAGACCACCAGCGCCGAGGCGCTGATCAGGCCGAGCAACGGGATGAGCAGCGACAGCCACGGGTGTTGCTCGAACACATTGAAGCCTTGCTCGCCACTCTGGACGAACCAGAATGCCACGGGGAGCATCAAGGTCATGTCCAGCCATAACCCGCCCAGATTGTCCGTCGCCAGGCGCTTGCGCACCACGAAGTACGTCGGATAGCCGATGCACACCAGCAAGGTTGCCCAGGAAAAACCGCCAACCTGGTACAGCTCGTTGATCACGCCGAGGCAGGCGAACACCACGGCGATTTTTTGCAGGTAGGACAGGCGTTCGCCATAGGCGATGCGCCCGGTGAGAACCATGGTCAGCGGCAGCAGGAAATAACCCAGCGACACGTCAAGGCTGTAGCCGTTGAGCGGTGCCCACATGAACAACCAGAGTTGCACGGCGAGCAGCGCGGAGGAGGCGAGCAGAGCGGGAATCAGTTTACGCTGGGTGTTGAAGCGCCGAACGATCTCGACCACACGTTTCCATTCGCCGGACACCACCATGAACACGGTCATGCAGGGGACGGTCAAGAGCATCCGCCAGCCGAAAATTTCCACGCCGCTTAATGGGGTGAGCAACGAAGTGTAGTAATACATGACGGCAAACAGCACCGAGGCTGTCACCGATAGAGCGATACCTTTAGACAAACTGTCCTCGCGAAGTTGAGCGTAAAACGGGGTGCGAAGGATACGTGGTTTTTGTGCTGAATATTGACCGGATGATCAATATTTACAACATGTCCCCTTGTAGGAGCGAGCTTGCTCGCGATGAGCGATTAGGCACCGCGGGCACGCAGGCACCCCGCGTTATCGTTGACCACCATCGCGAGCATGCTCGCTCCTACAGTTGGGCCTGGTCAAAGCTTAGTCAGCAGCTCGACACAAAACCTGTAGGAGCGAGCTTGCTCGCGAAAAAGTTCAAGCAATAAGCGGTTTTCGGCCAGACACAAAATGGCTCACATCATTAAACCCCGGCGTCGACGCATGCCCCGGCGTCACCAGCGAATCGATAAACGCCTCATCCTCAGCCGTAATCTTCACCGCCTGCGCCTTGGTGTAGGCGTCCCACTGTTCTTCAGTACGCGGCCCGACAATGGCCGAGGTCACGGCGCTGTTGTTCAGCACCCAGGCAATCGCAAACTCGACAATGCCCACGCCACGGCTTTGGGTGTACTGCTGAATCTGCTGGGCGATACGCAGGGACTCGACGCGCCATTCGGTTTCCAGAATACGTTTGTCGGCGCGGCCGGCTCGGCTGTTCGCGTCGGGTTGCACATCCGGCGCGTACTTGCCGCTGAGCACTCCGCGTGCCAACGGGCTGTACGGCACCACGCCGAGGCCATAGTTGTGCGCGGCGGTAATCTGCTCCGCTTCGGCCTGACGGTTGACGATGTTGTACAGCGGCTGGCTGATGACGGGGCGGTCGACGCCCAGTTTATCGGCCACGCGAATCACCTCGGCGATGCGCCAGCCCCGGTAATTCGACAAGCCCCAATAGCGGATTTTACCCTGTCGAATCAGGTCGCCGATGGCCGACACCGTGACCTCAAGGGGCGTGTTGTGGTCCTCGCGGTGCAGGTAATAGACGTCGATGTAGTCAGTGCCCAGACGTGTAAGGCTGGCGTCGATGCCGTTGAAAATGTGCTTGCGGCTCAGCCCGCTGCGGTTCGGCACGCCGTCCACCGGGCCGAAACCGACCTTGGTGGCGAGCACCCATTCGTGACGATTCCCGGCGATAGCTTCACCGACGATTTCTTCAGAGCGGCCGTTGGTGTAGACGTCGGCGGTGTCGATGAAATTGATGCCCTGGTCCCAGGCCTTGTCGATGATCCGCAGGGAATCTTCGGTGCGGGTCTGTTCGCCAAACATCATGGTGCCCAGGGTCAGGGTGGACACCTGCAGGCCCGAATGACCCAGCGTGCGGTAGCTCATGACGACATCCTTTTACCGGTGGGAAAGGCTCATCAAATACCAGAACGGTCGCGGGTATCAAACAGAAATATCAAACACCACAAATCAAAATGTGGGAGCTAGCCTGCTAGCGATGGCGGCGTGTCAGCCACATCAATGCTGACTGACACTCAGCCATCGCTAGCAGGCTAGCTCCCACAGGGGATGTTCGTTGTTTAGGCGCGCAGCGTGCGGGTCATGCGCAACGCCAGCAAACTGCCACAGACAATCACACCCGCCAGCACATACAACGCCGCATCGGTCGACCCGGTGCTGTCCTTGACCCAACCCACCAGGTACGGGCTGAGGAAACCCGCCATCTGCCCCATCGAGTTGATCAACGCCAGCCCGCCCGCCGCCGCACCGGCACTGAGCAGGGCGGTCGGCACCGGCCAGAACATCGGCAGGCCGGTGAGGGCGCCCATGGTGGCGATGGTCAGGCCGAGAATCGCGATGGCCGGGTGGGCGGCGAAGTTGACGGCAATCAACAGGCCCACCGCGCCCATCAACATCGGCACTACCAGATGCCAGCGGCGTTCTTTGCGCAAGTCCGCCGAGCGGCCGACCAGCAGCATGAACACCGCCGCCAGCAGGTACGGGATCGCACTCAACCAGCCAATCACCAGGTTATCGCTGAAGCCCAGGTTCTTGATGATCGACGGCAGCCAGAAGTTGATCGCGTAGACGCCGCTCTGGATGCAGAAATAGATCAGGCCGAACGCCCAGATCGCCGGGTTCTTGAACACCGCCAGCAGCGAGTCGGTGGTGGTTTTAGGTTTGTTGGCCAGGTCTTCGGCGTGGTCGGCTTCCAGCACCGAGCGCTCGAACGGCGTGAGCCATTTGGCGTTGGCGTAGCTGTCGCTAAGCAGGAAGTAGGCGAGGGCGCCGAGGATCACCGTCGGAATGCCTTGCAGCAAAAACATCCACTGCCAGCCCGCCAGGCCGCCTTGCCCGGCACCGAAGTGGTTGAGGATCCAGCCGGAAAACGGACTGCCGAGCAGGCCGGACACCGGAATCGCCGACATGAACAGCGCCATGATGCGGCCCCGGCGAAAGGTCGGGAACCACTGCGAGAGGTACAGCACCACGCCCGGGAAGAACCCGGCTTCTGCCGCACCGGTAAACAGGCGCAAGGTGTAGAACTCGGTCGGTGTGGTGACGAACAACAAGCAGGTCGACAGCGTGCCCCACACGATCATCATCAGCGCAATCCAGCGCCGTGGACCGAATTTGGTCAACGCCAGGTTGCTCGGGACGCCGCACAGCACGTAGCCGATAAAGAAAATGCCGGCGCCGAGGCCGTACACGGTTTCACTGAATTTCAGGGCGTCGAGCATCTGCAACTTGGCGAATCCAACGTTCACCCGGTCGAGGTAGTTGAACAGGTAGCAGATGAAGATGAAGGGGATCAAACGCAGGGTAATGCGTTTGTAGACGGCGTTTTTTTCGTCAACGATGGCCTGGGTAGCGGCGGCGCTCTGTGACATGGCGGCTCTCTCTTTATTATGATTTTTTGCGATGCAAAGGGTAACGTTGATCGCCCTGAGAGTCTCGACCACCCTCGGGGCTGCTGTCTTTGTGCCTGAGCACAGGGTTTGCCACCCAGCCCTGTGCGGGTGAACAACCGCATTTTGAAGGACCACCACCATGTTCGAACTCGATCACGACCTGGCCCAGGACATCGTCGACCGGGCGATGGCCATCCTGCCGTACAACGTCAACGTCATGGACAGTCAGGGCTTGATTCTCGGCAGCGGCGAACCGGAGCGGATCAACACTCGGCACGAGGGTGCGCAACTGGTGTTGGCCAATGGTCGCGTGGTCGAGATCGACGCCCAGACCGCGATTCATCTCAAGGGTGTGCAACCGGGGATCAATTTGCCGCTGATGCTCGATCAGCGCTTGATCGGCGTGTTGGGCATCACCGGCGAACCCGAGCCATTGCGCACCTACGCCGAGCTGGTGCGGATGACCGCCGAGATGCTGGTGGGCCAGCGTAATCAACAGGCCGAGCAACAATGGCGGCGCCAGCGTTGTGATGATCTGCTGGCGTTGCTGCTCAGTGAGACCGGGGATTCGCCGAGGCTGATCGATGAAGCGCAGCAATTGGGGCTCAAGCCACAGATCACGCGGGTGCCGTACCTGTTTGAATTGGGCCTGGAACACGGCCCGGGGCAAACCGTCGAGGCGCTCAGTGCTTGGCTGACCACCCGCTACCCGGACAGCTGGTGCGTGAGTTCGGCCAAGTCGTCGCTGCTGTGGTGCCGGCCCGCCAGTCAGACCGTGGAAAATGATCGACTACTGGAAAAGCTCGACGGCCTCGGCTGGAACATTTTGCGCGTGGCGGTGGGCGGGCAGGCCGATGGCTTGTCGGGCTTGCGCCGTTGTTATCGCCGGGTCGGTGACTTGCTGGCTTACGGCCGTGACGTGCTGCCCCGGTCGCGGTTGTTGACCCTCAATCGCTATCGTCTGCCGGTGATGCTTTGGCGCCATCGCAACGACGATGCGCTCGACGAGCTGCTCAGCCCGTTGCGCAAAGTCATCGCCAAGGACAGCAACGGCCAACTGTTGGCGACCCTGCGCAGTTGGTGCGAGCACGATGGCCAGAGCCAGGCGTGTGCGGATGCGCTGGGGATTCATCGCAACAGTTTGAGGTACCGGATGGAGCGGATTGCCGAGCTCAGCGGCGTCGACCCCTTGCGCCTCGATGGAATGCTCGCCCTCTATCTCGGCGTCCAACTGCTCCCCGAAACCGACGCGCCACCTGTAGGAGCGAGCTCTGCTCGCGATGGACGTTAACAATGACGCTGCTCGCCTGACACCCCGCGGCGTTCTCAAGTGCATCGCGAGCGAGCTCGCTCCTACAGTGGATCGTGGTACACCACGGGTTTTGTGGAAATGAACAATAATCCTCAGTGCCCCTTGTGCAGCGGACCGGCGTTATTGTTCATGGCGGCTGGCAGCATGGGGGCATTGGAACTGGAGAATTCGCATGAAAATCGTCATCGCCCCCGATTCGTTCAAGGACAGTCTCAGCGCACAAGGCGTGGCTGATGCCATTGCCCTCGGCCTGGCAGAAGTGTGGCCCGAGGCGCAGTTGATCAAATGCCCGATGGCCGATGGCGGGGAAGGGACGGTCGAGTCGATTCTGGCGGCGTGCGATGGCGAGTTGCGCCGGACCACTGTTCGCGGGCCGCTGGGCGTTGCGGTCGAGGCGGCCTGGGGATGGTTGCCTGAGAGCCACACCGCCATCATCGAAATGGCTGAAGCCAGCGGTTTGCAACTCGTCCCGGTGGACCAGCGCGATGCGTGCATCAGCAGCACCTTTGGCACCGGTGAACTGATTCACGCCGCGCTCGATGCCGGGGCGCAGCGCGTGATTCTGGGCATCGGTGGCAGCGCGACCAACGATGGCGGCGCGGGGGCGATGCAGGCCCTGGGCGTGAAACTGTTCGATGCACAAGGCCAGCCTTTGCAGCCGGGCGGCCTCGCCCTGGCACAGCTGTTCCGCATCGACCTGAGCGATATCGATCCACGCCTGGCCGAGGTGCGCTTCGACATCGCCGCCGACGTCAACAATCCGCTGTGTGGGCCCCACGGTGCTTCGGCGATTTTCGGTCCGCAAAAAGGCGCTTCGCCGGGGCAGGTCCAGCTACTGGATCACGCCCTCGGGCACTTCGCTGATCACTGCGCCAACGCCTTGAACAAAGACGTGCGCGACGAGCCGGGCAGCGGTGCGGCGGGCGGTTTGGGCTTTGCGGCCAAGGCCTTTCTCGGTGCGCAGTTCAAGGCCGGTGTTGACGTGGTTGCCGAGTTGGTTGGCCTGGCCGATGCGGTTGCCGGCGCTGATCTGGTAATCACCGGCGAAGGGCGTTTCGACGCACAAACCCTGCGCGGCAAAACCCCGTTTGGTGTGGCGCGCATTGCCCAGCAACAGGGCGTGCCCGTCATCGTCATCGCCGGCACGCTGGGCGAGGGGTATCAGCAGCTGTATGCCCATGGCATCGACGCGGCGTTTGCCCTGGCCAGCGGGCCTATGACACTGGCGCAGGCGTGCGCCGACGCACCGCAGTTGTTGCGTGAGCGGGCGACAGACATTGCTCGGGTGTGGCGGTTGGCTGCTCGCAAGGACTGACTCATCCCGAAAGGCAATGAGGTCACTGTGGCGAGGGAGCTTGCTCCCGCTGGGCCGCGAAGCGGCCCCAAAAGCGGCGGCTGCTGCGCACCCGAGCGGGAGCAAGCTCCCTCGCCACAAAGGTGTGTTGTGCCGGGCGGCAATTAGGGGGCGACTACTCCGGCGGATCAATCTGATCCAGCACCCGATTCGCGGTGATTTCCGCCAGCATGATGCTGTTGGAAATTCCCAGCAGCGCATTGCGCGAGCCGCCATCCAGCAGGTCCACCCGCAGGCGACTAAACCCGATCACTGATGAGCAGTGACGGAGATCAAGTTACCGAGCAGTACCCAGGCGCACAAGCCGGCCGATTCTGGCGTACCCGTAGGCAACGGCGCAAGTTCTTGTAGCTTTCCTCAAGTATCCCCGAGCGCTTTTAAACAGGCACTGGGCGGCGATGTTTAAAACGCGAGATGAACGCGACGCTGGCGCGTTTCGGGATTTCAGATAGGGTTGTGGCATTGGAGACCGCGCGACAGGAGAACCACATGCGCTATTCAGCCTTGACCCAACGAATCGCCGGTGACGGAGCGGCGGCCTGGCAGATTCATGATCGAGCGCTGGCACTGCGCGAACAGGGCGCCGATGTGTTGCTGCTGTCGATCGGCGACCCGGATTTCGACACGCCACAACCCATCGTTCAAGCCGCCATCGCCAGTTTGCTGGCCGGTGATACCCACTATCCGGCGGTACGCGGCAGCCAAGGCTTGTGCGACAGCGTCGCCCGGCGCCATCGCCAGCGCAGTGGTCAAGCGGTAAGCGCCGAACATGTGGTCGTGTTTCCAGGCGCGCAGTGCGCGGTGTATTCGGTCGCGCAATGCCTGCTCGATCCGGGGGACGAGGTCATCGTCGCCGAACCGATGTACGTGACCTACGAAGGCGTGTTCGGCGCCTGCGGGGCTAAAGTCATCCCGGTGCCGGTGCGGCCGCAGAACGGCTTTCGGGTCGATCCGGCCGACGTCGCGTCACGCATCACCCCCAACACCCGCGCCCTTTTGCTCAACAGCCCCAACAACCCTTCCGGCGCCAGTCTGTCACTTTTGATCTGGCAGCAACTGGCGTCGCTGTGTATCCGTCACGACCTGTGGCTGATCAGCGACGAGGTCTACAGCGACCTCTTGTACGAGGGCGAACACATCAGCCCGGCGAGTTTGCCGGGCATGGCCGACCGCACCGCGACGATCAACAGCCTGTCCAAATCCCACGCCATGAGCGGCTGGCGGGTAGGTTGGGTGATCGGGCCGAGCACCTTGTGCGAACACCTGGTGAATCTGTCGATGACCATGTTGTTCGGCATTCCGGAGTTCGTTCAGAACGCTGCGCAATTGGCGCTGGATGAAGACCTGCCGGAAGTGGCACTGATGCGCGAGGAGTATCGCCAGCGGCGCGACCTGGTGTGCGCGAGCCTCAATCATTGCCCCGGCATTCGGGCGGTTCGGCCGGACGGCGGCATGTTCGTGATGGTCGATGTGCGCCAGACCGGGTTGTCTGCCCAGCACTTCGCCGAGCGGCTGCTGGAAGGGTATGGCGTGTCGGTGCTGGCCGGTGAAGCCTTCGGGCCGAGCGCGGCGGGGCATATTCGCCTTGGGCTGGTGGTCGACAGGCCCAAGCTGGCGGAGGCCTGCCGGCGGATTGCGCTGTGTGCGGCGGATTTGCTGGTGGCGCGTCGGGCCTGAAACTTGTGTGGTTGTTGGCGGCTTCTTCGCCAGCAGGCTGGCTCCCACAAATGAATGCCGCAATGCAAAAGTGGGAGCAGGCTGGCTCCCACATCTGAATGCCGCACTGCAAAAGTGAGAGCAGGCTGGCTCCCACAGGTGTACACATTTCAATTGTGGGAGCCAGCCTGCTGGCGATTGCTGCTTGCCGGGCTCCGAATTTTTCAGCCCCGCCAGGCACTGCCATTCCCGCGATTCCCGCGTCTGATACCTCCCCTGTACAGATCCCCACCTGTCAACTCTGACAGTTTCGCTTTTTTTTCAACGCGCGCTTAATCCGTCCAAGGTCATTTCGGCCTGCGGCGCGACCTGGTGTGTCGAACGCGCCTGCAGCGCTCAGCTGTTGACCAACGCAGTGGCCCTGGAATTGTCCACGGCACCAATAACGTCTGTTGCAGGAGGGGTAAGAACATGGCAATTGAACAGGCCAAGAACAAGCAGGCCGACCGAAACTACGCCTATCTGAAAATGCGCGCCGAGCATCGCAGTCAGCTTGTGGATCTGGAGATGGTGATCGACGACGACGTCTATGCCGACAAGCCCAGCGGCTTATTGAATGGGCCGAAACTCAAAACAGCAGGGCTGACGGTCAAAATCCCCAAGTGGACGGTATTGCCACCGGCCGGTTCAGGGCTGTCGGACAAAATCCAGCTGCAAATCGATCGCGGCAGCGGGTCTTTCGTGAACCTGGGGCCGGCGAAAGAGTTTTCGATTCCTGCGGGTGAAACCGATTTTCCGGACACTTTTCCAAACCCCATGACCATTGCGCCAAACGATCTCCCCAGGAACGCCACGTGCCGGCTGAAATACACCTTTCAAAATTTCGCGGGCGATCCGGCGGTTGATTCGCAGATCTACACCTTTATTTGCGATGTGATAGCCCCTAACGAAGACGCGCCCCCAAAAATACCTGTGTTCACCGGGGATTTTCTTGACGACACCAATTTGCCCGTCGGCGGCAAGCTGACGGTCACTGTGCCGGGCTATCCGGATTGGAACGCTTCGGACGAAATCGCGTTTTACCTGATTGATTCAAAAAACATCCCGGATGACCCGCTCTCGACACCCCCGATTTATGTTGGCAAAGCGCCCGCGCCGGGCATCACCAACAGCACCGTAGAACTTGACGGCGACTTGATCCGTGCGTTTGGCGACGCCAACGCATTGCTTACATATGCCTTGCGTGACAAAGCGCTCAACGCCAGCCCGCCGGCGTTTTATAAAAAAGTCAGCCTGACGTTTGGCCCTCTGCCGATCGTGACTACAAAGCCGAAAGTGCCCCAGGCCAACCCTGTGTTGACCATGACGCATGTTCAAGAGGGGGTGAGTGTCTGGATTGATAAACACCAGAATTTCAAGGCGGGCGATGAGGTGCGCTTGAAGTGGGGTAACCAGATCCTGGAACCCGACATTCCCCTTGGCAATAATCCGCTACCCACCATCGAGCTGGATGTACTGCCAGCGACGTTGATGCTCGAAGACTATGGTCGAACCACGACCGGGACCAAATCCACGAATGTCAGCTACCACATTGTGCGCAGTGGGCGACTGTTTGGGCCTCAGGACGATGATTTCGATGTGAACTTCGACACTGTCTTGCCCTGGCCTGACCCATGGCCTCCCGTCGACTGGCCCGATCCGGTTCACCCTGACCTGCTTGAAGGGGAAGTCAAAAATCACGATGGTAGCCGCACCAATGAATTGACCCGGGCCGACAAGGACAAAAACGCCATCTTCCACTTCGACTGGTACGACAAGGTGGAGAATGGTCACATCCTCAATTTCTACTGGAACGGGCAGCCGGTCACCGAGGCGCGTCTTGAATTTGACGATACCGAAACCGGTCATGTGCCCGGTGATCCCTTTCAAGTCACCATTCCGTGGGCCTATATCAAGGCCGGCATGAACGGTGATGAGGTGCCCGTGCACTACCAGGTGAGCGGTCCAGGGATTATCAATGAGCTGTGGTCGGAAACGACACTGGTCGATGTCAACGCGATTGCCGTGGACCTACCCGCGGGCAGTTTCCCCTCGTTTGCGACCGCGCCCGTACCCGAATACCCCGCTTGCTCTGCATTGGAAAGCGATGGCTCGCTCAAGGCACGCAGCAGGGAAGGGTTATGCAGCATGGTCATCACGATCAGCGGAATGTGGCCGTAGTGACGGCGCAAATAGCCCATCAACGCCAAACCGTCGGGAAAACTTCCATAAGGCATCGAATAGTCACTGACCAGAAGGTCGCAGGGTGTTTGCTTCAGGTGGGCGATCAGTTCATCGGCATTCTGGGCCTGAGCCACAATTGACCAGCTGCTGCCGCTGAGGGCCATTTCAGTCCCTCTCAGCACCACGGGGTGGTCGTCTGCGAGGATGATGCGCAGCGCCGTGGTCGGCTGATGCCTGCGCGACATCGGCGTATCGTCACAGGCATTGTCGAGGGCAGGGTTGAATCGAGTGGATTGGGGCGGCTGTTCCAGATTCATGAAGGGTCTCAACAGGGGTCAATGACACGCTGACCGCTGGCGAGGGGCCGGTTCAAGGTGATTGGATCAAGCCTTGCTCCAGCGCCATGACCATAGCCATCCAGCGCGACCTCACGCCGAATTTTCGGCGGATGTTACAAAAGTGATAATTCACACCCGCCTCGGTGCATTGGACGATCTGCGCGATTTCCCAGGACGATTTTCCAATGGCTGTCCACTGCAAAAGCTCCTTTTCCCGAGCCGTCAGCTTGATCGCTTTAGGGGGAGGGCACGCTTGCGGCTGGAAATTGGCCTGGGCTGGCGATGATTGAACCGATACGGCATTGGCACGGTACATAGTTGAATCTCCCATTCATCATCATTGACGGCGTGGGCGCGGCGGAATCTTCCTACAGCTTGACGGGATGGTTCGCGCGGCCGTCCTTCAGGCACCTGGTGTTAGGGCTGGAGGCTCGGTTTCCTTATAGCGCGATTCATTCCGCTTGGAACCTGTCACAAATTACAGGTGGCGGACTTTAATCGGACTCAGCGGAGTTGGCTGTCAGCAAAGGAACCCCTGTCTGTAGGAGATATCGCTGAATTTCCGTCGCCTCACCCGTTCGTCGATTTCACAGCGAGACTGGCATGTGGTGCGAGTTGAGACTGGGTTGTTCGGACTGGCCCCATCGCGAGCAGGCTCACTCCCACAAGGAACGAATGGAGGGCACAAATGTGTGACCGCCCTCGAAACCCTGTGGGAGCAAGCCTGCTCGCGATAGCTATCTGAGAAACGCCCAATCCATCAACCCTTCCACGCTCGAACATTCACCAGATTCTTCGGCCGCTCACCCGCCAACGCGCTCAACAGATTGTCCACCGCACACGCCGCCATCGCTTCGCGCGTTTCATGGGTCGCCGAACCCATGTGCGGCGTCGCTACCACATTGTTCAACTGCAACAACGGCGAGTCAGCATTCAGGGGCTCACGCTCAAACACATCCAGCCCCGCCGCGCGAATCTGCTTGTCACGCAACGCCTGGATCAGCGCCGTCTCGTTCACCACTTTGCCCCGAGAGATGTTGATGAAAATGGCTTCGGGGCGCATCTGGGCGAACTGCTCTGCGCCGATCAACCCTTCGGTTTCAGCGGTCAGGGGCAAGGTCAGGCAAACAAAGTCCGCCTGCTGCAACAAGTCCGGCAAGCGGCGGTATTGCGCGTCGAACCGCTGCTCCACCGCCGGTTTCGGCGAGTGACTGTGATAGATCACCGGCATGCCAAAACCGAAATGCCCGCGCTGGGCCAAAGCTTCGCCGATCCGCCCCATGCCGATGATGCCCAGGGTTTTGCCGTGCACGTCGGTGCCGAAATGGGCCGGGCCGATATTGCGCGTCCACTGGCCGTCGCGGACCAGGTTGGCCAGTTCCACGACCCGCCGGGCCGTCGCCAGGATCAGCGCGAAACCGGTGTCGGCCGTGGTTTCGGTGAGCACGTCCGGCGTGTTGCTGAGCAGGATACGGCGCTCGGTCAGGTAGTCGATGTCGTAGTTGTCGACGCCCACCGAGACGCTGGCGATAGCCTCTAGATTCGGCGCGAGATCGAGCAGTCCGGCGTCCAGTTTCAGACTGGCGCCGAGCAAGCCCTGAGCGCGGGGCAGGGCATCGCGCAATCGGGACAGGCCATCGGCGTCGAGGTTGTCGATCAGGGTCACGTCGGTGTGCTCGTGCAAGCGAGCCATCAGCAGCGGCGACAGTTTCTTGTACAGAACAATCTGCTTTTTCATCGTATTCATCTCCATCAGGAATGGGCGGCGGCGCGGGTCAAAGCAACCGTGGGACGCTCCCGGTCACTGGCGCCGGGCTTGAGGAAAATCGTCAGCACCACCGAGAGCATCAGGGCGCCGCTCATCAACAGGTACGAGGCGCCAGGCGAACCGGTGGAGCTGTTCAGGTAACCGACCAGGTAAGAACCCCCAAACGAACCGAGCGCGCCCATGCTGTTGATCAGCGCCATGGCACCGCCGGCGACGTTGGCCGGGAGGATCTCCGGGACGATGGCAAAAAACGGCCCGTAAGGCGCGTACATGCAGGCGCCGGCAATCACCAGCAGGGTGTAGGACCACCAGAAGTGTTCGGCGCCCAAGGCGTAGGAACCGTAGAACGCAATCGAGGCGATCAGCAGCGGTGGCCAGACGAAGCGTTTGCGCTTCTGCAATTTGTCCGAGCCCCAGGACACCAGCAGCATGCCGATCACTGCCGCCAGGTACGGCAACGCCGAGAGCCAGCCGGCTTCGATCATGTCCATCTGCGCGCCCGCCTTGAGGATCGATGGCAGCCACAGCACGAAACCGTAGACACCAATACTCCAGCAGAAAAACTGCAGGGCCAGGATGATCACCTTCGGCGAGCGGAAGGCTTCGGCGTAGTTTTTCACCGCTTTGATGCCGACCTGTTCGGCGGCGAGGGCGCTTTCCAGGTCGTGTTTTTCCTGGTCGCTGAGCCACTTGGCCTGGGCCGGGCGATCATCCGCCAGACGCCACCAGATAAACGCCCAGAGCACGGCTGGCAAACCTTCGATGATGAACATCCAGCGCCAGCTGAAATGCTGCACCAGATACCCCGACACCACCGACATCCACAACATGGTCACCGGGTTGCCGAGGATCAGGAAGGTGTTGGCCCGCGAGCGTTCGGCACGGGTAAACCAGTGGCACAGGTACACCAGCATCGCCGGCATCACGGCGGCTTCGACCACGCCGAGCATGAAGCGGATGACCACCAGCCAGTAAGCGTTCGAGACAATCCCGGTCAACGTCGCCAAACCGCCCCAGAGGATGAGGCTGACGAAGATCAGCTTTTTCACGCTGTGCTTTTGCGCGTAGATCGCGCCCGGCACCTGGAAGAAAAAGTAGCCGAGGAAGAACAGCGCGCCGAGCATCGAGGACAGGCCCGGTGTGATCATCAGGTCGGCGGCCATGCCGGACGCGGCGGCGAACCCGTAGTTGGCGCGGTCAAGATACGCCAGGCTGTAAGTGATGAACACGATGGGCATGATGTACCACCAGCGGCGGGCGGCGAGGGTTGCGGTTTTCATCAATGGTGCTCCTGAGCTTGTTGTTTTTGTCGCAGCAGGTAACGGTTCTAAATCTTCATTGGCTGTACTGGCCTCATCGCGGGCAAGCCCGCTCCCACAAGGATCAGTGGGTTACATAAAATTTATGTTCCAAACAACAGACCTGTGGGAGCGGGCTTGCCCGCGATAGGGGCCTCAAATTCAACGGACATCTCGGACCGGGTCGGCAGCCCCTCCATATCCCCGCGACTCTGCACCGCGCGGCTGCCAATCCAGTTGGCCCGCTTCACGGCGTCGGCAAAGCTGTGGTTTTCCAGCAGCGCGCTGATCATGCCCACGGCAAAACCATCCCCGGCGCCCACGGTGTCGACCACCGTTTCCACCGGCACGCCCGCCACGAAACCTTCATCCAGGTGCGTGCGGTAATAGGCACCGTGCGGGCCGAGTTTAATGGCCACGGCTTCGACCCCTAGGTCGAGGTAAAACGCGGCAATGTCGGCCGGGTCATCGAAACCGGTCAGCAAGCGGCCTTCACTCAACCCCGGCAGCACCCAGTGGGCGAGGCCGGCCAAGCGATTGATCTCGGTGATCATCAGCGCCTCGCTGGGCCACAGGTTCGGTCGCAAATTGGGATCGAACGACACGCTGCGCCCGGCTTCCCGCATGCGGGTCATCAATTCGAACGACATCTGCCGCGCCGTTTCCGAGAGCGCCGGAGGAATGCCGGTGGCGTGCAGGTGCCGGGCCTGGAGCAGTTCGGGGACGATCGATTGCGGCGACAGGTGACTGGCGGCCGAGCCCCGACGGAAGTACTCGACGACGGGATCGCTGCCGTCATCGGTGCGGGACTTGAGCTGGAAACCGGTCGGGTGCGCGGTATCGATCACGACGTTGCTGCAATCCAGGCCTTCTTTGGCCAGGGTGTCGACCACAAAGCGCCCCAGGGAATCGGCACCGACCCGGCTCAGCCACGCCACGTTAAACCCCAGCCGGGACAAGCCAATGGCGACGTTGCTGTCGGCCCCGGCGATGCGTTTGTGAAAGTGGCCGACATTGGCCAGTTCACCGGCGTGCTCGGCGACAAACATCGCCATGGTTTCACCGAACGAAAGGATATCGATCTCAGGCATGAGCGCTCTCCAGTTGCGAGTGGCCGAGGTGGGCGAGGGCGGCCACGTGCTCAGTGGTCAACTGGACCAGGTCGTCGCCTTGCAGCGGATATTCCGCCGCTCGCATCACTCCTTGGGCCATGTGTCGCAGCAGGTGTTCCCACCGTTGCAAATCACTGGCGGCGGGCGGGATGGCAATGAGTTTGCCGTCGACGCGGCGCGTCACCGCTTTGCAGTGCACATAGCCGACGTGCCGACCGAGCAACCGCGCGGCGCTGGCGGGCGATTGGTCCTGCCAGTGCCAGTTGCCGATGTCGAAGGTCATTTTGATCGGCAGGTTATGTTGCTCGACGTCGGCGAAGAATCGCTGGAACGGTTCGATGCGGCCACCGTGCAAGGTCTGGTCGTTTTCCACCAACAGATGGACAGGGCTTTTGCCGAGGATGCGGGCAAGGGTCTGGAGGTCACAGGTGTCAGTGAAATAGCCCAAGGAAACCTTCAGCCATTTTGCGCCGAACGCCTGGGCGCGTTGCAGCGCGGTGATCAGTTCGGGATTGGGTCTTGACTGACCGGCCAGCCACAATTCCATCGGCGTCGAATACACGCTTTCCAGGCCGTGGGTTTGAGTCGCATCGGCCAGTTGCGCCGGGTCTTCGACCGTCAGCAGTTCTTCGCGCCATTCGATGTGTGTGGCGCCGGCGGCGGCCAGTATTTCGATGAAACTGCCCTGGCCGCGTTGACGCACGAGCTCGGCGCCGAAGCTGGAAAGGCTGATGGAAACGGGGGGGTTATTCATTGTTTTTCTACCTCTGAAACCGGTTTCATTTTTGTTCAAAAAAAAGGAATGGAGTTTTGCGGTGTTCGTTCGGGCCCCATCGCGAGCAGGCTCGCTCCCACAAGGGCACAGCAGTCCAATGTGGGAGCGAGCCT
>NZ_RWIN01000047.1 GCF_009761815.1 Pseudomonas sp. PB120
AGTCAATATTTTCGCTGACTGAATCTGACGCTATCGCGAGCAGGCTCACTCCCACAGGATTGGGGTTTAATTCGATTGTTATCGGTTTAAGCAGGGTTATTTTCGGCGAAGTGGAGATTAATCGCTTTTAAACCCGATTTTTATCGGCTATAAAGTCGCCATTGCCGCGACGCATTTCATCACGTCTGGCGCTTCTCTTTCTGTCATCGGTCGATGCCACACTCGACCCACAGCATTGCCCGGAGATGATTCATGAGCCGTATCGTTACCGTTGCCGCCACCCAGATGGCCTGTTCCTGGGACCTTGAAGCCAACATCGAGACCGCCGAGAAACTGGTCCGTGAGGCGGCCGGCAAAGGCGCGCAGATCATCCTGATCCAGGAACTGTTCGAGGCCCCGTACTTCTGCCAGAAGCCGAACCCGGACTATCTGCAGCTGGCCACGACGGTTGAAGATAACGTTGCCATCAAGCATTTCCAGAAAGTCGCTAAAGAACTGCAAGTCGTGCTGCCGATCAGCTTCTACGAATTGGCGGGCCGTGCGCGTTTCAACAGCATCGCGATTATCGACGCCGACGGCAGCAACCTCGGTATTTATCGGAAAAGCCACATCCCGGACGGTCCTGGCTACCACGAAAAGTATTACTTCAATCCGGGCGATACCGGCTTCAAGGTCTGGAACACCCGTTACGCGAAAATCGGCGTGGGCATCTGCTGGGACCAGTGGTTCCCGGAGTGTGCCCGCAGCATGGCGCTGCTCGGCGCGGAAATTCTGTTCTACCCGACCGCCATCGGCAGCGAGCCACACGACAAGACCATCTCGTCCCGTGACCACTGGCAGCGCGTGCAACAAGGCCATGCCGGCGCCAACCTGATGCCGCTGATCGCCAGCAACCGCATCGGCAACGAAGAACAGGACGGTTACGACATCACGTTCTACGGCTCTTCATTCATCGCCAACCAGTTCGGCGAAAAGGTTCAGGAACTCGACAAGACCGAAGAAGGCGTGTTGGTCCAGAGCTTCGACCTCGACGAACTGGAGCATATTCGCAGCGCGTGGGGCTCTTTCCGTGATCGTCGCCCCACCCTATACAATGCGATCAAAACCCTCGACGGTTCCCTGGAGTCCTGACCCATGACCACTTTAAACAGCACCCCGCGCGCCGACGGCTTCTACATGCCCGCCGAGTGGGCGCCACAAACCCAGACCTGGATGATCTGGCCCGAGCGCCCGGACAACTGGCGCCTGGGTGGCAAACCTGCGCAAGCCGCGCACGTCGCAGTGGCCAAAGCCATCGCCCGTTTCGAACCGGTGACCGTGGCGGTGTCCGCCGGCCAGTACGAAAACGCTCGCGCTCGTCTCGATGTACCGAATATTCGCGTCGTGGAAATGTCCAGCGATGACGCCTGGGTTCGCGACACCGGCCCGACGTTCGTCATCAATAACAGTGGCGAAGTCCGTGGCGTGAACTGGGATTTCAACTCGTGGGGCGGCTTTGACGGCGGCCTGTATTCGCCGTGGAATCGTGATTCGCAGGTCGGCGGCAAGATCCTCGAGATCGAGCGCAGCCAGCGCTATCGCACCGCAGGCTTCGTGCTCGAAGGCGGTTCGATCCACGTGGATGGCGAAGGCACGCTGATCACCACTGAAGAATGCCTGCTCAACCGCAATCGCAACCCGCACCTTGATCGAGCAGAAATCGAAGCAGTGCTCAGCGCAAATCTGGCTGTGGATAAAATCATCTGGCTGCCGGACGGGCTGTTCAACGACGAAACCGACGGCCATGTGGATAACTTCTGCTGCTACGTGCGCCCGGGCGAGGTATTGCTGGCCTGGACTGATGATCCGCAGGATCCAAACTACCCGCGTTGCCAGGCCGCCATGAAAGTGCTGGAAAGCAGCACGGACGCCAAAGGTCGCCCGTTCACGGTGCACAAGATGCCGATTCCGGGGCCGCTGTACGCGACTGAAGAAGAGTGCGCGGGTGTTGATCCGGTAGACGGGACCCAGGAAAGAAATCCGACCGTTCGTCTGGCCGGTTCCTACGTGAATTTCCTGATCGTTAATGGCGGCATTATCGCGCCGAGCTTCGACGATCCGCTGGACGCGCCTGCCAAAGAGATTTTGCAGGCTTTGTTCCCGCTGCATGAAGTGGTGATGGTGCCAGGACGAGAACTGTTACTGGGAGGCGGTAACATCCACTGCCTTACCCAACAACAACCCGCCCCGCACAAGCAGTGAGTGAGGTCGTAACAGCTTGAGTTGAGAAGAGAATCGCTTTAGCAGTCCTTTACCCCCGGCGTCAGACAGCAAGCCCGCAGCCCTACAGGACTGCGGGCTTCTTTGTATCCACTTGTCGACACTTGAGAAATATTGGCACAGCTCTTGTATCTGTCATCGAGTGAAACAGGGAGGGGGAGGACTTCGATGTTCTGTCATAAACCTTGGATAAGTTAGCCGCTCACACACCAGGAGAGAGCGCGGAAATGAACGCCGAAGTGAATGTAGTGAGCGAGCGGGCGTTGCATCCCCTGGCAGTAAACAGCGAATCGCTCCAGATCCTGGCGCACTGGTTGAAGTCCAAAGGAACGCGTCAGACCACAGAATGTGATCCGCGCCGGACGATGATCGAGCGTTATCCCGCTGGTTTGTTCAGCGAGGCGGAACTGGATGCGTTGTGGGATGTGATGGAAGGATAAGAAGAATAAACAACGGATTGATAAAAGCGCTGCCGGGATGGCGGCGCTTTTTTTATGGGCGGGTTTTATCGGTCGTACACAAAGCGTGCGGTCACCGCAGGCTCCGCACCCTCAAGCCTCTTAGACGATTTTTGCCTATCTACCGACGATTCATGAAATTGACACATGGATAAGGGCGCGACTAGGATTCGCGCCAACGCCTGTGGCTAACCGCCATGACTCAAAATAATAAGAAGGCCCGCCGCGATTTTTCGTGGGCGGGCCTTTTTGTTTCGGGGTGAAAAAAGAGCGCGACAGCGCCGATTCAGCCGTTCGGCACAGCGCGTATCAACCCGTAATAAGGAAAAGAACAAAATGTTGAATAAGCGAATCAGCCTGATCGCTCTGGGGATGTTGAGTGCTACGTCGGTCATGGCTAACGACCAGGCCGAATCCAAGGGTTTTGTTGAAGACAGCAGCCTCAAAGTGCTGCTGCGCAATGCCTACATCAATCGCGACAAAAAAGACGGCAATGAAGATCAGCGCGAATGGGGTCAGGCTGCCATCGGCACCTACTCGTCGGGCTTCACCCAAGGCACCGTGGGTGTGGGCGTTGATGCCTTCGGCCTGTATGCCTTGCGTCTGGACCGTGGCAGCCACAGCGGTGGCCAAGGCATCGACTTCTTCAAGGAAGGCGACAGCGGCAACCCGGCGGGCGACCTGGCCAAGGCCGGCGGCGCGGTAAAATTCCGCCTGTCCAACACCGTCCTGACCTACGGCGACCAGATGCCGGCGCTGCCGGTGCTGAGCTACGACAACTCCCGCCTGCTGCCGGAAAGCTATACCGGCACCCTGATCACTTCCAAAGAGATCAAAGGCCTGGAACTGAACGCCGGTCGCTTCACCGCCGAATCGCGCAAAAGCGCGGAAGGTCGTGACAGCGGTGGTCTGAAATCGATCAACGTATTGGGTGGTAGCTACCAGTTCACCGAACAGTTCAAGGCGGCGGTGTACGCGTCCGACGTTGAAGACGTGCTGAAGAAGCAATACGTCAACGCCAACTACGTGTTCCCGATCGACAAGGATCAGTCCCTGACCCTCGACTTCAACGGTTACCGTACCAAGCTGGACGATGCTTACGTTCGCGAAAGCAAAGCCACCGGCGACGACAACAAGATCTGGAGCCTGGCAGCAACCTTCGTCACCGGCCCGCACTCGTTCACCCTTGCGCACCAGCGCAGCACCGGTGACAGCAACCTGGGCTACGCCTATGGCGGTTATCAGAAAGATCAAGGTCGCATCGGTGATGGCGGCAACACCATCTACCTGGCGAACTCCTACTGGTCCGACTTCAACGCTGAAGACGAACGCAGCTGGCAGTTGGGCTACGGTCTGGACTTCAGCGCCTTCGGCGTTCCGGGTCTGAGCTACAACGTGGCTTACGTGCGCGGTGACAACATCACCACGTCCACCAGCGAAGGCGGTACCGAGCGCGAAATCTTCAACCAGTTCAAGTACGTCGTCCAAAGCGGCCCGGCCAAAGACCTGAGCGTGAAACTGCGCAGCTCGATCCTGCGTGTTTCGCAGAAGTCGAGCGAGTACAACGCCAGCGGTAACGAGCTGCGTGTATTCGTGGATTACCCGATCAACATTTTCTGATGATGGGTTGCGGTATCGAGGCCTGATTCAAGGCTGAAAAAGAAAAGCCCCGACTGGTTCGGGGCTTTTTTGTGGGCGCCGATCGAGTGCGACCCTCTGTAGGAGCGAGCTTGCTCGCGATGGACCAGAGAGCGCCGCGGTTAGCCAGAATATATGCGTTATCGTTCACGACCATCGCGAGCGAGCTCGCTCCTACAAGGGCGGATCGAGTTGTGTGCCATCCCGAGACTCTTGGCCACAAATGATCGAAACGATCATTTGAATGATTGGTTTGCGCAATTGACAGCGATATCCTAAGATCGATTTGACCGAAATGAACATTGCCTGATCAGTTCAGTCAGTTTCGAGGTGAAGCACGTCTTGCCAAACAATTATAAAAGGAGACCCTCGTGGCCCAAATTCCTATCAAGCGCACCATAGAACGCGTACCGGGCGGCATGATGATCGTGCCCCTGCTGATCGGTTCGCTGGTGGCAACGTTCCTGCCCGATACACCCAAATTTTTCGGCTCCTTCACCAATGCGCTGTTCACCGGTGCCTTGCCCATCCTTGCGGTGTTCTACGTCTGCATGGGCGCGAGCATCAACATCAAATCCACGCCTTACCTGCTCAAGAAGGGCGGCACGCTGCTCGCTACAAAAGTCGGGATCGCCGTTCTGATCGGCATTGTGCTCGGGCACTTCCTGGGTGAGCAGCCGATTTCTTCCGGTCTCTTCGCCGGCATTTCAACCCTGGCGGTGGTCGCCGCGATGAACGACACCAACGGTGGCCTGTACATGGCGCTGATGGGGCAATACGGCCGCTCCGAAGATGTCGGCGCGTATTCGGTCATGTCGCTGGAGTCCGGCCCTTTCCTGACCATGGTCACCTTGGGCATCGCCGGTCTGTCGGCATTCCCTTGGCCAACGCTGGTGGGCAGCATCCTTCCGTTGGCGCTGGGTATGTTGCTGGGCAATCTCGACCGTGACATGCGCGATTTTCTGGCCAAAGCCGTTCCAGTGATGATCCCGTTTTTCGCCCTTGCACTGGGTGCCAGCCTGGATTTGCATAACGTCTGGCAAGCCGGTTTGCTGGGGCTCGGGATGGGCGTTGCCGTCGTCGTGCTGACGGGCATCCCGCTGTTCTTCGCTGATCGCCTGACCGGCGGCACGGGCGTCGCCGGGGTTGCTGCGGCGACCACTGCCGGGAACGCCGCAGCGGTCCCTGCGCTAATCGCAGCGGCCAATCCGGTGTATGCCGAAGCGGCCAAGAGCGCGACTATCCTGGTGGCTGCGTGTGTCGTGGTCACCGCGATCCTCGCGCCGTTGCTGACCGCCGCTGTCGCCAAGCGCGTGCAGCAGCGCAGCCCTGTCATCACACCGGACGCCGGGGTCGCGCCGCAAAAGCAGGAGGCGTTGCGATGAGGATTCTGATCATCGCCGATGACCTGTCCGGTGCGGCCGATTGCGCCATCGGCTTTGCGAGCGCAGGGCTGCAGACGGTGGTCACGCTTGAACCCTTGAGTGACAAAGCGGACGCCCAAGTGATCGCCGCCGATACGGATACCCGGCGCCTCACACCGACACAGGCCGCCGAGCGCACCGTCGCTGCGTACAAGGCACTGCATCAACCTGGGCAGCGACTGTACAAAAAAATCGATTCGACCCTGCGTGGTAACTGGGCGGCGGAAGTCGCCGCCCTGCAACCGTTGGCGGGCCTGGCGATCGTGGCTCCGGCGTTTCCCGCCACCGGGCGCACGCTATGCGGTGGCCGGGTGTTGGTGGACGGCCAGCCGCTGGAAACCGCCGATACCTGGAAGCTTGAAAACGCCGACCGCCCGGCGGATGTCGAGGCAATGCTCATCGCCGCCGGCTTAAGTACCGCCAAGCTCGATCTTGACGCCCTGCGCGGTGACCAAAAAGCACTCGCGCAGCACATCGTCGAAGTCGCTCGCAGCGGCACTCAGGCGTTGATCGTCGATGCGCAAACCGAGCATGACCTGCTGACTCTCGCCCGCTTGACGGTGTCGATGGATCAGCCGCTGTTCTGGATCGGTTCGGGTGGCCTCGCGCGGGAAATCGCCAGTCTTGCTGATGTCTCCGACGTAGGATTCACGGCCATCGAACACGATGCCGTCGAAAAAAACCAGGCGCCGATTCTGATACTCGTCGGCAGCCTTTCTGGCGTCTGCGAACGCCAGTGCGCATTGCTTAAAGAGCGGGGCGGAGTCAGCGAATTGGTGGTCCCGCCCGAGATCCTTCGCCAAGGCACGACGCATGTCGATTGGGCGCTCTGGCAATCGCGCATCGGCGAGCAACTGGATGGCTGGAGCGACCTGCTGCTGCGCATCGGCCGCGATGAAGCGTTCGATCCCCAAGAGGGCGCACAACTCTCGACCCTGCTGGCCGCGCTAGTAAAACCCCATTTCACCAAGGTTGGCGGCTTGATCGCCACGGGCGGCGAGACCGCGCGCGCGATATTGACCACCGTTGGCATCGATAGCCTGCAACTGCTGACCGAAATCGAAGCCGGCGTCGCCTTCGCCCGCCCGACCATTTCCCGGCAGGGGCATCGCCCCGGCATCGTGACCAAAGCCGGCGCGTTCGGCACCGATCACGCCTTGTATGCGGCATGGCAACACTTGAGCGACAGCGCCGATCGCTCCCCGCCCCAACGCACACGAATCCAAGGACTCGAATGAACACTATGAACAACTACCTTCCCGTCATCGGCATCACCATGGGTGACGCCACGGGCGTTGGCCCGGAAATCATCGTCAAGAGCCTGACTCACGACGTCGTCTACCAACAATGTCGCCCGCTGGTGATCGGCGATGCGCGCCGTCTGGAGCAGGCCAATGTCATCGTCGGCGGCAGCGCCAAAGTGCGCCGCATCAAGAACGCCGCCGAGGCGCAATACGAGGCCGGCGTCATCGACTGCATCGACCTCGACCTGATCCCCGACGACCTGCCGTTCGGCGAGCTGTCGCCCATTGCCGGCGACGCTGCTTATCAATACATCGCCCGTGCCGTGCAACTCGCCGAGGCCGGCCAGATTGATGCGATCTGCACCGCGCCGCTGAACAAGGAAGCGTTGCACGCCGGTGGCCATAAATACCCCGGCCACACCGAAATGCTCGCGCACCTGACCAACGTCGACGAAGTGTCCATGATGCTGGTGGCGCCGCAGCTGCGGGTGATTCACGTCACGACTCACATCGGCATCATCGACGCGATCCGCAAGATCGAGCCGGGCTTGGTCCAGCGCACCATCGAACGCGGCAACGCGACACTGATCAAGGCCGGCATCGCCCGCCCTCGGATCGGCGTGTGCGGGATCAACCCGCATGCCGGTGAAAACGGCTTGTTCGGCTATGGCGAAGAGGAAGAAAAAATCATTCCTGCGGTGAAGTTGTTGCAGGAACGTGGCCTCGACGTAACCGGCCCATTGCCGGCCGACACGCTGTTCTTCCGCGCCGGACGCGGCGACTTCGATCTGGTGGTCGCGATGTATCACGACCAGGGCCACGGCCCGGTCAAAGTGCTCGGCCTGGAAGCTGGCGTGAACGTCACCGTGGGGCTGGACGTGATCCGCACGTCGGTCGACCATGGCACCGCTTTCGATATCGCCGGCAAAGGCATCGCCGATGAACGCAGCCTGCTCGAAGCGCTGCGCCAGGGCGCGGAGCTTGCCACTCGACGGGGATGAGGCGCACCGGCGCGGTCGTGTAAGATCGACCACCGTCCCCACAACGAGACCCGCCATGAAAGCCTCCGAACGCCACCGCGCCATCCTCGACCTCGTACGCATTGGCGATGCCAACGTCGAGCAATTGAGCGCGGCGCTCGGGGTGTCCGAAGCGACGGTGCGCCGTGACCTGACCATGCTCGCCAAGCAGCGGCATTTGGTGCGCACCTATGGCGGCGCCACTGCCGTGGTGGGCGTGCATGAGCCGGAAGCGTCACTCGAAGAGCGCAAGACGTCCCAATGGGAACAGAAAGACGCCATCGCCCAAGCGGCGGCGGCTCACGTTCAGGACGGCGATACCGTGCTGCTCGACGGCGGCACTACCTGCGCCGCGCTGGCCCATCACCTGTGCTCGCGACAGGATGTGCACGTGGTTACCAATAACCTGTTGGCCGTCATGACCCTGGCCAACGCGCCGGGTATTCGCCTGACCTTGATCGGCGGCGATTTGCGCGGTTCGAGCATGAGCACGTTGGGGCCGTTGGCGGAGCTGACGTTGAGCCGGTTGAGTGTCGATAAAGCGTTTCTCGGCGCCGACGGTGTGGTCGCCGAATTCGGTTTGTGCGAGGCCAGTGCGCAGCAGGCGTATCTCAAGGAATGCATCATCAAGCGGGCGGCACAGATTGTTGTCCTCGCTGACACCGACAAACTTGGCCGTGCCCGGCAGCAGCACTGGACGCCGATTGAGCGAGAGTGGCGGTTGATTACCGGGGCCACTGCTGATGAAGCGGCGCTTGCACCGTTTTATGCGCTGAAGCAAATCACCGTAGAAACGGTGGAAATGGAGTAACCGCGAACCCCTGTGGCGAGCGAGCTTGCTCGCGCTGGGCTGCGTAGCGGCCCCAAAAATCTAACAACCAAGCCAGTGCCTGCGGGTGACACACATTCAATTACCCGTCTCCCCCTCGCGGTAGGTCTCATGTCGCCAACATGTCGTCCGCAGCGACACGTCCTCAAGACGTGTCGCAAAAAGTGAAAAATTGCGACACGTAGTAGACGTGACTTCTGCAGTATAAATTACACCACGTAACTAATGATGTTCCCGCCCCCACCTTTATCCCCTCCAGCTAACTCCCTACATTGAGCTCCAACGCCTACCCATCATCCCGATGAGCAGGTCACTGGAGATTCCTCATGCCTTTCGTCAGCGTCCGCATCACCCGCGATGGTGTTACCTCCGAGCAGAAAGCTCAGGTGATCGCCGAAATCACTGAAACCCTGCAACGCGTCCTCAAAAAGGACCCGCACCTGACCCACATCGTGATCGAAGAAGTCGACACCGATAACTGGGGTTACGCCGGTATCACCACCACCCAGTACCGCAAGCAGCTGGCTGAAGAGGAGGGCAAGTCGTGACGGCGTCGGTCTCCATCGATTTCATCTCTGACGTGGTGTGCCCGTGGTGTGCGTTGGGTGCCACGGCACTGGAGCAGGCCATCGAGAACCTGGCGGGTGAGGTCTCGGTGGAGCTGACCTACAAGCCTTTCGAGTTGAACCCGGACATGCCGGCAGTCGGCGAAAAAGCGGTCGAGCATTTGATGCGCAAGTATGGACGGACCGCCGAAGACGTTGCCGCTGGTAAGGCCATGCAGATCGCTCGCGGCGAGGCCATCGGTTTCACCTTCGACCTGGAAAAGCGCACTCACTTCTACAACACGTTTGATGCGCATCGGCTGTTGCTGTGGGCATTGCAGGAAGGGCGGCAGGTCGAGCTGAAGAAGATCCTGTTGCGGGCCTACTTCAGCGAGGGCCAGAACCCGAGTGATCGCCAGACGCTGGTTCGACTGGCAGCACAAGCCGGACTGGATGCGGCAGCGGCTCAAGAGGTGTTGGCGTCCGGAGCGTTCGCCAAGGAGGTCCGTGAGCTTGAAGCGTTTTACCGCCAGCACGGCATCAATTCAGTACCAGCCATGATCCTCAACGGTCGTCACCTGGTGTCCGGTTCGCAGTCGGTCGAGTACTACGAACAGATGTTGAGACAAATGGCGAAGGCACCTGCCGAAGCCTGATTACGTACTTTTAAAACCATCATTTATCAGTAGAGGTTCATCATGAGCAATTCGAAAAAAGTCATCGTTATTACTGGCGCGTCCCAAGGTCTCGGTGCAGGCATGGTTAAAGCGTTCCGTGATCTGGATTACCGGGTGGTCGCCACTTCGCGTTCGATCAAGCCGTCAACCGATCCGGACATCCTTACCGTGGCTGGCGACATCGGCAACCCGGAAGTCGCTCAACACGTTATCCGTGAAACCATCGCCCGCTTTGGCCGCATCGACACCCTGGTCAACAACGCCGGGATCTTCATCGCCAAACCGTTCACCGCGTACACCGCTGAAGACTATGCGAATGTGCTGTCGGTGAACCTCAATGGTTTCTTCTACATCACCCAACTCGCCATCACCGAGATGGAAAAACAAGGCAGCGGCCACGTGGTCAACATCACCACCAGCCTGGTGGACCATGCCATCGACGGCGTGCCGTCGGTGCTGGCGTCGCTGACTAAAGGTGGTTTGAACGCGGCGACCAAATCCTTGGCCATCGAATACGCCAAGCGCGGGATTCGGGTGAATGCGGTCAGCCCTGGCATCATCAAGACGCCGATGCATGGTGAGGAAACGCATGAAGCATTGGGGAACCTGCACCCGGTTGGGCGCATGGGCGAGATCAGCGACATTGCGCAGGCGGTGGTGTATCTGGATAGCGCCAACTTTGTCACTGGCGAGATTCTGCATGTGGATGGTGGGCAGAGCGCGGGTCACTGAGTTCGGTTTCTCAAACCCCGGAAACAACAAAGCCCTCGTATTTCTACGAGGGCTTTGTTTTGTATGGTGCCGGCACCAGGAGTCGAACCCGGGACCTACTGATTACAAGTCAGTTGCTCTACCAACTGAGCTATACCGGCGTGTTAGGGCGACGATTATAGCGACTGGATTGGTTCTGTAAACCCCTGAATTCAGACTATTTTTACTTAAGCCTCAATCGGGGTTTTTTGACGGGTCTTTCGATCATCGTGCGTTATGGAACTCGACCCGCTAAACGTTGACTTTGGGGGCGGACGTCATCGCTGCGGCGCGCCAAATCCAATACAGATTTACCACTCATATCTCCCCGATTTAGGCAGTTATGTCCTTTTGATTGAATGCTTATGCACAACGGCCTGATCGACGCACGCCATTACCACCGTATTTGTGGATCCGTTCTCATTTGCTCGCAAATGCCTGTTTTTCTGGTTTTTTCTGCATGTGTACGAAAATTGAACAGCAGTGTTTCAGGCCCGAAACAGGCGCGGATATTGGATCCACGATAATTCCATCAACAGAGTTATCCACAGGCTGATGCTGATCAAGAGCGCTCGGCAAGGAGCAAGAAATTGCGCGGTGTGACGGCGGCTTGGCAGAAGGTTCCGAGGCGGACGTCGTAGCCCTGCTCGACGAGGAAAAGTGCCCGATCCAGTACCAGCCAAAGCTCCAGTGGGCGTCGGAATAGACCGCGCAGCAGCTCCAGATTGCGCACTTCGGCCAAACGTTGCCAGCCGGCTGATTCGAGCGCTGACCAATTCTGCGGGCCGATTGTGGATAACTCTTTCAGTGCGGCCAAATGGTGGCAGTAATCAGCAAACGATTTATCCAGCCATGCGCTGGGCAGGGAGGGGGTGGGCAGGTATTCGTCGGCTCCGCGCAGTTGCCGCTGCAGCAGGTCGAACGCCAGGCGTCGGGCCATGGACGTGTCGCGTTGGCGTCGGACGCGAGCACCGGCGGTGACGGTTTCGCTCATGGGTAGCGAAAGGTCGTCGAGGGACAGTTGCAGGTGGGAGCGCTTCGCCGAGGAGGACATCGGTTGATATTCGCCAAGGCTGATCCGGTTATAGCAGCAGGGCGCAATGGCCAGTTGCTTACAGCCTGCCGAACTGGCGAGCTGGATCAGCCGCACATGCAGGTCACCACAGGCGTGCAGTGCGACCGGGGTGTGCTCAGCGTTCAACAACGTGGCGGCGCCCGGAGCCAGCACATCCTGTTCGACATGCAGCGCATGCAGGTGATGACGTTGGCTGAGTGCCTGGCCGCTGGCAACCAGTGCGGGATCGTATTCCAGACAAGTCAGTTGCTGCCCGGTTTGCAGCAGGCGTCGACCCAAGTGACCTTTTCCCGAGCACCAATCCAGCCAGTGCATCGGTGTTGTAGCAAACGATAACCGACCGGCAAACGCTTCGATCTGCTGCCACTTGCGCCCCGGCACATCGACATTCAGCCGATGCCCGGCCGCTTCAAGCGCATGCAGCGGCAACTCACCCACCAAACCCAGCTCAAGGGACAGCGCCGCCAGCGAAGCAAACGGCTCGGGCGCATCCAACAGCGAAGGTTGATTGTGAGCACTTTCCGCCTCGTCCAGCGAACGTCCGCGTAGCCACAAAGCCAGCTCGGGGTGGGACGCTTCCCACGGAAGCTGACGATGGGTAAACGGTCGAGGTTTCCACAGCGCCTGATGTTCTGTCAGAAAAGCATCCAGCGCTTCGAAACGGGCGAGTAAGAGCTCGCCCGTCAGCACGTGGGAATCAGCGCCCTTGGCAGGCATCGACGCGCAACCAGCGCTCCAGCAGCTTGAAGCCGCGGACCAGCACGTAAGCCATCAACAGATAGAACATGCCCGCCGCGAAGAAAATCTCCACTGGCAGATACGTCCGGGCAATGATGGTGCGGGCCATGCCGGTCAGTTCCAGCAAGGTCACGGTGCTGGCCAGTGCGCTGGCCTTGAGCATCAGAATCACTTCGTTGCTATAGGCCGGCAGGCCGATGCGCGCGGCGCGGGGCAGGATGATGTAGAACATCGCCTTGGCGCGGGACATGCCCAGCGCGCGTGCCGCTTCGATTTCGCCCTTTGGAATCGCCTGGATCGAGCCGCGCAGGATCTCGGCGATGTACGCCGCCGTGTGCAGGGTCATGGTCGCCGTGGCGCACCAGAAAGGATCGCGCAAGTACGGCCACATCGAGCTGTTACGGATCACATCGAACTGCGCCAGGCCGTAGTAGACCAGGAACAGTTGAACCAGCAGCGGTGTGCCACGGAAAAAGAAGATGTAGCCGTAGGGAATGGCCCGTACATACCAGAGTCGCGACGAGCGCGCGATGCCCAGCGGGATCGCCAGCAGCAGTCCGGCAATGACGGCGATGGCAACCAGCTCCAGTGTCAGCGTCGCGCCCTGAGCCAGTTTCGGCAGCCACTTGATAATGACTTCCCAGTTCATTGAGTTGTCCTCGCGAAGCCGCGACCCGCGCGTTTTTCCATGAAGTGCATGCCGGTCATGGCGAGAATCGTCAGGCCCAGGTACATGAACGCCGCCACCATATAGAAGGTGAACGGTTGCTTGGACACGGTCACGCCGATTTGTGCGTGACGCATGATTTCTTCCAGGCCGATGACGGACACCAGCGCGGTGTCTTTCATCAAGATCATGAACAGGTTGCCCAGGCCGGGCAGGGCGATGCGCCACATCTGCGGCATGATCAGTTTGGTGAAGATGCGAAATTTCGACAGGCCCAGTGCCACGCCGGCTTCACGGTGGCCCTTGGGAATCGCCAGAATGGCACCGCGAAACACTTCCGTGGCGTAGGCGCCGAAGCACAGGCCCAGCGCAATCACGCCGGCGGCGAAGGCATTGAGTTCGAGATCGGGTTTGCCAAAAAACTCACCCAGGGCACGCATCAGGTTGACCGTGCCGAAATAGATCAGCAGCACCCAGAGCAATTCCGGGATGCCGCGAACCAGCGTCGAATAAGTGCCGCCAAGCCATTGCAGCGGCTTGTACGGGGAAGTCTTGGCCAAAGCGCCGAGAAGACCGAGCACCAGCCCGAGGCACAGGGCCGAGAGCGCCAGTTTCACAGTCATCAGCGCACCCGCGGCAAGCGCGGGGCCGAATCCGTAGAGATCGATAGTCATGGATTTCTTTTCAAAGCGCGGCAGGCAATGCCGAGGACGGGCGCCGTACAACCCAGGCGCCCGTCCGGCAGGTCAGAATCAATAGATGCTGAACGGGAAGTACTTGTCGTTGATCTTCTTGTAGGTGCCGTCAGCGACGATTTCTTTGAGCGCGAGGTTCAGCTTCTCGCGGATCGGGTCGTTTTTACGCACAGCAATACCGATCTTGTCGCTTTCTTCCACCGGGTCACCCTTGAACTCGTAAGAGCGACCGGCGTCGCTTTTCAGCCATTCATAGTTGACGTATTTGTCCGCCAGGATGCCGTCCAGACGACCGGAAGTCAGGTCCAGGTATGCGTTTTCCTGGGTGTCGTAGAGTTTGACTTCGACGCCTTCCATGTTGTCTTCCATCCAGGTGCCAGCGAGCGTTGCACGTTGTGCGCCGATCACTTTGCCTTGCAGGGAAGCCTTGTCGGTTTTGAAATCAACATCTTTCTTGGCGATAAACTGCAGCTTGTTCGAGTAGTACGGGTCGGTGAAGTCCACCGCTTGCTTGCGCTCGTCGGTGATCGACATCGAGGAGATCAGGAAGTCGAATTTCTTGGCGTTCAGGGCCGGGATGATGCCGTCCCAGTCGGAGGTGACCACGCTGCACTCGACTTTCATCTTGGCGCACAGGGCGTCGCCGATTTCCTTGTCGAAGCCGACGACATTGCCACTGGCATCTTTATTGTTGAACGGCGGGTAGGCCGCTTCGATGCCCATCTTCAAAGTTTCGGCCATGGCACCGGCGCTGAAGGCCAGGGTGACGGCGGCGGCCAGGAAGACCTTTTTGTAGTTCTGCATGCGGGTAGCTCCGTTAGCGGTTGCTGGACATGAATTGTTTGCAGCGCGCCGAAAGCGGGTTTTCGAACACCTGCTGTGGCGATCCTTGCTCTTCTACCAGGCCCTGGTGGAGGAACACCACTTCGCTGGAGACCTGACGGGCGAAGCCCATTTCGTGGGTGACCAGCAGCATGGTGCGGCCTTCTTCGGCCAGTGCGCGGATGACATTAAGTACTTCCTGGACCATTTCCGGGTCAAGGGCGGAGGTGGGCTCGTCGAACAGGATCACCTTGGGTTGCATCGCCAGTGTGCGGGCAATCGCTGCGCGCTGTTGCTGGCCGCCGGAGAGTTCGGCCGGGTACGCGTGGCGCTTGTCAGCGATGCCGACCTTGGCCAGCAAGGCTTCGGCGACTTCGATGGCTTCTGCCTTGCTTTGGCCGAGCACGCGGCGCGGGGCCTCGATGATGTTGTCGAGCACACTCATGTGAGGCCAGAGATTAAAGTTTTGAAACACAAAACCAATCTCGCTGCGCAGGCGGTTGATCTGTTTGCCGTCGGCGGCCACCAGTTCGCCGTTCTTGGCGGCTTTGAGCTTGAGTTCTTCGCCGGCCACCAGGATTTGGCCCTGGTGCGGGTTTTCCAGCAGGTTGATGCAACGAAGGAACGTGGACTTGCCGGAACCGGAGGAGCCCAGGATCGAGATCACATCGCCGTCGCGGGCGGTCAGCGAGATGCCTTTGAGCACCTCCAGCGAACCGTAGCGTTTGTGCAAGTTGCGGATTTCAAGCGCGGGCGTGGCCTCAGCCATGTGCGTTCCTCATAGTGTATTGCGCTCCTGCTGTTGGCGGGCCTTCCTGGCGAGGCGGCCAACCTAGCATAGCGTCTGAATGGCAGCCAACAGCGCTACGGGCGGTAATCGGGTGGCTTGCGGCAGGTTGTCGCATCGGTACAGCAGACTGTCGCCCCATCAACAACCGAACAGAGGTTTTAACCAGCGCCTGCCGGGCTGCGGCGTAAAAAAGGGCGCGATGTTGCCAGCTTTGGCCGGGGGTTGGAAGCGCTATCCGGACAAACGTCCCTGATCCGCCCCTTTATTGTGCGTCGAGTGCTTTTTCAGGTGTGTTTCTGGTGCGCGGATACGTTACTTGAGTGGGTCGCAGGGTAACGTTCTGGCTAATTGCCATTAATCTCAATGACTTGCGATGACTGTCCGGTCGGGACGAGATCGCCGGATTAGACGGTTTTGAAACATTTTGGCGCAAATCTTGCGTACAGAATCTAGAACGCCCCGTTGGTTTCTTTTTACGAGAAGGAACACCGAGCGGGATGCATGCATTCGCTTTTCCTTACAAAGGTAGTTTCAATGAGCAGTAACCAAAGCTCTAATGGCCTCGAACAGGGGCTCAAACCGCGTCATGTGACCATGCTGTCGATTGCCGGGGTTATCGGCGCCGGCCTGTTCGTGGGCTCGGGTCACGCCATCGCCGCTGCAGGCCCGGCCGTACTGTTGGCCTATGCCGCCGCCGGTATGCTGGTGGTGTTGGTCATGCGCATGCTGGGTGAAATGGCGGTTGCTTCGCCAGACACCGGCTCTTTCTCGACGTACGCCGATCGCGCGATCGGTCACTGGGCCGGTTTCACCATAGGCTGGCTGTACTGGTGGTTCTGGGTTCTCGTGATCCCGCTGGAGGCCAACGCCGCCGCAACCATCCTGCATGCCTGGTTCCCTGGCGTGGATATCTGGGCCTTCGCCCTGGTCATCACCATGTTGCTGACCGTGACCAACCTGTTCAGTGTGAAGAACTACGGTGAATTCGAGTTCTGGTTCGCCCTGATCAAAGTGTTGGCGATCATCGGCTTCATCGTTCTGGGCGTCGCGGCGATTTTCGGCTTCCTGCCGGGCAGCCAGGTCAGCGGTGTTTCGCACCTGTTCGACACCCAAGGTTTCCTGCCAAACGGCATGGGCGCGGTACTGGGCGCAATCTTGACCACCATGTTCTCCTTCATGGGTACCGAGATCGTGACCATTGCGGCCGCGGAATCGAAAGATCCGGGCAAGCAAATCTCCAAGGCCACCAACTCGGTGATCTGGCGGATCGGCTTGTTCTACCTCGTTTCGATCTTCATCGTTGTGGCCCTGGTGCCTTGGAACGACCCTGTACTGGCCAGCCTGGGTTCCTACCAGACCGTGCTTGAGCGCATGGGCATCCCTAACGCCAAAATGATCGTCGACATCGTGGTACTGGTCGCTGTAACCAGCTGCCTGAACTCGGCGCTCTACACTTCGTCGCGTATGTTGTTCTCCCTGGGCAAGCGCGGTGATGCACCGGCCATGTCCACCCGCACCAACAAAAGCGGCACGCCTTACTGGGCTGTCATGCTGTCCACTGGTGCAGCGTTCCTGGCAACCTTCGCCAACTACGTAGCCCCGGCTGCGGTGTTCGAATTCCTGCTGGCCAGCTCCGGCGCCATCGCGCTGTTGGTGTACCTGGTGATCGCGATCTCGCAACTGCGCATGCGCAAGCAGCGCATTGCCCGTGGCGAGAAAATCGCGTTCAGCATGTGGCTGTTCCCTGGCCTGACCTACGCCGTGATCGTGTTCATCGTCGGCGCACTGACCATCATGCTGTTCCAGGAAGCCCACCGCGTGGAAATCCTCGCGACCGGCCTGCTGAGCCTGTGTGTCGTGGCCGCCGGCCTGTTCGTGGCTCGCCGCCGCAAGCTGGACGCACGTGGCGCGGTAGTACTGAGCTGATTGATCGCGTGATGTGAAAACGGCCGCTGTCAGTGATGACAAGCGGCCGTTTTTGTTTAAGGGCGAAGACTTACTCGCCTTTTTCTTCCTCTGCATCCAGCGTCTGGCGATAGCTGTCCAGCGCATCGCCAAAGTCGGTGATGAACTGCGGATCGGTCAGCCAGGCCTGCGCGGTCTCACGGTCCATGCCGTCGGCCCACATGCGGTAATCGATCAGCATGTCGGCGGCCAGGTGGGTCGCGGCCATGGCTTCGTTGTCGGCGTTTTCCATGTCCAGCAATTCTGGATGGTCGCTGATGATTCCGGCGAGATCGGACAGCAGGGTCAGCAGCATGTCGTTACGGCTGACAGCTTCTGCGTCGCGCATTTTGCTGAACATTGCCAGGGTGTATTCCGGAATCGGTTCGCCGATCTCGCCCAGGTCATCGTCCAGTGCGGCGGGCTTGCGGCCGTGGATATTGATTTGCTTGGCTTTGATCTTGGCGCGTTTGGCGCGTTTCTGCTGCTTGTTCAGGGAGGCCATGGGTGCTCAGTTTGCTTTCGGTTGGTTTTGGGCCGCGATGGCTTCGGATGCCGCCACGTAATCCACCTGGAAGGCAGGGGACTCGATCCAGGCCAGCGCGCCGGCTTCATCTGTTTCCGTGGACCATTGGCGGTACTCGATCAGCGCGGCGATGATGAAGTCTGTCGCTGTTTCTTCGCCTTCCTGCTCCAGCACCAGCGCAATCAGCGGGTGTTCCAGGAAGGCCGCGCACATGGCCTGCTGGCTGATCTTTTGCGCGTCGATCATTTCTTTGAACATGTCGGTCAGGTCGACCGATTCAAAATCGATGCGGTCGTCGTTCGGGTCCAGCTCCACCGGCGCCGCGGCCCGTTGGGTGCGGTTCTGTTTAGCCTTGGCTTTGGCGCGGGTGGCGCGTTTTTGCTGCTTGTTGGCGGAGGCCATGGTGTTTGATCCGTCGTGCGTTAAAAGGGCTCGCTGCGCGGTACTGTCCGCCCCGGGGTATCGGGGGCCAGTTCACCGCTTCGCAGCCAGGACAATGCAATGGGCCATAGTGTGGCTTGGTATGCGCTGCGAAAAAAGGCGAAATGTCCGACTTCTTCTTCGCCGATGTCCATTGGAGTGATTCGCAGGTGGGTATTTGTGCCGTTGGAGAAATAGGCGAGCAGGCGTTCAATGGCAGCAACTGTTCCATAAGGATCGTCGCTGATGCTGATGGCGAGGGTTTTCGCGGTAACGCTGGCAAACGGCAGGTGGCCGGTTTTTGCGAGTAGAGCGCGGCCACTGGGGCGTTTTTCATAACGGGACGTCGGCGTGCACCAGTCGCGAACCACGCCGGCGGGCGTATCCTCCAGCCAACCGAGGCGCTTGCCCGGGAAATAGCCGTAGAGCATCGTCATCAACGGCATCACCACATGCCACTTGCCGAACATCCGCCAGCGATGGGCCGGCGCATAGTCGCGCCAGTAAGCGAATTGGGCGCCAACCGTCACCAAGTGTCGAACCAAGTGCCCGGACGCTCCCAGGCCCGCTGCACAGCCTCCAAAGCTGTGGCCGACGACATCGACAGGTTGACCGGGGAATTCGCGCTGAGCGCGCTTGAGCATCGCCTCAAAGTCCAATGCGCCCCAGTCGGTCCATGACGCCTCGAGGTTTTTCAGTGATGGGGGGCGAGATTCACCGATACCGCGGTAGTCGTAGGTGATCACGTCGAAGCCGTTGGCGTACAGGTAATCGGCGAAGCGCGAATAGTGCCGGCAGCGAACGGAGGTGGCGGCGTTGATGATGACGACGGGGCGAGCAGTGTCCTGAAAGGCATGGCGCCAGGTGAAGCCACCGAGGATGAATCCGTCTGCGGCGGGTTCGTTGAACGGTTCGCCGGGCAGCTGTAACGCTATTTGATTCAGCGCCAGTGAAGGCATGTCCTGCAAATTCATCGGCTTCGTACCTTTGCGGGTAGTGGCCAACAATAGTCTTCGTGCTGTGTGCGAACAATCGATCTGTGATTATTCGGGTGACTGATCAAGCAGTCGCTCTTCAATCGCGGCCCGTTCCCGATCCAGTTCCGCGCGCAGCTCTTCTTCACTTGGAAGCACGAATTTGTATTTGCTGGCGAACAGTTGTTCATTGCCCTGCAGCACCGAGTAGCGCACCACGGATTCGTTTTTTTGAGCGCAGAGAATGATGCCGACGGTCGGGCCATCTTCATCGCTGCGTTTGAGGTCATCGTACATTCGGACGTACATGTCCATTTGCCCGACATCCTGATGGGTCAATTCGCCGCGTTTGAGATCAAAGATGACAAAACATTTGAGCAGATAGTTGTAGAACACCAGATCGATGTAGAAGTCCCTGCCTTCGGTACTGATGCGTTGCTGGCGGGCGACGAAAGCAAAGCCTTTGCCCAGCTCCAGCAGAAAGCCCTGCAGCTGTTCGATGAGCGCTTGTTCAAGTTCGGTTTCCAGCACAAACCCTGCATTGGGCAGGCCGAGAAACTCCAGCATCATGGGATCCCGGATGAATTCCCGGGGGTTATCGTTCATCGCATGGATATTCGTATCAGCTTCCTGCATGACGGCAGTCTTGTCACGACTCATCAGCAGGCGCTCGTAATAGAGCGTATTGATTTGTCTCTCCAGGGCGCGGCTTGACCAGTTCAGTTGGCGGCCTCGTCCATGTACCAATTGCGCGCACTGTCACTGTCGACTCGCAGCAGCCTGCGGTAATGGGTCCAACTCAATTCGAGGCGCAGTGCGTCTCGAATTGGAAACGCTTGATAAAACAGCCGCATTTTTCGCAGGTTGGTTTCGTCAAAGCCCTTCCCGAACTCGGCTGTCAGTGCCTTCCCTAGCGTTGCCAGCAATTGCTTGCCATACGCCGCTCGCCGCGCACCTTCCTGCTCGAATTCCACCATATGCCTGCCGATTTGCCAGCACGTTTGCACCTGAAGAGTATCGACGGTGCGTAACACCTTGCTCCGTGCCTCGCGTATCAGCTCGCCAAGATTTCCCAGTAATGAGGCCAGTTGTGTGTCTTGTGCATTTTCAGATTTGAGTGCACTCATGAAATCTTCCGCCGCTGGATGAACAGGCAGAAGAGGATTGCAGAGGAGGGTGGGTTGGCGATGCCGGGCGCGTCTTGGAGTCCGGAAGGAAAATCCGATTACTTTTGCAGGATGGCTCCGACGGCCATCAAGGCTTGCGGAGTGCATCCTGTAGTCCAATTCGCAGTGAGCTCAAGGTCAAATCAATCTAAAACTTGAGCGCCCAGTCAGAAATCTAAAAGGAGTAACGATTGGGTTCTGAAGAACCCGGGAGTCGTCATCATGAAATACGTCCATTCTTTGATGTTGCCCATCGCAGTTGTCGGTGTGTTTATGTTTCCCGCCATGGCCCCTGCAACGTCTCCGGGACCTGTCGACACTGCCGGTGTGCAGATCCAGCAAGAACAGCAGAATGGAATCAGTTACCTGTCAGGTGGCATTGGTGTGGATGAAGCGCGGTTCATCGAGCAAGCCCATGGGTACAACCTCCACATGAGCTTCAGTGTTGGATCAGCCAATGAATACCTGCCTGGCGTCAATGTGGTCGTGCAGGATACACACGGCCATTCGGTGTTCAGCCTGGACCAGGCGGGTCCCTTGGTGTACGTGAGTCTTCCCGCAGGCAAGTACACGGTCGTCACCACGCGTAACGGCCAGGAACGACGCAATACCGTGGACATCGGAAGCGGTGCTGCCCGTGAGCTGAACATCCACTGGAGCGGCGATCAATACGCTACTGGCTCATGAGGCTGGCCACCTTTTCCCGAAGCGGGAGAGGGAAAAAGTATCGGTGATCGAGCGCAAGGCCCGGATGGGATGAAATCTCGGGCATAAAAAACCCTGAATCTTGCGATTCAGGGTTTTCGGTATCTGGCGTTATTACGATGATGTGAATGAATGGATGATCGCAACACGCAATGGATTGTCTTCGACGCTCAGCAGCTTGATGGCCAAGGCGCAGCAGACCATGATCAACATGGGTTTAATCAGTCGTGGGCCCACCCGAACGGCCGCGCGGGCGCCCAATTGAGCGCCGATGAAGGCCGCCAACGCCATGGCTATGGCAATCGGCCAGATAATCACACCTTTGGTAATGAAGACGGCCAGAGACCCCAGGTTGCAAGAGGCGTTGGCAAGCTTGGTAAAACTCATGGCCCGCATCATTCCCAAGCCGCAGAGAAGAACAAAACCGACGAGAAAGAAAGAACCTACGCCGGGACCGAATATACCGTCGTAAAAACCGAGGATCGGCGCTACGGTAAATGAAAAAAGCAGAATGCCGATTCTCTTGCGTCGACCCTCGTTGGCCAGCTTGGGCGAGAACGCAAAATACATAGCCACCAGAATCAGCAGGATAGGCACGCAAACTTCCAGATAGCGCTTATCAACTGAACTGACCAGCAATGCACCACTGGCGCCACCAATGAATCCGCAGATCACCAGGAAACGGCCCGTGCGCCATTCGATCATTCCCTTGCGAGCAAAGGTTGCCGTTGCCGAAATGGTTGCCGAAGCGGCCTGGAACTTGTTCGTGGCAATTGCACTGATGGGGTCTACCCCGGCCAAAAACAGCGCGGGCAAGGTGATCAGCCCGCCTCCGCCAGCAATGGCGTCAAAAAATCCGGCGCAAAACGCGACGAGCGCCAACATGCCGATTACATCCCAAGACATCACATTCCCTCTTTTCGGATCTGAAGGGTGAATGGTCTGATTTCGGCTTTAGTAAAAAAATCAGCGCTAGCGATGTCTTGGTTAGTGGCGCCGGTCATCGTTCACATCCCTGTTGTGCATCAGCTTCCAGTTAAGCGGCAGCTCCTGCGCCGATTCTGCCCAATCTGATGATCAGCGTATGTCGTCCATTTCCGTTAAAGCCTACGGAGCGTTCCGACAGATTCGAGAGACTGCAAAGGGGTTAGAAAGCCACCTCACCAAATCCCAGGCATAAAAAAACCCTGAATCTTGCGATTCAGGGTTTTCGGTATTTGGTGCCCAGAGACGGAATCGAACCGCCGACACGGGGATTTTCAATCCCCTGCTCTACCGACTGAGCTATCTGGGCAACGGGGCGAATTAAACTGGTTTTTCAGGGGGTCGTCAAGAAAGTTTTCAAAAAAATTTTAATTATTACCGTCGCTTACGTTCCGACCCTCGAAAAAGCGGGATTATTCGGCCGGTGGAACGTAGCCGTCAGCCTTGGCGTAATCCTCGCCGGAAAAGAACTTGTCCATCTCGCCCTGCAAATATTTGCGGTCTTCGGCATTCATCATGTTCAGGCGTTTTTCGTTGATCAGCAGGGTCTGGTGCTTTTGCCAGGCGGCCCAGGCCTTGGCCGAGACGTGGTCGAAAATGTCCTGGCCCTTTGCGCCCGGGAATGGAGCGCGCTCAAGGGCGGGCAGTTCTTCTTTGTACTTGCGGCACATGATGGTGCGGGTCATGACGACTCTCCTGCGTTCAATACGGCGGCCGCGCGTTCGAGCAAGGTTTTGACCGGGGCGGCAAGGCCCAGGCGCGGCGGGGTGGCGAGGTTATACCAGAGCCAGTCGGCCTCGGCCACGTGATGGCCGGTCTCCTGGACCTGAACCAGCCAGGGTTCGATGGATAACTGAAAGTGGCTGAAGGTGTGAACCAGGCTCGGCAGTGCTTGCTGCGTGCCCAATTCCAGCGAGTGTTGCGACGCCAAGTGCTGCAGGTCGTCGAGGTCGTCGAGTTCCGGCAAGCTCCAAAGACCGCCCCACAAGCCCGTGGAAGGGCGACGGTAAAGGAGGATCGCGCCTTCTGCGTTGGCGAGCATCGGCATCAGCGTGCGCTTCTGTGGCACGGTTTTACGCGGTTTGGGGATCGGATAACGGGTTTCCAGGCCGAGCATGTGCGCTTCGCAGCCTTTTTCCAGCGGGCAGAGCAGGCAGCTCGGCTTGCTGCGTGTGCACAGCGTGGCGCCCAGATCCATCATCGCCTGGGTGTAGGCGTTGACCCGATCATGCGGCGTAAAGCGCTCAGCATTGGCCCACAGCTGTTTGGCGACCTTGGGCTCGCCCGGGTAGCCCTCTTGCGCCGTAAACCGCGCCAGGACGCGTTTGACGTTGCCGTCGAGGATCGGCGCCCGCAGACCCATGCTCAGGCTGGCGATCGCGCCGGCCGTGGACAGGCCGATGCCCGGCAGGTCCACCAGCTTTTCCACATCTCGGGGAAACTCGCCGCCGTAGTCGGCAACGATGATTTTCGCGGTCTTCTGCAAATTGCGCGCGCGGGTGTAGTAACCGAGGCCGGTCCACAGATGCAGCACTTCGTCTTCCGGCGCGGCGGCCAGGGCTTCGACCGTTGGCAGCGACGCCATGAACCGGTCGAAGTAATTCAGCACGGTGCTGACCTGGGTTTGCTGCAACATGATTTCCGAGACCCACACCCGATACGGGGTGATGCCTTGTTGCCAAGGCAAATCGTGGCGGCCGTGGCGGTCGTACCAATCCAGCACCGCCGATGAAAACTGCTCGGATTTCATCGCTTGAACAGCCCCTTCAATGCGTTTTTCAGCTCGGGACTGACTTTGTCGCCCAGCTTTTCGTCAATTTTTTCGCTGATTTTGTCACCGGCCAGTTTGCTGGCGACCTGTCCCATGCGTTCGTTGTCGAGGCGGCAAGCCTTGGCGCCGAGTTCCAGCGGGCCACGGCAGCGCAATGGCCACTCGATACCGACGAACTTGTCGCCGACCTGGCAAGCCGGGTCCGGCATGGCGCTGGTGTCGCCTTCGACAATGATGCCGACGCGGTAATCCATGCCCAGCACTCGCAGGTCGACGTCGCCGTCGCCATTGACGGTCATGCCCGGGATACGCACTTTCAGGTCCGGGTTGCTGGCCACGCCGTTGCGGAAGGTCAGGTTGCCCTTGAGCTCCTGGAACGGTGTGTCCCTGCCGCGCGGCTCGCCGCTGAGGGTTTTGCGGTTGAGCGTGGCGATGCCTTTGCACAGCTGCTGTTCGAGGTTGGCATTGAGCAGCACGCCGTTGTTGATGACGAAACTGGCGTTGCCGTTGAGGCTCTCGATCAGTGCTTTCTGGCTGTTGCCGTTGCCGGTCAGGGCGCTGGTGAGTGTGACCAGGCCTTTGACCGGCGGATTTTTACCCTGGCTTTCGAGGATCTTTTCCACCGGTACTTTGCTGATGCGCGTCTGCAGATTCAGCGCTGGTGCTTGCTGGCGCACGTCGAGGGTGCCCTTGGATTCGAAGTTGCCGTCGTACAGGTCGCCACGCAGGTTCTCCAGGGTCAGCAGGCCACCCTGGCCAGTGGCTTTGAGTGCAGCGTTCTGGATCGGCAGTTTGTCGAGCGTCAACTGGCCGAAGGTCAGGTCGGCGTCTACGTCGAGTGTGCTCAGTCGCTCCACCGGCAACAGACGCTCCGAACTCCAGGCTTCCTTGGTCGGTTTTTCCGGCAGCGGCGTGCTGCCGGCACCGGCCAGGGCATTGGCCTCGGTGCTGGCCACTTCGGCCTGGCGCACTTGCTTGGCGCTGTTGGCTTCGGCGGATTTGGGTGGCAGGTAGCGATCGACGTTGAAAGTGTCAGCCTTGAGCACCGCACGCAGGGACTGTTTGGCGAAATCCTCGACAGCGATACGACCGCTGAAGCTGCTGTCATCGACTTTCAGGTTGATGTTGTCGAACGACATGCTGGTCGGTGTGCCGGCAACGCGGCTGACCAGCTCGACTTTGCTCAGGCTGCCTTCGGCCATGGCAGGAAGCTTCTGGCCAATGCTGTCGACAAATTTCGCCAGGTCGAACTGGGCAACCGAAATGCCGCCATTGATTTGCGGAGTCTTGTCGAGGTCGTTGACCTTCAATTCGCCCAGTGCACGCAGCTGGTTGGCGGAGATCTTGATGCCGGTCCATTCGGCGACGTTCGCGGCTTTATCCAGCAACAATTGCCCTTGGGCGGCGAAGGTCATGGTCTTGCCTTGCAGCGGATCGCCGGCGACTTCACCGGACAATTTCATGTCTTCGAATTTGTAGCGCTGCAACGCGCGCTCGAAACGCAGCTCGCCATTGAGTTCGGTACGCACCCGCAGGACCGGTTGATTCGTGCCCAGGAACGCGGTGAGTTTGACGGGGATGTTGGTCGAGTCATGCACCGGGCCGGTGCTCAGCTGGATGCTTTCGGCGCTGAATTGCTTGCCGGTCTTCTCGTCGTTGTATTCAACGCGGGCGTTATTAACGGTCAGGCTGTCGATGTCCAGACGGATCGGTTGCGCCGGCTTTTCGGCCTGGGCGGTGGTTTGCGCGGCCGGCGCAGGTTCTCCAGTGGCGGCCGGTGGCGTGGCCGGGGTGGCGGGCGCCGGGGACTTGCCGATATCTTCCCAATTGCCGTGGCCATCCTTGTCGCGGTTCAGGCGCAGGTTGAGGCCTTCGACGCGCACATCGCTCATCTGCACTTCACGGCGCAGCAGTGGCAGCACGCGGACGGAGAGCCCGAGCATCTGCAAGTCGGCAAACGGCTCGGTGGGTTTGACCAGGGTCGCGACGCTGGCTTCGTGCAATTCCAGGCCCAGCCACGGGAACAGGCTCCAGCCGATGTCGCCATTGAGCGTCAGCTCGATGTGGGCCTTGTCGCGGGCAATCTGGCGAATCTCGTCTTTATAGTCGTTGGGATCGAAGAGGTGGGTCAGGGCAAAGCCGAGCGCCACAATGATCAGCAACAACCCGAGAAGCACCAGACCCAGGATTTTGCCGAACGCTTTCATGGGCGAGTCCTTGTAGTTAGTCAAATTCGAAATTTAGCCGGGGAGTATAGCGCCCCAAAACTGACGACCGGTCAGCGATGACATCGGCAACACATACCGCGGCAAATTTAGCCTGGCCACAAAGCCAAGGCTTAAAGATGCCAGTCGCTCGACCATGACCAGCATGGCAGTTCCTGCAGTGGTACGAAAACAGATGACTTGTAAAAGGTGATATCAGTTTGGTTTTTCTGTCACCTGCAAATGGTAACCTCTGCCGGTTCGCCCGTCCTTCTGCGACGTGATGTCGCACAAACACGACGTCTCATCCAAAAAACAGTCATGCCCGCGTGCATAGAGGCTGGGGGTGAGAAGCGGCTGGCGAGCCATACTAATAATTGGGGGATACACAATGAGCACGAGCACCACGGCGGACGGCTTTGCCGCCGGCCAGCCCGCGTTCCTGTCCAAGGAACGCATCATCGCCAAGCCCGGTTTCAACCGCTGGCTGGTTCCACCGGCCGCGTTGGCCATCCACCTCTGCATCGGCATGGCCTACGGCTTCTCGGTGTTCTGGTTGCCGCTGTCCAAATCGCTGGGCGTGACCAAGCCTGTGGCCTGCGCGCCGGACATGAGCTTCATCTCGCAAGTCTTCTCGTCGCAATGCGACTGGCCGATCTCGATGCTCGGCTGGATCTACACCCTGTTCTTCATCTTCCTCGGCTGCTCGGCAGCGATCTGGGGCGGCTGGCTGGAACATGCCGGGCCGCGCAAGGCTGGCGTTGTGTCGGCGCTGTGCTGGTGTGGTGGTCTGCTGATTTCCGCGCTAGGGATTTATACCCACCAGATCTGGCTGATGTGGGTGGGCTCCGGGGTCATCGGCGGTATCGGCCTTGGGCTGGGTTACATCTCACCGGTCTCGACCCTGATCAAGTGGTTCCCGGACAAGCGCGGCATGGCGACCGGCATGGCGATCATGGGCTTCGGCGGTGGCGCGATGGTCGGTGCTCCGTTGGCCGCAGCCCTGATGGGCCACTTCGCTTCGCCGGACAGCGTGGGCGTATGGCAGAGCTTCCTGGTGATGGCCGCGATCTACTTCGTGTTCATGATCGGTGGCGCACTGTCCTACCGCGTTCCGCCAACCGGCTGGAAGCCTGAAGGCTGGACCGCTCCGGCGAAAAAAGCCTCGAATGCGATGATCACCCACCGTCACGTCCACGTGAATGTGGCGTGGAAAACGCCGCAATTCCGTCTGGTGTGGCTGGTGCTGTGCCTGAACGTGTCGGCCGGTATCGGCATCCTCGGCATGGCTTCGCCACTGTTGCAGGAAGTGTTCGGTGGCAAATTGCTGGGCACTGATCAGTCGTTTGGCCAACTGGACGCCGGGCAACTGGCTTCGATTGCAGCGATTGCTGCCGGCTTCACCGGTTTGCTGAGCCTGTTCAACATCGGCGGTCGTTTCTTCTGGGCTTCGTTCTCGGATTACCTGGGTCGTAAAAACACCTACTTCGTGTTCTTCGCCCTCGGTTTCGCCCTGTATGCGCTGATACCGAACCTCGGTCACCTGGGCAACGTTGCGCTGTTCGTGGCGGCTTTCTGCATCATCCTGTCGATGTACGGCGGTGGTTTTGCGACTGTTCCTGCTTACCTGGCGGACCTGTTCGGTACACAAATGGTCGGCGCAATCCACGGTCGTCTGCTCACGGCCTGGGCGGCGGCGGGTGTGCTGGGTCCGGTGTTGGTGAACTACCTGCGTGAATATCAATTGAGCATCGGCGTTGAACGCGCCGCGGCGTATGACATCACGCTGTACATCCTGGCTGGCCTGCTGGTGCTGGGCTTCCTGTGCAACCTGCTGGTTCGTCCGGTGGCCGACAAGTACTTCATGACCGACGCCCAGCTGGCTGCCGAACAGGCGCTGGGCCATGACAAGGGTGCTGACAGCAGCACCGTACTGGAGTGGAAAGCGGCGCCAGGCAGCAAGCCGTTGGCGATTGCCGCGTGGCTGGTAGTGGGTATTCCGTTGGCGTGGGGTGTTTGGGTGACCCTGCAGAAGACCGCGGTACTTTTTCACTAAGTAAAACGCGCTAACCCTGTAGGAGCGAGACCGGCTTGCCGGCGATGACGGTCTGACAGTCGACAGAAATGTTGAATGAAAGGTCCCCATCGCGAGCCGGCTCGCTCCTACAGGTGTTTTGGGATGTCCGAAATGGCTTGTATGGACATGTCTATCCCCGTCGTTGCGGGGTTCTATCCGTCAGCGATATCACCTCTCGTGTTTCTGTTTCCCGCCCGCGCCCCTATAATGGCTGCCTTTTTCGCCCAATGATTTTGCGGAGCTGGTGATGGCCGAACGTAAGGCGTCAGTCGAGCGCGACACTCTGGAAACCCAGATCAAAGCCTCGATCAACCTGGATGGCACCGGAAAGGCCCGATTTGATATCGGCGTTCCTTTTCTTGAGCACATGCTGGACCAGATCGCCCGTCACGGGCTGATCGACCTGGATATCGTCAGCAAGGGCGACCTGCACATCGACGACCACCACACGGTGGAAGACGTCGGTATCACGCTGGGTCAGGCGTTTGCCAAAGCCATCGGCGACAAGAAAGGCATTCGTCGCTACGGTCACGCCTACGTGCCGCTCGATGAAGCGCTGTCGCGCGTGGTGATCGACTTCTCCGGTCGTCCTGGCCTGCAGATGCATGTTCCGTATACCCGCGCGACCGTCGGCGGCTTCGACGTTGACCTGTTCCAGGAATTCTTCCAGGGCTTCGTCAACCATGCGCTGGTCAGCCTGCACATCGACAACCTGCGTGGCACCAACACCCACCACCAGATCGAGACCGTGTTCAAGGCCTTTGGCCGTGCACTGCGCATGGCGGTAGAGCTGGATGACCGCATGGCCGGTCAGATGCCGTCGACCAAGGGCGTCCTGTAATGCAGACGGTCGCGGTTATCGATTACGGCATGGGCAACCTGCACTCGGTGGCCAAGGCCCTCGAGCACGTGGGTGCCGGCAAGGTCCTGATCACCAGCGATGCCGATGTGATTCGCGAAGCCGACCGGGTGGTTTTCCCCGGCGTTGGCGCGATCCGCGATTGCATGGCAGAGATCCGTCGCCTGGGCTTCGACTCGCTGGTGCGTGAAGTCAGCCAGGATCGCCCGTTCCTCGGCATCTGCGTCGGCATGCAAGCCTTGCTCGACAGCAGTGAAGAGAACGGTGGCGTCGACTGCATCGGCCTGTTTCCGGGCGCGGTGAAGTTCTTCGGCAAGGACCTGCATGAAGAAGGCGAACACCTGAAAGTCCCACACATGGGCTGGAACGAAGTGAAGCAGACGGTGAGTCATCCGCTGTGGCACAACATTCCAGACCTGGCGCGTTTCTACTTCGTGCACAGCTACTACATCGAGGCCGCTAACGCGCGCCAGGTGGTGGGTGGCGGTCACTACGGTGTCGATTTCGCCGCGGCGCTGGCCGATGGCTCGCGTTTCGCCGTGCAGTTCCACCCGGAGAAGAGCCATACCCATGGCCTGCAATTGCTGCAGAACTTCGCTGCGTGGGATGGTCGCTGGTAAATGGCCGCCAAGAAGAAGCCGCCGATCCTGACCCTCACTCCCGAGCAGGAGAACGAGGCCAATCAGAAGATCAAACGCTTCATGGAAGACCGTTTCGAACTGGACCTGGGTTCGTTCGAAGCGGCTGAAATCCTTGAGCTGTTTACCCGTGAAATTGCTCCGCACTATTACAACAGGGCGATTTTCGATGTGCAGACGCACCTCAAAGAGAGGTTCGAAAGCATCGAAAGCGACCTGTGGGCGCTCGAGAAAAACTGATTTCCGAGCGAAGCTGAATACTCGAATTTGAAGGTTTGCCAGATGCTGATTATTCCCGCTATCGATCTCAAAGACGGTGCCTGTGTTCGTCTGCGCCAGGGCCGCATGGAAGATTCCACGGTGTTCTCCGATGACCCGGTGAGCATGGCCGCCAAGTGGGTGGAGGGCGGTTGCCGTCGTCTGCATCTGGTCGACCTGAACGGCGCCTTCGAAGGCCAGCCAGTCAACGGCGAAGTGGTCACCGCCATCGCCAAGCGCTACCCGAACCTGCCGATCCAGATCGGCGGCGGTATCCGTTCCCTGGAAACCATCGAGCACTACGTCAAAGCGGGTGTGAGCTACGTGATCATCGGCACCAAGGCCGTGAAAGATCCGGCGTTCGTCGCTGAAGCCTGTCGCGCGTTCCCGGGCAAAGTAATCGTCGGTCTGGATGCCAAGGACGGTTTCGTCGCCACCGATGGCTGGGCTGAAATCAGTACTGTTCAGGTCATCGACCTGGCCAAGCAATTCGAAGCCGACGGCGTGTCCGCGATCGTTTATACCGACATCGCCAAAGACGGCATGATGCAGGGCTGCAACGTGCCGTTCACCGCTGCGCTGGCCGCTGCAACGCGTATTCCGGTGATCGCGTCCGGCGGTATCCACAACCTCGGTGACATCAAGTCGCTGCTCGACGCCAAGGCGCCAGGCATCATCGGCGCGATCACCGGCCGGGCGATCTACGAAGGCACCCTCGACGTCGCTGAAGCGCAAGCTTTCTGCGATTCGTACAAAGGCTGAGGACTGACCATGGCGCTGGCCAAACGCATCATCCCTTGCCTGGACGTGGACAACGGCCGGGTCGTCAAAGGTGTGAAGTTCGAGAACATTCGTGACGCCGGCGACCCGGTAGAAATCGCCCGTCGCTATGACGAGCAAGGCGCCGACGAGATTACCTTTCTCGACATCACTGCCAGCGTCGACGGTCGCGACACGACGCTGCACACCGTTGAACGCATGGCCAGCCAGGTGTTCATCCCGCTGACCGTGGGCGGTGGTGTGCGCACCGTGCAGGACATTCGCAACCTGTTGAATGCCGGCGCGGACAAGGTCTCGATCAACACCGCGGCCGTGTTCAACCCGGAGTTCGTGGGCGAAGCGGCGCAGCATTTCGGCTCGCAATGCATCGTCGTGGCCATCGACGCGAAGAAGGTCTCCGGCCCGGGCGAAACCCCGCGCTGGGAAATCTTCACCCACGGCGGCCGTAAGCCAACCGGTCTCGACGCCGTTGAGTGGGCGAAGAAAATGGAAGGCCTGGGTGCCGGTGAAATCCTGCTGACCAGCATGGACCAGGACGGCATGAAAAACGGCTTCGACCTGGGCGTGACCCGCGCCATCAGCGATGCCTTGGGCATTCCGGTGATCGCGTCCGGCGGCGTCGGCAACTTGCAGCATTTGGCCGACGGCATTATCGAAGGTCACGCCAGCGCAGTTCTGGCCGCGAGTATTTTCCACTTCGGCGAATACACCGTGCAGGAAGCCAAGGCCTACATGGCCCATCGCGGCATCGTGATGCGCTAAATCCCCGAGGCCCGGAAGAAGCGATCCGGGCCGATGTCAGGGGGTAATCTCAGTGATGGCCGGTGCAGCCTCGTGAGTGACTGTCGCGGGGGGCAACAGGTCAGCTCTCGGCTCGGACGCCTGCCCCGATTTGTCGTAGGCGATGGAGCAGAGCTTCCCCGGAAGGTCGTGGCTTGGAATGAAGAAATCCATGTCCACGCTGGTCTTGTATTTATCGGGTTGATTGCAGTCCGTCGTTGCGGCAGAACCGTATTTTCTGGAATAGGTCCTGTGTGGTTCCTCCGTTTTAGCCAAGGCTACATAGACTTCGGTCACGATCGATAGATCAGGCAGGGTGGTTGGTTTGTTATCCAATATCTCGACCGACAGGGACAGCGCATTTTTCAGAAGTCCCGGTTCAGGCTTCTGGGTCACAGAATCAACACCAACAATGCACAGGAAATAGAATCCCGGTTCGCTCCCTATCTCGGCATTGATGAAGGCATCTGCTGAACTTTCAGCGTTGCTGTAATGATGAGTGCTCTCACACTCCATAGCCTTGCGCACCGTTTTATGACGATAAAAGTCAGTGCTGATGGAGAATCGATAGTTCCAGGTTGGAATGACCGTGGAACCGTCATCGTGCTGTTTGACCCTTTTGTAACTTTCCAACTGGGTTGCGCCAGAGTCGATGGTGAACGCCGGGTAGAGTTGGCAGGATGACGGCGGGTTTGCTGCGATACGACCTTGTGCGAAGCACCCGTTGAGAAATACCGTCGGGTTGCCGTATACATTTCCCGATACCGCCTGGTACGCGCCGTCAACGGGCGTGCAGGGTGCATGATCGCGGCATGGAACAATGCTCTCATCAAAATTTCCGGTCCCGATCACACCAACTATCTCATTGGAGTAGCGATCCAGTAATGGACTTCCTGAGCTGCCTCCCCGGATATCCTGGCAGCGAGTCATAAGCGTGTTACGCCACACCCAAGGGCCTTCAACGATTTCCTGAGCCGATTGCAGCTTACAGGCCGCCATGCGCAACGTAGTTTGATCAAAGCCTATTGGCGCCCCAACGATCAATACGTTTGTCCCGTTTGCGGGTGTTTCGCGCGCCAGTTTCAATGGCTGTATACCATCCTCGATCAGTTTTTGAAGAGCGACATCCAGTTCGACGATCGCCATATCGACGCCTTGCATGCTCCGCCATGTCGTCGTCTTTAGCGGATAGGTCTTGAAACTGGAGCTATCAGTGAAGTAATTGAATGTGATGCTGCCGCTGACCGGTCTATTGGTCACGATGTTGCCGTTGGTTAATTCTATGCAGTGTCCTGCGGTGAGTATGTAGGCGGGAGTTCCATGCAGATCAATATCATCCCGGGTGTCCAGAAGCGTGGCTGTACAGGTGCCGCGGTTGATCGCCAGCTGCCCGATACCTTGCCAGTGGTTGCGGGAGCCGTCGGTATTTTCAAGGGCTTTGGAAGGCATCAAGTTTTGCAGGCCTTCGCCAAAATCGATGCCGTTCGCAAAACAAGTTGCACTTAGTGAGCACGCTGCGCTGGCAAGAAGAACGTGTATCGAATTCATGAGTGGAAATCTCTGATTTGGTGATTGGAAAACCGGAATGTCGCCGGCTATCACCAATTAATCAGATGTTCGGGAGCGGATGGCGGTAACTATGTACCTCCACGTGCGCCGGTATGGCGCCCTGGAGAAGGTGGCGGCGTTGTTATCAAAAGGCCAGTAGACAGCATGTCTAGCTCAGGGCACTCTTAGTCATGCCATGGATTTCGGTTGCCCGACATGATCAAACGCTTATTACTTGCCCTCGTCACTACTTCTCTATTGATCGTGCATGGCGTGCACGCCACTGAAAGTCCCGACACCGACATGGTGTTGCTGACGGAAAACTTCCCGCCGTACAACATGGCGAAGAACGGCAAGAATTTCGCGCAGGACGAGAACATCAACGGCATTGCCACCGACATCGTCCGCGAGATTTTCAAACGCGCGCAGATTACCTACAGCTTGACGCTGCGTTTCCCTTGGGAACGGATCTACAAACTCACCCTGGAAAAGCCCGGTTATGGCGTGTTCGTCATGGCGCGGCTGCCGGACCGCGAAAAGCTGTTCAAATGGGTGGGGCCGATCGGGCCGGATGACTGGATCATGCTGGCCAAGGCGGACAGTAAGATCAAACTCGACACCTTGGATGATGCGCGCAAGTACAAGATCGGCGCGTACAAGGGCGATGCGATCGCCGAGACGTTGGCCAAGCAAGGATTGAATCCGATTGTCGTGCTGCGCGATCAGGACAATGCGAAGAAGCTCACCAGCGGCCAAATCGATTTGTGGGCGACGGGCGACCCGGCCGGGCGCTATCTGGCTCGTCAGGACGGCGTTACCGGGCTCAAGACGGTGCTGCGCTTCAATAGTGCGGAGTTGTATCTGGCGTTGAACAAAGACGTGCCGGATGAAACCGTCGCCAAGCTGCAGGCCGCGCTGGATCAGCTGCGCAAAGAAGGCGTGGTGGACGAGATCATGGCGCGGTATCTCTAACGATCAGCGCCAAATGTTGCGCCATACACATACCCCTGTGGGAGCGAGCCTGCTCGCGATAGCGGTCTTCCAGTCAACATTTGAGTCGACTGTAAGACGGCTATCGCGAGCAGGCTCACTCCTACCATGGTTAGTGGTGTTGCGGATTAGCGGTACACCCCATCCTTGCCATGGGCAGCCGTGGCACGATTGCTGCGCACACTGATCATCTGTTTGATATCAATCCAGTCAATGCCCTGAGCTTTCAGCTTCGGCAATTCGCGCTCAAGCACCGCGAGCGTCTGCGGATACGGATGCCCGATCATCACTGCCGAACCCTGCTTGTGGGCCAGGCTGATCGCGGTCTGCAGCTGCGTCAGAATCGCCGCTTCAGTGCGCTCATCATCCAGAAACACATCCCGCGAAACACTCGCCAACCCGATCTTCTGCGCTTCAGCCGCTGCCACGGTTTGCGCGCTGGTGCGGCTGTCGACGAAGAACTTGTGCCGCCGCTGCAACTCCGCCATCAACCAGGCCATGGCAGGTTGCTGAGCGGTCATGCGACTGCCCATGTGATTGTTGATGCCGCTGGTGTACGGGACCCTCTTGAACGCCGCGTTGAGGCGCTTTTCGAGTTCTTCGATAAGCAATTCCGGATGCCAGGCGAACGGGCCGGTGGCCGGGTCCATGGGCATGTGCAGGATGACGATCTTGCCGGCGCGATGGGCTTCGCGGGCAAACTCAGTGGCGTGGGGCGTGTCGGGCATGATCGCCGTGGTCACCGGGCCGGGCAGGGCCAGCACGCGACGATCCCGGGGCAGGTTCTGCCCCAGGTCATCGATGATCAGCGTGATGTAGGCCTTTTGAGGGGCCGGCGCTGCGTGAACAGTACCCGCCAGACAGCACAGCAAACCTAATACGAACCGCAGAGACATCTCAGCGGCCGGAGGTGATGCTCAGCCCTTTGAGCAGGCTCAGGGCCTGGGCCAGCTGGTAATCGTCATCCTGCGGCATCGGTTTGGCTTTGCCGCCGGAGCCGGTCGGTTTGTCGGCGCCGCCGTTGCCATTGCCCAAGTGACCTTGCAGATCGGCTTCCTTGAAGTACTCGCCGTCCTGCTCGCTGGTGATCTTGGCCTTGCGCACTTCTATATCCGGCACGATGCCCTGGGCCTGGATCGAGCGGCCGTTTGGCGTGTAGTACAGCGCCGTGGTGATCTTCAGTGCGCGGTCATTGTTCAGCGGCAACACGGTTTGCACCGAGCCTTTGCCGAAGCTGGTGGTGCCCATGACCACTGCGCGTTTCAGGTCCTGCAGGGCGCCGGCGACGATTTCCGAAGCTGAGGCGCTGCCGCCGTTGATCAGCGCGACCATTGGCACGGCCTCGCTTTCGTCTTTGCCAGTGGCGGAGAAGCGCAGTTCGGAGTTGGCAATACGGCCCTTGGTATAGACAATCAAGCCCTTGGTGACGAAATGGTCGACCACTTCCACCGCCGCTTGCAGTACGCCACCCGGGTTGTTACGCAAGTCCAGGATGATGCCGTTGAGCTTCTTGCCGTTGTCCTTGCGCAGCTTGGCCAGGGCCTTGGAGACCTCTTCGCCGGTCTTGACCTGGAATTGGGTGATGCGGATGTAACCGTAACCGGACTCCAGCAGCTGGCTCTTCACGCTCTTCACTTGAATGACGGCGCGGGCCAGGGTTACGTCAAACGGCGTGCCGCCATCGCGTACCAGGGTCAGGGTGATCTTCTGGCCGATCTTGCCGCGCATCTTGTCCACGGCTTCGGTCATGCTTTGGCCGCGAGTCGGCTGGCCGTTGATCTTGACGATGAAGTCGCCGGCCTGAATACCCGCCTTGGAGGCCGGGGTGTCATCGATCGGCGATACCACCTTGATGAAACCGTCTTCGGCACCGACTTCAATGCCCAGGCCGCCGAATTCACCGCTGGTGCTTTCCTGCAGCTCGGCGAAATCTTCAGGGCCCAGGTACGCGGAGTGCGGGTCGAGGTTGCTGAGCATGCCCTTGATCGCGTTTTCCAGCAGGGTCTTGTCGTCTACCGGTTCGACATAGGCGGCCTTGATCCGGTCCATGACCTCGGCAAACGTGCGCAACTCATCCAGCGGCAATGGCGCCTTGGTGGTCGCGGCAGTGCCCGCAGGCGCGACAGCCGGAGCCGGTTGAGCGGCAAACGCCAGCGGCGCGCCGATCACCAGGGCGATCGTCAAGGCCAGCGAGGTAAGGCGGGACAAATGCAGCATGTCGAACGAACTCCTAATGTAGGTGACTCAACGCCTATCCTTGCGCGCGGCACCATTGCGCCGGATCACTCGGGTGACCCTGCTGACGAATAGCAAAATACAGCGCTGGTGTGTCCTGCCCGCCACTGTTACCGACAGTGGAGATGGACTCACCGGCTTTAACCACGTCACCCGCAGACTTGAGCAGCGTCTGGTTGTGACCGTAAAGACTCAAAAAGCCGTTGCCGTGGTCGAGAATCACCAGCAGCCCGGCACCGCGCAACCAGTCGGCGAACACCACGCGCCCGCCATGCACGGCATGCACCTGGCTGCCGGCGGCGGCGCTGATCATCACGCCGTCCCACTTGGTGCGGGCGTCGTCGCCACGGGTTTCGCCAAAGCGTGCCAGCAGTCGACCATCAACCGGCCAAGGAAGTTTTCCCCGGGTCGAAGCAAAAGGGCCGCCGAAGGTCTCGCCTGAACTTGAAACCAGTGCGCCAGGTGTCGATTTGACTGTTTTACGTGGGGCGTCAGTGGCATCTGCTTCAGCCTGAGCCTCACGTAAACGCTTTTTTTCGGCTTCCTGCTGGGCGATCAGCGCTTTTTGTCGCGCTTCTTCTGCCTCTCGGGCCTGGCGGGCCAAGGTTTCTTCAATAGTTTTAAGGACTTTAGACAGGTCTGCCTGATCCTGCTCGCGGGCGGCGAGTTTCTGATCGCGCGCCTTCACGTCATCGCTCAGCTTGGCCAGGACTTGCTGGCGTTCCTGGCGGACTTTGTCGAGTTCGTCACGCTGGCTGTCGAGGCTGCTTTTCTGCACCAGCAGTTGCGCTTGTTGCAGGCCGATGTCTTTTTCGACATTGGCCAGCTGGCGCAGGGTTTCGTTGAAATTCTTCAGCTGCTCCAGGCGGGCCTGGCTCAGGTAGTCGTAATAGGTGAGGGTGCGGGCGAATTTTTCCGGGTTTTGCTGGTTGAGCAGCAGCTTCAGGTATTCCTGACGACCGTTCTGGTAGGCCGCCCGGGCCTGGATCGCGATCAGTCGTTGCTGTTCAGTGCGCGCGCTCTGGAGTTTTTTTTTCTCACCATCGAGTCGCTGCAGCTCGGATTCGCTTTTCTTCAGCTCTTTTTGCAGGGTCTCGACCTGCTTCTCGAGCTTGCCCATTTCGGTCTCGGTGCCCTTGAGGTCTTTTTGCACACCGGATTTTTCTTCCTGGAGCTTGCCCAGCAGTTTTTTCAGCTCGGCGATGTCCTGACGCGTGGCGTCCAACTGTTGTTGGGTTTGCGTGCGCTCGTCAGCGAAGGCCGGTTGGAGCAGGCAAGTCAGAGCGAGGGCTATCAGGACGCGAAGCATAGAGGCGGGCGGCACCAGGGAAAGGGACGGCCTAGTATGCCCGCCATGCGCCGCAAAAAAAACGCCCAATTGGGGCTGTGTGATAACTGGAGTGGAGTTGCATTTGAAAACACCCTGAAACCATTGTGGGAGTGAGCCTGCTCGCGATGGCATCAGTACATTCAACGAAGAGGTTGATGTCAGATTGCTATCGCGAGCAGGCTCGCTCCCACAGGGTTTGGTGGTGTTTGTAGGGGCTGCTTACACCAGAATCGAAGTCCCGGTCATTTCCGCCGGTTTCTCCAGGCCCATCAGCATCAGCATGGTCGGTGCCACATCCGCCAGCACGCCGCCGTCGCGAACCTTGAAGTCTCGCTTGCCGACATAAATGAACGGCACCGGTTCGGTGGTGTGCGCGGTGTGCGCCTGGCCGGTGGATTCGTCAGCCATCTGCTCGACGTTGCCGTGGTCGGCGGTGATCAGGGCTTCGCCGCCAACGTTGTCCAGCGCTTCAACGATGCGGCCGACGCACAGGTCCAGGCACTCAACGGCTTTGACTGCTGCATCGAACACGCCGCTGTGGCCCACCATGTCGCCGTTGGCGTAGTTGACCACGATCACGTCGTAACGCTGATTATCGATGGCGTCGACGATGCGGTCGGTGACTTCCGGGGCGCTCATTTCCGGCTGCAAGTCATAGGTGGCGACTTTCGGCGACGGAATCAGGATGCGTTCTTCGCCCGGGAACGGTTCTTCGCGACCGCCCGAGAAGAAGAAGGTCACGTGAGCGTACTTCTCGGTTTCGGCAATGCGCAGCTGAGTCTTGCCGTTTTTCGCCAGGTAGTCGCCGAGCACGTTGTCCAGGCTGCCGGCGGCAAAAGCCGAAGGGGCAGGGATGCTGGCGGCGTATTGAGTCAGCATGACGAAACCGGCCAGTTTTGGCTGGCGGGCGCGTTCGAATTCCTTGAAGCCGTCTTCGACGAAGACGCGGGTCAGTTCGCGGGCGCGGTCGGCGCGGAAGTTCATGAACACAACGGCGTCGCCGTCTTCGACCTTGACCGGTTCGCCGATGGAGGTGGCTTTGACGAATTCGTCGCTCTCGCCTCGGGCGTAAGCGGCTTGCAGGCCTTCCTGGGCGGTGGCGGCGTTGAATTCGCCATTGCCATCGACGATCAGGTTGTAGGCCTGGGACACGCGGTCCCAGCGGTTGTCACGGTCCATGGCGAAGTAGCGGCCGATGATGCTGGCGATCCGGCCTTTGCCGAGGGCCTGGAACGTCGCGTCGAGCAGTTCGATGGACGACTCGGCGCTCTTCGGCGGCGTGTCGCGGCCATCGAGGAAGGCGTGCAGGTAGATTTTTTCGGCGCCGCGTTTGTAGGCCAGTTCGGCCATGGCGACCAGGTGGTCCTGGTGGCTGTGGACGCCACCATCGGACAGCAGGCCCATGAAGTGCACGGCTTTGCCGGCAGCGACGGCTTTATCAACGGCAGCGCAGATGGTCGGGTTCTCGAAAAACTCGCCGTCGCGGATCGATTTGGTCACGCGAGTAAAGTCTTGATACACCACGCGACCGGCGCCCAGGTTCATGTGGCCGACTTCAGAGTTACCCATCTGGCCGTCCGGCAGGCCGACATCCATCCCGCTGCCGGAGATCAAACCGTTCGGCACGGTGGCCCACAGGCGGTCCAGTACGGGCTTCTTCGCCGCAAACACGGCGTTGGACTCAGGGCTGTCACTGTGGCCGAAGCCGTCGAGAATAATCAGGACCAAAGGTTTAGGCGTGGTAGTCATGGATTCCACTCGCGGCTGAATTAAAAGAGGGGGATGGAAAAGGGAGTGGCAGTTTAAAGCGAAGTTCCGGCCACGTCACCGCCGGACGGGGTTTGGCCCACCATAGTGGCTGTGTATACTGGCCGACATTTTAACGCCCTGGAACCTCCTTCGATGGTTGATCACCTGATTCAATTCGCCACCAACCACTACATTCTCGTGGGTATCTTCGTTGTACTGGCGGCCCTGCTGCTGGCCTATCAGATGCAAGGCGGCGGCCGCAGCCTGAGCACCGGTGAACTGACCGGGCTGGTCAACAAGGACGCGGGCGTTGTAATCGACATTCGTCCGACCAAGGACTTCGCCGCCGGCCACATCGTTGGCGCGGTGAACATTCCTCAAGACAAGCTCGCCGCTCGCATCGGCGAACTGGAAAAGCACAAGGCCAAGACCATCATCCTGGTCGATGCCATGGGCCAGACCGCCGGCACGCACGCCCGCGAACTGATGAAATCCGGCTTCACCGCCGCCAAGCTGTCCGGCGGGATCTCCAGCTGGAAAGGCGACAACCTGCCGCTGGTGAAGTGATATGAGCAACGTCGTCGTCTATTCCAGCGATTACTGCCCTTACTGCTCGCGAGCCAAGTACCTGCTCGAGAACAAAGGCGTGGCCTTCGAAGAGATCAAGGTCGATGGCAAGCCGCAGGTGCGCGCCGCCATGGCTCAGAAAGCCGGACGTACGTCCGTGCCACAGATCTGGATCGGCAGCACCCACGTAGGTGGTTGTGATGATTTGTTTGCCCTTGAGCGCGCCGGCAAGCTCGACGCCATGCTCAAGGCCTGAATGCCTTCCCTATAAGACCCCAAGATCAGAAAGGATCTGAGATGACTGACCAACAGAACACTGCAGCCAGCGAAGAAGAAACCGCACCGCAATTCTCCTTGCAGCGCATCTACGTACGTGACTTGTCCTTCGAAGCCCCGAAGAGCCCGGCGATCTTCCGCCAGCAGTGGGAGCCGAGCGTCGGTCTGGATCTGAACACCCGTCAAAAGGCCCTGGAAGGTGACTTCCACGAAGTCGTGCTGACCCTGTCCGTGACCGTGAAGAACGGTGAAAGCGGCGAAGTGGCGTTCATCGCTGAAGTGCAACAGGCCGGGATCTTCCTGATCAAGAACCTGGACGACGCTTCGATGAGCCACACCCTCGGTGCGTTCTGCCCGAACATCCTGTTCCCGTACGCTCGCGAAACCCTGGACAGTCTGGTCACCCGCGGTTCGTTCCCGGCGCTGATGCTGGCCCCGGTTAACTTCGACGCGCTGTACGCACAAGAGCTGCAACGCATGCAGGCGGCTGGCGAGACTCCAACCGTTCAGTAAGCGATCTTCAGCAGCGACGTAATATCAATGTGGGAGCGAGCGTGCTCGCGAATGGGAGTGTCAGTCGACATTAATGTTGTCTGACACACCGCTTTCGCGAGCAGGCTCGCTCCCACATTTGTTATGCGGTTTTACTTGAAGCCAAGCTGGCGCCAGCCTTCATACACGGCAACCGCCACGGTGTTCGACAGGTTCAGGCTGCGGCAGCCTTCACGCATCGGCAGGCGCAAGCGTTGTTCGCCGGGCAGGGCATCCAGCACCTCGGCGGGCAAGCCACGGCTTTCAGGGCCGAACAGAAAGGCATCGCCCTCTGCGAAGCTCGCGTCATGGAACGGCCGCGAGCCTTTGGTGGTGAAGGCGAACAACCGTGGATGGCCGAGGCTTTCCAGGCAGCTGGCGAGGTCGGCATGGCGCTGCAAGGTGGCATACTCGTGATAGTCGAGGCCGGCCCGGCGCAAGCGCTTGTCGTCCATCTCGAAGCCCAGCGGCTCGATCAAATGCAGGTGGCAGCCACTGTTGGCGCACAGCCTGATAACGTTGCCGGTATTCGGCGGAATTTCTGGTTGGAAAAGGATGACGTGAAACATGCACGGCTCCGAAGATAAAGATGACGGGCATTCTACGCCGCCAAAAGACCCACGTTCGAAACTATTCCCGCGGGTGATGGGTTCTCTGGCGATTGTCGGGCTGATGATCGGGTTGATGATCGGTCGGCTGACCACGCCGGACCCCAGCGAACTGCAGCAGATCGAGACCACGAACGATGGCCTGGTGGTGTGGTTCAACAACGAACCCAAGACCCACGGCGAAATCGTCGACGGTAGTGTCGCGCTGCTGTTTGAGGCTGAAGGCAAGGCGCAGAAAGGTCAGCTCCAGCTCAACGACAAGAGCGTGAACTGGCGAGTGCGTCTGAGTGATGGGGGATTGTTGCTGTCGGTGGTGGCGGCCCGGCCACTGCAGGGCGACTGGGCCGGCAGTGAGGTCGATCACCGCTGGCGGCTGGAGATCCATCTCCGGGAGCAATAAAAGAGGGAATCCCCGGCCTGCCTGTACCAAGGTTCCCGAAACGGGAGGGCTCGCGCATTGCGTCGTGAGCCCGGTGTAAAGAAGGAACCCCTGACCTGCCTGTATCAAGGGCCCCAAAACTGTTTGGGCTCGTCGCTTGTGCGGTGTGAGCCCGATGTAAAGAGGGGAATCCCCGGCCTGCCTGTACCAAGGTCCCCGAAACCGGGTAGTGAACTGAATCACTGAATGGACTATTGCAGGGGGCGTGCCAGCTTTTAACAAGTTGAAACGAAAAAGCGTCTTTGAGCGCTGAAAGCCCCGTGATTCGGGGCTTTCGTGTTTTTTTGCCGGGGGTTCGTTTGTGAAAACAGGCGGGGTGTTGGATTGGTGGGCGTGCGCGATTGCGGTTCACAGTGCATTGCGGCGGTGCACATAGGCCCCAAAAGCATCGTGGGCAAGTCCGCTCCCACAGGTCATGCGCCAATGTTGAAATGGCGTAAATCCTGTAGGAGCGAGGCTTGCCCGCGAATGGATGTAGCTGTCAGCGAAGGTCTAAAGGCTGATTAACCCTCTTCCCCCTCATCATCATCCCCACCATCGACCTTCATCCCCAATTCCTTGATCTTGCGCGTCAGGGTATTACGCCCCCAACCCAGCAAAACAGCGGCATCACGGCGACGACCGGCGGTATGTTTCAGGGCGGTCTCGATCATGATCCGTTCGAACGCCGGCACCGCGCTGTCGAGCAGGCTCGACTGCCCGCGAGCCAGCGCCTGATCGGCCCACTGACGCAACGCCTGCTCCCAGTTGGTCACCGGTGCTGAATCCTGCGGCAGGCTCAGCAGCTCCGGCGGCAGGTCACTGATGTGCACTTCACGGCCTGAAGCCATCACTGTGATCCAGCGGCAGGTGTTTTCCAGCTGACGGACGTTGCCGCCCCACGGCAGGTTCTTCAGGTATTCCTCGGTCTCGCTTTTCAACAGCTTCGGCTCGACCGCCAGTTCTTGCGCGGCGCGGCTAAGGAAGTGCCTGGCGAGGGTCGGGATGTCTTCGCGACGGTCCGACAGCCGTGGAATGTGGATGCGGATCACGTTGAGGCGGTGGAACAGGTCTTCACGGAATTTCCCGGCATGCACCAGGGTTTCCAGGTTCTGGTGCGTCGCGGCGATGATTCGCACATCGACCTTGACCGGCACGTGGCCGCCGACGCGGTAGAACTCGCCGTCAGCCAATACCCGTAGCAGTCGGGTCTGGGTGTCCGCCGGCATGTCGCCGATCTCGTCAAGGAACAAAGTGCCGCCATCCGCCTGTTCAAAGCGACCGCGACGCAGGTTGGCCGCGCCGGTGAACGCGCCCTTTTCGTGGCCGAACAGCTCGGACTCCATCAGGTCCTTAGGGATCGCCGCCATGTTCAGCGCAATAAACGGCGAGGCCGCCCGTGGGCTGTGGCGGTGCAGTGCGTGGGCTACCAGCTCTTTACCGGTCCCGGATTCACCGTTGATCAGTACGGTGATGTTGGAGTGACTCAAGCGCCCGATGGCGCGAAACACTTCCTGCATCGCCGGCGCTTCGCCGATGATTTCCGGGGTGCGGGTCAGAGCGACCGGGACTTCCAGGCCTTGTTGTTCCTGGGCGTGCTGGTTGGCGCGCTTGACCAGGGAAACCGCTTCGTCGACATCGAACGGCTTGGGTAGGTATTCGAATGCGCCGCCCTGATAAGACGCGACAGCGCTGTCCAGATCGGAGTGAGCGGTCATGATGATGACCGGCAGCCGTGGGTGTTGTTCGCGAATCCGCGCCAGGAGCTCCAGGCCGCTGGCGCCAGGCATGCGGATGTCGGAGATGATCACGTCCGGCTGCTGGCGCGCCAGGCGGCTCATTACGCCATCGGCGCTGTCGAAGCTTTGCGTGGTCATGCCTTCCTGCTGCAAGGCTTTTTCCAGGACCCAACGGATAGAACGGTCGTCATCGACGATCCACACGGTTTCACTACGGCTCATGTCGATGTGGCTCCTTGTTCCAATGGCAGAAAGATCGAGAAAGTGGTGTGGCCTGGGTGGCTGTCACACTCGATCAGGCCCTGGTGCTGGCTGATGATGTTCTGGGTAATGGCCAGGCCCAGCCCGGTACCGTCCGGGCGACCGCTGACCATGGGAAAAAAGATGGTTTCCTGAAGTTCCGCAGGAATGCCGGGACCGTTGTCGATGATCTCGATCTTGGTCACCAGGCGATGGCGCACGTGGCCGATGGTGAACTGGCGCATGGCGCGGGTGCGCAGGCTGATACGGCCAAGGCGCAGCTCGTTCTGGCTGCTGATGGCCTGCATTGCGTTGCGCACGATGTTCAGGACGGCCTGAATCATCTGCTCGCGGTCGATCAGGACGTCGGGAATGCTCGGGTCGTAATCGCGCACCAAGGTGATGCAGCCCTGGCTTTCAGCCTCGACCAGATGACAGACGCGTTCCAGCACTTCATGGACGTTGCACATGGCCAGGGACGGCAGCTTGTTGGAGCCGAGCATGCGGTCCACCAGATTTCGCAGGCGATCGGCTTCTTCAATGATGACGTTGGTGTAGTCGCGCAGGCTCTCTTCCGGCAGTTCGCGGGCCAGCAGTTGCGCGGCGCCACGAATCCCTCCGAGCGGATTCTTGATTTCATGAGCCAGGCCGCGCACCAGCATTTTGCTGGTTTCCTGCTTCGACAACTGCGCCTCTTCCTTGGTGATCCGCAGCAAGCGGTCCCGCGGGTGGACTTCCAGCAACAGCAGGGTGACGCCGTTGGCCAGGATGGGCGTTACCGCGTAGTCGACGGTCAGGGTCTGGCCCGTGAGGGCGGTGAGCATGGCTTCGCGCTTGGTGAACGGGTGCGCTTGCTCGACCGCCTGGCGCAAGGAATTGAGCGCCTCGGTGGATTCGGTGAACAGCTCGCTGATGAACTGCCCATGGCTGCGCTGGCCGCTGATGGCCAGGAGCATCTCCGCCGCCGGGTTCATGTACTCGAGGCGCAGTTCAGCGTCGAGCAGAATCGTGGCCGTGGTCAGGTTGTCGAGTAGCAAACGGTGCAGTGCGTCGCTAATGGTCATCAGGACCTCTTTTGGAGCGGAGCGTGCGCAAGAAAAAAGCGCTGATGCAGGGAAAATGCAAAAACCAAACCAAGGCTCCGAAAAGAAGCGTTCAAGGCCTGAAACAGGCGTTTGACGCTCGTTTGCGTGGCGTTCCGCCAGCTTTCACGGGTACTTTCGAACCAAAATGGGATGGGATGTGGGAATGGTGCGGCCGATTGCACCAATATAGTGCTTAAACCTGAACGTGATTAGAAAAACCGCAGGAAGGGATTTTTTTCCGGTTCAGGCTTGTCTTTGAGAGGGCATTCCGGGCGCTGGCCGTAATCGGGGAGGGCGCAAGGCTTGACCTGGCGTTTCTGTGCAAGGGAGATGCGCAGCATATGAAAGGGTTGATTGGCGGTGCGCTCTACGGTGCGCCCCTGTTCGTCGAGGATTTCCACCGACAGGTTATGGCTGCCACGATCAATATTGCTCAGGGCGAATACCGGACTGGTGCCGGGTTCTGCGGTGGGCTGGCCATCGAGTAGCAAACGATAGCGATGCCCCCTTTGCAGGCCGGGCTCGCTGGTAACGCTGACGATAATCTCACCGGCGCTGCTGCGCACGGTTCCGTCCGGTTCCGGGACCAGCACACGGAGCATGTCGTAGTGGAAAAAGGGCTGCTCTTCGGCTTTTTTAGAGGGCACCACCGGGGTGGTCGGGTGGGCGGTCATGCGATTGCTTGTGGTAACCGGTACACGCTTGGCTTTGCCGGAGGTTGGCTGATCGGTGAAGACCCGATTGCCCTGGGCGTCGACGTAGGTAAAGACTTCGGCGTGCGTCGGCAGCGCAATCAGGCAGGCGATCAGCAGCAACACCCTCACGACTTATGCACCCGTTGTACGGTGAAGGTGATGGTCGGGCTTTGCTGAACGATGTTTTCACCGTCAATGACCTGAACCGCAAGGCTGTGTGTGCCGCGATCAATGTCGACCAATTGCAGGATCGGCACGTTACTCGGCTGACCGTAGGGTTGATCGTCCAGCAACAGCCTGAACGCATGTTGCCCCTGCAAGCGTGGTTTGATCAGCACATTGACGGTAAAGGTGCCGTTATTGGCCCGTAGCGCTTCGTCGGTGGGCAGGTTGGTCAACTCCAGCACCTCGTAGACGCTGTTCGGTTGCTCACCCCTGGTGGCTTCGGTGGGCGGAGCCAAAGGCGCCTGGCGTTCAACGCTATTGAGCGGTGGCAATTCGACGGGTTGCGCCGTGACGCCGTCAGGCGGCTGGTTGGAGTAGGCGGTGTTGCCCGAGGCGTCGGTGTACTTATAGATCTGCGCTGCGGCGGGCAGGGCAATCAACAGCAACATCAACAGAAAACCACGACCCATAAAATCGACCGGAAGCGAAGGCGTTGGAGTGCAGCATAGGTCAGAGCTGGCGATAGACCCAGCTGCTAAATATCTGGCCACAAGTTATTTCGGTGGCCATTAAATCGTGGGCACAAAAAAGGCCTCCCGAAGGAGGCCTCTTTTTTGTCACGCCGCTCGCGCTGGCGCTACCGGATCAGCAGCTGTAGTACAGCTCGTATTCCAGTGGGTGTACGAAGGTGCGTACTTTGATTTCTTCTTCGCTTTTCAGGGCGATGTAAGCGTCGATGAAGTCATCGGAGAACACGCCGCCTTTGGTCAGGAACGCACGACCTTTGTCCAGCTCTTCCAGGGCTTCTTTCAGGCTGCCGCAAACTTGTGGGATCTCTTTCGCCTCTTCAGGCGGCAGGTCGTACAGGTTTTTGTCAGCTGCGTCGCCAGGGTGAGTCTTGTTCTGGATGCCGTCCAGGCCAGCCATTACCAGGGCAGCGAAGGCCAGGTACGGGTTGGCTGCTGGATCCGGGAAGCGGGCTTCGATACGGCGAGCGCGAGGGCTGGACACGTAAGGAATACGGATCGAGGCGGAACGGTTGCGAGCCGAGTAGGCCAGCATGACCGGTGCTTCGAAACCTGGGACCAGACGCTTGTAGGAGTTGGTCGACGGGTTGGTGAAGCCGTTCAGTGCCTTACCGTGCTTGATGATACCGCCGATGAAGTACAGAGCGGTGTCGGACAGGCCGGCATAGCCTTCGCCAGCGAAGGTGTTCTTGCCTTCTTTGGCGATGGACAGGTGAACGTGCATACCCGAACCGTTGTCGCCGTACAGAGGCTTAGGCATGAAGGTAGCGGTGCGGCCGTAAGCAACAGCAACGTTGTGTACGCAGTACTTCAGGGTCTGAACTTCGTCAGCCTTGGCGACCAGGGTGTTGAACTTCACACCGATTTCGTTCTGGCCAGCCGTTGCCACTTCGTGGTGGTGAACTTCGATGACCAGGCCCATTTCTTCCATGGCGTTGCACATGGAGGTACGGATTTCGTGGTCGTGGTCAAACGGTGGAACCGGGAAGTACCCGCCTTTGATGCCTGGACGGTGGCCATGGTTACCGCCTTCGACGTCCTGGTCGGACATCCACGAACCTTGCTCGGAGAAAATCTTGAACATCGAGCCGGAGATGTCGGACTTGAACTTCACTTGGTCGAAGATGAAGAATTCTGGCTCCGGGCCAACGAATACGGTGTCGCCGATACCGGTCGACTTCAGGTATTCCTCGGCACGCTTGGCGATCGCACGTGGGTCGCGGTCGTAGCCTTGCATGGTCGACGGCTCGATGACGTCGCACACGATGATCAGCGTTGGGTCTTCGGTGAACGGGTCGAGGACGGCGGTGCTGTCGTCTGGCAGCAGGATCATGTCGGAGGCTTCGATGCCTTTCCAGCCTTCGATGGAGGAACCGTCGAACATTTTGCCTTCTTCGAAGAAAGCGTCATCCAGCGCGTCGCGAGCCGGCATGGTCACGTGGTGCTGAGTGCCTTTGGTGTCCGTGAAGCGCAGATCAATCCACTTGACGTCATGATCTTTGATGAGTTGAACCGACTTCGACATAGTGTCCTCCGGGTGGCTTCGGGCTTAGTAGTGGATGCCCTTAGAATGTGGGTGATGCCGGCGCGAATACTCTGCCAAGGCAACCTGCCTCACAAGGGAGCAAATTGCATGCCAGTGCCCCACCATGGGTTTTGTGCCCCAATTTCACGCTAATAAAGGCACAAAGCGCCTTTATGAAGGAAATCCCGCCCTACAATGTGGCGTATAAATCCATAAATGACCCGTTTTGGTGCGCGTAAAACCTTCTGCACATTAACTGGTTAAACCTTGAGCAATTTCCGCTATAATCCGCGCCCCCCTTTTTCGGCTGGCCCAGCGCGCGCTGTTTTCATGAAACTAATCGTAAAAGTCTTTCCCGAGATCACCATCAAGAGCCGCCCGGTACGGATGCGTTTCATCCGCCAATTGGCCAAAAACATCCGCACCGTGCTCCGCGACCTGGACCCGGCCGTGGTGGTGAACGGTGTGTGGGACAATCTCGAGCTGGAAACCCGCGTCAGCGAGCCCAAAGCCCTGAAAGAGATGACCGAACGCCTGAGCTGCATGCCGGGCATCGCGCATTTCCTGCAGGTCGATGAATACCCGTTGGGTGATTTCGACGACATCGTGGCCAAGTGCAAGCAGCACTTCGGCGAAGCGCTGGCCGGGAAGATTTTTTCCGTGCGCTGCAAGCGTGCCGGCAAGCATGAATTCAGTTCGATGGACGTCGAGAAATACGTCGGCAGCCAACTGCGTCGTCAGTGTGGCGCCGCCGGAATCTCGCTGAAAGAGCCGGAAATCGAAGTTCGCATCGAAATTCGCGACAAACGGTTGTTCGTGATTCACAGCCAGCACAACAGCATCGGCGGTTATCCGCTGGGTGCCCTGGAACAGACGCTTGTGCTGATGTCCGGCGGCTTCGATTCGACCGTTGCCGCTTACCAGATCATGCGCCGCGGGCTTATGAGCCATTTCTGCTTCTTCAATCTGGGCGGACGGGCCCATGAATTGGGCGTCATGGAAGTCGCGCATTTCATCTGGAAGAAGTACGGCAGCTCCCAACGCGTGTTATTTGTCAGTGTGCCGTTCGAGGAAGTACTGGGAGAAATTCTCGGGAAAGTCGATAACAGTCATATGGGTGTAGTTTTGAAGCGTATGATGTTGCGCGCTGCTTCCCGTATTGCCGATCGTCTCGACATCGAAGCGCTGGTCACCGGTGAAGCGATTTCGCAGGTTTCCAGCCAGACGCTGCCGAACCTGTCCGTGATCGACTGCGTGACCGACAAGCTGGTCTTGCGTCCGCTGATCGCCAGTCACAAGCAGGACATCATCGACCTGGCTAACGAAATCGGTACGGCCGACTTCGCCAAGCACATGCCGGAGTACTGCGGGGTCATCTCGGTGAACCCCAAGACCCATGCCAAGCGTCCGCGCGTTGAGCATGAAGAGAAAGAATTCGACATGGCGGTCCTTGAGCGTGCGCTCGAGAACGCCAAGCTGGTGCCAATCGATCGCGTGATCGACGAATTGGGCCAGGACTTGCAGATCGAAGAAGTCAGCGAAGCACTGGCGGGCCAGATCATTATCGACATCCGTCACCCGGATGCCGCTGAAGACGACCCGATGGAACTCGCTGGCATTGAGGTACAGACGATGCCGTTTTATGCACTGAACGCTCGTTTCAAGGAACTGGACCCTACTCGCCAGTACCTGCTGTATTGCGACAAAGGCGTGATGAGTCGCCTGCATGCCCACCATTTGCTCAGTGAGGGGCATGCCAATGTGCGCGTTTATCGACCGAGCTAAGTGCCCGGGGCTGTTTGCCTGTGGCTTGCGTCACCGGCCCCCCGATGCCGCCGTCAAGCTGTAACGGCTTTCACGGACGCTACTGTTAATCGCTGCCAAGACTTGTCAGCACACCGAATCCTCTGATCGAGATACACAAGTGATCGAAAATCTACGCAACATCGCCATCATTGCTCACGTTGACCATGGTAAAACCACCCTGGTAGACAAACTCCTGCGTCAATCCGGCACCCTGGAGCGCAACGAGCTCAACGACGAGCGCGTGATGGACTCCAACGACCAGGAAAAAGAGCGCGGTATTACCATCCTGGCAAAAAACACCGCTATCAACTGGAACGGCTACCACATCAACATCGTGGACACCCCGGGCCACGCCGACTTCGGCGGCGAAGTTGAACGTGTAATGTCGATGGTTGACTCCGTTCTGCTGCTGGTTGACGCTCAAGACGGCCCTATGCCGCAAACCCGTTTCGTGACCAAGAAGGCTTTCGAAGCCGGCCTGCGTCCGATCGTGTGCATCAACAAGGTTGACCGTCCAGGCGCTCGTCCGGACTGGGTTCTGGACCAGATCTTCGACCTGTTCGACAACCTGGGTGCCACCGAAGAACAGCTGGACTTCAAAGTCGTCTACGCCTCGGCCCTGAACGGCATTGCCGGTCTGGATCACACCGACATGGCTGAAGACATGACCCCGCTGTACCAGTCGATCGTCGACAACGTGCCAGCTCCAAAAGTTGACCGTGAAGGCCCGTTCCAGATGCAAATCTCGGCACTGGACTACAACAGCTTCCTGGGTGTTATCGGCGTTGGTCGTATCGCTCGTGGTAGCGTCAAGCCGAACACTCCGGTTGTGGCTATCGGCGCCGACGGCAAGAAGCGTAACGGTCGTATCCTGAAGCTGATGGGTCACCACGGTCTGCACCGCATCGACGTTGAAGAAGCTTTCGCCGGCGACATCGTGTGCGTGAGCGGTATGGACTCCCTGTTCATCTCCGACACTCTGTGCCAGCCGGACAACGTCGAGGCAATGAAGCCTCTGACCGTTGACGAGCCAACCGTTTCCATGACGTTCCAGGTAAACGACTCGCCTTTCTGCGGTAAAGAAGGCAAGTTCGTGACCTCCCGTAACATCAAGGAGCGTCTGGACAAAGAGCTGCTGTACAACGTTGCACTGCGCGTTGAAGAAGGCGACTCGGCTGACAAGTTCAAGGTCTCCGGTCGTGGCGAGCTGCACCTCTCGGTACTGATCGAAACCATGCGTCGCGAAGGCTTCGAAATGGGCGTTGGTCGTCCTGAAGTGATCATCCGTCAAGTTGACGGCGTGAAGCAGGAACCGTTCGAAAACGTAACCATCGACACCCCTGAAGAATCCCAGGGCAAGGTCATGGAAGAGATGGGCCTGCGTAAAGGCGACCTGACCAACATGGTGCCGGATGGCAAAGGCCGTGTTCGTCTGGAGTACAACATCCCTGCTCGCGGCCTGATTGGTTTCCGTAACCAGTTCCTGACCCTGACCAACGGTGCTGGCATCCTGACCTCGATCTTCGATCGCTACGACACCATGAAGTCCGGCGACATGTCCGGCCGTCAGAACGGTGTTCTGGTATCGGTAGAAACCGGCAAGGCACTGACCTACTCCCTGGAAACCCTGCAGGCGCGTGGCAAGCTGTTCGTTGAACACGGTCAAGAGATCTACAACGGTCAGATCGTTGGTCTGAACAGCCGTGACAACGACATGGGCGTCAACCCAACCAAAGGCAAGAAGCTCGACAACATGCGTGCTTCGGGTAAAGACGAAACCATCGCCCTGGTTCCACCTGTTCGCTTCACCCTGGAACAGGCTCTGGAATTCATCCAGGACGACGAGCTGTGCGAAGTGACTCCTAAGTCGATCCGTCTGCGTAAGAAGATCCTGGACGAAGGCGAGCGTACCCGCGCTGCCAAGAAAGCCAAGAACTGAGTTAACTCAGGCTGAATGAAAACGCCCCCGGTCGAAAGGCCGGGGGCGTTTTTGTTTGTCTGGCTGTAGCAGCTGTCGAGCCCCGGCGAGGCTGCGTTCGATTGCGCAGCAGTCGCGAAATCGATTGCTGCAATGCATCATTTCAGATGTGTACGCCGAACGCAGCCTCGCTGGAGCTCGACAGCTGCTACGGGGAGTTGGAGGCTTTAGAACTTCTCAAGGGGGCGACGACTGCTGCTGGTCTCGCGCGCCACTTCTTTGGGCTTATAAGCGCAATACCCTGGCCGTGGGCCGATTTTCGGGTGATTGCGGCAAGTATCCGGGCGCTTTTCATAAATAGTGCACAGACGGCTCTTACGATCCAGGTACAGGCAATCGTTGTTGCTCATGCGCTGGAGGGTAAAGATCTCGGATTTCTGGTTATAGCGCTCGACGATCCCTTCCTTCTGCAGGCGCTTGGCAATGTTCTTCGCCGGCTCGCCGCGTTCGAATTCATCGACGACACCGATGCGGATCAGGTCCTTGATCTTGGCTTCGACCGGCAAGGTGCAGCAGCTGGACACGCAGGAACCGCACATCGGGGCGGAGTACTTGGCCCAGGTGTCGAGGCGATCGATCTCTGCGGCGGCGATCAGGTTGGACTTCATCATCGGTTGTTACCAGCGTGCATCAGGGCGCGCGATCATACCGGGACTGGTGGATTTTTGAACAACCTTTCGCCAGATTTTTTTGTTTCTCGCCAAAAAACGCTCGGGTTCCGGCACGGCACCTGCATTGATTCAGCTTTACGACAAGGTAATGCCGGCCTAACAGGAAATAGTGCCGAACCAGAGCCCCGACCGCCTGTCAGACCGTCTAGGCTCAGACAATTCCAGCTCGCTCGAGGTCTTATCGATGACTCAAGAACCACTTGTTCGCGAAGCAGAGGTGGCCGCATTCCGCGACGCCGTCTTGACCAAACTCACCTACGCGGTGGGCAAAGACCCGGATCACGCCTTCGACCACGACTGGTTCGAAGCGATTGCCTTGGCCGCGCGCGACCACATGGTCGAGCACTGGATGGATCACACCCGGCAGATCTATCGCAAAGGTCAGAAACGGGTTTACTACCTCTCCCTGGAATTTCTCATCGGCAGGCTGCTCTACGACAGCTTGAGCAATCTTGGCCTGCTCGACGTCGCTCGTGAAGCTCTGACTGAACTCGGTGTCGACCTGGAACGCATCCGCTTGCTGGAACCCGACGCGGCGCTGGGCAATGGCGGCCTCGGTCGCCTGGCCGCGTGCTTCATGGAAAGCATGTCGACCCTCGGCATCGCCGGGCACGGCTACGGCATTCGTTATGAGCATGGCTTGTTCCGCCAGGCCATTGTCGATGGCTGGCAGCAGGAGCAGACCGAACACTGGCTGGACTTCGGCAACCCTTGGGAATTCGAACGGCCAGAGGTTGTTTACCCGATCGGTTTCGGCGGCAGCGTCGAAACCGTGACCGATGACACCGGCAAGTCCAAGCAGGTCTGGACCCCGGCGGAAACTGTACGGGCAATTGCCTACGACACGCCGGTGGTCGGCTGGCGCGGGGCGAGCGTCAACACGCTGCGCCTGTGGCGCGCACGGGCCATGGAAGATTTGCACCTGGAGCGTTTCAACGCCGGCGACCACTTGGGCGCCGTGGCCGAAGTGGCCCGCGCTGAAAGTATTTCCCGTGTGCTGTACCCGGCCGACAGCACCGAAGCCGGCCAGGAACTGCGCCTGCGCCAGGAATATTTCTTCGTCGCCGCGTCCTTGCAGGATTTGCTCCGCCGCCATCGCAACATGCACACCTCGGTGCTGACCCTGGGCGATCATGCGGCGATCCAGCTCAACGACACCCACCCCTCGATTGCCGTGGCCGAGCTGATGCGTCAACTGGTCGACGTCTATGATGTGGCGTGGGATGCGGCATGGCAGGTGACGGTCGACACGCTGTCGTACACCAACCACACGCTGTTGCCTGAAGCCTTGGAAACCTGGCCGGTCGGCTTGATGGAGCGGATGCTGCCGCGGCACATGCAGATCATTTACCTGATCAACGCCCAGCACATCGATTCCTTGCGCGCCAAGGGCATTCACGATTTCGACGTGTTGCGCGCGGTGTCGCTGATCGAGGAAGACAATGGCCGTCGCGTGCGCATGGGTAACCTCGCATTTCTGGGGTCGCACAGCGTTAACGGCGTGTCCGGGCTGCATACGCAACTGATGCGCAAGACCGTGTTCTCCGAACTGCACAAACTCTACCCGGACCGGATCAACAACAAGACCAACGGCATCACCTTCCGCCGCTGGCTCTACCAGGCCAACCCTGAACTGACCTCGATGATGGTCGATGCGCTCGGGCCTGAGTTGCTCGACAGTGCGGAAACGCGCTTGCTCGAACTCGAGCCGTTCGCCGAGAAGCCGGCGTTCCGCAAGGCATTTGCCGAGCAGCGCCTGCACAGTAAAAAGGCGCTGGCGTACATCATCCACGAGCGTCTCGGGGTGGCGGTCAACCCGGCGGCGATGTTCGACGTGCAGGTCAAGCGAATCCACGAATACAAACGGCAGCTGCTTAACCTGCTGCACACCGTGGCGCTGTATCAGGCGATTCGGGCCGAGCCGGAAATCGACTGGGTACCTCGGGTAAAAATCTTCGCCGGCAAGGCGGCGGCCAGTTATCACCAGGCCAAGTTGATCATCAAGCTCACCAACGATATCGCCCGCGTAGTGAACAACGACCCGACTGTTCGCGGCTTGCTGAAAGTGGTGTTCCTGCCCAACTACAACGTCAGCCTGGCGGAGAGCATCATTCCGGCGGCGGATTTGTCGGAGCAGATTTCCACCGCCGGCTTCGAAGCCTCGGGCACCAGTAACATGAAGTTCGGCCTCAATGGTGCGTTGACCATCGGCACCCTGGACGGCGCCAACGTGGAAATGTGCGAGCGGATCGGTGCCGAGCACATGTTCATCTTCGGCCTGAGCGCGCAGCAGGTTGAAGCACGCAAGCAGAACCACGAGTTCAATGCCATGCCGGACATTGCCGCTTCCCATCGCCTGAATGACGTGTTGCAAGCGATTCGCGGCGGGGTGTTCTCGCCGGATGATCCGTCCCGCTACGCGAGCTTCATCGACTCGCTGATCGACTACGACCGCTTCCTGGTCTGCGCCGACTTTGACTCGTATTGGGAGGCGCAGATGCGCGTTGAAGCCCACTGGCACGACTCGCAAGCGTGGTGGCGTTCGGCAGTATTGAACACGGCGCGCATGGGCTGGTTCTCTTCGGACCGGACGATTCGCGAGTACGCCACGGATATCTGGAAGGCGTTGGAGTAACTTTTCACAATAATCGCGTGCAAGGCCCAACGGTTGTTGGGCCTGATCGATATACTAAGCGCCGGTTACGCCGGGCGTCCTGTGTGGCAATCCATGTGGGAGCGAGCCTGCTAGCGATAGCGGTCTGACATTCAGCATCAATGCTGAATGTCAGGTCCTCATCGCGAGCAGGCTCGCTCCCACAGGTTTGTGTGGTTTCACACTAAACTCAGCCAGATGCTGTTTTTGCCCGGATTCGCCCCCACTGCGGGGCCGCTTAGGGATATCGACCATGCAATGGATTTTCATGCTGATTGGCTGCGTGCTCGGCTGGATACTCGATGAGTCTTTCAGCGATGCACTGCTGGGTGCGCTGCTCGGATTGGGCATCGGCCAGGCCATTCGCATTGGCCGCTTGAGTTCGCAATCGGCCGAGCAACGGCTGCTGCTTGAACAGGCGCAAGCCACGCTGAATACGGTGCAGCAACGCCTGACTCTGCTGGAGGCGACCGGCGTTAACGCGCCTGAGGTCAGCACACCTGAAGCGAGCGAAACCCTTACATCCCCTGAATTCAGTCTCGACGAAATCCCGGCCGCTGCGCCGGAACTGGTCTGGGAACTCCCGCCAGAGCTCGAGCCGATTACTGCGGCGACTACCGAAACCAGTCACCCACCTGTCGATGCCTGGAAACCGGACCCGGTTATCCGTGAGCCGCAACAACCCGCCGCCCCGCGTGGGCCCAATTTCATCGATCGCGCCATCAGCGGCGCGCGCGCCTGGTTGTTCGGCGGCAACACTGTGTTGCGGGTCGGTGTGGTGCTGCTGTTTCTCGGCCTGGCGTTCCTGCTGCGTTATGCCACCGAAGGCATGGTGGTGCCGATCGAGCTGCGTTATGCCGGCGTTGCGGCGGCTGCGTTGGGCTTGCTCGGGCTGGGCTGGTGGCTGCGCCATCGCAATAACAACTATGCATTGATGCTGCAAGGGACCGGGATCGCCGTGTTGTACCTGACGGTGTTCGCGGCCATGCGCCTGCATCCGTTGCTCGATCCGACGGCGGCCTTGGGCCTGTTGGTGGCGGTAACCGTGTTCTCTGCCATTCTGGCGATAACCCAGGATTCCCTGGCCCTGGCGTGCGCCGCCGCATTGGGCGGGTTCGCCGCGCCCATCCTGACGTCCACCGGTGCGGGCAATCACGTCGCGCTGTTCAGCTACTTCGCCTTGCTCAATGCGGGCATCATGGCGATTGCGTGGTTCAAGGCTTGGCGGCTGCTTAACCTGATCGGTTTCGTTGGCACGTTCGGCATCGGTTTCGCCTGGGGGCTGCGTTCTTATACGCCGGAATTGCTGTGGAGCACCGAGCCGTTCCTGGTCCTGTTTTTCCTGATGTACCTGGCCATCGGCCTGCTGTTCGCCCGGCGCAAGCTGCTGGAAATGAGCGACGCGCCCGAGGATGACAGTCGCGATGCGTTGTTGCGCTGGTCGGCGCGCAAGGGCGATTACGTCGACGGCACGATGCTGTTTGGTCCGCCGCTGGTGGGCTTCGGTTTGCAGTTTGCGCTGGTCCAGCATCTGGAATTCGCGGCTGCCTTCAGTGCGTTGGCGCTGGGCATGATCTACATGGGCCTGGCGCGTCTGTTGATGGGCGGTCGAGCGTTGCTGCTGGCGGAGACCTGTCTGGCGCTGGGTGTGATTTTCGCCAGCCTGGCCATCCCGTTGGGGCTCGATGCGCGCTGGACGGCTGCGGCCTGGGCCGTGGAAGGCGCGGGGATTTTCTGGCTTGGCCTGCGTCAGCAGCGACCGCTGGCCCGTGCGTTTGCGCTGCTGCTGCAACTGGGCTCGGCGCTGGCGTTTCTCAGCGAACTGCGGATCGGCGACAGCAGCCTGCTCGACGGTGCGCCGCTGGGCGCATTGATGCTCGGCATTGCGTTGCTGTTCAGCTTCTATCAATTGCGCAACGCCTTGCCGGAACAGACGTCGGAGTGGGAGCGCAAAGGCCTGCCTGTGTTGGCGTGCCTCGGCCTGACTTTCCTCTATCTGCTGGCGCCGCTGTTCTTTTTCACTCACGGCACGGCGATCAGTTGGGCGCTCGCCGGTCTGGCGACGCTGTTGGTCGGCCTGCGTCTGCAATCGCGCACCTTCCTGTTCACCGCGTTTGCCGTGCAGTTGTTGGGTGGTGCGCTGTTCCTGCTGCGGCTGCAAGGGGCTAGCGGTGATTCCTCGGCCGTGTTCAGCGCCGGTTGGAGCGGGTTGCTGAGCGCGTCGCTGATCGGGCTGGCGTTGATCGCCGGCATGCTGCTGGCCGCCCGCGACGACATGGTGCGTAGCGACATTCGTTTGCTGCGCGGCTTGTCGGTGGTGCTGCTGGCCGGTCTGGTGTTGATCAATCTGGCGGTGCTGTTCGTCCTGCCTTGGCAAACCGCGAGCGCGGTGTGGGCGGCCAGCGGTCTGTTCATCATCTGGCTCAGCCTGTATTTGCAGCAGCGGGTGAGTTTTGTCTTTGGCCTGTTGCTGCAAGTGATTGGTGGTGCGGCCTTCATGCTGGCCGGCCCGGACTTGCTTGGACCTTTGGCCAGCGAAGGTTTGAAACCGTTGGCGCACAGCGGTTTCTGGACGCCGCTGGTGCTGGGCCTGGCCGCGTTGGTCGGGGCCTGGCGCTTGCAGCTCGGCAATCACGCGTCGGCCTTCGACGTGCTGAGTTTGCAGCGTTTGTCCGAAGTGTTGCTGGTGTGGGGCGCGGCTTGGTGGGCGTTGGCGTGGGTCAGTGAAGTACTGCGGTTCGCGCCGGTGAACTCGCAAGCGACGTTGTTGTTGGCAGTTGCGGCTATCAGCGTGGCGCTGTGGACGGTGTTGGCGTTGCGCCTGAAATGGTCGTCGCTGGGCTTGCTCTGCACCTTGTTGATTCCAGCGGCCGGCCTGGTGTTGCTCGCCGCTTGGCACTCGCGTTATCACCCGGCGGCCAATGTCGGCTGGCTGGCGTGGGCGGCGGTGTTCGGCGTGCATTTCATGTCCTTGCGGCGTCTGGCGCCGATGCTGCCGGCGCGCGCCCTGAGCACCGCGCATGTGCTCGGTGCCTGGTTATTGATGGGTGTGCTGGCGCTGGAGTTGCGCTACGGCCTGCTGCTGTTGTCCGAGCAGTACAACGCCTGGCGCTGGTTGGGTTGGGCGATTCTGCCGAGTCTCTACCTGGTGCTGATGGCCGCGCCACGCGCCTGGCCCTGGCCGGTGTCAGCTTACTCACGGGAATACCGCGTGTACGCGGCTGCACCGTTGGCGGTGCTGATGCTCGGTTGGTTCTGGCTGGCGAACATTGTCAGCGACGGCACCGCCGAGCCATTGCCGTACGTGCCGCTGATCAACCCATTGGAATTGGGCCTGCTGTTTGCGCTGTTCGGCGTCTACGTCTGGTCCCGCAGCGCCGTGACGCAACTGGCGATCCGCAAGGACTACGCCGCGTATGCGACGCAACTGATCGCTGGCGTTTCGCTGTTCGCCTTCTTTACCGCTTTGGTCATGCGCACGGCTCACCATTGGGGCGGCGTGCCGTTCGAGCTCGATGCTTTGCTCGAATCCATGCTCGTGCAGGCCGGTCTATCGATCGTCTGGACCTTGATGGCGCTGAGTCTGATGATCGGCGGCCACCTGCGTCATCGTCGCGAAGTCTGGCTGATCGGTGCGACGCTGATTGGCGTGGTGGTGGCCAAACTGTTCTTTGTTGAATTGAGTAACCGCGGCGGACTGGCGCGAATCGTGTCGTTTATCGGTGTGGGCGTGTTGCTGTTGGTGGTGGGCTATTTCGCCCCGTTGCCGCCCAAGCGCGCCGACGCTGTGCCGGCCTCTGAAAAACCGGCCCCGGAAACCGAAGGAGTGTCATCTTGAGTCAGAAGCTGAACCTGGTCTGGTTGGGCGCGTTAGCGTTGGGCATGACGCTGTCGGCCAATGCTGTGGAGCAACCGTCGGACTTCGCCACACAGGTGCCTTTGACGGTGACGGGCGACGGCCCGTGGTATCGCCTCGAATTGCCGTTGAACGTGCAGCTGCATGCGCGCCAGACCGACCTGAGCGATGTGCGTGTGTTCAACGCGGCCGGTCAGGTTCAGGCCTATGCCTTGGCTCGCGAAACGGCGCAAACCAGTGAAAGCCGCACCCTGACCGACGTGAAATGGTTTCCGCTGTTCAGCTCGGCGGATTCCACCGAGCGCGCGCCCAGTGTTCGCGTGCAATCGAGCGCCAACGGCACGCTGGTTGAGGTGCAGCCATCCAGTCAGCTGGAAGCCGGAGAAGAAGTGCTGCGCGGTTGGTTACTCGATGCCAGCGGCATCAAGGCACCGTTGCGCCAACTGGTGCTCGACTGGACCAGCGAGCGCGAGGGCTTCCAGCGTTTCAGCATCGAAGCCAGCGACGATTTGCAGCACTGGCAGTCGTGGGGTGACGGACAGGTGGCGCGGCTGACCTTTGCCGACGAGCGGGTGGAGCAGCATGAAGTCGGCTTGCCCGGGCAATCGGCGCGGTACCTGCGTTTGTTGTGGAATACCCCGCAATCGGCGCCGACGCTGACCTCGGCGCAACTGGAAAGCGCCAGCAGCCGCAGTTTGCCGCTGCCGTTGGTCTGGTCACAACCGTTGGCCGGCAGCACGGTGAAAGCCGGTGAGTACACCTGGCAGTTGCCGACGGGGCTGAACGTCGAGCGCGTGCAAGTCGAGCTCAGCCAGCCGAACAGTCTGGCGCCGGTGACCTTGTCCGGTCGGCGAGAAAGCAGCCTGCCGTGGCAGCCGTTGAGCAGCGGTTTGCTCTATCGCCTGACCCAGGGTGGCCAGGATGTGGTGCAGAACGAATTGCAGCTGCCGGGGCAAACTGTGCAGCAGTTGAAACTGACGGTAGACGACCGTGGCGGCGGTCTGGGTGCCGAAGCGCCGACGGTGCGATTCGCCGTGCGCTCGACCCAATTGGTGTTTCTGGCGCGTGGGCCAGGGCCTTATACGCTCGCCCTGGGGAGTGCGACGGTCAAGGCGGCGAACTTGCCGCTGGCGACGCTGATCCCGGATTACAGCGCGGCGAAGTTGGCGACGTTGGGCAAGGCTTCCGTTGATGGCGGGACGGTGGTGACGCCGGCTTCGACGCTCGCAACGACGGCGCCGGCTGACACGAACTGGAAGAAGTTCGGGTTGTGGGCGGTGTTGCTGCTCGGCGTGGTGTTTTTGGGGGCCATGGCGTTCAGCTTGCTGCGCAAACCTCCGGCGAAATCCTGAAGGCGGGTGCTTCGCACCCATCGCGAGCAGGCTCACTCCCACAAGGACAGCACAAAACCTGTTGGCGTTTGCCTGCTCGCGATAGCGATTTTTCAGACGGTAAAAATAGCGCTTTCGAACTACGCTCATCCCGGCGCATGAACTCTATTGGACGTATCACGTCTGATAGGAGGAAATGCGCCCCGACTCGCGTTAAACTGCGCGGGTTTATAGCCCCCCCATTCCACCGGAGCCTTCCATGTCCCGCGTTACCCTGAGTCGCTATTTGATTGAGCAGACCCGTAGCAACAACACCCCTGCCGATCTGCGTTTCCTGATCGAAGTGGTGGCGCGTGCCTGTAAAGAAATCAGCCACGCTGTGTCCAAAGGCGCCCTGGGTGGTGTGTTGGGCAGCATGGGTACTGAAAACGTCCAAGGTGAAGTGCAGAAGAAACTCGACGTGATCTCCAATGAGATCCTGCTCGAAGCCAACGAATGGGGCGGTCACTTGGCCGGCATGGCGTCCGAAGAAATGGACAATGCCTACCAGATTCCGGGCAAATACCCGAAAGGCGCGTACCTGCTGGTATTCGACCCACTGGACGGCTCGTCGAACATCGACATCAACGCTCCGGTCGGCACGATCTTCTCGGTACTGCGTTGCCCGAGCGAATACCTGAGCCAGAACGAAGCCTTGAACGAAAAGGCCTTCCTTCAGCCAGGCACCGAGCAGGTCGCTGCCGGTTACGCGATCTACGGCCCACAGACGATGCTGGTGCTGACCCTGGGCGATGGCGTGAAAGGCTTCACCCTGGACCGTGAAATGGGCAGCTTTGTACTGACCCATGAAGACATTCAGATTCCTGAGTCCACCCAGGAATTTGCGATCAACGCCTCCAACCAGCGTCACTGGGAAGCGCCGGTACAGCGTTACGTCAACGAATTGCTGACGGGCGATGAAGGCCCGTTGAAAAAGAACTACAACATGCGCTGGGTCGCCGCGATGGTGGCTGACGTGCACCGCATCCTGACCCGTGGCGGTCTGTTCATGTACCCGCGCGACAGCCGTGAGCCGTCGAAGCCGGGCAAACTGCGCTTGATGTACGAAGCCAACCCGATGTCGTTCCTGGTCGAGCAAGCGGGCGGCGCGTCCACCGATGGCCATCAGCGCATTCTCGACATCAAGCCTGACGGTCTGCACCAGCGCGTAGCGGTGTTCCTGGGCTCGAAAGAAGAAGTCGAGCGCGTCACGGCTTACCACAAGGCATAAACATGACTGCGCCCTGGCAGCCGTTGCTCGAATGGTGGTTTGGACATTCCGAATCCCCTCACGAGATAGCGGCTGACAAGGGCAAGTTATGGTTCGGCAAGAACGACCGCCAGGACCTCGAAGCGCAAACGCGTTTCGGGGACTGGGTCGATCAGGCACTGGCCGGCGGTTTGACCGAGTGGGCGCAACGCCCCGACGGTTGGCTGGCACTGGTGCTGCTACTCGATCAACTGCCGCGAATGATCTTTCGCAACACCCCCAAATCCTTTTCCGGTGACCTCCGGGCTCAAGCGCTGGTGGCACAAGGCATCGCCGCGGATTTCGATCGCCAGTTGCAGCCGATTCAGCGAGTGTTTATCTACCTGGTGTTTGAGCACTGCGAAAATCTGTCGGTGCAGAATGAGGCGGTTTCACGCTACATCGACTTGGTAGCGCAACAGCCAGAGACAGATCGAGCGTTGTTTTCCGATTATCTGGACTATGCCGAGAAGCATCAGCAGGTGATTGCGCGGTTTGGGCGGTTTCCGCATCGCAACGCGGTGTTGGGGCGGGAGTCGACGGCTGAGGAGTTGGTGTTCCTGTCGGGACCTGGTTCTCGCTTTTAGTTTTCTGCTGTAGCTGATGCCGCCATCGCCAGCAGGCTGGCTCCCACCTTTGGTTTGTGTCGTTCACAAATCCCCTGTGGGAGCCAGCCTGCTGGCGATGGGGCCATTGAGAGCGCCTTAGATTCTGAAGCTACCCACCAACTGCTTCAACCGCGCCGCCTGCTGCTCAAGGTCAGCACACGCCCGCAATGTCGACTGCAAGTTCTCCACACCTTCCTGATTCAGCGTGTTGATCTCGGTGATGTCGACGTTGATCGATTCCACCACGGCGGTCTGCTCTTCGGTCGCCGTCGCCACGGACTGGTTCATCCCGTCGATCTCGCCAATGCGCTGGGTCACGCTGTCGAGGCGCTCGCCCGCCTGGTTGGCGATGCCGACGCTGCTTTCGCTCTGGCGCTGGCTGTCGGTCATGGTGCTCACCGCTTCCCGTGCGCCGATTTGCAGTTCCTCGATCATCTTTTGCACCTGCTGTGCCGAATCCTGAGTGCGGTGCGCGAGGTTGCGTACTTCGTCGGCCACTACGGCAAAACCACGTCCGGCTTCACCGGCGCGGGCTGCTTCGATGGCTGCGTTCAACGCCAGCAAATTGGTTTGCTGGGAGATGCTGGTGATGACTTCCAGGATCTGGCCGATGTTCACCGTGTTGCTGTTGAGCGTTTCGATGTTGCCGCACGAATCACTGATCTTCGCCGAGAGCTGCTGCATCGCCGCGATGGTTTTATCCACCACTTGCTGACCGTCTTCGGCCAGGCTACGGGCATCGCTCGAATGCTGGGAGGCGAGGGCGGCATTCTGGGCGATTTCCTGGGCGGCGGCGCCCAGTTCGTTGATGGCCGCAGCGACGCTGCTGGTGCGCGAGGCTTGCTGGTCGGAGTTGAACATCGAGGAGTTCGATGCGGCAACCACGCGCAAGGCAACTTCGTTGACCTGGCCGGTGGCCGAGGCCACTTCGCGGATCGAGGTGTGAATGCGTTCCACGAAACGGTTGAACGACATGCCCAGCGCGCCGAACTCGTCCTGGCCATGAATGGTCAGGCGTTTGGTCAGGTCGCCTTCGCCTTCGGCGATGTCATGCATGGCGCGGCCCATGGTCAGCAGCGGTTGCATCAGGAAGCTGATCAGCATGCCCAGCAGCGCGATAATGATCACAACGGCGATGACCATGGCGATGATTGCCGAGGTGCGGAATTCGCTGAGCATTGCGAACGCGGTATCCTGATCCAGCACCAGCGCCACGTACCAGTCTGCCGACGGCACACCGTTGACGTGAGTGAAGGAGATGAACTGGCGCTTGCCGTCGACTTCGACTTCTTTCAGGCCCGGGCTGACGTTCGGCGTGCCGTTCGGGTAAGCCTCGGCGAGGCCTTTGAGCACCAGTTTGCTGTCCGGATGAATCAGGATTTTGCCGTCGGCGCTGACAATGAACGCATGGCCGTGACCGCCGAAGTTCAGCGAGTTGATGATTGCGCTGACGCTGGACAGGTCAATGTCGGCTCCGGCCACACCGATCATTTGGCCTTGGCGCTGCACCGGCGTCGCGATCGTGATCACCAGTTTTCCGGAGGACGCAGCGATGTAGGGTTCAGTGACGATGGTCTGTTGCGCGGTGTTGGCCGCCTTGTACCAGCCACGGGCGCGAGGGTCGTAGTCCGCGGCCCGGTTGCCGGCCGGAACCGAGAACATCACGCCGTCAGTGCCGCCGAAATAGCTCAACTGGAAGTTGTTGGTGTAGGCCGGCAGGTCGATGTCGCGCTTCAGATTGGCCGGGGCGCTACCGTCCACGGTGATTTGCTGGGACAACGATTGCAGCAACTGGATGCGGCTTTCCAGCCAGGTCTGGATGTTACTGGTGGTCAGGCTGCCGAGTTCCTGCATCGAGGATTCGGTACTGCTGCGCAGGGTCTGGCGCTGGCGGTAGTCGTTGAAGAGGATGAAACAGGCAAATGCAACGGCCACCACGAGGGCAGCAGCCAACAGGATTTTGTGGCTGAACTTCATGTTTCTGGTCATTAAATAAGCTACCGCGGAGGGGACTTGTGTAGGAGCGAGCTTGCTCGCGATGGATTTCAGGGCTCTGCATAAAGTCAGCAAGCCAGCGCTATCGTTGACGCCCATCGCGAGCAAGCTCGCGCCTACCTGTGTCGACTGGCCGGCGCCAAAGATTAGGCGTCTTTCGCTAAAAACGACGAAATGCCCGGTAGCGACAGAAAGTCGCTGATTTTTCGGGAAATGGCAGACGAGCGGCCTGATAAATAGCCGGCGGGGCAGGGAACCAGATAGGGGTTTTCTCTTCTAACCTTCAGCTTGGCAGCCATGCCAACCCCCTTCGTCCTGGAGTTTCACCATGTCGCTGCGTTCTATTGCCCTGCTTTCGTTCTGCGTGCTGTTGGTCGCATGCAGCAAGGTCAATCAGGAAAACTATTCGAAACTGTCGTCCGGCATGCCAAAAGCCGAGGTAGAAACCTTGCTGGGCAAACCGGCTGACTGCTCGGGCGCGCTCGGCATGTCCAGTTGCACCTGGGGCGACAAGAACAGCTTTATCAGCGTGCAGTACGCCGGTGACAAAGTGCTGATGTTTTCCGGCCAAGGCCTGAAGTAAACCGGGGCGACGCGCCCACGGGAGAAAAACAATGATGCGGTTTTTGATAGTTCTTTTGGCCGGCCTGGTACTGGCCGGCTGTGCCTCTTCTGGCACAGATCCGTTGGCACCGAAAACGGTCAACAGCGTCAACCTCAAGCGCTACCAGGGAACCTGGTACGAGTTGGCCCGCCTGCCAATGTATTTCCAGCGCAATTGCGCGCAATCCGAAGCACATTACACCCTCAAGCCTGACGGCTCGGTGTTGGTGCTGAACCGCTGCCTGACGGCGGACTGGCAATGGGAAGAGGCCAAGGGCACGGCTTATCCACAAGTACCGGGCAAGACCGACAAATTGTGGGTCGAGTTCGATACCTGGTTTTCTCGTTTGATTCCGGGTACGGCGAAGGGCGAGTACTGGGTGCTGTACGTCAGCGATGACTACAAGACCGCCATCGTCGGCGACCCGAGCCGCAAGTACTTGTGGCTGCTGTCCCGGACCCCGACGGTCAACGGCGTGGTGCGTGAGGAATTGCTGAGCAAGGCGCGTCAGCAGGGTTACGACACCACGCGATTGATCTGGCGTGCGTCGGATACGCAGATGGCCAAGACCTCGAACTGAATGCGCAAATCCCTGTAGGAGCGAGCTTGCTCGCGATGGAGTATCAGTCGACACCAAGGTGTCTGACCCACCATCGCGAGCAAGCTCG
>NZ_RWIN01000048.1 GCF_009761815.1 Pseudomonas sp. PB120
CCTGCTCGCGATGACGGAGTGTCAGCTGAATCAATGTGACTGTCACACCGCCATCGCGAGCAGGCTCGCTCCCACAGGGATCTCCACAGGGATTGTGTGGTTCAGAAAACTCTGGGGTATCAGGGCTTACCGGAAATCCCGTACTTGCGCAGGCGAATGGCAATCGCGCTGTGCGACGTCTGCAACCGCGCAGCGAGCAAACGACTGGAGGGATAGCTGCGGTAAAGCTGTTCGAGCAAATGCTTTTCAAACCCTTCGACAGCCTCTTCCAGACTGCCCACTTCACCGTCGATTTGCCGCTCGACAGCCGTCCGCGCGATGTCCAGATCATCGATGCCCACCAACGGATTTTCACAAATGGCAGCAGCACGAAAAATCACGTTTTGCAGCTGCCGCACATTGCCCGGCCAGCGGTTGCCGAGCAGCGCCGGGTAGGTGCCGGGCGCCAGCCGACACAGCGGCCGCTGGATCTGCGCACAGGCCTGCTGCATGAAGTGATTGGCCATCAACAGTATGTCATGACCGCGCTCGCGCAATGGCGGCACCTGCAGGTTGAGCACATTCAACCGGTAAAACAGGTCTTCGCGAAAGCGGCCTTCGGCGACCATTTTTTCCAGGTCACGGTGCGTGGCGCTGAGCACCCGCACGTTGACCTTGACCTCACGGTCGCCACCGACCCGACGGAAGCAGCCATCGCTCAAAAAGCGCAGCAACTTGGCTTGCAGGTACGGCGACATTTCACCGATTTCATCGAGGAACACCGAGCCGTTATCCGCCAGTTCCAGCAGGCCGAGCTTTCCGCCGCGCTGAGCGCCAGTGAAGGCGCCGGAGGCATAGCCGAACAACTCGCTTTCGGCGAGGCTCTCCGGTAGGGCCGCGCAGTTCAGGGCCAGGAACGGCGCGTCCCGGCGGGTGCTGATGGCGTGGCAAGCACGGGCCACCAGTTCTTTGCCGGTGCCGGTCTCGCCCTGAATCAACAGCGGCGCGTCGAGAGTTGCAACGCGTTGGGCGCGGGCCTTGAGCGCACGGATCACCGGCGATTCGCCGAGCAACGCGTCGAAGCCTTCAGCGTGGTCGTGATGCAGCGCTGACAGGCGTTCACCGATGCGGCTCGGTTGATACAGGGTGAGCAACGCCCCGGCGTCGGTGATTGGCATGGCATCGAGCAGCAAGGTCTGGCCGGCAAGGCTGACCTCATGCATCGGCAGACGGAAACCGTGCTCGATCAACGTGCGTTGCAACGACGGGTCATCGAACAAAGCCGTCAACGGCTCACCGGCCGGTTCGCGGCCGCAGAGTGCGATCAGCGCCGGATTGGCCAGCAACACCTGACCCTCTCCATCCACCGCCAGCACCGGGTCGGAACTGGCCGCCAGCAATGCATCCAGCTGCAAGCGCCGACGTTGCCCCGGCAGGATGTCGACCATCGTCACCGCTTGCACGCCGCGTACGCCGAGCAGCGCATCGCGCAGTTCCTCCAGCACATCGGCGCCGAGGGTCGGCGCGTCGATGTACACGTTCGGCGGGACCATCTCCACGGCGTCCAGGTTGAAGCTGCGCCCACCGAGCAGGGCCAGCACTTCCTGGGTGATGCCGACGCGGTCGATGAAGGTGACGTGAATGCGCATGGGAGGCCTGCAAGGGTGGCGAACGAAAATGAGTATGACCGGCAAGCATCGTGCCTGTCAGGTGCTGCCGGTGTTGCGCGAGCAGGCGGCCAGGTCTTCGAGAAATGCCTCGAGGATCGGCGGCGGGGCGGTGCCGCGCCGGGTGATCACGTCGAACGGCGACATCAGTTGCAGGCTGGCCGGCGCCAGTTGGTGCATCTCGCCGGTCTTGATCCACTGCGCGGCGAAGTGCGCGGGCAGAAAGCCCAGGTAGGCCCCGGAGATGATCAGAATCGCCAGTGCTTCGATGTTGTCGACGGTGGCCGCTGCCTTGCTGACGCCCAGGTGTTCCAGGTCGTATTGCTGCATGTAGCCGCGCACGACAATCCGGCTCGCGGAAATCTCTTCGAGCAGTTCATCGCCCTCGGCGGTGCTCCCATGCAGCGGATGCCGCCGCCCGCAATACAGGCCCAGCGCTTCCTGATACAGCGGCGAGTGCAACAGGCCCGGCACGTAGATCGGGAAGTGCCCGATGGCCAGGTGCAGGCGGCCGTCGAGCACGCGTTCTTCCAGTTCGGCGGGGGTGCCGACGTACACGTTCAGGTGCACGTCATGCCCCCGGGACACGAAGCGCTGGGTGGTGCGCGGGATCGGCGAGTCCGGGTCGGTGATGGTGGTGTCGATGATCCCCAGGTTGAGCTTGCCGCTGATGTGCTGCTTCAACACATCGGCGTCCATGCAGAAATTTTCCACCGCCGACAACAGGCGCTGGGTCGCTTCATGGATCGCCACGCCTTGCTCGGTCAGGCGAAAACCGCTGCGCCCGCGCTGGCAGAGTTTGACCCCAAGGCGGGTTTCCAGGTGGGTCATCTGCTCGCTGATGGTCGACTGCCCGGCATTCAACGCCGCTTGCGCCGCAGAAAAACCGCCGCACCGGACAATCGTGGCAAACACCCTGAGCAGTTTCAGATCGACGTCGTGAAGCTGAATCACCTTGGACCTCCCGCGTGTGGATGCATCGGTAATGCCGATATGAGTATCTGATGTTTAGCATTTTTTCCACGAAAACCTGCGCCCATAGTCACTCCAACGGCGAACGCCTTCCACGTCCGCCGAGCCGACAACAAGAATTGGAGAGGCCTGAAATGTCGAACAACGGTTATGAATCCGGTCGCCTGAACCTGCCATTCGTGGGGCACTGCACCTTTGGCAAATCCCCGGTGTGCACCGATTGGGATGCCCTGGACGCGGACGTGGCGGTGCTCGGCGTGCCCAACGACATGGGCACCCAGTGGCGCTCCGGCGCACGCTTCGGGCCGCGCGGCATTCGCGAGGCATCGACCTTGTTTTCCTTCGGCCATGCCGGCGCGTATGACCATGAAGATGACGTGATGTACCTGACCGCCGCCGACGTGCGCATGGTCGACGTCGGTGATGCCGACATCGTGCACACCGATATGGTCACCAGTAACCAGAACACCGAATACGCCGTGCGCAAGATCCTCGACGCCGGCGTCATGCCCGTCGTGCTCGGCGGCGATCACTCGGTGCACGCACCGGTGATCAAGGCGTTCGAGGGGCGCGGGCCGATTCACATCATCCACTTCGATGCGCACCTGGACTTCGTCGACGAGCGTCACGGCGTTCGCTACGGCCATGGCAACCCGCTGCGCCGCGCCTCGGAAATGAACCACATCGTCGGCATGACCCAGATGGGCATCCGCAACGTGTCGTCGTCCAATCGTGATGACTACGAAGCGGCCCACGCGGCGGGCTCCAAGATCCTCTCGGTGCGCGATGTGCGCCGCCTCGGCGTCGAGGGCGTGCTGGCGCTGATCCCGCAGAACATCAATTACTACATCACCATCGACATCGACGGTTTCGACCCGTCCATCGCCCCCGGCACTGGCACGCCGAGCCACGGCGGCTTCCTCTACTACGAAGTGCTGGAAATCATCCAGGCCCTGGCCAAACGCAGCCAGGGCAACATCGTCGGCATGGACCTGGTCGAGGTGGCGCCGGTGTATGACCCGACGGGCATGACTTCGATCCTGGCGGCGCAACTGCTGCTCAACAGCATCGGTTTCATCTTCCACGAGCGGGCCCAGGCGCGGCACGTCCTGAACAAAACCAGCACCGCTTCGGCGTGACCCACAGAGAGCCTAGAAATGGACACGATCGTTAAGCAGTATCTGCAGAAATTCGGTGTATCCGAAGCCACCCAGACCTTTCTCAGCAAGGTGCAGAAAATGTTCATCGGTGGCGCCTGGGTCGAGGCCAGCGACGGCCAGACTTCTGACGTCATCGAACCCTCGACTGAGGGCCTGATCACGCGCATTCCCATGGGCACCACCGACGATCTGGACCGCGCCGTGCAAGCCGCCCGTGCACAGTTCGACGGCGGCGCGTGGCGCCAGGCCAAGCCGGCGGAACGCGAGCGGATGATGCAGCGCCTGGCTGATCTGATCGAACAGAACGCGGCCGAGCTGGCGGAAATCGAGTCGATCGACATGGGCAAGTCCGTGGCGTTTGCCAAGGATGTCGATATCCAGGGCACGGTCGATACCCTGCGCTATTTCGCCGGCTGGGCGACCAAGCTCCACGGGCGTACGGTCGAGCCTTCGTTGCCCGGCAATTACCTGGCCTATACGCGCAAGGAAGCGGTGGGCGTGGTCGGTGCGATTGTGCCCTGGAACTTTCCGCTGCAAACCATGGCCTGGAAGCTCGGCGCCGCGCTGGCGACCGGTTGCACGGTGGTGGTCAAACCGGCCGAATTGACTTCGCTGTCGGCGCTGCGGTTTGCCGAGCTGGTGCAGGAGGCGGGCATTCCCGACGGGGTGATCAACATCGTCACCGGGCGCGGCAGCGTAGTCGGTGCGGCCATGGCCACGCACCCCGGCATCGACAAGCTGACCTTCACCGGTTCGACCCCGGTCGGTCGTACTGTCGGGCGCGCGGCGCTGGACGAAATGAAGCGACTAACCCTGGAACTCGGAGGAAAATCACCGGTAATCGTGCTGGCCGATGCCGACGTTCCGGCGGCCGCCCAAGCCATCGCCAACGGGGTGTTTTTCAATTCGGGGCAGGTGTGCGATGCCGGTACTCGCGCCTACGTGCATCGCAGCATTTATGACGAATTCCTGCGCGAACTGATCGCCTACACCCGCACCCTGAAAATGGCCCCGGGCCTGGACCCGGACTGCTTCATCGGCCCGCTGGTTTCAGCGTTGCAGAAAGAGCGCGTGACCGACTACATCGAGACCGGCAAGCGTGAAGGCGCGCAACTGGTCTACGGCGGCCAGCCTGTCGAGGGTCCTGGTTTCTTCGTCGAACCGACGATCTTCGCCCACTGCCGCAACGATATGCGCATCGTCCAGGAAGAGATCTTTGGCCCGGTGCTGGTGACGGCGCCGTTCGATGATGAGGAAGAGGCACTGTCGCTGGCCAATGACTCGCCGTACGGCCTGGCAGCCGCGCTGTACTCCAATGACCTGGGCAAGGTGCACAGCCTGATTCCACGGTTGCGAGCGGGTTCGGTCTACGTCAACGCCCACGGCACCCTCGACCCGTCGATGCCGTTCGGTGGCTACAAGCAGTCCGGATTCGGCAAGGACCTGGGCGCCGAGCAGCTCGATTACCTGCTCGAAACGAAAGCGGTGTGGATCACATTGCCGTAAGTCACAGCCCCCTGTACGAGCGAGCTCGCTCGCGATGAACCCAAGAACACCACGGGGTGTCAGGCCGCCAGCGTTATCGTTGGCGACCATCGCGAGCAAGCTCGCTCCTACAGGTTTACCGGCAAGGACGCGCCGAAAGAACGCGGTTATTTCGTCATGATCTTCCAACAATAAGAGCCCATCATGAACACAAACGCCAAGTCCGCCACGAGCGTGTCCAGCTTCGATGACAAATCCGTCGTCGAAGGGCATTCCATCGATTTCATCCCGGAGAACGAGCGCACCGACAAACTGTCGAGCCAGGGCCCGTTCTGGTTTCTCGGCAATTTCACTTTCTTCACCATGACCATCGGTTTCGTCGGTCCCAGCGTCGGCCTGACCGCACTCTGGACCACACTCGCCGGCACACTGGGCATCATGTTCGGCACACTGTTCATGGCGTTTCACGGTTCGCAAGGTCCGCACCTTGGCCTGCCGCAGATGATCCAGTCGCGGGCGCAGTTCGGCTATCGCGGGGTGATTCTGGTGCTGCTGGCGACGCTGTTTGTGTTCGCCGGTTTCAACATCGTCAACCTGGTGTTGATGATGCAAGGCCTGCACACGCTCTTCGGCTTCAACCCCGCCGTGATCGCGGTGGCGGTGACGATTCCGGCGGCGGTCCTGGCCATCCTCGGCCATGACTGGATGCATCGCAGTTTCAAATGGGCCTTGTACCTGTCGCTGCCGTTGTACGGCCTGGTGACGTTGGCGGTGTTGATGGGCTGGGTGCCCGATACCGTGCTGCCGGCGCTCGCGCCCGGCGAAGTGGCCCCGGCACCGTTGGGGTTCAACTGGACCGGTTTCATCGCCCAGTTCGCCGCGGCGGCGAGTTACAACATCGCTTATGCGCCGTACGTGTCCGACTATTCGCGCTACCTGCCGAAAAACACTTCCAGCGGCAAGCTGATTGCGGTGGTGTTCCTCGGCGCTTCGTTGTCCGGCGCGTGGATGATTTCCGTGGGCGGCTGGCTGGCCGATCACCTGCACTCCACTGACGTGCTGGTGGCCCTCGGGCAAGTCGGCAATACCGTGTCGCCGCTGATGGGCACGGCCGTGGTGGTCATCACCATTCTGGCGTTCCTGCCGGTGATCGCGATGAACATCTACAGCGCGAAGCTGACCACGCTGACCTGCGTCGACTCGATCAGGCACATCGAGCCCACCCGCAAGGCGCGGATCCTGGCCATCGGTTTTGTGATCCTGCTGCAACTGGGCGTGGCCCTGAGCATCCAGAGTTCGGGCAAAGGCCTGTCGGTACTCGGCATCTATCTGGTGGTGATGTTGTACTTCCTGGTGCCCTGGACCTCGGTCAACTTGACCGACTACTTTTTCGTGCGCAAGGGCCGCTACGCCATCCCGCACTTCTTCATGCCCCACGGCAACATCTATGGCAGCTGGGGCCTGCGCGGCATCGCGGCGTATGCCATCGGCTTCATCTCGATGATCCCGTTCTTTTACATCTACGACGGTGTCGAGCAACGTGAAGTCTACGTCGGCCCGCTGGCCAAGGCCTTGGGCAGCATCGACATCGCCTGGCTGGTCGGGCTGATCGTCTCGGGGCTGGTCTACTACTGGTTCAGCCGTTCGATCGACCTCAAGCGCGAAGAAACCGTGATTCAGCACATCGAAAAAACCACCCCGCAATACACCACCGGCGACACGTCGACCCAGCACTCGTTGCCGGTTTTCAAAGAATCGACGGTCGGGAGATAACCATGGCTACGCAAAAATACGACTACATCATCATCGGCGCCGGCTCCGCGGGCTGTGTGTTGGCCAACCGCTTGAGCGAAGACCCCGCCACCTCGGTGCTGGTCCTGGAATTCGGCGGCAGCGACCGCAGCGTGGTGATCCAGATGCCGAGTGCGTTCTCGATCCCGATGAACACCAAGAAGTACAACTGGCGCTACGAAACCGAACCGGAGCCGTTCCTCAACGGCCGGCGGATTCACTGCCCGCGCGGCAAGGTGCTGGGTGGCTCATCGTCTATCAATGGCCTGGTGTACATCCGTGGCCACGCCTATGACTTTGACGAATGGGAATCCCTTGGTGCCCAGGGCTGGGGCTACCGCAATTGCCTGCCGTACTTCAAACGGGCCGAGAGCTACGAGGAGGGCGGCGACAACTATCGCGGTCAGACCGGGCCTTTGCACACCACCAACGGCAACCACATGAAAAACCCGCTGTACGGGGCCTGGGTCGAAGCGGGCGCCGAGGCGGGTTACATCAAGACCGACGACTGCAACGGCTTCATGCAGGAAGGCTTCGGCGCGATGCACATGACGGTGAAAAATGGTGTGCGTTGCTCCACCGCCAACGCCTATTTGCGCCCGGCCATGGGCCGTCCGAACCTGACCGTGATCACCCACGCCATGACCCGGCAGATCCTCCTCGACGGCAAGCGGGCAGTGGGCATCAGCTATGACCATCAAGGCCAGACCCACGAGGTTTATTGCAACCGCGAAGTGCTTATTTCGTCCGGCCCGATCGGCTCGCCGCATTTGCTGCAACGCTCCGGCATCGGCCCGGCCGACGTGCTGCGCAACGCCGGGATCGAGGTGCGCCATGACTTGCCGGGGGTGGGGGAGAACCTGCAGGATCACGCCGAGGTGTACATCCAGTTCGGTTGCAAGGAACCGGTGACACTCAACAGCAAAATGGACCCGCTGAGCAAACTGCTGATCGGCCTGCGCTGGTTGCTGTTCAAGGATGGTCTTGGCGCGACCAACCATTTCGAGGCCGGTGGTTTCATCCGCTCCGAGAAGGGGTTGCGCTGGCCGGACATCCAGTTTCACTTCCTGCCGGCGGCCATGCGTTACGACGGCAACAAGCCGATCAAAGGTCATGGCTTCATGGTGCTCACCGGGCCGAACAAACCGAAAAGCCGCGGTTACGTTCGCGCCCGTTCCGCCGACCCTTACGAGCATCCGCAGATCCAGTTCAACTACCTGCAACGCGAAGAGGACCGCGAAGGCTTCCGTCGCTGCATTCGCCTGACCCGCGAGATCATCGGCCAGAAAGCGATGGACCGTTTCCGTGACGGCGAGATTTCGCCGGGGGCGTTGGTCACCTCCGATGCGGACATCGACGCCTTCGTGCGCGAGAACCTCGAGAGCACCTACCATCCGTGCGGTTCGTGCCGCATGGGCGAGGACGACATGGCGGTGGTCGATTCCGAATTGCGCGTGCATGGCATCGCCGGTTTGCGGGTGATCGATTCATCGGTGTTCCCGACCGAACCAAACGGCAACCTCAATGCCCCGACGATCATGCTCGCCGAACGGGCCTCGGATCTAGTGCGCGGCCGCAAAATGCTGCCAGCCTCCGAGGTGCCCGTCGGGCTGGTTGAGCATTGGGAAACCAGCCAGCGCTCATCGCTGCCGGGGCGCAACGTTCGGGTCTGATTTGCTTGAGCCGGCCAGGCAACCGGGGGAGGTTGCTTGGCGATAAGGCATATTGCTGGCCCCCATGTTTTCAAGTTACCGCCAAAATCACTTTATTTTCAGGTGGTTAGGCGGAATGGAAATGCGCAAGGTATTGATCACGCTGGTGTCGTTTTCTGTGTTCAGTGGTGTGGCCGGGGTCCAGGCCAAAGAGCTGCAGTCCAATGATCGCTTCATGTGCAGCTGGGGCGCGGGCACGGCGGCGAGGGCGCAGGAACTCAAACTCTCGGGCGTCTCGCTGTACGCCGCCCGGCAAAAAATACGCGCCTACAGTTTCAACAAGCCCTGGATGCGGATGATGGCCATGGGCATCACCGAGCAAACCTACGACAGCCCGTCGCGTTACAAACCGGCGGCTGTCCGGGAGAGCTTTTATGAAGAGTGCCTTCGTTACAAGCTGGCTCGTAAATAACCGAATCCCCCTGGCCAGACACACTCACCGAAGCCGCTGACCAACTGTGGCGAGGGGATTTATCCCCGTTCGGCTGCGCAGCAGTCGTGAAACCTGTGCGCTGGGTATTCCCGAAACACCGCATCGCCTGATTTCACTGCTGGGGCCGCTTCGCAGCCCAACGGGGATAAATCCCCTCGCCACGGGTTGCCATCTGCCCCCAAGTCTCCCCATCACAAAAAACGTCGCGACTGTCGTGAAAACGACCTGTTTACGCTGAACGCGAACCACGATGATTTTTCTGTTGAACGACTGTTCAGCTTCGACTATGTTCGTTCCACCTCCCCGGCTGGTTTGCGCGGGCTTGCGTTTCTTCTATTTGAACGAGGCACTGGCATGCGGTTTTCACCCTTTGTAGAGCGGATTTCAGGCGACGGCGTAGCCGCCTGGGATATTCACTACGCGGCGTTCGAAGCCCAGCGGCGGGGCGAAGACGTGATCATCCTCAGCGTCGGCGACCCGGATTTCCCCACGCCTGATTTCATCACCGACGCCGCGATCCATGCGCTGCGCGAGGGCGATACCCACTACACCGAGATTGCCGGGCGCATGGCGCTGCGTGAAGCCATCGCCGCGCGCTACAGCACCCTGTTCGGCCGTGAGCTGCAAGCGTCCAGCGTCATCCTGACGGCGGGGGCGCAGAACGCCTTGTTTGCTGCTTCGATGTGCCTGCTGACGGCGGGCGACGAAGTGATTGCCCTGGACCCGATGTACGTGACCTACGAGGCGACGCTCAAGGCCTCCGGCGCGACCCTGGTGCGCGTGCCGTGCTCGGCAGAAGCGGATTTCCGGCTGGACGCCGCCGTGCTGGCGAAAGCCATTACCCCGCGCACCCGGGCCATTTTCCTTTCCAATCCGAACAACCCGACCGGCGTGGTGCTCAGCCGCGAGGAGTTGCAAGCCATCGCCGAACTCGCCATCGCCCATGACCTGTGGGTCGTGGTGGACGAGGTCTACGAAAGCCTGTGCTTCGAGCGCGAACACCTGAGCCTGGCGGCGTTGCCGGGCATGGCCGAGCGTTGCGTGGTGATCGGCAGCCTGTCGAAATCCCATGCCATGACCGGCTGGCGCATCGGCTGGATCATCGCCGACGACACCCTGGTGGCACATGCCGAAAACCTGGTGTTGAGCATGCTGTACGGCTTGCCGGGGTTTGTCATGGAAGCCGCGCTGGAAGCTGTCAAAGCCCATGAAGAAGTGACGCACGGCATGCGCGACATCTATCGTCGGCGCCGCGACCTGGTGGTGGCCGGGTTGTCCGACTGCCCGGGTATTTCGGTACTCAAGCCCGATGCCGGCATGTTTGTGCTGCTGGACGTGCGCGAAACCGGGCTGACCTCGCTGGAGTTTGCCTGGCGGCTGCTGCGCGAGGCCCGGGTCTCGGTGCTGGATGCCGCCGCGTTTGGCGAGCCGGCCCAGGGTTTCGTGCGGCTGTCGTTCACCCTCGGCGAAGAGCGGCTGGCCCAGGCCTGCCAGCGCATCCGCGATTTTGTCCTGGTGCTCAAAGGTGAAGCGCCACGGCCGGTGATCAGCCGCGTCACCTGCGAAGCGACCGTGGAACCGGTGGCGGGCAAGACCATGATCGAAGTCGATCGCCTGCACAAACGCTTCGGCAACATCGAGGTGCTCAAGGGCGTTTCCCTGACGGCCCGCGAAGGCGATGTGATTTCGCTGATCGGCGCCAGCGGCTCCGGCAAAAGCACCTTGCTGCGCTGCATCAACATGCTCGAAGTGCCGGACCAAGGGCGCATCCTGGTGGACGGCGAAAGCATCCACCTCAATCAAACCCGCCCCGGCCTGCCGCTGGTGTCCGACGCCAAGCAGCTGGTGCGCATCCGTTCGAGCCTGGGCATGGTGTTCCAGAACTTCAACCTCTGGCCCCATCGCACAGTGCTGGAAAACCTCATCGAAGCGCCGACCCAGGTCCTGCGTGAAAGCCGTGCGGAGGCCACCGAGCGGGCCGAAGCCTTGCTTGAACGCGTGGGGCTGGCGGCCAAGCGCAACGAGTACCCGGCGTTTCTCTCCGGGGGGCAGCAACAACGGGTGGCAATCGCCCGGGCCCTGGCCATGCGGCCCAAGGTCATGCTGTTCGATGAACCCACCTCGGCACTCGACCCGGAACTGGTCGGCGAAGTGCTGCGGGTGATCCGCTCACTCGCGGAAGAAGGCCGGACCATGATCCTGGTGACCCATGAGATGGCCTTTGCCCGCGATGTCTCCTCCAAAGTCGCCTATTTGCACCAAGGGCTGATTGAAGAAGCCGGTACGCCGGACGAAGTGTTCGTACACCCACGCAGCGAGCGTTGCCGGCAATTCGTCAACGCTCATCAGACTCGCTAAAACATCATAAAAAGACGGGGAACAATCATGGGAAATCGACGTTTGGCAAACTGGATGACAGGCGTGGCCTGCGTGTTGCTGGCCGGCATGAGCGCGGCACAGGCGCAGCCGATCAGGTTCGCGGTGGCGGCCGAACCCTATCCGCCCTACACCGAGAAGCAGGCCAACGGTGAGTGGAAAGGTTTTGAAGTCGACCTGATCCACAAGCTGTGCAGCGAAATGAAAGCCGATTGCGAGATCAAGGAAGTGGCGTGGGACGGGATCATTCCCTCGTTGCTGGCGAAGAAGATCGACGTGATTTTCTCCTCCATGTCCGTCACCGAAGAACGTGAAAAACAGATCGCCTTCAGCAAGGCCTATTACGATTCGGTGGTCGCGCTGGTCGGACCGAAGGGCACGTCGGTGAAGAAATACCCGGATGACCTCAAGGGCAAGATCATCGGCGTACAGAACTCCACCGTGAGCGCCAGTTACCTGAAGCAGTACTACGAAAAAATTGCCGACGTGAAGTATTACGACACCCAGGATTCGGCTAACGCTGACCTGATTGCCGGCCGTATCGACCTGATGATGGCCGACGGCACCGCCATGGCCGCCTTCGTCAAGACCCCCGACGCCAGCAACCTGGAATACCTCGGCGCGGTGCCGTATGACCCGGTCTTCGGCAAGGGTGTGGGCGCCGGCCTGCGCAAGGATGACGCCGAGCTCAAGGCCAAGCTCGACAAGGCCATCGCGACCTTGCTTGCGAGCAAAGACTACGACGACCTGTCCCAGAGCTACTTCGGTACCAGCGTGAAACCGGCGTTCTGATAACCGTTGGTTAACATCCAACTCCTGTAGGAGCGAGCTTGCTCGCGAAGGACGCCCAGACAACGCGGGCACTCAGACAGCCCGCGTCTTCGTTTACGGCCTTCGCGAGCAAGCTCGCTCCTGCAGGGGGACGGTGGTGATTTGAAGTGCGTGACCGGAGAGCCAGTAATGTTCGAGTTGATCAATTTCAGCGAACAAGGATGGGGCAGTGCGCTGTTGAAAGGGCTCTGGATGACCCTGCAGATTTCCGCCGGGGCGTTTGTGGTCGGGCTGTTCATCGGGCTGGTGGTGGCCTGCCTGAAACTGGGCGCACCGAAACCGATTGCGGCGCTGATGCGCGGCTACACCACCTTGTTCCGCGCTGTGCCGGAGTTGTTGCTGATCCTGTTGCTGTACTACGTCGGTTCCATGCTCCTCAATTCGCTGATGGCCAGGATGGGTTACGACGCAGTGAACGTCAGCGGTCCCTTGGCCGCGATCCTGGTGCTGGGATTGGTGCAGGGCGCCTACGCCTCGGAGATTTTCCGCGCGGCGATCCAGGCGATTCCCTTCGGCCAGATCGAAGCGGCGCGGGCGTTCGGCCTGAGCGGGTTCGGCCTGTTCCGGCGCGTCACGCTGCCGATCATGGCGCCCTATGCGATGGCGGGCATGGCCAACCTGTGGATCAACCTGATCAAGGACAGCGCGCTGATCAGCGTGGTCGGCACCAACGAGCTGCTGTACACCGCCAAGCAAGGCGCGGGTTCGACGCGTCATTACCTGTTGTTCTACCTCACGGCTGCGGCGTTGTATTACGCGGTGACGTTGGTGTCCAACTACCTGTCGGGACGGCTTGAGCGACGCATCCGTCGCTGGATGCCTTTGGCTGAGTGAATGACATGATTCCAGCGTGGATAGTTGAATACGCGGCGCTGTTGGGCCGGGGGCTGCAAACGACCATCACCATCCTGATGATCTCCATGGTCTTCGGTTTCATGCTGGCGGTGCTGGTGGCGTTGGCGCGGATCTCGAAAAACAAAGTGATCGCCAAGGCCAGCCTGTTTTACACCAGCGTCTTGCGCGGTACGCCGCTGCTGATCCAGATCTACATTTTCTACTACGGGCTCGGCAGCCTGTTCTCGCAATTTCCGCTGATACGCGGCAGCTTTCTGTGGCCGTACCTGCGTGACGGTTACTGGTACATCGTGTTCGCCCTGGTGCTGTCGGTGGGGGCCTATGTCGGTGAAGTGATTCGCGGCGGCCTGCTGGCGGTGCCCAAAGGCGAGATGGAAGCCGCATCGGCCTTCGGCATGACCCCGCGCCAGTCGCTGCTGCGGGTACGCTTGCCACGAGCAATGCGCTTGCTGTTGCCAACCCTGGCCGGCGAAACCGTGATGCTGCTCAAGTCCACGGCGCTGGCCTCGACGATTGCGATCATCGACCTGCTCGGCGCGGCGAACGTGGTGCGGGCGCAAACCCTTCAGGTGTATGAACCGTTGCTGCTGGTGGCCGCGGTGTATGTCTGCCTGACGTTCCTGATCGAGGCGCTGTTCGCCTTCGCCGAACGGCGCGGAACGCCGATTCGCAGGTCAGTGTGATGACGGCGCCACGGATCGTCGACCGCTCGTTGCAGGGCATCGGCCTGTGCACCCTGGGCTACGCGTTCCTGGCGTTGCAGGACGCGGTGATCAAATGGCTGGTGGCCGATTATTCGGTGGTCACCATTCTGTTCTGGCGCAGCCTCGTGGTGGTGCTTGCGTGTTTGCTGGCGGGGCGGTTGCGTCTGGTCAAACGGGCCTGGCGCTCGCCCAGCCGCCGCTTGCTGGTGGTGCGCGGCCTGCTGTCGATTGTGGCCTGGGTGTTGTATTACACGGCGGCGCGGGACCTGACCCTGGCGGAAATGACCACGCTGTATTTTTCGGCACCGATCATGGTCACGGTGTTGGCGGCGTTGATTCTCAAGGAGCGGGCCAGCCGCTGGCAGTGGTTCTCGCTGATCATCGGGTTTATCGGGGTGGTCATCGCCTGTCGCCCGAGCAACATCGCCGACCCTTTGCCGATTGTGCTGACGCTGCTGGCTGCGATGTGCTGGGCGTTCACCTACATCCAGTTGCGGCAGGTGGATGACCAGACCTCGGTGCTGGAGCAGATGCTGATCACCAACGTCGTGTTTGTGCTGTGCATGACGGTCGCATTGCCGTGGACCTACACCCCGGCGCCGACCCCGGCCTGGCTCGGAATGCTCGCTGCCGGGATGGTGGGCGGCATCGGCCAGTTCCTGTTGTTCGCCAGTTTTCAGCGCGCCACCGCGACCTTGCTGGCGCCGTTCGAGTACACCGGGTTGATCTGGGCCTTCGCGCTGTCGAGCCTGATCTGGGGCACGCTGATGGACGTGTCGCTGATGATCGGTGCCGGGTTGATCGCGGTCAGCGGCACCCTGGCAATGATCGTCGGGCGCCACCCCTCACATGACGTCGTCGGTGCTGAATGCTCCGTGACGCAACCCCTTTACCCAGCAGCGGCAGATGTGGAGGCCGTTGGCGGGGCTGAAGGTTTCGGGGTTCAGGCACCACTCGATCCAGAGGCCGTCGAGCATCGCCGATAAACCGATGGCGGCCAGGCGGGTGTCGTGGATCGTGAAACCTTCGCTGGCCGCCAGGTCGTCGAGCAATTGGCAGAGCAGGTCGAGGTAGGCGCGGTAGCTTTTTTCATGGGACTGGCTGACGTGTTCGGAGTGACGGATCAGGCTCCAGAACACCACCCAGGCGCCGAGCAATTTCGGGTCCAGCACCCGTGGTGAAAATGAACCGGTGAGGAACGCGTCCATCTTTTCGGCCGGTGTGCCGGCCTGGGCGATTTCCTGATACAGCGCGGTGGTCAGTTCACTCGCGAGCTTTTGGTAGGTGTCGGCGATCAAGGCATCGATGCTGCCGAAATGATGGTTGAGCAAGCCAACGGACACCCCGGCCTCGGTCGCGATACGCCGCACGGAAATACCGGCGTGCCCGTCGCGGACCAGGCAGCGCAGGGTGGCGGCCACCAGCATTTCGCGACGCTCGTCGGGTTCGGCACGACGGTTTTTATTGGCGAGGATTGTCACGAGGGGCGTCCTTGGGTGCAGTGCCTGGTTGTCGAGCTTAGTTGAACACACGTTCAATCACCACCCGCGACAGCGGCAAAGCAGCGGTTTTTAACGGTCATGACGGGAGGACAAGCGGATGGCGCAGGATATTTCGTTCAATGTTCGCAACAACAACGGTGGCACGGTGCAGGTCGGCGCCTGGCGTTTCGAAGGCAATGGCAGCGGGCCGACCGTGCATTTGCAGGCCGGTGTGCACGCCGATGAAATCGCCGGGATGCTGGTCCTGCATGTGTTGATGCAGCGCCTGCAAGTCGCCGAGGCCGAGGGCCGGCTCAAGGGCAGCATCACGGTAGTGCCGCAAGCCAATCCGCTGGGCATCGGCCAGTTTCGCCAGGGGCGCATTCTTGGTCGTTTTCACGACGCCACCGGGCACAACTTCAACCGTTCGTTCGACCAGTCCGCGGCCATGGCCCAGCCGTCGACCAACGTTCAGGAATGGCAAAAAAAACTGGTGCAGCTCGCGTCTTCGGCTCAGGTCATGCTCGACCTGCACACTGACGACCAGGCCTTGCCGTACCTCTACGTTCACCGCCGCTTCTGGCCGCGCGGCCGCGACTTGGCCGCCGCGCTGAAAATGGACGTGGCGATCATCTGGGACGACGGCGGCGATGGCTCCTTCGAGGAAACCATCATTGCGCCCTGGCTGCGCGAGGGCGTCACCGACCAGCACATGGCGGCGACGCTGGAGCTGCGTGGACAGGGCGATGTCAGCGACCGGTTTGCCACGCAGGATGCCGAAGGACTGTACGCCTGGCTCTGCAGTCATGGGGTGATTGATGACGCCGTGACGCCGGGCGACTGGCCCGTCGAGGCGATGGAAATGGGCCACATGGAAACCCTGCTCGCACCGCAACCGGGAGTGCTCATCTTTGAAAAGGAACTGGGGGATTTCGTCGAAGAAGGGCAGCGGTTTGCGCGGATTCTCGGGCGACCGGGGGACCCGTCCAGCGAAGTGGTGTTGTACGCCGAGCAAGCGGGGCGGATGGTGACGCGCTACCGCGACCGGCTGGTGCCGCAGGGCATGGTGGTGGCGAAATTCACCGGTAGTCGCGTTTCGCGCAACTGGAGCGGCGGGTTGCTGGACCCGAACTGATGTGACCTTGTAGGAGCGAGCACGCTCGCGAAGAACGTCCGGACAACGCGTTTATTCAGACAGCACGCGTATACGTTCACGTCCATCGCGAGCAGGCTCGCTCCCACAGGGGTGTGGTGTTGGGTTAATACACCTGCGGCACAATGATTTCCGGCGGCGTCGGGTTACGCGAGTAGTCTTCCTGGCGCACGCGCTCCGGCAGTTCGATCACTGCCTGCTCGACTTCTTCGTAAGGCATCTGCCCCAGCAAATGGCTGATGCAGTTGAGTCGGGCTTTTTTCTTGTCGTCCGCTTGCACCACCCACCACGGCGCTTCGCTGATATGGGTGCGTTCGAGCATGATTTCCTTGGCCTTGGTGTAGGCCTCCCAGCGGCGACGAGACTCCAGGTCCATCGGGCTGAGTTTCCATTGCTTGAGCGGGTCATGAATGCGGCTGAGAAAGCGCAGGTGTTGTTCCTGGTCGGAAATCGAGAACCAGTACTTGATCAGCTGAATACCCGAGCGCGCGAGCATCCGTTCGAATTCCGGCACGGTACGGAAGAACTCTTCGTATTGGTCAGCGTTGCAAAAACCCATGACTTGCTCGACCCCGGCGCGGTTGTACCAGCTGCGGTCGAACAGCACGATTTCGCCCGCGGCCGGCAGGTGCGAAACGTACCGCTGGAAATACCATTGGGTGCGTTCGCGGTCGTTCGGCGCGGGCAGGGCAGCTACCCGGCAGACCCGTGGGTTGAGGCGCTGGGTAATGCGCTTGATCACGCCGCCCTTGCCGGCCGCATCGCGACCTTCGAACAGAATCACCACCTTGTGCCCGGTTTTCACCACCCAGCTTTGCAGCTTCACCAGTTCGCCTTGCAGGCGGAACAGTTCGCTGAAATAGCGGCGTCGTGCTTCTTTTTCGCTGCTGTCGCCGGCGTGCTCATCGAACAGCGCGTTGAGGTCGTGATCGTCCTCCAGCAATTCCAGCTCCAGCTCTTCGTCACTGTGATCGAGCAGCTCGCGACGAATGCGTTGCATCAGGGTGTCGTTGTTCAACAGCATGGTGGGAACTCCCGACGAAGGTGAAAGTGGCCATGCTAGGCCCACAGATGTGACGGACCGGTGACGGTGACCGTTGATGCAAAAAAAAACCGGGTGTCATCTGGGTGTCACCTATGGCATGGCAGCATCTTGGCAAACCGTCTTGAACGTTCAGCGGAGCGCCTCCGCTGGCTGATGAACCTGCCAGGAAATCCCACCATGAAAGGCGACGCCTCCCTGTTTGCAGCCATTGACCTGGGGTCCAACGCCTTTCGCATGATGATCGGCCAGTCGGTGCGGCGTAATCAGCAATGGGTGATCCAGGAAGTGAAAACCCTGCGCGAGCCCGTCCGTCTGGCGGAAGGATTCCAGGCCGGGGCGCTGGACGAGCTGGCGCTGGATCGCGGATGGCAGGCGCTCGCGCGGTTCGGCAAAAAGCTGCGGGGTTTCGAGGCCGGTCGCGTGCGGGCCGTGGCCACCAGCGCGGTGCGGGAAGCCGACAACGCGCAATTGTTCCTGGCCAGTGCCGAACGGCACCTGGGGTTCGGGATTGACGTGATTTCCGGTCACGAAGAAGCCCGGCTGGTGTACGCCGGCGTGACCCACACGCTACCGGCCGCACAGACGATGCGACTGGTGCTGGACATCGGCGGCGGCTCCACCGAGCTGATTCTCGGCCGGGGCGCTGAGCCGCTGATCACCGAGAGTATCGCGATTGGCAGCGGCACCTTTGGCACGCGTTATTTTCAGGGCGGAAGAATCACCGCCCCGGCGTTGCTCGAAGCCGAGCGCGTGGCCACGCTGCAGTTTGAAAAAGTCGCCCGTCGCTACCGCGAACTGGGTTGGCAGCAGACCATCGGCTCATCCGGCACCGCACGGATGCTGGCCAAAGTGCTTAAGGCAAATGGCCTGAACGACTACGGCCAGAACGGCATCACCTACAGCGGCCTGCTGCGGTTGTCGTTGCGCCTGCTCGAAGTCGGGCATGTCAAACAACTCAAGCTGGCCGGCTTGCAGAGCCATCGGCTGAGCATTCTGCCCGGCGGCCTCGTGGTCATGCTGGCGGCGTTCAAGGTCTTCGGCATCTCGCACATGACACCTTCGGAGCCCGGCTTACGGTTTGGCGTCCTGCATGGTTTGATCCACAAGAGCTGCTAGGCTTGGGGTCGATCCCAAGCACTGAGTGAATCCCTGACATGGCAGTCCAGACCCTGCGCGCCGACGCAACTCACCTCGATAAAATCGCCCCGCTGTTCGATGCCTACCGTGGCTTTTATGGCCAGCCGCCGAACCTGCCGCAGTCCCGCGACTTCCTCGCCGAGCGCATCGACCGCGACGAATCAGTGATTTTCTACGTGCAGGACGCCACGGGCGAAGCACTGGGTTTCGTCCAGTTGTACCCCACGTTTTCCTCTATCGATGCCCACCGCACCTGGCTGCTCAGCGACCTGTTCACCGCACCTTCGGCCCGTGGGCAAGGCGTCGGGACGCTGCTGATGAACGCTGCGCGGGACTTTGCGCTGTCGACCGGCGCCAAGGGCATGGTCCTGGAAACGGCCACCGATAACTTTGGCGCGCAACGCTTGTATGAGTCGTTGGGCTACGTGCGCGATGTGGGTTACTACACCTACTGCCTCGATTTGCGCCAAGGCTGACGGGTCAGAAACCGCTTTCGCGCATCAATACCGCCAGCAGATGAGTCGCGGCATCACCGAGCAGGCTGCGCCGTTCGCCTTCGATCTTCAGGTGTCCGCGGGTTTCGCGCAGGGTCGGCAACGGTTGATCGAGCTGAATCAGCACCTGGAACAGCGCGGCACTCGGGACCAGCGGGTGTTCCTGGGAGGTGGTCGGTACCGGGCCGCCGAAGCGCGACGACAACATGCGATGGGACAGTTGACTGGCGCGGGTACTGCCGATGACCAGCACCTTGCCGCTCAACGGTGTGGTCTGGCCGTCGGGGTAGAACCGCACGTGATCGCCGGTGACCAGGCGGTGTACCTGATCCTGTGCGACATAGGCATCCACTTGCCAGCTGCGCGGGTCGATCAAGATCCCGAGGGATTCCTGACGCCCGATCCATTGGCCGGGTTTCCAGTCCGGGTTCACGTCCAGCCAGACGCCGCCAAACGGGGTGGCCAGGTTGAGCCGGGCGATTTCCGAGCGGGCGGCACGGGCTTCTTCGAATTGCACGTTGAGGCGCTGACGGGTGACCGCGTCTTCGGCCAGTCCGCCGGGGTCGGCCAACAACCCGGAGAGGCGTGCTTCATAGCTGCGGGCATTGGCCTCGCTGCTGAGCATGCGCGAGGCGATGTCTGGTTCGTCGAGCACCGCCAGAATCTCGCCAGCCTTGACCGGGCCGCCCTCGTGGATCGATTGCAGCCGGGCCGGGTACGGCGCATAGACCCGCAACTGGTGCTCGGCGCGGGCCACGCCGACCGCATCGATCTGGGTTCGCCACGGCAGCGCCAGCCCGAGCAGAATCAAGCCCAGGACCGCATAAAACAGCACTTTGCGTCGGCTCGGAATCGCGGCGCGGTGGGTCCACCAGTGACTCAATTCACGCAGCACCGGCATTGCGATAAACCACGACAGTTCAACCATGAACAGAAGAATCCCGAGCAGCTTGAAGAAGAACAGATAGACCGCCAGCGCGATCCCCAGAAACAGCACCAGCCGATACAGCCAGGTGATGATCGCGAACGTCACCAGCAGCCGTCGTTGCCCGGTCGGAAACGGCTCCGGCCAGTCCTCCTGCAAGCCCAGCAAATTGCGCCGCAACGTGACCCGGGCCAGCGCCGACGCACGTTCGTGAAGGTTGGGAAAATCGAGCAGGTCAGAAAGGATAAAGTAGCCGTCGAAACGCATGAACGGGCTGGCATTCAGCGCCAGCGACAGCAACCAGCTGGTGGTCGCCAGATAGAGCAGCGCGTTACGCAACGCGCCCGGATCGCACAGGGCCCAGCCCAGGGTCGAAAGCCCGGCGAGCGACAATTCGGTGACAATCCCCGCCGCCGCGATGGCCAGCCGCTGCCGCGAGCGGCTGAGCTTCCAGCTTTCGCCGGTGTCGGTGTAGAGCATTGGCCACATGACGACAAACGCGATGCCCATGTGCCCGACGCGCAAGCCCAGGCGTGTCGCCACCAGCGCGTGCCCCAGCTCATGCAGGGTTTTGGCGACGATCAGCGCCAGGGCAAAACTGAACAGGCCTTCGGTGGAAAACGACTCGACCACGGCGTTGGTAAAACTGTCCCACTGTTGCAGCACCAGAATCACCCCGAGCAGGCTCAGGCAAAACACCAGAAGGCCGGTGAGCGGGTGGAACACCCATCGCAGTGCATGTGCCAGGTGCTGCAAAGGTTGTTGCGGGCGCAGCAGCGGAATTCGGAAAAACAGGTAATGGTGCAGCCACCAGCGCCAGCTCAACCAACTGCCTTGCTCGCCTTTGGCTTGAAGTCGCGCCAGCGCCGCCGGACCGACGCGCAGCAGCTGGTGTTGTTCAAGGAATTGCCGGAAGTCGAGGATTTGCTCCACGTCCGGTTTGAGCGCAGTGCCTTCGGCGATCTGTTCGCTGATCTGCCGGGGTGACTGGCCCCAACGCAGCAGGCATTCGAATTCCAGCCAGCCGATGCGGTAGAAGCGGTTGATCACCGTGTCCTGGATCACCCACGCCGGCTCACCGTTGCTGCCGTGGGCGGCCTCGCTCAGGCGCAGGTCCTCGCGCAGGGGTGGCAGGGGCAGATCGGCCGGGTCGAGCATTACCAGCCACTCCACGCCCGCAACGTCGCCAGCGGTCGACGCAGCAGGTAATAGCCGAGCATTACGCGACCGCCATACAACTTGGCGGTGCCGTGCAGGCCAAGGCGCGCATGTTCCGGCGTGCCGTCAATGCTCGCCAGCAACCGATACGCCACCACGCCTTCGTCGCTGGGGCGCGCCTGATAACTGGTTTCCAGAATCTTGCCCTTGAGCGGGGTCAGCGGGTACGCCGTCAGGAACAGCGTGACTTCGGCGCCGGGTTCCAGGGCAATCGCATCGGCCACGGCGAGCTGGATCAACATCGCGGGCTGGGTCGGGTCGGCCACCTGCATGATGCGTTCACCGGTGACCACCGGTTTGCCCAGCCAGTCGTTGGGGTCGCTGAACACCGCGACGCCGCTGCGTGGCGACAGCACTTGAGTGCGCTTGAGTTGGGCCTGGACCGCCGCCAGTTCTGCCCGTCGCTGTTGCGCGCGACCTTCAAGCAGGGTCAGTTCGCCTTTGCTTTGCGGGTTGTCAAAGGCCCGCTGGCTGGCGGCCAGCAGCTCGGCATCGGCCACCGCGACTTCTTTGCCGAGCACTTCGGCGCGGCTGCGCAGGGTGGTTTCGTTGAGGAAGAACAGCGGGGTGCCGGCGTCGACGGGCTGATTGGGCCGGACCTGAATCTGTTCGATCACGCCATCAATCGGCGAGCTGATGATCTGCGCCTGGCGGGAGACGATTTCCGTGGGGGCCAAGGCCGTTTGCCGCACCGGCAGTAACAGCAGCGCACCGACCACCAACAGCCCCAGCACCAGCTGCTTGCGGTTGGGCCACCAGCGCCCGAAGCGTCGACGTCGGACCAGCGACGCCCAGCAATAGGCCCAGGTCTGAATCAGTCCGCCGAGGTGTTGGCGCAGCACGGCGGGCGGTTCCTGATCGAGCAGCAGCAACAGCAGGCCCAGCCGTCGTTGATCGCGATCCTGCAGCGGGACGCACCACACCCCCGACGGCCACCATTCGCTCCAGCCTTCGGCAATGTCCGGGGGCGGGGGGGTGGTGTCTTGTGTCAGCCAGACCGGCTCGCCGTCGGGCACCTGACTCGCGACCCAGCGACTCGCCCGGCGCAGCCACACCAGATAGGGCGAGTCTTCGCTGGGCCGTGACAGCCCGGACACGCTGAGCAATTCAAGGGCCGACTCGTGCTGGGCAAACACCAGCGCCTGATGAAACGCCAGCAACGGGTACAGGTCGTTGGCCATGCTGAACGCCAGGGTGTTCAGCGAATCGGCGGCCATCGCCTTGTCACGCAGGGCGTCGAGTTCGAGCAGCAAGTGCGGATGGGGTAGGGGCTCATTCATGGTCATGGCGGGTCACGTTCATGGCTGAGCAGTGTCTTGGTTGAACCGGGCGGTGCCGCTCATGCCGGCCATCAGGTCCGGGAATTTTTCGTCAAGCCGCGCCTCCAGTTCGACGGTCTGGGCCACCGCGTCGACCCGCGAATTGATGGCGCTGACATGGGCCGGGTAACTCTTGCCCGTTTCATGGATGCTGATCTGCAATGGCAGGCCGGGCCGGAGGGTTTTCAGCAGGTTGGAGGGCACGTTGAGCCGGACTTTCAAGGCGCCGTCGCTGACCAGGTCAAACAGCGGCGTGCCGGCGGTGACGGTCTGGTACGGCTTCACGTAGACCTTGGCCACATGCCCGGCAAAGGGCGCCAGCACCTGGCAATAGCCGGTCTGGGCCACGCCCATGGCGCGGGCGCCATCGGCTTTCTGCACCTCGGTGTTGGCCATCGACACTTCAATGTCGCCCACCGCATTGAGCTCGCGCAGTTGCTTTTTTGCCTCGAGATTCTGCTTGGCCATGGCCAGTTCCGCGACCGCCACTTTGCTCCGGGCTTCGGCTTCGTTGCAGTTGAAACGGGCCAGCAGTTCCGACTTCGCGACATGTTCGCCGAAGCTGGCCTTAAGCTCGCCGAGGGTGCCGTTCATCTGGCTGGACAACGTGGTTTCCAGTTCGGCGGCAAGCAGCACGCGGATGGCCGTGGCGCTTTCCATGGGCGGGTCTTCGGCCTGAGCGGCGGGGGCGGCAACCGCCATCACCAGTAAAAACCAACGGGGATCAAGGCTGTGTCGGGACATTCGGCGTTCCTTGCTGAGTGACGAGCAGTCGTTGCTGTTCCTGCTCATTCAGCGTGCGCTGAATTTCCCGGGACAGCGTCTTGATGTCGTGTTTTTCGATTTCGGTGGGCAGGACGTCCAGTCCGACCGAGTTGTACAAGCGGCCCCACGCTGCCTGGGCACTGGAGAACGCCGCTTCACGCTGGTAACGCGACAACAGGTAACGACCTTCGGAGCGAATCACTTCCAGTTCGGACCCCAAGGCGCCGGTTCTCGCCGCCTGGGCATAATCGAGCAGGCTGCGGTCGACCCGCAGGCTGTCTTCCGTGAATTCCACTTCCTGACGCGCCAGTTGATAGCGCAGGGTGCCGACCCGCACTTGGGTCAGGATCGCCATCGACAGCGCCACACGACGGGTGTCGTCGGTTTCGCTCTGGGATTTCTCGGCAGCGTTCAACGCCGGCAGTTGCAGCAAGCGCACCAGGTTCATCGAGACTTGCAGGCCGGTACCCATCCAGTCGTTGTTGTACAGAAACTTGTTGGAGTCATAGCGGTAGCCGTAATCCACGGTGACATTGGGCCAGAGCTGGGCCTTGGCGATGTCCAGGTCTTTCTGGTTGACCCGTTTGCGGTACCACTCCTCCATGATTTCCGGGCGGTGTTCCAACGACAGCTGTTCAAGCTGGGCCATGCTCTGACGCAGTTCCGGCAGCGGTGGGTCGGCGGTGTCGGCGAGGACCATTTTCGAGCCCGGAGGCAACGACATCAGGGCCGCCAGTTCAGCCTGGGCAAACTCCAGGTCCTGGCGGCGCACGGTCAGCAGGTAGATCGAGTCGAGCAGGGCACGTTGATAGGCGAGGATTTCCTGGCGCGGCAACAAGCCCCGGGTCTCGGCTTCACGGGCTGAGGTGAGGGCGGTGTGGGTCCGGATCAGCAGCTTGTCGACTTCCGGCATCAATCGCTGCGCACCCAGTGCGCGCCAGTAGGCATTGCGCACGTCTTGCAGCACGTTCTGCGCGACTTTGCGCCGGCGTTCTTCGGCCATCAGAATCTGATCGGCCTTTTGTTGGGTGCGGTAATAGGCCACGCCGAAATCCAGCAGGCTCCAGCTGAAGCCCAGGCCGTAGATTTCGCGGTAGCGCTCTTCGGAGGTCGAGGCGCGCAAGCTGACCTGGCGATCTTCAATGCCGACGGAGGTGCCGCCGGAGTCATTGTTGCGTCCGGCGTACCCGGCCGACGCCACCAGCTTGGGCAGCATTTCGTGGCTGGACACGTCGCGCAGGTCCGAGGCCAGTGCGCTTTCCATGAGTTTGAGGCGGTAGTCGAGGTTGTATTTCAACGCCCGTGCCGCGGCTTCGTAAAAGGTGATGGGCGCAGTGACCGGTTCCTGGCCCGAGTACATGCGTGACTGGTCGGCCAGGATGCGCTGGCGATTTTCTTCGTCAGTAGAGGGCTTGGGCTCCAGTGACGAGCAGGCACTCAAGAGCACTGCGCAGGCAATGCTGCTAGTCAACAGCCTGGTAGCGGTTTTCGGCATATTCATTCCTTTGTCGTTAACCCAATCATTCGGTTCGTCCGCTGTCGACACCCCGGCTGGTAGGGTGCAAACGCTGGGCGGCATTGCGCAGTTGGGCGCTGAAACCTCGCGCCGGACGCGGTTCAGAACGTGCTTCGGTTTGCGCCGGGCCCTGCGTCAGATGCGCAGCGTCCAGGGTAAACAGGGAGGGATCGCTCAGCAGGCCATCGGCGCTGAGGCTGGTACGCCCCTGGCGACCGAGAATCCACGCCAGGTCCAGATCGCTCTCGGCGCGGCTTGCGCGCACGGCCTGCGACACGAACTGGCCCGGGACGATGCCCAGGCCCGCGCCCACGGAATCGGCGGTGAACTCACCGATCGAACTGATCCGCAGATTGGCGCCGCCCGCGTTCCAGGTCGACAGCTCAAGCAACTGCGCTTCACGCTCGACGACCGGGGTGATGAACACCGCCGGCAACGGATCAGGCAGGCGCAAGGTGCGGTCCCGGTCATTCGGGTCGCGGTCGAAGAAGTTGCCCTGGGGCGCCGGAATGAACGGCGTGGCGATGTCCAGGTTGATCACCAGTTCGGCCTGGTCGCTGGCGCCGGTCCGGTCATTGATGGTGTAGGTGAAGATGTCCTGCAGCACTTGCCCTAATCCGGCGGCAGCCAACACCTGCGGGTTGCTCTGATCGATGGTGTAGGTATAGCTGCCGTCGGCGTTGAGCACCAGCGTGCCGTAGAGACCGATGATCGGCTGGCCGACCACACCCGTCGTGCCAGTCCCGGCCTCGGTGCCGGTGCGGATCGCCACGACTTGCAAGGCATCGTTGCCATCGACATCGCTGTCATTGGGCAGCACATTGCCGGTGGCTTGCGGCGCGGGCGTCTGGTCGCTGGCGACGGCGCTGTCGTTACTCGCCACGGGGGCGTCGTTGGCGCCCTGGATCACCACGGTCAACCGCGCATCCGAGGTCGCGCCGGCGGTGTCGGTCATGCGGTAGGTGAACGTCTCGCTGAGGGTTTCGCCTGCCGTGCGCAGTGCCTGTACCGTCGGGTTGTTATTGTCGATCACGTAGGTGTAGCTGCCGTCGGCATTCAGGGTCAGTTGGCCATAGAGGCCGGCCAGCGCCTGACCGGCACCGCTGGACTGGCCGTTCTGAGCGCTGACGCTCAGCACCTGTTTGGTCTCGCCGTTGGCCACGCTGTCGACATCGGTGTCATTGTCCAGCACGTTGCCGGTGGCATTGGTGCCCGGCGTGCCATTGGCTATGCCGCCGGCTTCGAGGGCCGTGGCGCCGTCGTCCTGCGCCACCGGCGTGTCGTTGCGGCCGTCGAGGGTGATGCGCAACTCGGTGCTGTCCGTGCCGCCGAAGACATCGCTCACGGTGTAGGTGAACACGTCGGTCAGGGTCTGGCCACTGATGCGAAGCGCCTGGACTTGCGGCAGGTCGTTGTCCACCAGGTACAGCCAACTGCCATCGCTGTTGAGGATCAACTGGCCATATTGCCCGCGCAACGCCACGCCCAGGACGCCATTGGTGCCGGCCTCGGCCAGTCCGCCGGTGTGCAACGCCGAGACGGTGAGGGCGTCGCCTTCAAGGTCGGTGTCGTTGCTGAGCACATTGCCGCTGGGGTTGATCCCGGCCTGGCCATTGTTCACGCCGCCGGCTTCGACTGCGGTGGCGGTATCGAGGTTGGCGACCGGCGCGTCATTGCGTCCGCGAATGATGATGTGGATTTCCGCCAGGTCGCTTTGCCCGCCCAGGTCGGTCACCCGATAAGTGAAGTGTTCGTCCAGGAACTGCAGCGGCCCCAGGGCCAGGACGGTCGGGTTATTGGAGTCAACGATGTAGGTGTAATTGCCGTCGGCGCCGATGATCAATTGCCCGTAGAGGCCGTTGACCAGTGTGCCATTGGTGTTGGTGGTGCCAGGGTTGACCGCATCAAGCGTGCCGCCCGCCGCCTCGGTGCCGAAGCGGATGCCGCTGACGTGCAGCACGTCGCCCTGATCGACGTCGGTGTCGTTGGGCAGCACATTGCGGGTCGGATTGACGCTGTTGCCGGCGCCGTTATCGGCCACGGCGACCGCCACGTCATTGGTCGCCACCGGTGCGTCCCAGGCGCCGTCGATGCGAATGCTCAGCTGCGCGATGTCGGTGGCGCCGACGGTGTCGCGCATCCGGTAGGTGAAGGTTTCGACCAGTGAATCACCTGGTTTGAGTGCCTGAACCGCCGCCAGCGTGTTGTTGACCACGTAGCTGTAAGTGCCGTTGGCGGCGATGGTGAGCGTGCCGTACAAGCCATTGATCGACTGGCTCGCACCCAGGGTGGTGAAGGTACCGCCCGCCGCTTCAGTGCCGCCCCGAATGTCGGTCACGGTTTTGCTGTCGCTGGCATCGACGTCGGTGTCATTGGTCAGCACATTGCCGCCCGGGTTGGTGCCCGGCGTGCCATTGGCGGTGCCGCCGGCCTCGACCGCGACGGTCGTGTCATCCACGGCCAGCGGATTGTCGTTGGTGCCCCGCAGGGTGATGGTCAGCGTCGCGGTGCTGGTGGCGCCGGCCAGGTCGCGGATCTGGTAGGTGAAGGTTTCGGTCAACACATCGGTGTTGGTGCGCAGTGCCTGAACCTGCGGATTACTGTTATCGACAACGTAGGTGTAACTGCCGTCGGCGCCGAGGGTGAGAGTGCCAAACGCGCCAGCCAGGCCGCTGCCGATCACGCCAACCGAGGCGCCCTGGCGCACGTCGACCACGCTCAGGGTTTCACCGTTGCCGTCGACGTCGCTGTCGTTGGCCAGCACGTTGCCGCTGGGGTTGACGCCCGGCGTGCCGTTGTTCAACCCGCCGGCTTCGATGGCGGTGTTGGCGTCATTCTGGGCGACGGGCGTGTCGTTGCTGCCCTGAATAGTGATGGTCAGCGCCGCGCTGTCTTGCGCGCCGCTGGCATCGATCACGCTGTAGGTGAAGACGTCGGCCAGGGTATTGCCGATGCGCAACGCCTGAACCTCGGCCATGCTGTTGTCGAGGCGATAGCTGTAGCTGCCGTCGGCGTTCAGCGTGAGCCAGCCATAGGTGCCGCGCAGCTCGGTGCCCAAGGTGCCGGCCGTGCCGGTCCCGGCTTCGGCGCCGGTGCGTACCGACGACACCGCGCGGGTTTCCCCGTAATCGTGGGCGGGCAGGTCCGCCGGGATTTCCCCGCCGTCGACGTCGCTGTCGTTGGTCAGCACGTTGCCGGTGGGGTCTTGCCCTGGCTGGTTGTTGTTCAGACCACCGGCTTCAATGGCGGTGGCGCCGTCATCGGTGGCGACCGGGTTGTCGTTCTGGCCGCGAATCAACACGATGATTTCAGCGGTGTCGATTTCCGGTGTCGGGTTCACGCCATCGCTGATCGTGTACGTGAAGCGTTCGAGCAGCAAGTTGCTGCTCAGGCGCAAGGCTTGAACGTCCGGGTTGTTGTTATCGACCGCGTAGCTGTAACTGCCGTCGGGGTGGATGGTCAGCGTGCCGTACAAGCCATTGATCACCGTGCCGCCCGCCACCACGGCCACGGAGGGGCCGGGCGTGCCTTCGGCACCCGTGCGGATCAGCGTGACGGTCAGCGGATCGCCATCGGGATCGAACGCCGTCGCGGTCACGTCACCTGTCGGGTCGACACCGGGCGAGGTGTTGTTCACGCCACCTTGTTCAGTGGCCACCGAAATGACGGTTTGCGCCACGGGCGGATCGTTGACGCCGTGCACCGTGATCACCAGTTGCGCGGTGTCGGTCAGCCCGGCCGTATCGACCACACGGTAGGTGAAAAACTCGGTCAGGGTTTGCCCGGGTGCCAGGGCCTGGACGGCGGCGTTGGTGCTGTCGACGTCATAGAAAAACGAACCGTCGGCGCCGATGCGCAAGGTGCCATAAAGCCCCGCGACCAGCGTGCCGTTGGCCGAGGTGGTGCCGGTGCTGACACCGCTCAACACATCGGTGGCCGGGTTGTAAGTCGCTTCGCTTTTGTTGATGACGCCATTGACCTGCAATTGCTCGCTGGGCCGGTCGGCCTGATCGACGTCCTGGTCGACGCCGTTGCCCCCGGCCTGATCGATGGTTCCCGGACGGCTCGGGAACAGAATGACGTTGCCCGTCGGGTTGCTTTCCGCCGCATTGCCGTTGGTGGACGCCGCTTGCGCATCGGCGGCATCGTCGCTGGCCACCGGGTTGTCGTTGGCGCCCTGGATCACGATGCGCAATTGCGCCACGTCGTTCAAACCGCCGGCGTCCGTCACCCGGTAGCTGAAAAACTCGACCAGTTGCTGATTCGCGCTCAAGCGCTGCACGGTGATGTTGTCGTTGTTGACCACGTAGCGGTAAGTGCCGTCAGCGCTGATCGTCAGGGTGCCGTAGAGGCCGTCGATCGGAGTACCGAGCGGTTTGAACTCGCCAGGGTCTGCTTCAGCCACTGCACGGATACCGGTGACGGTTTTGGTCTCGCCGTTGGCCGGGGTGTCAACGTCGGTGTCGTTGCCGAGCACGTTGCCGGTGGCATCACTGCCCGGCGTGCCATTGAGCACACCGCCGGCTTCGACGGCCGTGCCGGCATCGTCGACGCCAACCGGCGTGTCGTTGGCGCCCTGGATCGTCACGGTCAGCGTTGCGGTGGCGGTAGCCCCCGCGAGATCGGCCAGCACATAGTTAAACGACTCGGTCAGGGTCTGGCCCGACAGTCGCAAGGCCTGCACGAGGGGATTATTGTTGTCGACGAAGTATTGGTAGCCACCGCGGGGCCCGACGACCAATTGGCCGTACTGACCGTTAATCACCACCACGCCGGATATCGGCAGTTGCGCACCGGTGGCGGGTCCGACCGAGACGAGGTGTAACTCGTCGGCGTTGGTGGCGATGTCGACGTCGGTGTCGTTGCTCAGCAATTGGCCGGTGGGGTCGACGCCAACGACAGCATTGTTGGTGCCGCCGGCTTCGACGGCGGTGGCACTGTCATTGACGCCCACCGGTGCGTCGTTCACCGGGGCGAGGATGATTTGCAAGGTGTCGGTATCGGTCAGCGCATCCGCCGCCGTCCCCGGCGTGCCGTCAGCATTGGCGTCGCCGAAATTGCCCTGGTCGTTGCTGACCACGGTGAGTGTATCGGTGCCGTTGAAGTTGGCGTTGCCCAAATAGCGCAGGCTGGCGAGCACCGTGTTGACGTCGGCCAGGGTGCCGCTGAGGCTGATGGTGGCCGAGTTGGCGCCGGTGACGGTGACGCCCGGCAATGTCGCGCCGAAAGACAGCGTGCCGTGGAGCACGCTCAGGGTCACGCTGATATTGCGGCCAGCCACGTCTGGATCTCGATCGGCATCGACGTCGGCGACGCTGATGCCGCCAATGCTCAGTGGCACGTCTTCCAGGCCTTGTTGCGTACCGGGGAGGGTGTTGACCGGCGCGTCGTTCTGCTCGACATAACCGGCGTTCGCCGCCTGCGTATCGGCATCGCCCAGGGTGAGGGTGATTTGCCCGGGAGTGCCGCCGTCGCTGTCGATGCGCACGCGCAAATCACCCAGCGGTTGCGGAAAGCTGACCAGGCCGGCCGGCACGTCGATGCGGAACACGCCCAGCGGCAGCACACCGAAATGATATTGCCCGTTGCTGTCGGTGACGGTGCTGAACACCAGATTGTCGGCGGTCGTATCGAGCAAGCCATCGGCACCGGCCCAGGTCAGGGTCACCGTCTGCCCGACCAGGCCCGCGCCATCGGGCACGGTGCTGGTAGTGGCCGAGGCGGTGTCGTCCCACAAGGTACCGGTGATGATGCCGAGCCCTGCGTTGTCGTGAAGAATGTACTGGTTCGGACCGACCGTGCTGCCGGTGCGCTCGCCGTCGATGGCACCGTCGGTGCCGACGCTGTTGCCGCCCCAACTGGTGAAGTCTTCAGGCAGGCTGCTCCAGGTCAGCGTCGCGTCGCTGCTGGCAATCGCCGCCGAGTTGGGCAGGGTGACCTGATACACCACTTTGATTTGCGCGCCGACGTCCAGCTGATCGAAGTTGACGCTGATGCCGCCCGTCGTGCTGAACGTCACGCCGCTGGGCAGGTTACCCGGCCCGAACACGGTGCCGTTGATGCTGATACTGACCAGGCTGTAATTGCTGCCGCTGGCAAAACCGTCACTGAGTTGAGCGTCGAACGCAGGCAATCCACCGTTCTGGGTGAAGCTCAGTTGCACCGTGGCGGTGCCGCTGCTGCCCGTTGGGTTGGGGTCGAAACCGACCACCTGTTTATCGAGGCCGCTGAAGCTGGGCTCGACGATTTGTTCGAGTACCGTGTTGCTGTTGGCGCGGCCGATGCCGTTGACGATTTCATGGGCACTGGCGCCCAGCAACGCACCGCTGACGTTGCTCGCCTGGTTGGTCACGCGAACGTTGAACTCCAGGACGATGCCTTCCAGGTCTGTGTCCGGCACGCCGCCGTTGACGACGTTGCCGAGGTTGAAAGTGATGGTCTGGCTGCCATCGGCGTTGGTGACCACCGTCAGGCGGCTCGGGTCGAACACGCCGTTCGGCCCCAGGCCCAGCAGGTCGGGCGTGATCGGCAAGGCTTCGGGGCTGTTTTCGTTGCCGTTGATATCGAGCGTACCGCCGACGATCAGGTTGGCGTCGCTGGTCAGGCCGCCACCGGAAATGAAGCCGATGCGCAAGGCGTTCACCAGCGCATCCGGGGAGATGAACTGCAGCCCGTTGGCCAGGGTGATTTGCACCTGGTAGTTGGGGTTGTTGCCTTCGGGCACCAGCACCACCACCCGATAACGGATCACTTCACCGATGGTCACGGCTTCCTGCGGTGCAGTTGTTGGCGATGGGGCCGGGCTGTCGGGCAGGCCGCCGACCCGGGAGATCTGGATCGCCTGGGCCACCGGCACAATCAGCGTCGAGGCGTTACGGTAGTCGTTCAGCGTGCCGCCATTGAGCGGCCCGTCGACCCCGGTGCGTTCACCACCTTGCGTGCCGTCGAGGCTGGTCCATTGCACGATCGCCACGTTGGCGAAGTTGGACTGGCTGGCCGCCGTGGCGTTGACCACCCCGGACAGACTCAGCACGATGCTGCCGCCCTTGCTGATGTCGATGTTGGCGCCGTTGGCCGTGCGCAACTGACCGTTCACCAGCTCGAAATCGACGCCGCCGTTGTTGGTTACGCCGTTCTGATAAAGCACGCCGGTCAGGGTGATGTTGCTCAGCTGCGTAGGCAGGTTGTCGAAGAAACTGATGTCGAACGCATTGAAGTCGTTGCCGCCCGCGCCGTTGCTCAGGGTGATGGTGAAGGTCACCGTGTCGCCCTGGTCATAACCGCCGAGGCCGGAGGTGGACGTCAGCACCTGCGTGACCACTACTGTCGGTTCACGCACGGTCACCGTCGGTTGCCCGCCACTCAACGCCACCGTGCGATCTACCGCGACGTTGCCGTTGGGCGTGTCGGTGTCCGGGTCGCTGAAGGTCAGTTGCGCGGAGTTTTGCAGCGACTGATTGGCCTGGTTGGCGATGACGTTGTTGGCCACCAATTGCAGGCGAATCACGAAGGTGTTGTTGCCGGTCTGGTTGTCCGCCGTGGCGCCGGAAACGCTGAAGGTCCAGCGCGCATCGACGCCGTCGCCCCCCAGCGCGCCGCCCTGGCCGGCGAAGCCACTGACCACGATGCTACCGGCAAAATCGGCGCCCAATGCACCGCTGCCGGCCTGAGTGGTGATGATCTGATAACCCAGGCCGCCGTTGAACGTGGTGTCGAGGCGCATGCCCGGCGGGATCAGGTCCTCGATGCGCAAGGTTTGCGTGGTGCCTTCGGGCAGGGTGACGACGATGTCGTACTGCATGCTTTCGCCGATCACCAGATCGCTGCCGGTGGTGTGGCCGGCGCTGGAATCGCCATCGTCCAGGGTGCCGCCGGCGAAGACTTTGCTGATCACCGGGGCTGCCACTTGCTGGCTCGACAGGTCGGTCAGGTCGGTGGGGGTAAAGTCGGTGCCGCCGTTGACGCTGGCGTAATTGCTCAGGGTCGCGGTGCTTTGCAGGCTGCGGCTGGCTTCGATGGTCGCGCTGACCACCACGTCGTAGCTGATGACCACCACGTTGGCGCCGCTGGTATCGGCGGCGGTGCCGCTGCGACCGGCGAGGAGGGTGGCTTGGCCGCCCGCGTCGAGGAAGGTGATCTGGTTGCCGCTGACGCTGTAGTCCACGCCGAGCACCAGCGCGGTACCGTCGCCCCGGTAAATCTGCAGGTTGGCGGCGCCCAGGCTGCCACCGACGAAACTCAGGCCCGTGGGCAGGGTGATGCTGGTGCTGACGTCGAACGCGCCACCACCGCCGGTGTTCTCGATGGCCGTGACCATTCGCAGGTTGTCGCCGCCGTCGATGCCGCTGATGTCGCCGTCCACCGCGGCCAGGCTGGTTACGCTGCCATTGAATGGCGAACCGGTGCTGCCCGGCGGGTTCCAGCTGCCCGTGGTGTTGGTGATGGTGCCGTTGCTGCTGGAGACCACGCCGTGCTTGATCGACAGCACGGGTTCGGCCACGGAAACGATGGCCACCACGTCCGAGGAAATCAGCGTGCGGTCGGTGAGGGTGGTTTGCTGGCTCGACTGCGCCAGCACGTCCAGTGAACGCTGATCGGCAAACGGCTGGTCACCAACCCGCAAGGTAAAGCGCACGACAATACGGCTGCCGGTGGTGTCGGCCGTGACAAAACTGCCGAAGTCGAAGATGACCGAATTGCCGGCACCGTTGGTGACCGTGAGTACGCCACCGGCATTGGTGTTGCCAGGGCCGATTTGCCATTGCCCGGAGTCGCTGCCGATGGTCCAGGCCACGCCGTTCACGTCGAACAAAGGCAGCGGCAGATAGGCCGTGAGCTTGAATTGCTCGTAGTCGCCGGTGAGCAGGTTGTAGCTCAGTTCGAAGGTCACTTCGTCACCGGGCTTCAGCTCGCCGCTGGCCGGTGGCGTACCGTTATTGACCTCGACGATCTGGATGTCGACGGTGTTGGTCGGGATCACGCTGGTGGTCGCCGAGCCATCCGTTTCGCTTTGCCCGGTCAGGTTGAAAATGTCTTGCAGCAGCGTGCCATCGACCACGGCACTGTTGCCCAGCTCGTCGCCTTCGTTGATTTCGCTGTGGGGCGCGCCCGAGGGCGGCTTGTAGGTCTGGCCGACGATGGCGGAATAGCTGAGCACCGCCAGCACCGCGCCTTCCAGACGATCATCAAAGGCCAGGTCACCGTTGAGCCAGCCGCGAATGTCGGAGAAGGCATTGCGCAGCGACTGGGCAATGTCAAAGGCCAACGAGGTGCTGCCGTCGGCGTTGGTGACGACGGTGGACACCAGGGTGATGGTCTGGGTTACACCGGCGAGGGTGACGGTCAGGGTCGGGGTGCCGGTGAGGGTTTGTCCGTCGCTGAGCTGATCGCGGATGATCAGCTGGCCTTGGTTGAAAAAGTCCTTGCCGAAGGCGAAGTAGTCGGAAATCGCCAGGTTCAGCGTGTACTTGAGCGTGTCGCCAGGGGTGATGCCCGTCTGGCCGATGTCCGTCTGCAGGGTCACCTGCTTGAGCAAGGTGATGGACTTGGCGACGAAGTCGGTGGTTCGGCCGGTGCCGGAAAAATCGATGACAGTGTTCGGCGCGACGACATCGCGCGGGTCCAGCGGCGCCCATTGGCCGGTGGCGCTCGGCGCGCCGAGGGTAATGGTGACGGCGTCACCGGTGACCGGATTGATGATCGGCTGGCCGTTGGCGTCGGTTTCCGGCACGTAGAATGCGACCTGGGTATTGGTCGCGGCGGTCAGCGTGTCGTACTCGACGGTAAACGAGTTGATGAACACTGCGTCAGAGGCGATCAGGACGGCGATTTGCGCCGGGTCGGTGACCACCGTGCCATCGTGCAGCGTGATGGAGGTCAGGCGCCCACCCGCTCCGGGCGTGATAGCGGTGACCTGGATGTTATCCGGCAAGGGTTGGGTGACGATGACATGCTGCAGCGTCTGCCCCGGCGCCGGGGTCACCGTGACGGTCAAGGTGCGGCCATAGTTGGGTCCGGTGGCAGTTTCACCTTCAGGGGTGGAAAGCGTTTCGTTGAACGTGATCACCGTCGGATGCACGACAAACGCGCTGGTGCCGGCCTGGATCAGGGCGGGGTCATCGAACGGGTTGTCCAGCGCATCGTTACCGAACTGGAAGCCGCCGCTGGCGCGAATCGTCAGGTCGGGGCTGCCATTGGAGAAGTTGGTATCGGCCAGGTTGCTCAAACTCGCGCTGATCTGCACCGAAATCACCGGCTGGCCGCTGGAAACGCTGGCAAACGGCAACTCGATAATCACCAGCTGGTCGCCCGGTTGCATGCCAAAGCTCGAGGCGTTGATGGTGAGGAAATTGCCGCTGGCGTCTTTGGCGATGGGGTGGGTCGCGTTGCCGGCCGCATCGAAAATCACGATGTGCGTGACCAGGTTCTGCCCCAGGTAACTGGCGGAAATAAAGCTCACGCCGTCGTCGCCGTCCTTGCCGCTGGTGGGCATGAACAAGGTCAGGAACGGCGCGTAACCTTCCTGGCCGGAGGTGTTGCTGAAATTGACGGTGAAATTGAAGCGGTCGCCCAGCAACACATCACTGCCAGTGGCCGGCAAGGTGACCGTCGGCGCGGCATCGGCCAGCAAGCCGTCGAAACTGGCGAGGGCGGTGCTGCTGATGGCGATGCTCTTGTCGATGTCGCCGACTTTGGTTTCCAGGACCCAGTCACCCCCGGCGGCTTTGCTGCCGGTGTCATTGCTGGAGGCCCCGACATCGGCGCCGGTCCAGCGCGCCAGTTCGGTGACCAGGGTCCTGCCGGCCGCACCTGCGCCGACGTCGCAGCCGTAGAGCTGGATGTCGGCGCCCTGGGTCAGGTTGTTACGCCATTGCTCGAAGGTCTGGCTGAGCTGGTCAACGTTGTCAGAGGTGATCGTGCGGTTGCCCAGAGTGAACTGCCCGGGCGCGCCATGGGAAATCACCTGGATCGAGTCGACCTTGCCCAGTTGCGCCAGCGCGGCGGAGATCGCCGCCAGACCGTCTTCGCCCACATTCACCACAATGGCGGTGACATTGCCCGGCAGTTGCGCCAGCAGTTGATCGCGGTTTTCGATGCGACTGTCCAGCACCAGCAAACTGCGCGCAGCGGACGGCGCGGGTTGCTCGGTGGCGGGCCGCGCTTCGGTGGGGGCAGCCGGATGAGCCGCCGCGGCATCGGCGGGCGCGGCGGGATCGTTGTGATGCTGATCGGCCGCTGCAGAGGCGGCGGCCCCATCGAACAGAATTCGCGGTTCCAGCGCCAGTGCCTGGCGCTGGGGGCGCAGGTGAAGGCCGGGAAAACGACGAGGAACTCCTTGCATAGTGGCGGCCCTCAAACCGTGCGGTGAATCATTCCGTTGTACAAACAGCCCACTATTGGACAGATTTAGCTTAGGACGACTTTTGCGCTTTTCCAGGCTGTAAGCCGCTGTTTAAAGGGATTCAAGACCTACGGTGCAGGAGCCATTGGCCATCATTGAGCGGTTTTGCTGGCATTGGCCGCTGTCTTTTCCTCTACAAGCTTATAAGCGACGTAGTACTTGTAGATGTTGCCGACGTAATCCACCGTTTCCCGGCCCACCACTTGCGCCGCCGCTTGCTCCACATTGCCGAACCATATGTTCTTGTCCAGACCCGACTTTTCGGCCAACGCCCGGAACTTGCGCAGGTTGCCCGGCCCGGCGTTATAGGCGGCAAAGGTCATCAGGGTTTTGTTCATCTGCGTCAGTTGCGGGTCGTTCAGGTACTTGTCCGCGAGCAGGCGCATGTACTTGCTGCCGGCCTCGATATTTTTATCGGCGCTCTTGTCGATGCCGCCGATGGCGACGGTCGGGTCCTTGGCGGTTTTGGGCAGCAGCTGCATTACGCCGACGGCACCTCGTGGGCTGCGGGCCTTCTGATCGAGTTGCGACTCCTGGAAACCCTGGGCCATCAGCATCAAGTGGTCAAAACCGTAGGTGCTGGCGTGGTGGGTGAAAATGTCCACCATCTCCTGAAACTTCTTCATTTCCGCTTCGGAGGTGGCGTTGAGCACCCGTTTGCTGCTGTTGGTGACGTACTTGGTCCGCAGGCTGTTGCCGAACGTGGTGCCGACCTTGTGGGTTTTGACGAATTCCGCCAGTTGGCCCTTGAGCTCTGGACTGTCTTTGCGAATCGCCCAGGCGAACTCGGAATTGTCGTGAATGGCAAACGTGTCGTGAATCTTCATGTCGGTGTACAGCGGGGCCCAGATTTTCGCGATATAGCGGTCAACCACTGTGGCCTTGAGCAATCCGGCGTTGACCATTTGCAGCAAGTCTTCTGATTCGAGGTTTTCATCCGCCGCCTTCAGGTCGATGGGCGCCAGGCCTTGTTCCTTGAACGAGGCATTCAGTGCCTGCAGGTGCTCGTAATAGCTGCTCGACGCCCGGACGGTAATTTCCTGACCGGACAGGTCTTCGAGCTTTTCAAAGGCTTTGCTGCCAGGAGCGGTCACCAGCACTTCGGGGATGTTCACCGCAAACGGGTCGGAGAAATCCACTGTTTTCAGGCGATCCTCGGTCACGGTGAGCCCGCCGGTGGCAATGTCACCGACGCCCTGGATCAGTTTCGACATCAGTTCGTTTCGGGCGGTGGGGATGAACATGACCCGCCATTGCATCGACTTTTTCCCGTAGGGCTGGGTCTTGTTCAACCAGGCTTCGAGCCCTTTGCCCAGTTCATAGCTGAGACCCCGTTGACGACCGCGATCCAGTTCGAAAAAAGTCTTGCTGTAAGGCACCAGCACCCGGACCAGACGACGCTCGCGCATGCCTTCGAAGTCGCCGACCCAGTTCTCGGGGATCGGCAGGACCAGGCTTTGCACTTCGGCTTCTTCGGCGGGGGTGAGTTCGACGGCGGGCAGGTCGGGAACCGTCTGCGCCAGTGCCGTGTTGAGGCAGCACAGCAGCAAGAGGAGGATTGGTTTGAAGCGGCTCCACGCAATGTTCATGTTCGCGCACCGACTGGACAGGGGGTTCGAGGTCCAATTCAGTATGGCTAATGAATTACTGTTCGGCGGTCCGGTAATGGGCGACGCAGCGAACCTGTGACGGGGTCGATGCGCCGAGTGTCGCGGGGGTTAAAGCGGCTCGCCAAAAACCGGCCGGAAAAAGGTCCGCTCATAGCTGAGGATGCACTTTGTGTCCTGGGCGTACTGGAACGCCGCGATGCAATCCGGGTCTTTCATCGAGTCCTGTCGATAGCGCTCATAGGCTGCCAGGCTAGGGAACGTGAACATCGCCAGGGCAATATTATTGGCCCCCTCGGACGGCAGGAAATAGCCATGGTGAGTGCCCCCGAATTTTTCAACGAGGGGAATCCACAGCTTGCCATAGTGCTCGAACGCTTCGAGCTGGTAGGGATCCAGCACATACCTCAGGTGACAGGTGACCATTGTTTTCTCGCTTGGGTAGATTGAAGAAATCGCCAGTGGCGTGAACTAGACTTTGCCTCAGTTTTCTCTGGAGGTCTCTAGCCATGAGCGCCTTTGAGGTGTACTGGTTTCCCGTCATCCTCGCCGGTGCCAGCACGGTTGTAGGTGTCTGCCTGGCGCCATGGTGGGCCAATTACCAGAGCGCCCGGGTCTACCGGCGCCGCAACGACTATCTCGGTGATTGGGAATCGACCTGGCAGGATGCGGATGACCCCACGCAATGGGTCACCGAGAAAGTCAACGTGGACGTCGCCAAAGGTCGCCTGCGGTTGACGAATTCCGACAATGTGGGCGGTTACGAGTGGCAGGGCAGCTGTGACATTTATGACAACCGTTATCTCTATGGCACGTGGAAGTCGCGAAGAAACGCCGCGCCCTCGACCGGCGTGTTCAGCTTTCTGACGCTGCCCCAGGGACAGGTGTTGGTCGGGCAGGCGATGGGCCAGGATCGCGAGGGTGTTGCGCGAACCTCAGACTGGATTCTGGCGCGAGAGCAGAAGGGCCTTGCGCAAGGGAAGCAGTGGCTTGTCGAGCACGGGACCTACTTTCACGGTGATGCTTGATCGCTGCCGAGTGTCGCGGCAAGAAAATCGGCAAACGCCCGCGCCGCCATTCGAGTCGTGCGTCCTTGCGGAAAGTAGGCATGCACGGGCAAGTCAGCCATTTTCCATTCCGGCAGCAGCCGCACCAGGGCGCCGCTCGCCAGCTCCTGCGCGCAGGCCCATGACGTGGTCGACGTGATGCCCAGGCCGCCGGCCGCAGCCGCGAGTGCTCCGGCGGTGTCATTGGTTGAAAATTGGGGCGCCAGGCTGATGGACGACAAATTGCCATCGCGCTCGAATTGCCAGGAAGAGGGCTGCGCGCCCGCCGGACCGCCGATGATCCGGTGATGTTCAAGGTCGTCCGGAATGACCGGGGTGCCGTGGCGCGACAGATAGTCCGGGGCCGCCACGATCACCCGGCACATCGTCCCGATCTGCCTCGCGGTACCGGCCAGGTCCGGCAGATGCCCCACGCGAATACCGATGTCGACGGCCTCCTTGACCATGTCCTGCCACTGGTCTTCGAGCATCAGTTCGAGGTGCAACTGGGGATGACGCTCGGTAAAGGCCGACAGCCTGGGGATGACCACGCGGATGCCCATGGTCGACGGCATGCCGATGCGCAGCAGGCCGCGCAGTTCGCCGGTTTCGCGCACGCTGTTTTCGGCGTCATCGACAGCGGCGAGGATTGGCTCGATGCGCGCCAGAAACTCCAGGCCGGCCTCGGTCGGGACCACGGCCCGGGTGGTGCGCGACAGCAGGCGTGCGCCTAATCCCGCTTCCAGTTCGGCGATCATGCGCGAGACCTGGGACTGGGCGAGCCCGCTTTCACGCGCCGCCGCCGAGAAACTGCCGAGGCGGGCGACGCGGGTGTACAGCCGCAACGAGAGGATATCTTTGAGGGCCATGGCGATTCACTTATGCTGATTCGAGATAAATCTTAGCCTGATTCGACGGCTACCGACGGGGGCCTGAAAAGCCGATATTTCATGGGCACCCGCTAAGCCGAATCCCTCGACGTACTCGTCGCCGGCGCGGCATCGACTCAACCCTACCCGACGATAGAGGCACCCATGGACTTTCTTCAGACGTTGACCCAACGCAATGCGGCGTTCGCAGAGAACGGTTTCGCCGCTGACCTCAAGATTATTCCTTCGCAGAAAACCATGATCATTGGTTGCGTTGACCCCCGCGTCGACCCGATGGATGTGTTGAAGCTGGAGCCCGGGGAAGCGGCGGTGATTCGCAACGTGGGTGGCCGCGTGACGCCGGACCTGTTCCAGACCATGGCCATTCTGGGCACTGTTTCCCGAGTGGGTGGTGCGGGGGTGGGTGAGGGCTGGAACCTGATCGTGCTGCACCACACGCAATGCGGCATTTCCGGTTGCTACCACCACGCGCCGGGATTGTTGGCGAAGTACATGGGCGTCGCGGAGCAGGAACTGCCGGCATTGGAGATTGATAATCCGTACAAGTCGGTAGCGATTGACGTGGCCGCGCTCAAGGCCAATCCGAACCTGCCGGGCGGTTTGACGGTGACCGGGCTGGTCTACGACGTGGCCACCGGGCTGATCGAAACGGTGGTGCCCTCGGGTCTATTGCGGGCGGAATAGGCGAGCCGTTGAGATAATCGATAAAAAAGCGCTGAAGGCGCTGAACACACCAAACGTTGAGTTGACACTCACCTGTGGCGAGGGAGCTTGCTCCCGCTGGACTGCGTAGCAGGCCCATCTTTTGGGGCCGCTACGCGACCCAGCGGGAGCAAG
>NZ_RWIN01000049.1 GCF_009761815.1 Pseudomonas sp. PB120
GACTGCGTAGCAGGCCCATCTTTTGGGGCCGCTACGCGACCCAGCGGGAGCAAGCTCCCTCGCCACAGGTCTCCATTTTCAATTCATCGCGCTGCAATAGAATTTTTCCGATTTTAGCCACCCGCTGCTGGGCAAAATTGGTCTAAAAATCACCTGTCGCATCGCGAGTCCCTTGCTATCCTTCAACGTGTAGGTGAAGACGCAGACTGATGCGCAAAGCGGATAGCGAGGAAACGCGGGGTAGCGTTCCGAAGGGTACACGGTTAGAAAGATCTCCGCGCTGAGATCCAGCCCTTATGCCGTGTGAAGCAGGACAGCACAAGACTGTTCTGTGGGAGGCCTGATAAACCTTGTAAGCCAGAGACCAGCGCTGGCCACCTACTCGATTTACAAAGCCCGCCTTGTGCGGGCTTTTTCGTGGCTGGCTTAGTTGTACAGCACCTGTAGGAGCGAGCTTGCTCGCGAGGGTCGTTAACGAATACGCGTGCTTGCTGGCTAAACGCGGTGTTCTTGAGTCCATCGCGAGCAAGCTCGCTCCTACAAGTTAAGGGAAACTCGCCGGCTTATTTGTGCCGCGATTCGTCGAACCACTCCAGCGCCGTGCGCCAGAAGCAGATCCCCAGGAAATAGGCCGACATCAACAGCCAAAGCCCCATCACCAGCGGGTTGATCACCGGGTGGTTGATCACCAGCGACAAACTGCACAGCAGCCAGATGGCCGTCACTGCGATGTTGATCGGCATGAAGCGACGCACGCGGAACGGGTGCAAGAACTTCATCCGGGTCACGGTCAGCAACGCCAGGCCGATGATGGTGAGCAAGGTAATCCACGGCGACGGCGCAATGATGTACAGGCACAGCGCAACCACGTTCCACGCGGCGGGGAAGCCCTGGAAGTAGTTGTCTTTGCTCTTCATGTTGACGTTGCAGAAGCAAAACAGTGATGACACCAGAATCAGCGAGATGCTCAGCAGCAGCGTGTAGTCCGGAAGCGGAACGTAGCGATAGATGAACAGCGCCGGGATGAACACATAGGTCAGGTAATCGATCACCAGGTCGAGAATCGAGCCATCGAAACTCGGTAGCACCGACTGCACGTTGACCTTGCGCGCCAGTGCGCCGTCCAGCCCGTCGACGATCAAGGCAACGCCCAGCCACAGCAGGCAATTGGTCGGCTGGTTTTCCAGCAGGGCGAGGGTCGCGAGAAACGCGGTGACCACGCCAGTGGCGGTGAAACCATGGGCGCCCCATGCTTTGAGCCTGGCGATGTGTAAGGTGGATATCACGGGGGCGTTCTCCAGAAAGTGAAGCAAGCCAGTCATTCACCCTCAGGATCGAGGGTGGCGGCAAACCGGGTCGGGTTGCAGGTATCGACCGGAAATCCGGGAATAAGGTTCACCGTCTGTAAATCTTAGCTGGGCCACCAAAAAATACTGTGGATTTATCCGGAGCAATTACCCGCCGCGCCTCAAGGCGTTCACGTCAGCCAAACGGTGGTGGCGCATTTGCCGGCGAGGACTATCGTTGCCTGACTGGATAACTTCCACCGCGGAGGACATCGTCATGAATACCAGCGATTTGCTCGAACAACTATTGCGCTCCGGACAGGGCTCGATGTCGCAACAAGGTGGCGGGGCCGGCCAGGGTGGGCTCGGCGACCTGGGCGGATTGCTCGGTGGCCTGCTAGGCGGGGGAGGCGGAGGCGCTGCCAGTGCGGGGGGCGGAGGCCTGGGTGGGTTGCTTGGTGGTTTGCTGGGCGGCGGCTCGGCCTTGGGCGGCTCGACCCAGACTCGCTCCGGTGGCGGCACCAATTATGCAGCGCTGGCTTCGCTGGGCATGATGGCTTTCCAGGCCTATCAAGCCTGGCAGCGCAATCAGGCCGCGGCAGCCCCGCAGCAGGCGCCGCGCACGGCGGATTTGTTGTCCGGCCCGGAAATCGAAGACCACAGCCATGCGGTCCTGCGTGCATTAATTGCAGCGGCCAAGGCCGATGGCCGGATCGATGACGCTGAAAAACAGATGATCAGCACTGAAATCGGTCGCCACACCGATGACCCGGAATTGCAGCAGTGGCTGGATGATGAAGTGGCCCGGCCACTGGACGCCGCCGATGTGGCGCGCTCGGCCACGGACCCGGCCATCGCCGCTGAAATGTACCTGGCCAGTGTGATGCTGGTGGACGACCAGCAGGACGCCGAGCGCAATTATCTGGATGAACTGGCGGCAGCGCTGAAGATTGATCCGCAGTTGCAGGTGCATCTGGAACAGCAGGCCAAGGGTGGCGGTGCCTGACAGGCGGCCCCACCAACCCGACCGACCATCCGAAGAACTGCCCGCTTTCCCCCGACAGCTAAAATTGATCAGGGGGATCACTTCAACGCGTCCTAAAAGCGGGAGTATCACGATGAAAATCGTATCTTCGCTGGCGTTGGTGGTAGCGGTCGGGTGGATCACTGGGTGCTCAACAGTACCGGACAACCAGGTCACCAATATTCCCCTCAACCCTACGCCCATCAATGCCGGAAGTATCGCCAGGCCCGTCATGATGCCTAGCGGCAACGCAACAGTGTTCTGGTTTGCCATCAGCGGCGAGCCCATGGGCACTGCGTTAGCCGGTCGTGTGCAGGCCTACATCTATCCCGGAAGCTGCGCCAACCTGGGTGCGAAACCGGCCTATGACATGAACGACGGCCCGAATGCGCGGTTCTACTCGTCGGCCTCGATGCGGTATTTCTGGAAGAGTGCGCCGGTCGCCGTCGACACGCTCCGCGCGGGCGGCTATGCGCTGGTTGTGCGTGAAGCCCCGGCCGATGGCGAGCAGACGCTTTTCTGCGGAAACCTGAGCTAACCCCGCCTGCAGGAGCGGTTCGAAGCCGCTCCTGCAACGGTTTCGGTATCAGGGTGCCGCGCCACATTCCCGTCTGTCAGGGCGATTTCAACCTCGATTGAATTTTTCTCCGGGCACATCGATCTGCTGCTGTAGAGACGTGTTGATTCAGCGTCCTGCCACTGGCCTCAGACCGAGAGATGCGCCCATGACTGTCCTGACTCGACTCCACTCCAGAATTACCAGCGAGCAATCGATACCGCCCCCCGGCAGCCTGAAGCAGTGCTACGAACAGTTGCTGTTGAGCGACGATGCCGAACAACGGCGCGCACTGGGTCAGCGCCTCTTGCAAACGCAGATTCAACAGGCGGCAGACCTTCCCCAGGAAATACCCGAGGACCTGTCAGCGCTTGCGAGCTTTGTCGAACAACGCAGCATCCAGGTGGCTCGCCAATACGCCGACTACCTGAAGTCGCGCAAAAACGGCGTACCGCGCCAGTTCTTCAGCAACAAGGCGCACGCGCTGTTTTTTCTGCAAGCGGTCGGCCCGACCAAAAAGGTCGACGGCGCGTGGCTGTACGGTTTGCTGCAGCACTGGCGCGACCCGCGTTTCGACGGCCTGATCTGCACCTATCTGGAAGAATTGGGCAGCGGCAACCCGGCGCGCAATCACGTTGCGATCTACAGCAAACTCCTCGCTGAACATGGCTTGCAAGACTGCGGTGTGCTGGACGACGCGTATTATCTGCAAGGCGCCATTCAGCTGGCGTTGGGTGAATGCAGCGACGAATTTCTGCCTGAAGTGATCGGCTACAACCTCGGCTACGAAATGCTGCCCCTGCATTTGCTGATCAGTGCCTATGAACTCAGTGAACTGGGTATTGATCCGTATTACTTCACGCTGCACGTGACCATCGACAATGCCAGTACCGGGCACGCGCAAAAGGCCGTGCAGTCGGTATTGCAGTTGCTGCCGATCGACGCCGATCGCGAAGAGTTCGTGCGCCGGGTCACGCTGGGTTATCGACTCAATGACCTGGGGCAGGGCAGCCGCGCCATCATCGAATCATTCGACCTCTACGCCGAAGTGCTGAACATGCTCGAGCGTAAACGCCCGTTCGGTCAGCACATGCATTCCGACTACTGCAAAGTGGAAGGCCAGACGGTCAATCAATGGCTGTCCTCGCCGGAACAGCTGCCGGGCTTTCTCGTTGCCCTGGAAAACAAAGGCTGGATCAAGCGTGATCAAGACCCGCAGAACAGCCGTTTCTGGCAGTTGATCGACGGCGATGGCGCCGCGATGTTCGGCGTGTTCAGCCCTTATGAAAAACAGCTGTTGCACGACTGGATCGCCGGTGACTGGAAGCCCAAGCGCGCCGCGCCCATGTTTCGTCGCAGCCCTGGTGCTACGACAGTCGAGCCTGAGCTGCCAGCCAACGACGCGGACATCCAGAGCTTGCAGGCCACGCTGCAAGGGCTCGCCGATCACGAGGAGATGCCGGTGCTGATTCCATGGCTGTCGGCCCGGCGCCACGCCCATCCGGCCGGTTTGATGGCCACGCGCAGGTTTATCGAACTCAGGTCCGGCCTTAGATAAGGAGCTCGTTATGAATCAGGAAGAATGCCTGGGGGCTGACGATCTGGCTTTGCTGCAGTTGGGGCGACGTTTGCAGGCTGACGGCTACCGCTTTGTCACGCCGACGCCGCTGACCCATCAGCGGGTCAATGACCGAGCGGGAGTGCAACAGGCCTCGACCCTGCGTGACATTTACGGCTGGTCCCGGGCGTTCGCTCCCGGGCTGTTGTCGGCGGACGAGCAGCGCCAGTTACTCCAGGCGGGCGTGCTCGAAGAAAATCAGGGCCGGCTTAAAAGCCGCGTGCGCTGGTCTAGCCTCGATGACTTGCTATTTGTACATTCCGGATTCCCGACGGACGCTGCGGACTCGGTGTTCTTCGGCCCGGACACCTACCGTTTTGCCCAGTTGATTCACAGCCATCTCCAGCAAAACTTCGCGCCGATCAGGCGTGCTGTGGACATCGGTTGCGGCGCGGGCGTCGGAGCGATTGTGATCGCCCGCGCGCGCCGTGAAGCCGAGGTGCTGGCGGTCGACATCAACCCGGCGGCACTACGCCTCACAGCCGTTAATGCCGCGCTTGCGGAAGTGGCCAACGTCAGCACTGAAGCCAGCGATGTGCTGGAGGATGTCGATGGCAACTTTGACCTGATCGTCGCCAACCCACCGTACATGGCCGACCCGGCCGAACGTGCCTATCGCCACGGCGGCGGCGCGCTGGGCGCTCAGTTATCGTTGCGCATCGTCGAGCAGGCGCTCAATCGGCTGGCCCCCGGCGGCTCGCTGGTGTTGTACACCGGCGTGGCGATGGTGGACGGGCGCGATCCATTTCTACAGGCGCTGGCGCCGTACCTGGATTCAAAGCAGTTCGGCTGGACCTATCGCGAGCTCGATCCCGACGTGTTTGGCGAAGAGCTGTTGACCCCGGGATATCAGCGGGTGGAAAGGATCGCGGTGGTTGCGCTGATCGTCACACGCATGGGCCCGGGCCTCGGGGAAAACGTTGAGTGGGCAGGGGTGTCATGAACAAGAATCTGGATGACTACAACCGCATGCGCGATTTCTCGGCGACGTCCGAACCGGCCGCCCGGCGGTCAGGCAAAAAAATCGCGAAAGACCATGCCTTGCAGTTCTGCATCCAGAAACATGACGCCTCGCACCTGCACTATGATTTTCGGCTGGAACTGGATGGCGCGCTGAAAAGCTGGGCGGTGCCGAAAGGTCCGTCCCTGGACCCGAAGGTCAAACGCCTGGCGGTGCACGTCGAAGACCATCCGATTGACTACGCGACCTTCGAGGGCAACATCCCCGAAGGGCATTACGGCGCCGGCGATGTGATCGTCTGGGACCGCGGCGTGTGGATTCCCCAGGACGATCCGGCCAAGGCCTACGCCAAGGGCAAGCTCAAGTTCGAGCTCAAGGGCGAAAAACTCGCGGGCCTGTGGAACCTGGTGCGCACGCACATGCCGGGCAAGCAAGAGCAATGGTTTCTGATCAAACATCAGGATGGCGCGGCCAAACCCGAAAGCGATTACGACGTGGTCGCCGCCGAACCGGACAGCGTGCTCAGCGACCGGACCCTTGTGCCCAAAAAGGCCAAAACGGCGGCCAAACCCAAACCGGTCAAAAAGCCTGCGCGCAAAGTAGCGCCCCACGCACACTCGGCGAAACTCACCGGTGCGCACAAAGCCAAACTGCCGGACCTGATCAAACCCGAACTGGCCACGCTCGTGGAAAAAGCCCCGGACGGCCAATGGAGCTACGAAATCAAGTTCGACGGTTACCGGATCATGGCGCGCATCGACCACGACAAGGTCATGCTCTTTACCCGCAACGGCCATGACTGGACCCACAAACTGCCGGCGCAAGCCGAAGCCTTGGCCGCGCTGGGGCTGGAATCCGCCTGGCTCGACGGCGAGATGGTGGTCGCGAACGAGGAGGGCGTCCCGGATTTCCAGGCGTTGCAAAATGCGTTCGACTCGGGCCGCAGCGGCAACATTCTTTACTACCTGTTCGATATGCCTTACCTCAATGGCGTGGACCTGCGCGAGGTGCCGGTCGAGGAACGGCGCGTGGCGCTGTCGACGGTGCTCAATGCCAACAAATCTCCCTTGCTGCGCTTTTCCGACTCGTTCGGCGAAGCACCGGAAGCGCTGCTCAACAGTGCCTGCCAGATGCAGATGGAGGGTTTGATCGGCAAGCGCCTGGGTTCGCCTTATGTGTCGCGACGCAGCAGTGACTGGATCAAGCTCAAGTGCAAGCATCGACAGGAATTTGTCGTGGTCGGGTTCACCGACCCCAAAGGCTCGCGCAACGCGTTCGGCGCCTTGCTGCTGGGCCTGCATGATCGCGATAGCGGCGAGTTGCGCTACGCGGGCAAGGTCGGCACCGGCTTCAATGAAGCTTCCCTGAAAAACATCTATGAACAACTCAAGCCGTTGAAGGCGAAGAAACCGGCAGTGGTCAATCCGCCGAGCGGCTTCGACGCCAAGGGTGTGCACTGGCTCAAACCCGTGCTGTTAGCGGAAATCGCCTTTGCCGAAATGACCAAGGATGGTTCCGTGCGCCATGCCGTGTTCCATGGCCTGCGCGACGACAAGCCCGCACAAGACATCACCGAGGAGCGTCCGACCGTGGCGAAGGCCAAAGAGAAAACTACTGAAAAACCTGCACCCTCACAGATCGGCCTGGACAAGGGCAAGGTGCGCATCACGCACCCGGACCGGGTCATCGATGCCAGCAGCGGCACCACGAAAGTGCAGCTGGCGGAGTACTACGCCAGCGTCGCCGAATGGATTCTGCCGGAGCTCAAAGACCGCCCGGTGGCGCTGGTGCGAGCGCCGGACGGCATCGCCGGTGAACTGTTTTTCCAGAAGAACGCCGAGCGCCTGGCCATTCCGGGGATTACCACCCTGGACAAGGACGTCACGGGCCAACCGGTGATGATCATCAACAATGCTGAAGCGCTGATCGGTGCCGTGCAGATGAGCACCGTGGAATTGCACACCTGGAATGCCACCTCGGACAAACTGGACAAGCCCGACCGCTTTGTCCTCGATCTCGACCCCGACCCGGCGCTGCCCTGGAAAAGCATGGTCGAGGCCACTCAGCTGACGCTGTCGGTGCTGGATGAACTGGGGCTCAAGGCGTTCCTCAAAACCAGCGGCGGTAAAGGCATTCACCTGGTGGTGCCGTTGACACGCAAGCTCGGCTGGGACGAGGTGAAGGACTTCAGTCACGCCATTGTCAGCCATATGGCCAAGCTGCTGCCGGAGCGGTTTTCCGCCGTGTCCGGGCCCAAGAACCGGGTTGGCAGGATCTTCATCGATTACCTGCGCAACGGCCTGGGCGCGACCACCATCTGCGCGTACGCCGCGCGCACCCGTGAAGGGCTACCGGTGTCGGTGCCGATTTTTCGGGAAGAGGTGGCAGAACTGAAGGGCGGCAATCAGTGGAACGTGCACACCGTGCATGAACGCCTGGCCGAAGTCGGTGACGAGCCCTGGGCTGGTCTGAAGAAGACCCGGCAGACGATCACCGCCGACATGCGTCGGCGGGTCGGCATGAAGCAGTGATCAATACGCTTGCGGCTTGCTGATAAAGGCCTGGAAGTCGGTGCCCAGTTTGTCGATCGCCGCCTTGAAGTCTTTCGCGGTGATCTTCTGACTTTCGTTTGCCAACTGTGTACCAAACACTTTGCGCACGACCTTGGCCACCGTCTCGTTGGACTTGGCGTCGATGAACTCGGCTTCGATAAACAGTTCTGTGTCCTGATCCCGATGGCCTGAGGCCGCTTGTGTCGCGCCCACTACGGCCGCGATGGGAACCACTTCATACCACTTCATGCCTTCATTCGATGCGCTGACCCCGGTAATCGCCGCGCGCATGATCAAGGTTTTTGCGCCTTTGGGTGCGGCACTTGCGCTGGGGACCACGCGGTATTTCTGCCCCAGGGTACTTCTGGCCTTGGCGGTCATGTAGTTCTGGATGTCGTCCAGCGTCTGCCGGTTGACGCGCTCATCAGGCTTGGGCGCCGGGTAGAGCTCCAGTTTGTTGAACGCTACGGTGTCATACGCGTTCGGGTTCCACGACGGGCTGACCCAACGCATGGCGGTTCCACCACTGGGCGTCTCGACTTCCTGCAGGTTGTTGTAGTTGGAGAGGTAGCCTGAATACTGTTCCTTCTCGGTGACTTTCGACGTACAGCCGGCAAGCAGCAGACTGGCCATTGCAGCGCCGACGAACAATTTTCGGGAGAGGTTCATAGTGGGGTGTGCTCCATGGATTAGGTCGTTTTTTCGGTAGCAAGGGCGTCAGAATCGCCACGTCATGTTTCCGGTCACCGCTTGAATCCAGGCACTGTCGAATTGACCGGAAATTCGATTGCCTGACGTGGATTTGGTCTGGTCCACCGGCATGTCGCCGAGCCAGACCATGGCCCAGCTGACGTTGACGTCGGTGTCCTTGTTCAGAGCATAGGTGACTCCCGTCGCAAGGCGCCAGGATTCGGCCATGGGCACGGTGACGGTGCGATTGCTGTCAGAAACGGCACTGCTGTCGTAGGCCACGCCGACGTTCCACAGCAGTTCTTTGGTCGCCTGGTATTGCGCACCCAGCGCGAGTTGCCAGGTGTCCTTGTAGTTGCCGTTGATGGTGGTCGATCTCGCATTGCCCGCGCTGGTGTCGACATCAATCCCGACCTCGCCGAACTCTGACCAGTCCTGCCAGTTGACCGAGGCAAGCAAGGCCCACTGCGGGTCGAGTTGCTGGAACAGGCTAAGGGTGACGGTCTGCGGCACCGTCACATCGAGTTGGGTGTTCGCCCCGTTCAAACGGTCCAGCAGCGGGCCGTTACCCTTGATGTCCAACCCGTCTTCGAAACTCAGGTCGACCTTGCTGGTGTACGCGAGGCCGATCCGGGTGCCCGTTTGTGGGGCGTAGATCACCCCCACATTCGCGCCAAAACCCCAATCGGTGTCTTTGTACTTGAACTGGCCATCGCTGCGGTCGGTGAGGCCGAACGGTGAACGGTCGATGGCGGTCTGGGCTTTCAACATGCCGTACATGGCTTTGACGCCGACGCCCACCGACCATTGCTCATTGAAGCGATACGCCACGCTGGGCACCATCGACAAACCGAGCAGGCTGGAGTTTTGCGCGAAGTAGCGCCCCGACCAGTCGTTGTCATAGTTGACGGCCAGGCCGAAGTCGCCGTACTGGCCGAAGCCGATGCTCCAGTGATCGTCCAGTTCATGGCTGATGAAAAAGCTGGCGCCGGGAATCGGGTCAAGGGCGTTGCCACTGCCGCTTCCGGAAACATTGGTACCCGAGTCGCGATTGAAGGTCAGATCGCCGTAGAGCACCTGCAAACCACCGGTGATTTGAGTGCCCGGCAGGTAACTCATGCCCGCGGGGTTGCTGGCAATAGTAGAAGGGCCTTGTGCTCGTGCCGCGGCACCGGCATTGGCAAGGCCAGCGTTATCAGTGCCGATTTCGTAGAGCATGATGCCGCCGGCGTGAGCCTGCTGACAGCACAGCGCAAGTAGAGGGAAAGCGAACATCGAGGCTGATTTTTTCCTACTCATCCTGAAATCCTGTGCAATGGCGCCAGTGCTTTAGAGCAGTCTCCCGACGGCTCTGGAATTTGGATCCCCCGCGAAAGAGAGTAGGTATGAATCGTGAAATATCCAGTAATTCATACACAGACCAGCGCCTGATGTTTCGAAGGTTGGCCGCGGAGGCTGATTGAGATGTGCAGTGACATCGCATCACTGGAAGGGCAGGGCCTGCAGGAACTGACGCAATGTGCGGCAGCCCCGGCAGGTGATTGCGAATCGTTGATTGTTGCGTCGCTCGCTATTGACCGACAGTGGCGGCCAGCAGCGGCGCCATTTGCTCGTCGGTCAACGCGGCATGGACTTCCATGTTCATGAGGTCGTTCCAGTCCAGCACCCATTTCTGAATCGCCACACCATCACTCGCCTCGGCAATCCCGAAGCCGGCGGACCCGCCAACGGCGTGCCAGCGTCCCTTCATCGTAACGCCCGGTGGTGGGGCGCCCCCGGTCCTGAGAAAACGTTCGATTGCTGCATTACGGTTATCCGGGCTGATCGACCAACTGACTATGAATAACATCGGCCACCTCCTGTTGCGGAATGGCACCTGTTCCTTCACTCACCTGGTCGGCGCCGGGACCAGGGTCGCACGCGGGTTTCCACTTCCGTCCTGGCTGGTTTACAGCGACTGCTCCCATGTGAAGGCATAGCAGCGCGCCGCGCGCCGTGTACGACCGCTGATCATCCTGTTCAAGGGGGGTCAAGCGTCGCGCAACAGGTCGTTGGCGTTGAGCAGTTCGTAGGCGATCTCCGGTCGCTTTTCCAGCGAACGGCGAATGGCGGCGGGGATTGCGGCACGAGTCTTGCGGCACAAACCGGGCAGTTCGCCGAGGCTGATATTGATGCCGCGCATGGTCCGTACTTCATTAAAGCCAGGGGCAATGTTTACGCGCAGCCCCAGCTGTTGGTACATGCGCTGTTGCAGTCGTTCTAGGTCGCCGAGGCTCTGCAGGTTTTCGAGGCGCTCGATCAGGCGTTTTTCCTCGGTGCGGGTCAGCAACAGGATGCGCACATCCGCCCCCGGAGTTTCCAGCAACGGGTCACGCCCGCAGTCGCAGGCGCCGGGCGGGCAGGGTTGGCGGATCGGAGCTGAGGTCGTCATTGGGTTCAATCATAGAGCTCAGTGATCGGGTTTGCCCACAGGATTTGAGGTCTGGGGCGTGCGAGCAGGCGCTGAGTGACGACTCCCTGACGGTCAATTGGGGCCAATGGGAAAACCTCAGGCTTTTTCATATGGATAGCGCGATCGATTGAGGTATATACCTTTCGTCGTGTCGTAAAATTGACGCCACTTCGTGAAAATTTATATTTCGATTAATTATTGTGACGAGCTATTGACGTAATGGCTATGTGCTTATACATTTCACTTAACCTGATACGAAATCCTTCATCCACAAACGAGCAACCCTCTGCGCAGGGAGGCGGTGTTATGCATACGAAACTTGTGATTAAAAACGTTTTGATGTTGATGCTCCTCAATGGCGCAGCGATTTCAGGGGCTCACGCCACCACTTTGACGAATGAAATTAGTCGGATAGGTAGCACTTGCGTGGATGCCGCGCCTCAACTTGGTGCGGCTCTGGAAGAGCACCCAAGTGGCGCGTTGTATGCGTTTGGAAACGTCCTTGGCGTGCCTTCTTCTATCACCGATAAGTACTTCGATGATGGTCAGGCGACCAAATCCAATAGCAACAACAATCAAACGGCGACTGGCGCTTCCGTCAATAGTTTATCGTGCGACGGTTTAATGGCGGCTCTTTCCAATGCTCCGTTAGTGGTTGATTTGTCTAACGAGGATAAGGGTCTGGCGAGTGGTGCTGACGCCCTCATTAGTCAATCGAAGGCTGTACCATTGCCAGCGGCGGCCTGGTTGTTTTCGTCTGCATTGCTGGGCTTTATCGTGGTTGCCAATCGTCGGAAGGTATAAGGGTTGTTCTGGCATCAAGAACCGGAGTGTTCACTTGCCGGAAAAGATGAAGTGTTAATGGTTTGAAGATTTTAAAGTTTAGAGGGAATGCTTAGTTAACGATAACTGAAGTAAGTTGGTTGCGTTAGTTGGGTGTTCGCTTGAATGGTTTAATTTTGACGCTGGGTGTCGGGGGGCAGTATGTACAACTCCAACCTATTGTTAAATAAAGCTATTTTTGTTTTGCGGCTTCCTTTTTGGTGACTGATCGGTTGCGTCAGAATGAAATGGGTTGCCAGAAGCACTGTTTGATCGCTTGTTTGACGCGAAATGGGATAGAGTGATTTGGCCCCGTTTTTATGTAAAACTCCTGCATGGCCATTTAGGCGGAGGGATCCCGATGTTGCGTTTATTAGTTCCTGTACTCTGCGCGCTGGCTATTTTGCCCGGCGTCTCCAGTGCTGACGAAAAGAGCACCGACTACACGCTGAAGCCGGGCGACAACATCGTCGTTTCCGTGTGGGGCGAAGACAAGATGCGCGAGGAAGTGCGTGTACTTCCCGATGGCAGCATTACCTTTCCACTGGCGGGGAAGGTCGACGTTCAAGGCCTTGACTCTACGGGCGCCGCAAAGAAAATCGCTACCGAACTTGAAAAATTCATTCCCTATGCGAATGTCAGCGTTGTCATCAAGAGCATTGAAGGCAACGTCGTCTATGTGCAAGGCAAAGTACTGAAGCCGGGGCCCGTGCCGATGCCGGGTTCGCTTGATGTATTGCAAACCCTGAGCAACACAGGCGGTTTCGACAAGTTCGCGGACAAAGACAAGATCAAGGTCATTCGGCGCAGTGGCTCCAAGCAATTGGTGCTGCCGGTGCACTACAGCGACCTGATCTCCGGGGATGACATGTCCACCAACATTCAACTCCAGGCCGGCGATACGCTGGTCGTGCCTTAGCTTTGCGCGATGCGATAAGGAATATCTTGCCTGTGCTGCGAACAACTGGAATTGCGACGGCCATCCTGACCTTACCGTGTTCCGGTGTGGCCTATGCCGCCACCTGGCAATCGTCAGCCGTGGTGCCATCGACTGTCGAGTACGACAGCAACCCCGTGCTCGTTTCTAGTAACGAGAAGGGCGTGACCCGCACCATTATCGCCCCCGATCTGACGCTCGTCGGCACTGCCGACCGCGATCAGTTTACGTTCGGTCTTGGGGTGAACGTGGTGCGTTCGTCGGATACGTCCATCGTGACGGACCGTGAAGACCCCGATTTGAGAGTCGGCTGGCAGCGCGAGACTGAAACCGGTGGTTATGGTTTGAAGGCGCGGTATGTCGAGAGTTCGACGCTCGCCACTGAGGTTCTGCAAACCGGCGTTATTGCTCCCGACGGGACGCAAAAGCTGAGCACGTTCGGCGGCAACTGGAGTACGGCGCTCAGCGAGCGTACTACGCTGGTTAACGAAACCGAATACAGCCACGCCACGTACGACATTGCCACGTTGACGGACTACGACGAACTGGCGAACCGGCTGAGTTTGAACTATGCATGGAGCGAGCGTGTGGAGCTTTTCACGCGCTTGGGTGCAAAGCGTTATGAACCGGAGAAGGGATCTGCGGTGTCGTCCTCAAACAGTTACACCCCCGTAGTGGGCTTGAACTACGACATCTCGGATCGACTGAAAGGGTCGGTTTACGCAGGTGTCAACAAAACCACTGGCACGGACGGAAGCCCTACTGGCCAGGGCGGCGTTTCGTTGCAGTACACCGGTGACCGTATCGAGACCAGTTTCGACGCCAGTCGCAGTACTGTCGCCAGCGGTGACGGCGGGTTTGTCGAGCTGAGTAATGTGCACGGGAACTGGAGCTACGCCATCGACGATACCCGTCGTGCCGGCGTTGAGTCCTCGTGGCAAAAAACCAAGGGCATCACACCGAACACCCTGCGCGATGTAGGCGCCTGGTTCAGCCAGGAGCTCTCGCCTTTTTGGGTGGCCCGCCTATCCTACACGTACAAAGAACGCCAGCAAGATGGCTTGCCGGATGCCAACGCAAACGTCGTCGGGTTGACCTTGACTTATAGTCACCCGGATTTCTGACATTCAGCTCTGTGAACATTATGACTTCTGAATACGAAATGTCGGTTAACGACTACATCGCCATCATCAAGCACCGCGCGGTGCTGTTGATCGTGAGTGCTGTGGTCATCCTTGGCGTGTGCGTGATGGTCGCGATCTCGCTTCCGCCCACCTATGAGTCTTCCGGCACGATCCTGGTCGAGTCCCAGCAAATCTCCCCGGACCTGGTGGCGGCGAACAACAATACCTTTGCCGACGAGCGCATCGAAGTCATTCGCCAGCGCGTGATGACCCGTGAGCATCTGGAAGCGATCATCAACAAATACAACCTTTTTGCTTCGCAAAGCCGTCAGCTGAGCGTGACCGAGAAGATTGACGAAATGCGCAATGCAATCACCGTTTCGCTTGTCAGCGCGGCTGTCAAAGGACGCGGAGAAGTGACCATTGCGTTCCGCCTTGGCTTTGAGCACCGCGAGCCAGAAGTTGCGAACAAAGTCGCCAACGAACTGGTGACGCTGTTCCTCGATGAAAACATCAAGCAGCGCACCGAGCGCGCCAGTGAGACCACCGAATTCCTGACGCAGGAAGCGGACAAGCTGCGGGTCGAACTGGAAGCCCTGGAAAACCGCCTGGCAGACTTTAAGCAGGCACACAGCAACGCGCTGCCTGAGCATCAAGAGTTGCGCATGAACATGTTGTCGCGCGCCGAAACCGAACTCAAAGAGGTCGACCGCGACTACAAGGCAGCCCGCGAGGAGCTGCGCTTCAACGAACTCGAGGTCTCCGCGGCCAGTGCTGGCGTTGCCAAGCCAGGCGCGGCGGGTGCGGCGGCTGATAAACCGCAAGACCTGGGCAGCTTGAAGGCGGAGTACGCCAGATTGTTGTCGCTGTACACCGAAGCCCACCCCGATGTGCGCGCCGTCAAACGCAAAATTGCTGCACTTGAATCTGCCAGCGGTAACGCGGGCAGCTCGGTGGCGCCGGTCAGCCTGGACGTTGCCAAGGCTCAGGCCCGTGTAGGCGCCTCGCAGGCCCGGATCAATTCGCTGGCCGATCAGAAGCGCGAAATACTGAGTAAAATCGACGCCTACGAGGCGCAGATTCTTGAGACGCCGCAAGTCGAGCGTGGCTTGGTCACCCTGATGCGTGACCATGACAACGCGCGTAAAAAATATGAAGAGATTCGCACGAAGGAAATGGGTGCGAAGATTTCCGAAAGCCTGGAACAGGAAAACAAAGCGGAGCGCTTCGTGCTTCTCGAATCGCCGCTGATGCCCGAAAAACCGGTGAGACCGAACCGCAAGAAAGTGGTTGCCATGGGCTTTGTCCTCGCCCCGGTGGGTGCCGGTGCACTGGTCATGCTGCTCGAGATGCTGAGCCAGCGTGTACGCGGTGTCGAGGCTCTGGGCAGTGTGGTCGGCCGGCGTGTTCTGGCGTCCATTCCCTACATTCACACCAAGGCGGAACTGGCACGTCGCAGGAAGTGGCAAACGCTTGTAGTCCTCGGTGGGGTCGTCATAATTGCGATCTTCTTGGTGCTCGTGCACTTCCTCTACATGCCTCTGGACCTTATCGTTGTTAAAACGCTGGGCCGGTTTGCATAAGGAATATAGACATGGAAATTATCAAGCCCGATACCGGGAATTCCGGGCAGCAGCCTTCGTCAGGTCTCGTGACAACGCCGAAGGCGCTGGCAGCGACCGCGCAATCTGCCAATCTGAATGCGCTCAGCTACAAGCAAACGAAAGTGGTACCGCTGCGCCTGGATCATCTCGAGCGCCACCGCATTGTGGCTTACAACAAGAATTCGAACCTGAGCGGGGCTTTTGACCTGCTGCGTACGCAAGTTCTGAAAATCATGGAAGAAAATGGCTGGCGCACGCTCGCCATCACTTCGCCGACGCCAGAAGCAGGCAAGACGGTGCTGGCGATCAACCTGGCCATGAGTATCGCGCATCACACCACCAAGACCGCCTTGCTGGTGGATTTCGACTTGCGTCGTCCAACCGTGGGCTCGTGCCTGGGGTTGCCGATGGATAAATCGCTCAATGAGTTGCTCTCCGAACAGGCAGAACTGCAAGAAGTCCTGGTCAACCCGACCTTGCCACGCTTCGTAGTGTTGCCGACGCGTCAGCCGATTCCGCACTCCACTGAGGTGCTGTCGTCGCCATTGGTGAGCCATCTGATTACCGAGTTGCGCGAGCGCTATCACGAACGTATCGTGATTTTCGACCTGCCGCCGTTGTTGAGCTCGGACGATGCGATCACTGTCCTGCCTAAATTCGACTGTGTCCTGCTGGTGGTCGCCAACGGCATGAACAGCAAGAAAGAGATCGAGGAAAGCCTGCATCACCTGGGCACGGCCAACTTGATCGGCACGGTGCTGAACAAGGCCGAGCCCCAGAACCGCTCCTACTACTAGGGCGGTCCCCTCAGGCGCTCGGCGTTATACGCCAGCGCCGACGCTTAGTGCCAAGGGTACTTTTGCTCCCAATTCCACGCGTGCGTCACGATCTGTTCGAGTGACGCAAACCGCGGCTGCCAACCCAATACCGTGTAGGCCCTTCGTGGATCGGCCACGAGGCGTGGCGGATCGCCGGCGCGGCGTGGCGCTTCCCCGACGACGATGTCCTGCCCAGTCACCTGGCGCGCCGTTTCTATCACTTGCTGTACCGAAAACCCTTGCCCGTTTCCGAGGTTGAAGGCTGTGCTTACGCCTCCCGCCTGCAGATAGTCCACGGCCAGTGCGTGAGCGGCCACCAGATCGGCAACGTGCACGTAGTCGCGAATGCAGGTGCCATCAGGCGTGTCGTAATCGCGGCCAAACACGGTAATGCTGGCGCGCCGGCCTGAGGCGGCTTGCAGGATCAGTGGCAGCAGGTGGGTTTCCGGTTCGTGGCGTTCACCCAGCTGTCCTTCAGGGTCCGCTCCGGCGGCATTGAAGTAGCGCAGGCAAACCGACTTCAGGCCGTAGGCGCGATCGAAGTCTTCAAGAATCTGCTCCACCATCCACTTGCTGCGGCCATACGGGTTGATCGCGGCCTTGGGGTGGTCTTCGTCGATGGGCACGTATTCCGGGTCGCCATAGACGGCGGCAGTCGAGGAGAAAATGAAATTTTTGACCCCCGCACGAACCATGGCTTGAAGGAGTGTCAGGGTGGCCGCCAGGTTGTTCTGGTAATACTTGCCCGGCTCGACAACGGATTCACCCACCTGGATGAATGAGGCGAAGTGGAACACGGCATCAAAGTGTTCGTCGGCAAACAAACGGTCCAGGGCGGGCGCGTCGGCAATGTCCAGCTCGACCAGTCTGCCGCCCGTCAAGGCGCTGCGGTAGCCCGTGGAGAAGTTGTCTGCCACCACCGGTTCGTGACCCGCGCGCAGCAGGTGCTGCACCATGTGCGAGCCGATATAACCTGCACCGCCAACCACCAAAAATTTCATCCTGTCCTCCTGGAAACTGTTGCCGTGCAACGGCGAAGTCGAGCGTCAGCGCGCGACACTTTTTTTCAGAAACAGCCAATTGTTCGCTTGCCGGCCGTCGAGCTTGATCGTGTAGCGACCATCGGCGTAGGTCGCGGGCAGCTCTTTCATTTGCGCAAGGACGCCATGGGTGAACAGGGTCAGGCCTTGCGGTGCCTGAATGGTCAGCGTGCCTTCCACAGGTTCGACATAGAAGGGCGTCTTGCCGTCGTCTGGCGCGATGGCGCGGGCGCCCAGCGAAATGAGCAAATCCTGTGACTTGGCGACGGGCACGTTGTCCAGGCTCTGCACCACCACACTGGCGTTCGCCGTTTTCATACGCACCTGGACGTTGCCAAGACTGATCGACTCGCCACCGATCCAGCCAGTGGCCGCCTGGGTGCGCGGCGTGTCGATGGTGTAGATGCCTTGTTTCCAGTTGCGCTTCAGTTCGCCGGTGTCGGTGGTGGATTCGGTGGCGTTGGCGTCCAGTAGCGACTGGTCGGGGTCATGAAACACCTGCGCATCGTTCGGGATAATGCCCGGCTGCAGCCACGGCAATTCCGGCGTCTGCGGCATGGCGATCTGCAGCTTGCCTTTCTCCATGGCAGTGCGCAGCAGCGCAGAGTTGGCCGGCGAGATGTTCTGGTTGAACAGCGTGGCCGGTGTCGGTGCGAACACATACGTGGTGTTGGCTTCGCGGACATCGGCGCGGCGATACAGCAAGGCAGCGGCGGGCAGGGTGGCCAGTGTTGCCGGGTCGTTATAGGCGTGCCAGTTGCTGGCCGTCATCCATTCGCCGGTCAGCGGCTCCTGGCTGTAGGCGTATTGCATCAGTGCGTCCCAACCCTGGTGGCTGGCGGTGCCGGCGATGTAAAGCGGCAGCGAGTGGCGGTCGGGCGTCGGGAACGGTTCGTTGTTCCACTCGGTAACGGTCAAGGGTTTGCCGGTGACCTGGCCGGCGCCAATCCAGTCGAGCAAACCGGCGCTGGTAAGCGGGTTTTTCTCGAGCTGCCCGAGGCCGCCGTAACTGTGCATGTCGATCACGTCACCGGAGGTCAGAGCCGGCAGGGAATTCAGGCCATCACCGCCCCAACTGCTGGTGGTCGCGATGGGCACCTTCACGCCAAGCGAGCGCAGGTGCTGAATCATGTCGACGTCGAAATTGCGTTCCAGATCGTTGAGGAACAGCTTGGACGGGCCGGGCTCCCAGGAACGCCAGGTTTGACCGGGCGGCAAGTCATGCTGCTTGGCAAAGCTCTCGGCCGCCTGCATGTAGAGCTTGCTGTGTTTCGGCACGTCCTTGTCGGGCAGCAGGGCATTGCCATAGTGATGGGTGACGTCGTTTTCGTTGGTGATCAGTACGGCCGCCACCGCCGGGTCGTCCTTGTAGGCGAGGCCGGTGTAGCTGTTGACGTGGGTCATGTAGGCCGCGGCAAAACGCTTCATTGCCTGTTGAATGGTGATGTTCACATAGGCGTAGCCTTTGAGGTCGGCGTTGCCGGCGCTGTTTTTCGGCATCTCTTCGAAGCCGAAAATGTTGTCTTTTGCCGTAAAGGTGCGTTCGACGTGCATGTCGAGCCACACATAGATGCCTTCGTCTTTCAGGCACTTGATCCACCAGTCGATTTTTTTCAGCGATTCCGGGCTCAGTTGCTGGGTGTCTTTTGTGAGGCTGGGGTCGCCGAAAATATTCGGGCTGACCCACGGGGAATCATGGTGGTGAAGACGCACAAGATTGAAGCCCAGTGCCGACAGGCGTTTGGCCTGCTGCTTGATGGCTTCGTCCGAGGTGCGGAACACGGCGTACGACGTGACGTTGGTGCCCCAGAAACGTGCCGGGGTGTTGTCGGCGAAGACCAGCTTTTCGCCGGACGCCTTGACGAAGCCGCGCTTGCCCGCCGGTTTTTCGTCGGCGTTGAGAAAGGACAGGTCCACCGGGGAGGTTTTGAAGTCGAGCTTGTCTGTCGGCCAGCTCTTCGGGTCCGTCAGGCCGAAGCGCTCGGACGTGGTGGGGCCGAGGTCCACATCGCCCGCAAGGCTTAACGTGGCCTTGATGTTCTGCTGGCCAGGTTTGATCGTGTTTTTGTAGAAGAAAGCGCGCACTTCGGATTTGTCACCCGGCTCAAAGTACACACTCGCCAGAGCCGGTTCAAAACGCATCTCGATGCGACGCCCTTGGGCATTCCCCCAGGACCAGCCTTTGTTGTCGGGGAGCAACACCGGCTCGCCCATCTCTCCGGTAATGAGCGCAGGGTCGAACTTGAAGACGACCCCGCCGCCCATCACGTTGGATTTCGTGCTGTGCGCATCCAGGGCGAAATTCCAGGTCAGCGTATGCTCGCCTTCCTTCTGGATTTTCGTCGCCAGGTCGAAGTCCAGCGCCTTGTTCTGGCCGGTAAGCGAGTAATTGAACGGGGCATTTACCTTGAACTCGGTCGGAAAACCGGTCCATCCCCAGTTGCTCTCGAAGAACAGGAATGAAGACGCAACCGCCGGGTTGCCGCCATGCACCAGCGTCGGCAGGCCGCTCTGGTCATCGACGCTGGCTACCCAGTCCGAGGCCCAGGTGCCGGTCGGCCACAGGGAAAAAGACAACACAACCGGAAGCAGCAAGCGGGCGCTACGAAGAAAGGGGGCCATGGAATTACCGGAGTTGGAGGTGGGCACTCGCAGTGACTGCAGGTGAGGTTTGCTTGAGCCTGCGCGCCATCTGGGCATAGGCAACGCCCAGTCCGGCCACGGACCAATACACCACGGGAATCACCGTGATGCTGCTGACGGTAACGATGGTGATCAAGACGCCAACCATCGTCGCCAGGAGCGCACGCCCAAGTCGGCGGGCCTCATCGTCTTTATTGGGGTAGGCACGTATTCCCTTGCGGATGCCCTGCAGGACACTGGCGAAGAACAGCACGAACAGCGCCAATCCAATCAGGCCGAACGACAGCGCTACACCGATATAGGTATTCACGATATCGATGATCCCCTGGCCCTGGGTCAAGGACTGCATTTCCGGGGTGTTACGGTAGTCGAAGGAGCCGAACCAGGGATTGCGCTGGATCACGATCACTGCGTTATCGAACAAGCGCTGGCGGTAGGTGATGTTCTCGACTTCCACCGTACCGATGAACGGCAGCAGGTCGAGCACTTTCTGTCCGCCCGGCACGACGGCCAGCAGGGGCAGGGCCAGCACGCCGGCCAGACCCAGCATCATCAAGCGTTTGACGGCTTTGCGGCCGGTGCCGATGAACACGATGATCAGGGTGGCCGCGCCGATCCATGGGCCACGTGACAGCGGCGCGAACAGGCCGCCGGCGAGCAGGAGCGCGCCGAGCGATCGTTGCATTTTGCTGCGCACATCCTCTTGCAAGTACAGGTAGAAGCCGATGGCGACACTGATGACGAAACCCAGTGCGATGGCCTGGCCGGTGGTGACGCTGGCGCGCAATGAGCCGCCGCGGGTCAGGTAGCTGGACATTTCCCATTGCATGCCCATGGCTTCCGTCAGCGCGCTGTACAGCAGCCAGTTCTTGGCGAACTCGAACATGCCGAGCAGTGACAGGACCATCGCGGCGAGTACAAAACCCAACATAGCGTTCTTGAAATCGCTGAGGGTCTTCAGTGCCCGGCTGGCAACGTAATACGGTAAAAAAACTTCGAGGAACAGATACAGCGTTTGGCGCAAGGTATCGGTGACCGTGGTTTCGCGCAGGTAAAGCAGGCTCGTCAGCACGAGGCTGGCGGCCAGGAATTTATCAGGCCCGGTGCGCCCGAATGGCACTGTATCTGCTCGACTGCGCAGCGTCAGAAAAGCCGGCAGCAAGACGCACAATGACAATAGGCGGACATGGTTGAGGGCAAAGAAATAGTTGACCATGCCCAGGCCGGAAATCTGCGCCGAAGCCGTCGGCACCAGAAACAGCAGCAGGAAAAACAGCGCCACGGGGTTGCGTTCGCGCTTGCGTGCAACGATCAGGACGATAGCGGTGATGCCCGCATACACCCAGAAACTGTGCGAGATGAACGCCAGCACCGTCAGCGCAAACCATAGATTGCGGCGTCGGGTGAAGTCGTCGCGAGGGATCAAGTCCAATGCGGGTCGGCGTGCGAACAAAAAGACGACGCCGGCCAGCGCCAGGATTACGATTAACGCGCGAATATGTTCAGGCATGGGTGATTGGACTTATTAATAGGTGAACGACAGCTACTAGTGGAATGGCAAAATGCGACTATAGTACCTTTCGTGCCATTTAGTCCGGGGTTGATGTTATGCGGTCAGTTAATTTATCGCCACCGTTGAGCCTTCGCAGGCGAGCGATATCCGCCGGGGCATGGAATTTGGGGGCGATCGTTATCGCCCAAATCTTCCGTTTGGGCGGCAACCTGATTATGGCCCGCCTGTTGATGCCCGAAATGTTCGGCGTCATGGTGATTGCCACCACCGTGTCGGTGATTCTGCATTTGCTGTCCGATGTCGGCTTGCGCCAAAACGTTATCCAGAGCCCGCGTGGCGACGACCCCGTGTTTCTCAATACCGTCTGGACCGTGCAGATCGTCCGCGGCTTTATTCTGTTTGCGTTCACGCTGGCGATCGCAGGTTTCGTCTGGTTTGCGCAAGTCATCAACCTGTGGGCACCCCATTCCACTTACGCTTCGCCCGAGCTGCCGCTGGTGCTGGCGCTGACTGGTTTCTCCGCGATCATCTACGGTTTCCAGTCGACGAAAATCGACGTAGCCGTTCGCGCGTTCGAACAGAAAAAAGTCGTGCTCACCGAGTTTGCCTCCCAGATCGCCGGCCTGCTGGTGATGCTGGTCGTCGGCTATCTCACCCGTTCAATCTGGGCGCTGGTCGGTGCCGGCCTGATCTCGGCGCTGGTCAGCACGCTGCTGGGCCATTACTGGTTCAAGGGCCCGGCTAACCATCTGCACTGGGACCGCGAGACCCTCAAGGAACTGATGGTCTTCGGCCGTTGGATTCTGTTGTCGTCTGCCGTGGGCGTATTGGCCATGAACGGCGATCGCATCTGGTTCGGCGGTACCATGACGGCTGCCGAACTGGGGGTTTACTCGATTGCCGTGTTGCTGCTGGGGGCGCTTCAACTCGCTGTGCAGCGGTTGGCCGGCTACGTGGCCTTGCCCGCTTTCAGCGAGGCCGCAAGGACCAATGACACGGCGCGCCTGCGCGCTTTGTATTACCGCTTCCGGTTGATGATCGACATCTTGTTGCTGTTCAGTCTCGGACTGCTCTGGGTCATCAGTCCATTGATCATCCACGTGCTTTACGATGATCGGTATGCCGGTGCGGGCGAGATGATGGCCATTCTTTCGGTGTCGTTTTTCACCCTGCGTTTCACGTTGGCGCATCAAGCCTGGCTGGCCTTGGGGCTTTCCAAATACCAGGCCATGGATAACATTATTCGTGCCGTCTCGTTATGGGTGCTGTTGCCGGTGCTGCTGGCGATTGGCGGCGTGCAATACGGGATTTGGGGTGTGGCGCTGCATACCTTTCCTACACTTATACTGATCGTGTACGTCAACTGCCGGGTAGGGTTGTTCGATATCAAGCGTGAGCTGATTGTGCTGCCAATGATTGGGGTCGGGATGTTGTTCGGGGAGCTCGTGCTGGGCATTGCCAAGTGGCTTTGATTTGACCCAGGTGCGGCTGTATTCACTTTCAGTGTCGGGGCGCTGCGAATCATGAAAGAACTTGATTTGAATTCCTCTGCGATGGGGCGCAGAGGTTTCCTCCAGGCGTTTACCCTATTGAGTATTGGGGGGCTGGCATTCGGATTTTCCTCGGTGCTTGCCCGGCCGGCTGCTGCTGCTAAAACCGAGTTTGTCGTCATCAACGGGTGGGTGTTGCCCGCCCGGCATTTTCGGCACCCACAAGCATGATCAAAGACTACCAATCACAAAAAGAACTGCGCGACACCTATGATTTCTGCATTGTCGGTGGTGGCCCCGCCGGCATTACATTGGCGTTGCGTTTGGCCGGTCAAGGCCGGCACGTGCTGCTCATCGAAGGTGGGGGGCATGAGTATTCGCAAAATTCACAAGCGCTCTACACCTGCACCTCGTCAGGCTTGAATGCCTACGCCGAGGAAACTCGCCTGCGTTATCTCGGCGGGACGTCCAATCACTGGGCCGGGCGTTGCCGTCCCTTCGAGCCGTCTGACTTCGCTATCCCGCCGCCCATAGGTTTGCCCGGTTGGCCGATCGCGTTCTCCGAGATCGAGGCGCATCTGCCGGCGGCCATGGCGATCCTGGATCTTCCGCCGGATACCGGCTTCAAGACCATCAATGCGTCGATGGGTGACAAGGATTTTGAAGCGGACCGCTTTCTGCTCAGCACGCCCACGCGATTCGCTCAAAAATATGCCAGCGAGCTGAACGAGACCGAGGGGCTTGATGTCTTCCTCAATTGCAACTGTGTCGATATTGAATTCGATGACAAGACTCATCGCGTAGCTGCCTTGGTCGTGTCTGATTACGCGCTGCAACGAGCGCGCGTGGTGGCGACGAATTTCATTCTGGCGACGGGTGCGATTGAAAACGCCAGGCAATTGCTCAACAGCGATTCGTTGGCTGCTGGCGGTGTCATCAGCAAGGACGGTTTCGCCGGACGGTGTTTCATGGAACACCTGAACATGAGCCTGGGGACCTTCATCCTCAGGGACGGGCAGAGTACCGAGCCTCGGCAGTACTTCACGACCGATGCGTTTGTAGCGGAGTATCGATCCGGCAAAGGGAACGTGTCGGCTCAGCTGCTTGATGAGGTCAGGTCCTATGGGCGCACGGCGGCGATCAAGAACTTTTTCGAGAACCTCACCTGCGAAATAGGGATGGCGCACAAGGTTGATTTCATTACCAAGTTCTATTGCCCTGGGGATGGAGTCATTACCACGTTGATCGAGCAGTTTCCCAACCGCGAAAGCCGCATTTCGCTACAAGAGGAGCGGGATGAGTTAGGCGTGCGCAAGGTCAACGTCAACTGGGCCCTGCGGACTGAGGACCGGCAAACCATCAAATGCATCGGGCTGGAAGTAGCCAAATGTTTTGCCGACGCGGGGCTGGGGTACGTCAAACTGGATGAGAGTGTTTATGACCTGACGCTGCCGCCGAAGGTCAATCCCCATGCGCATCACATGGGCACAACGCGGATGGCCAGTTCCCCTGAATTCGGGGTCGTCGACGAAAACTGCAAGGTGTTCGGTACGCAGAATCTATACATGGCTGGCAGCAGCGTGTTTGCTACGGGCGGCGCCAGTAACCCGACCATGCCGCTTTTGCAGCTTGCATTGAGGTTGGCGGACTATCTTAACCAGCAAGCGGGGCCTGTGGTGGGCAGGTATTCCTGAGTGGAATATTGTGATGATCTGAATATCGAGTGTTAGGGAGGAGCTATCCTTAGGGGGCTGCATCACCAAGAATCAGGGTGTATTAACCTTGACACGAATATCGCTGAATTTTTGAGGCTGAAAGGATGATTGGTCTAATAAAACGCGCTATTGCTCATTACGCCAAAACGACAGGGCGTGGAACCTCACTCTATAAAAAGTTTTGCAGACCGTCCGGGTATGAATGGGCTGAGCATATGGCCAAATGGAACGGGCTGCACTCCATCGGCAAAGGGGTATGGATCAACCTAGGGTGCAACATCACCGACCCGGCGATGCTGCGACTGGGTGACAACGTCGGTTTGTCCGATTGCACCATCTTCGGCCACGACGGCATCGTCCATGTGATCAATGCGCGTGACGGCACAAAGCTCGATTCTGTCGGCGGTGTCGATATTCGTTCCAATTCCTTTATCGGCCATGGCGCTATCATCATGCCGCGCGTGACGATTGGTCCGGATTCGGTGGTGGCCGCGGGCGCGGTGGTCCTCAGGGACGTTCCGCCGGGGACCGTGGTCGGGGGTAACCCGGCCCGGGTTATCTGTACGATGGAAACGCTGGTGAAGAATATCCAGGAGCGCTGCGCCGCTTATCCGTGGATGGACCTTATCGAGCAACGCAAAGGCGTTTGGGACCCGGAACTGGAACCCAAGTTGCAGGCAATGAGAGCAGAGTATTTTTTTGGTGAACAACCCAATGGTTAGTGCTCCTCTTGATGTCCTGGTTGTAAATTACAATACCGCGAATCTGTTGCAACCGATGTTCGAGGCGCTGCGCCAGCCCGAGAGTGCGAGCCCGGCTCGCTATCTGGTGGTGGACAACGCCTCTGGCGATAACTCGCTGGAGCGCCTGGCCGCTGTTTGTCCCGAGGCGCTTTTGCTGGCCAATGCCGACAATGTCGGCTTTGGCCGGGCCAACAATCAATTGGTTGAGCACTTGCAAGGCAAGTACGCCTTGCTCCTCAACACCGATGCGTTTGTGGCCCCTGACACCTTGCAGAAAACCCTCGACTACATGGAGGCTCACCCGGATTGCGGTGTCCTCGGTGTGAAGCTGGTGGGGCGAGAGGGCGACTTGCAGCCGTCCTGTCGCTATTTTCCGACGCCCTTGAATGTCTTTCTTTCGCGTACGGGGCTGGAACGCTTTTTCCCGATGGTGAAACGGGTTGACGACATGGCGTGGGATCATGCCTCGGTCCGTGAGTGCGACTGGGTGCCTGGCTGCTACTACCTGATCCGCCGGGAAGTCATCGACCAGGTGGGCTTGTTCGACCCGCGCTACTTCCTTTATTACGAAGAGGTCGATCACTGCAAACGCGTCAAACAGGCCGGGTGGAAGGTCGTCTACTATCCGCATACCACGGTGGTGCACATCGGCGGCGAAAGTGCCAAATCGATTGTGGAACTCAATGCGGTCAGCCGGCAGATCCCCCGCTTGCAAATCGAAAGCGAGTTGCTGTACTTCCGCAAGCATCACGGCCTGCCGGGGCTTGCGTTTCATATGTCACTGGTGAGCCTGGGCGATCTGATCCTGGCACTCAAGGCGCTGTTGAAAGGCCGCGGTCGAGCCGCCATCGCGGCATGCTGGCAACATACCCGGGTCACCTGGGCGCTGCTGCGTGACACCAAACTCGCCACACAACCCACTCGGTAGGTCATTCAATGTTCGAGAACATACGTGCGGACTTGCGTGCATACGCGGGCGATTGGGGAGCCCAGGGCTTCTGGGTCATGCTGGTTTATCGCTTCGGGCGCTGGCGCTACGGTGTGCGGCCGGCGCTGTTGCGCAAGCTGTTTTCCTTTATCTACAAGGTCCTGTTCAAACTGGTGCAGATCATCACGGGTGTTGAATTGCCGTGTGAGGTGGTGGTCGGGCGCAATTTCGTCATCGACCATTTTGGCGGCATTATCATCAGCGGCTATGCGCAATTTGGCGATGATTGCCGGATCCGCAACGGCGTGGTCGTGGGCTTGAAGAATGTCAGTGAGCCAATTGCTCCCGTGATCGGTAACAATGTCGATATCGGTGCCGGCGCGAAAGTGCTGGGCAATATCCGCATTGGCAACAATGTGGTGATTGGCGCCAATGCCGTGGTGCTTACCGATGTGCCGGACGATTCGATCGCGGTCGGTGTGCCGGCCACGATCAAGACCAGACAACCAGCTTCAGCAAAGGAATGCTCATGATTTATTTCCACTGCGGTGCCCGGTGAACGCCATGGGTATCGGTGTCGTTGTCATCGGTCGCAATGAAGGCCTGCGCCTGGAGCGTTGCCTGACTTCGCTGGTCGGTGCGGCGCAGCAAGTTGTTTATGTCGACTCCGGATCAACCGATGGTTCGGTGCAGTTGGCCCGGCGGCTTGGGGTCGAAGTGGTCGAGTTGAACATGACGATTCCCTTTACGGCCGCGCGCGCGCGCAATGAAGGATTCGCCTGCGTGCAACGCTTGTTGCCATCGATGCGTTATGTGCAGTTCGTCGACGGTGATTGCGAGGTGGTCGCCAGCTGGCTGCCTCAGGCACGAGCGTTTCTGGATGCGCAACCCTCGGTTGCGGTGGTCTGCGGCCGCCGTCGCGAACGCTTTCCGCAGCACTCGATCTACAACCTGATGTGCGATCTGGAATGGGACACGCCGGTGGGCGAGGCCAAGGCCTGTGGTGGCGACGCGTTGATGCGGGCTGATGCCTTTGCCGCGGTGTCCGGGTTCCGGGCGGATCTCATTGCCGGGGAAGAGCCGGAGTTGTGTGTGCGCCTGCGGGCCAAAGGCTGGAAGGTTTGGCGTCTGCCGGAGGAAATGACCCTGCACGATGCGACCATGACCCGCTTTGGGCAGTGGTGGCGGCGAACCTTGCGCGGTGGCTACGCGTTTGCCGAGGGTGCGTTTTTGCATGGGGCCGCGCCGGAACAACATTGGCTGCGCGAGTCGCGCCGTGCGTGGTTCTGGGGTTTGGGCATTCCGTTGGCGACGGTTTTTTTGTGCATGTTGCTGGGCGGTTATGGGTTGTTGTTGCTGTTGATCTACCCCTTGCAAGTCGTGCGCCTGGCACGGCGGGGCAAAGGGCCAACGCGCGAAAACTGGCTGCTGGCGTTCTTTCTCGTATTGGGAAAATTTCCCGAGATGCTCGGGCAGGTCAAGTTTCTTTTGAACAGATTCGGCGCCGGCAAGTCCGCGCTGATCGAATACAAGTGAGACTTACATGAATAATTGGCTGATCGTAAAAAACGCGTTTTCTTTACATGCCGGGTATTCGCTTAGAGCATTAAAAAACAAATTCAAACTGATGATGCTGATGAGCCAGAACCGGGCTGAGCTCCAGTCGTTTCTGGGGCGCATGTCGAAGGCGCTGGGTGACGGCGGCGTCGAGAAACTGGGCGTGGATTGTGTAGGCGTCGTTCAGTGGCCCTACATCAGCAAGAACTGGGGTGCTCACGACCGGCTTGAAGTACTGGCGTCGCACTATGAAGTGGTGACGAAAAACTGTCCGCAGCTGCTGCTGTTTGGCCGGAACGAACGCCTTGTTCTCGCCGATCTGTCCGAGTTCGCTGCCGATTGCTCCCTGGTGCTGGATCGTCCGATCTGGTTCATGCGCGAAGGGGAGGTGGTTCTGAACCTGTTTCAGGACGATTTGCGCATTGCATCCCTCGCTTTCACCCTGGCCAGCCAGCAGGGTGAAATTCGTATGTTCATTGGTGCCGTTCAAGGGATCCACAAAGGGATAGAAAGCGAACGCTCGCTGAACATCTACCGGGACCTGACCAAAACGTTCGAAGGGCTGCGGCCCAGAAGCTTTCTGATCGAGGCTATCAAGCACATCGCAATCAAACTCGGTGTCGCCAGGATTTACGCCGTAGGGGATGAGTATCGCCATCATCGTCATCCTTATTTTGGCGCTCACAAGGCGCAGGAGCTGGCGTCGAATTACGACGTGATCTGGCAGGAGCACGGGGCGACGCCGTCGGATCGGGCGGACTTTTTCGAGATCCCCATGGCCCCGTCCAACAAGCCGCTCGAGACCATTGCAGCCAAAAAACGCGCCATGTACCGCCGGCGTTATGAGCTGCTCAGTGAAACGTTCCAAAAGATCGACAGGGTTTTGCAAGGCAGCCATGCAGCGCCCGCCGCCGTGAGGGTTGAAGCCCCTGATAACCGTACTGCGCTTGAGATACCTGCAGTCATAAACCACAACGAAATCTGAATCTGGTCTCTATGCGCATCGCTTATTTCATCAATCAATACCCCAAGGTCAGCCATAGCTTTATTCGTCGCGAAATTCTGGCACTGGAGCGCCAGGGTTTCGAGGTGCAGCGCATTGCCCTGCGTGGCTGGGATGCCGAATTGGTGGATGCCGAAGACGTGTCCGAACGCGATAAAACGCACTATGTCTTGCAGGGCGGCGTGAAAGCGCTGCTCAAGCCGATGTTTCAGGTCTTGCGCGCACGGCCACAGCGTTTTTTTTCGGCATTGTGGCTGGCGCTGCGCATGGGCCGACGCGCCGATCGTTCCTGGCCGTACCACCTGATCTATCTGGCTGAAGCGTGCCGACTGCTGCCCTGGCTGAACGAATTTGGCGCCGAGCATGTGCACGCGCATTTCGGCACGAACTCTACCGAGGTGGTGATGCTGGCTGCAGCGCTCGGTGGCCCGGCGTACAGTTTTACGGTGCATGGCCCGGAAGAATTCGACAAACCGCAGTTTATTCATCTGGGCGAAAAAGTCCGGCGCTCCACGTTTGTCGCGGCGATCAGTTCTTATGGGCGCAGCCAGTTGTTTCGCTGGGTGGATCATGCGCACTGGGGCAAGGTCAAGGTCGTGCACTGCGGTCTGGAGCGAGCGTTTCACGATGTGCCGGCCGTGGCGGTGCCGTCGGTGCCGCGTGTGGTTTGCGTGGGGCGCTTATGTGAACAAAAGGGCCAGTTGCTGTTGCTTGAGGCCGCTCGCCAACTGGCCGCCAACGGCGTGGCGTTCGAGATCGTGCTGGCCGGTGATGGCGAGATGCGTTCAGAAATCGAAGCACTGATTGCGCGGCATGGTTTGCAGGCGCAGGTTCGAATTACCGGCTGGATCAGCAGCGAGCAGGTGCGCGAGGAAATCCTGGCGGCGCGAGCCATGGTATTGCCGAGTTTCGCCGAAGGCTTGCCGGTGGTGATCATGGAAGCCATGGCGTTGCGCCGACCGGTTCTGACCACCTATGTGGCGGGCATTCCCGAGTTGGTGCGTCAGGGCGAGAACGGTTGGTTGTTTCCCGCTGGCGCTGTGGAAGAATTGGTGGCGGCTCTGGCGGACTGCTTCGCGCAACCGGTCGAGGTGCTGCAGCGGATGGGCGAGTCGGCCTACCAGCGAGTGCTGGAGCGACACGATATCGATACCGAAGCGGCCAAGTTGGCTGATCTATTCAAGGCACGGGCATGATCACATTACTGGGTTGGCTGTTCAGCGCACTGCTGGTGCTCATCGTGTTGCCGGTGGCGGTGCTGTTCGTGCAGGTGCTGCTGGCCTGTCTGCCTGTGCGCTCGCAACCCTCGGCGCGAGGGCCGCGACCGCGCGTGGCGGTGCTGGTGCCGGCGCACAATGAATCCTCGGGCATCGTGGCGACGATCAACAGCGTCCGGCTGCAGTTGCAGGAGGGCGACCGCGTGCTGGTGGTGGCCGACAACTGCTCTGACGACACCGCCGAGCAGGCCCGCATGGCGGGTGCCGAGGTGGTGGAGCGCAGTAATGATCAGCAGCGTGGCAAAGGTTACGCGCTGGACTTTGGGGCGCGTCATCTGGCGAGCGATGCGCCGGACGTCATGATCATCATCGATGCCGATTGCGAGCTGGGTGAGGGCACGATCGAGCGCCTGGCGCTGTGTTGCGTCGAGTCGGGGCGGCCCGCACAGGCGCTCGATTTAATGCGTGCGCCGGCGGGGGCGGGGCTCAAGGTTCGGCTCGCCGAGTTCGCCTGGTGCGTTAAGAATCAGGTGCGTCCACGAGGCTGGACACGGCTGGGGCTACCTTGTCCCTTGATGGGCACAGGCATGGCGTTCCTCTGGCGAGACCTGGCATTGATCGAGTTGGCCAGTGGTCACATCGTCGAGGATTTGAAGATGGGGCTGGATTTCTGCCGAAGCGGCAAGCCTCCGGTCTTTTGTCCTGATGCGCTGGTAACCAGTTACTTCCCGCGCAGTGAAGAAGGCTTGATCAGCCAGCGCACGCGCTGGGAGCATGGTCATCTCGGGGTCATTCTCGGCGAAGTGCCCAAGTTGCTGGTGGAATCGGTGAGCCGGCGCAACTGGAGCCTGTTGGCCATGACCCTGGATTTGCTGGTCCCGCCGCTGGCCTTGCTGACGTTGGTGCTGGTGGCTGCGTTTGTTTTGTCGTGGCTGTTTTTCCTGCTCGGCGCATCGGGGGCGCCGGCATTGATCGCGTCCGCCGGGGTGGCCATGCTGGGCATGGCCATTTTGCTGGCGTGGAGCCGGTTCGGTCGCGGGATCATCTCGTTTTCAACCTTGTTGTATGCGCCGTTCTACGCATTGAAGAAAATCCCCCTGTACATCGGCTTTGTGCTCAAGCGCCAGGTGGAATGGGTACGTTCCAAGCGGGATGACAATTGATGCGCGCGTTGAGCTGGCAGCAAAACTGGCAAACGATTATTCAGAAGCTCAGGGTGGTCAACGATCCTGCTGATGAACAACAGTTGATTGATGCTTTATCCAGGGCTGAGGTGGCGACCGTGCTTGGGTTCGTCAATGCTCACGCCATGAACCTGGTGGCGGGCAACCGCGATTATTACGACGCGCTGTCCGCGGCCGACGTGTTACTGCGAGACGGTTCCGGCATGTCCCTTCTGTTTCGCCGACTCGGGCGAGCACCGGGCATGAACATGAACGGCACCGACCTCATCCCCAAATTGCTGGCGGCGTTCAAGGGCCGTCGCGTCGCTTTCTGGGGCACTGAGGAGCCGTTTTTAGGCAATGCGGTGCGGCATTGCGAAGCAGTGTTCGCGGTCAATGTCGTGTCCGCTCACCATGGTTTTGCCGAGGTAGATGCCTACATCAACCTTGCCCGGCAGTCGCAACCGGAGCTGGTTGTGTTGGGGATGGGCATGCCCAAGCAGGAAGCCGTTGCTGCCAGGCTCGCCGCCAGCGGCGTACCGTGCCTGATCGTCTGCGGCGGGGCGATCCTGGATTTTCTCGGCGGCAAGGTCACTCGGGCGCCACAATGGGTGCGCCGTATCGGGTGTGAGTGGGTCTTCAGGCTGCTCAGTGAGCCGAAGCGATTGTTCCGTCGCTATGTGGTGGGTAATCCGATGTTCATGTTGCGCACACTGGCCTGCAAAGACGCTTGACCCGGCCTGTTCCCGCCTAAAAAATGACAGGTGCCACAGCTGCCTTGCAAATAGCTGATGGAGCATCTTTACTCTGCTTGGCATTGTCGAATTGACGGGTGCGTTCAAATTATTTCGTTTCTATTAAGGTGGCAGACAGCTAAATGGCGTCAGAAAACCTTAATCCCACGTTATCATTTCAGTATTTGGTTTGTTGAATTGCAAACTCAAATAACCTTTCCTTGACTAGTGCTAAAAACCAAATGAAAGAATATATATCAAAACTGTTACGTAAGTTGATATCCCCGTCCATGCGCTTCGAGCTGAGAAAGGCGTTCGCTTGGCTGAGCGATATCACTTCGCGTGCCTGTTTTTGGCGCTGGGAAATTGTCAGGTTCAAACTACGGGAAGAAAGCTCTTATGACATTCTCTATGTGGGCAGGAAATCACAACGCGAATTTTTAAAGGCACTCCTCGGTACACAATCCAAAGTAACGGACAGCCAGCTGAAACTGGACAAATCAAACCGGACGGTAGTTGTCAGTGAAATGCCGATTCCGGGGGCATTGTATGTGCCACAATATTTGAGCGCGATTGTGCCGCTCGGCAGGTCAATTGACGAGATTACCGCGAGGTACAACACCGAGTTGCGTCGCACTCTGCGCAAGCATCGCCTGCGCTACCGGATGAAGCAGGCGTTGAACGATGACGAAATCGGCATCGCGGATCGGGAAATGCTCCAGCCTTATGCCAGCGCCAGGCATGGCGCGTCCGCCTCACAAATTGAATCGCACGAGGTCCAGCGGGTTGCCAGGAATGCCAGTGTCGGGCGGCTCGATCTCGTGCTGTTGGAAGATGAAATTGTCGCCTGCCATCTGGGGTGCATCATCAATCGAGAGGGCAAGCGCTATTGGAGCACCGTCCGTTTCGGCTATCCGGACACGGTGTTTTCAGATGCTAAAAAACTGCGTGAAATCAACTCGATCACCACGTTCATGGCCCTTGAATGGGCGGTAGAAAACGGCTTCGACTATTATGACATCGGGACGTGCCTGGCCCGTCCGGACGACGGGCTTCTCGAGTGGAAAAGAAGGCGCGGCGGCGATGTCGATACGCTGGGTAACTATGGCTATATGTTTGTCCGCTTGCCCAAGGAAGGCGTGGCGCAGTTCCTGTGGGAAACGCCATTGTTTGCAGTCGAAGGCAAAAAACTGACACTTCACCTGGGGTTGCCGGACGGACCGGGTGACGAGGAGGTCGCGAACCGATACCGTGAAATGGGCTTCGGCGGGCTGTCTACAATCTACCTCCATTGCGCCAGGAATCCGGGGGAAGCGCTTCTCGACACCTTGCGCAGTCGCTACACTCATCTGCAGTCGTCCCCTGTCCTGGAAGTCATTGTATCGACCTGAACAGGTTGCTGATTTTAAACGGATACAGTTTGCACGCTTGACCCTAAACGCTGTCTCTGCATCACCACCTTACGACGAGGGGCCTATGTCGGAAATCATTACATTGACAAGTGGCGGTCAGGCGAAGTGGAGTCTTGCTGCATACAAACATATTCTTAAAACACGGCTTATACGCAAGCCGTCGTTAACGCTGCAAAGTCTGGCCGTAAAAACGTGGGAAATTGCGCCCGGTGAAGTTTCAATTGCACCACCTGCCTTTTATCTGCCCGGTCAACTGGAGCGTGTAACGGGATGGGAGGGGGATCTCTTTTATCCCTTCGAACATCCCCGTCGCACGATGGAAGGCGTCGGTGAAGTTGAACATGGCCCAACTAAGGGCTATCTGCTTAAAGACGCCTGGTTAATCGATGGTGCTCTTTACAAAGACAATGCCAAATCGTGGCTGTCGCCCAAATCCAGATGGCTGCCAAAGATTCGCGTCGAGCATGAAATTGATCGCGGAGCGATGTTTTGCACGGCGGGGGGCAACAAGTGGTTTGGTTCCTGGTTAATGGACGATTGCATCACTTATCCCTTGGCCTGCGACGAAGGCGTTCCGGTGACCACCGCCATGTCGGCCAACCTGGTTTCCACCGCCAAGACCGGCATACTTCACGCGCCCGGTTACGAGAAATGGCTGGGTATGAACCCGGTTCGCCTGCGCAATGCGTACTTCCGTGAACTGGTGATTTTTGACGATCTGAGTCAGAACCGCCACAAACACCTGCGCTTTCGCGCGATGGGTGAAAAGCTGTTGTCCCACGTAGACGTTACCGCTCACCCGGGCGTTTTCATTCTGCGAGGCGGCACGGGTGAATTGCGTTTGCTGCGCAACGAACTGGAACTGGCTGAGCGGCTGCGTGATCGCCGGGGCTTTCGCATCATCGACCCTGCGAAGTCGGACGTCGCGACCATCGTGGCCACCTGTGCCGGGGCAAAAACCGTGGTCGGGATCGAGGGCAGTCATCTGATCCACGGGGTTAACGTACTGCAGCCCGGTGGCTCGTTGCTGGTGTTGCAACCGCCTAATCGCTTCCTGTGTTTTTTCAAGTACCTGACGGATCGCGATCATCAGAACTTCGGCTTTGTGGTCGGCACCCCTCAGGGTGATGGTTTTACCATCGACCCCGAAGAGGTTGAGCGCACGCTGGATCTGTTTCCTGCCTGATACGAAACCCGACTCCGGCGAGTCTTGAGATCAGCCGTGCACTCAAGACTCGCTAGTAGGCGTGCTTGCCGGAGAAGGCCGTCACTGTTCTTGCAAGAATGACGAAGTCGAGCCACAGCGACCAGTTGTTGATGTACTCGATGTCCGAGTCAACCCGCCGAATCATCTGTTCGATATCCCGCGTTTCACCCCGATAACCACGCACCTGGGCCAGGCCTGTAATGCCTGGCTTGATGTTGTGGCGCGCGAAGTAGTCCGAGATGTCGGGCGAGTACTGCACGTCGTGTTGTATCGCGTGCGGGCGAGGCCCCACCAGCGACATTTCCCCCATCAATACGTTGAACAGCTGTGGCAGCTCGTCGAGGCTGGTGCGCCGGATAAAGGCGCCGACCCGGGTCACGCGTGGGTCATTCTTTTGCGCCTGCTTGACCACGCCATCGGACGGCTGATGGACGACCATGCTCCTGAACTTCCAGATCCGGAACGATTCACCACTCCAGCCCATGCGTTCCTGGCGAAAGAACACCGGTCCCGGGCTATCGATCTTGATCGCCAGTGCCACAAGCGCCAGCACCGGCGCGGCAACCAGCAGGATAAGAAAGGTCAGGACCTTGTCTTCAAGGTTCTTCATGAACAGGCGCATGCCCATCAGCGGTGTTTCAGACAACGTCAGCACCGGGATACCGGCGATTTCGCGAACACTGTGATTGATCAGGCGCAGGGAAAAGATGTCAGGCACCCAGTTCACCGAGATGTGCTTGTCAAACAGCCTCAGGTAAACGTCCTTGATCACCTCCGATCCCCCCAGAGGCGTCACGAAATACACGGTACGAATGGAGTGCTGGATGACCAACTCATCGAGGTCGGAAATGTCGCCGAGGATTGTCAGGTGTTGCGTGCTTTTCGAGCCGTCCTTGCCCTGGTCATCTTCCGCACCAATGGACACGCAGCCAACGATCCGCTCACCCAGCCATGGGTTGTTGCTGATTTTCTTGTACAGGTACTTCGCCAGTTCGCCCGTGCCGATGATAAGAGCGTTTTCCAATTGCGTTGGGTGCGCCAGGAATTTCTTCTGCATCTCCCGCGTTGCCAGGTGCAGCAGCAGTTGCGCGCAATACCCAAGGACAAATAACTCCGCCACCAGCAAACGTGAGTACTGTTCGCTGGTTTTGGTCAGGAAGGCCATGGCCACCAGAAAGCCGAACGTCGCGGTCCAGGCCTTCAACAGTTTGAATGCCTTCATGGCAAACCCGACGTTGCTGCGGTAAATGGCATAGTGGTCGTACACGACGGCCAAAGCGCCGAGCAACAGCAGGACCATGATCACGTAGGCCTGCGAAATGTAGCCGATGTGATAATTGATCAAAAACCACGCGACACCGGTCACGGCAACCCCATCGAGACCGGCCTGGACAACGATACTGGTGCTGCTTCTTCGCTGGAGAACAGAGCGGGTACTGTTGGGCTCAAAAATCATGCGTAGACCTCATTTGCTTTCCCTCGCACTCGATGATGACGAAATTCAGTTCAACGGCTCTCGCTTGAGAGCGTCAGCGTCACCGGCAAGCTACTCATACTCGTGCTCAGCCACCCCCCTACCGCCGAAATCAGCAGGCCCGGGGGGAGAATGTGGCGCCGTGTGCTGTCACTTTAGCAGTACTGCGTAATCATTCACTAGGCCGCTGTAGTTTCCCAAGATCCTTGGCGAAAATGAAGCCCGTCAGACGACGTATTCAAGCAGCCAAAGCAAGGCAATCCAAGGCGTTTGCCACCAGTTGGACGCGTCATGTCAGTCGTCGGGATTGTTTGCGCAGAGGCTGGGCGCTGTCGCGAAGCGGCAGGGGCCAGAATGTCAGGTGGGGGCGGGGGATCGGGTCCCCCGTTGTTGCTGCTACCGTTTTATTCAAACGGTGGTCATTTATTCATCCCGTCTTCAATGGCGATGCCTTGCGCACGCATTTGCTCGATCAACCCGGCGCGGGTGCCCGGCAGGTTGAGCATGGTTTTTGCGCGCAGGGTCGTCACTTCTTCGGCACTGTAAGGCTGATAGTCCGTCGGCGTGCTTTTGCCCGCCATGCCGTCCTTGCGCATCAGCCAATTGAGCAGGTCAGCCAACTGGGCATTGCTCAGCGCCGACTGCGCCATGCCCGGCACCCGCACGAGAAATTCGCGCCCGCCCGGGACTTTCAGAAAATTGCCGACAAACCCCGCCATCCGGGGGGTGTCATTGGCGGGGGACCCCATGCCATTCCCCAGGTGGCAACCGGCGCATTGCAACTGGTAGTTCACGCCAACGCTGTAACCGGCCTGGGCTATGGGTTTTTGCAGCTCTTCGTTGCCCGGTGCATGACGTTGCGCCGGATCGGGAATGGCCCTGGCGTACACGAGCGGGGCGGTCATGACGCAGACAAGACCAACGATGAGCAATCTACGCATCACAACACCTCTGTAAAAACACACTGATGTAACCGTTGGCGCCCGGCTTCGCTGTAGGAGCGAGCTTGCTCGCGATGGAGGCAGGCGTAACGTGGATACCCAGGAACCCCGAGTTATCGTTCACGCCTTTTCGCGAGCAAGCTCGCTCCTACAGGTCAGCCAGACGCAGACGTGTTACACGGCAACGCCGCGGATGATCGAAACGGTGCAGTGGTAGATGTGCGACTTGGCGGCCAGGCACCAGTTCACGTCGTTGTTGTTGAACGGGCGATAGGCCGGTTCTTCACTGTCGTTACGGGTGCAGGCGCACTGCGCACAGCTTTGCTTACCGCAGCAATCGTTGTACGAAATGATGTAGTCCTTGCCGTCGGCCGGGTTGCGGCAGGTGCCGATCCAGGTCACTTGCGAGGCTTCGGTGCCCGGCGGGCAGGACGTGACCGACCCACCGCAGCAGCTGCACAAGAAGCCGTCGATGGAGCAGTAGCGCCAGTAGTCGCAGCTGTTCGGATCACCCGGGTCACCCGCTTTCGGGGTTTCGGCGGCCAGGGCTTTGCCGGTGCGGTCCAGCGGCAGCAACAGCGGCAGGGCGGCACCCGCCACCATCAGGGAACCCATGCGCGACAGCAGTTTGCGTCGCGAGGTGGTGTCGGCAACACGGCGAGTCGAACGCTCAAACAACAGATCCAGCAGTTTCATAAAAGTCTCCCTGCCTTAATCAGTGGCTGTGGCCGTGGCTGTGGTCGTGTGCATGGGGCTGGCTGTTCAGGTATTCCTGCAGCGTGGCGCTTTTCAGGTGCTCGACTTCGAACAAGCTGTCCAGGTGCTCGCGGGAATTGACCAGGCCTTTGGCGCGCAGGGTGCCGGACTTGTCGATCAGGGCGGCGTAAGGCAGTTTGCCGATCTGATAGGTCATGCCCACTTCCGGTCCGACCACGTAGGTGGCGTCTTCCAGTTTGTGTTCGCGGATCAGCTTTTGCTGGGCATCCATGTCGCCGTCGCTGATGAACACCACGTCCAGGCGGTCGGCCTGTTCCTTGGCGATGGATTTGATCGCCGGCAACAGCGATTTGCAGATCGGGCACGTCGGCGAGAGGAAGAACAGCAGCTGGTTCTTCTCGGCGGCGTAACCGAAGTTCACCGGGCGACCGTTGCGGTCGGACGCAGTCACTTGCGGCGCGGCTTCATTGACCGCCACGCCTTTGTCCATCATCAGCGCGCCGGCAGGGGCCAGACGGCCGTGCAGTACACCAATCTGCCGGACCAGGCCCATGACGGCAAACGCCACGGCCACCAGCAGTATCCAGAGCAGAACGTTGGAAACGATTAAGCCTTCCATTGATCACCTACCAATCAGTTTGAGCAGAAGAGGGGAGTTCGCCAGCAAGCCATCGGCGGCGGCGTAAATCAGCAGCGCGACGGCGCTGGCGGCGACGGTGACGAAGCCATCAAAAAAACCAAGATCGCGCACGGCCGGCAAAGCGCTGGTCAACAACGCCACGCCTACCAGCACGCTGTTGCGCAGCAACAGGACCGGGCGCAGGGGTTGCGCCTGGTCCGGACCGGCACAGCCGCAGTCGATATCGCGACGGCCGCGCCACAGGTTGATGCCGATGGCCGCGGCGTACAGCGCGATCAGGCTGGCGGCGCCCAACGCTGCGCAGGTACGGCTGACCGGCACCAGCAGCGCAAAAGCGAGTGCCAGTTCCAGCACCGGGATCACCCGGGAAACGGGCCGTACAACGGCGTCGGGCAGCAGTTGGTAGTCCGCCAATTGCTTGGCAAAACGTGCCGGCGCGCGCAACTTGTGGGTCGCGGCGCTGGCCAGCAACACCGAAATGGCGAGTGCGCTGGCAATAATGAAGATCGGATCTACGTACATGGCCGAACCTCGTTTAGTAGCTCATGACCTGGGTCGCCGTTTTCGCGACTTTCGGCATGCTGCCGGTGAGCTTGTTGGTCTTCAGGTCGAAGATCTGCAAGCCGCCTTCAACGTCGGCACCCAGCAATAGCGGTTTGTCGTCGCCGGTGGCCTGCATGCTCCACACCGGAACCGGTGCTTCCAGGGTCGCCACTTTTTTCTGGGTCTTGAGGTCATACGCCCAGATCAGAGGGCTTGGGTCTTCCCACTTCATCGGTTCGTGAGCGTCGTGCATCAGCACGTACAAACGGTTGAGCTTCGGCGCCACGGCCATCAGCTGCCAGCCACCCGGTGCCCAGCCCGCTTTCTTTTCCTCGTCGTTGATCAAGGACCACGACGGCAGGATTTTCGGTGCATCGGCAGAGAAGTCCACCGGGCGGATGGTGCCGGTGGTGGTGGTGAAGTAGTAGGTATCACCGACGTTCACCGCGCGCTCGTTGAGCTTCTCGGCATTCGGGTCGAAGAACGGCGTGCGGGTGCGCGCGGTTTCCAGACCCTGGTCGTTGAGGGTGATCACCTGCAAGCTGCCGTCGCCGCACAACGAAGCGAAACGGCGGTTGCCGATCGGGTAGTTGAGCACGCAACCCGGAATCGCCAGTTCAGCGGTGACGGACTTGGCTTGCGTGTCGACCACGGTCACCGACGTCGACGGGGTGAAGTTGTAGACGTAGACGAAGCGGTCATCACCGCTGGTCTTCAAACCGTAGCGCTGGGTCAGCGATTCGGCGCGCTTGTTCGGGATCAGTACTTCCCAGGCCGGCGACAGGGTCGAGCTGTCCCACGCGGTCAGCACGTCGGTGCGGGTGCCGCGAGTGCCGCGCGAATACCAGATGTCGGCGCTGTAGAGGGTTTTCTGGTCGTGGCTGAGCGCCGAAGGCGCCGCAAAACCGGTCGGCACCATGCCGAGCACGCGTTTTTTGTCGGGGTCGACCACGGTGACGCGGCCGGCCACGAAGCTCTCGAATTCGACGTCGACGACGAAGGCACGGTGGACTTCCGGTGGAAATGCCAAAACGGTCTGGCCGATCGTGTCAGCGGGCAGATCCGCGCTGGCATTATTCAAACCGAGTACGAGCAGGCTGAGACTCAGCGCTGACTGTACGGTGATCCTGGTGGCTCGCATTAGGGGGAACTCCCTGAATTATTGTTCACGCGAATCGCGGGTGCATAGGCAGATTTTTGCAGTTCGATTCTGCCTCGCCGTGAACACGGGAGAATTGCTCTGGCTGCCAACCGTTTGTGTGTCAGTGCCAGTGTCGGGAAATGGGCGTAACACGTCCCGATGTAGCAGCTGCCGAAGGCTGCGTTCGGCTGCGCAGCAGTCGCAAACCCGGATTACGCGATTTCCCTGATGCAACGCGAGTTCTGGTTTTGCGACTGCTGCGCAGCCGAACGCAGCCTTCGGCAGCTGCTACAGGTGGGAGTGGGCTCTCAGGCGGGATTTGCGAGAGGCAGGGAGAAAGTAAACACCGCCCCGCTAGGCGCCAGGTTTTGCGCCCAGATATCGCCGCGATGGCGGCCGATGATGTTTTTGCACAGCGCCAGGCCGATGCCGTTGCCGCTGACCTTGGACGAAAAGAAACCATCAAACAGCTTCTCTTGCGCCTCGCCCTGAATGCCGCGGCCGCTGTCTTCGATACGCACCAGCGCCACACCGTCGGCGGCGCTGGCATGAATGCGTAAAACACGGCGTTCGAGGGGCAGGTCGCACATTTCTTCAATGGCGTTGAACGCCAGGTTAAGGATGACCTGGCCGATCAGCACCTTCTCGCAGCTCACCCACAGCGGCGTCGGGCTGGCGACGACTTCGACGCGGACCAGGCTCGGGTCGGCTCGCAGGCTTATAAAGTAGCGGGTCTCGCGCAGCAGTTCATTGAGGTCGATCAGCTCTTCCGACTGCTCCAGTTTGACCACGTAATCGCGCACGCTTTTGATAATCACCGAGGCATGCTCGATTTGTCGCACCGCGCTTTGCAAACCCCAGGTCACGCCCTCATCGGTAGAGGGTTCTTTGCCGAGGCGAATCACCGCCCCTTCGATGAAGTTGCGGGTGGCGGCCAGCGGCTGACTCAACTCGTGGGCGATGGCCACGGCCATTTCGCCCATGGCGTTGTAGCGGGCCAGGTACTCGAGCTTTTGCTCGCTGACGCGCCGCGCTTCTTCCGCCTGCACTTGTTCGGTGACGTCACGGAACAGCAGCAGATGGCCGACCAGATCGTCCTCAATCTCGATAAACCGACACGTCGCCTCATGCCAGCGCCATTCGCCGTCACGGCGTTGTACGTGGTAATGCACGCGGAACGGCGCGTGTTCCGGCGTCTCGCTGGCCAGCTGTTGCAGCAGGCGCTGGCGTGAATCTTCGTCGCACCATGACAGGAAGTTTTCCCCGGCCAGCGCGTGTTCTTCCCCGTTGAGCAAGTGCGCGCCGGAATCGCTGATAAAACGGATGTCACCCTCGGGGCCGAGCACCGCCACGCCCTCGGCCAGGTCCTGCATAAAGGCCTTGAGCCGGCTTTCGAAACGCTTGAGGTCACGCTTGACCTTGTCTTCCTTGGAAATGTCGCGGAACTGCACCATCAACACATCGCGCCCGTCCAGGTGCACCAGGGTCGCGACCGCCTCGGACAAAATCTCCACCCCTTGCTTGGACCGGTAACACCATTCAATGGCGCGCTGGCCGGTGCGGGCCGCGCCTTCCAGCCAGCGCAAACCGACCGAGCGTCGGTATTTCGGCGCATCGCGAGTCATGTCCGGGGCTTTCAGCGGCGTGAGTTCTTCCAGGGTGAAACCGAGCGCGTTCAGCGCGGCGGTGTTGGCCCAGAGAATCTCCTTGCTTTGCGCATCGTGAAGAATGATGCACAGCGGCATGGCCTCGATGAGGGTGTAGAAGTCGTTCGGTTTTGGCAGGTACATCGCGCAGCCCTGGAGCTAAAGGAACCGGTGAACGGGAAGTATGGCTTTTTATACCGGCTTGCGGGCAGGGAAGCGCTCAGAAGTAACCGGGGGCGGGATAGGGGATTTCTTTAGGTGGGGGGCTACACGCACCAATAGTGGCGAGCAGAGGCGGTTTTTACACTGGACCCCAATGCAAGGGTGACGCCGATTCCTGTAGGAGCGAGCTTGCTCGCGATGGACGTCAACGATGACGCGGGCTGCCTGATTGCCCGCGGTGCCAGGACCTCCATCGCGAGCAAGCTCGCTCCTACAGGGGCAGGGCGCCGTTACCCCCACCTAACAATAAGCAAGACGGAGAAAGCCCATGCTGCGTTCAGCGGTTGCGCAACAAGACGCCCTGGTCGGCGTTGACGAGCCTGTCCTCGACAGCCAGGCCTTCCAGCAGGTGTTGGAAGAAGTGCGTCAACGCCGCGATGAATTCGATGCCGGCTCCCATGTGCCACGGGACATGATCGAACGCTTCAAACAGGTGGGCATCTACCGCGCCGCCACGCCGAAATGCTTTGGCGGCGACGCCCTGGCACCTGCGCTGTTCCTGCAAATGATCGAACGCATCTCCGAAGCCGACGGGTCTGCGGGCTGGGTCGCCAGCTTCGGCAGCGCCGGTGTTTACCTGGCCGCATTGCCCAAGGACACCCTTGCCGAGCTCTACGCCAAAAGCCCCGACCTGGTGTTCGCCGGTGGCCTGTTCCCCTTGCAACCGGCCGAAGCGGTCGAAGGTGGATGGCAGGTCAACGGCACCTGGAAATTCGCCAGCGGCTGCAAAGGCGCTGATCTGCTCGGCGTCGGCATCGGCGCGGCCGGTGGCAAACCGCGTACCGCTGTGTTCCCGCCCGACCAGGTGGACATCATCGAAAACTGGGACGTGGTCGGCCTCAAAGGCACTGGCAGCCACGACCTGCGGGTCACCGATAAACGTGTCGATGAGCGCTGGACGTTCATTCGCGGCGGCGCGGCGACCATCGATGAACCGCTGTTCCGCTACCCCTCGATCGCTTACGCCGCGCAAGTACTCGCGGTGGTCAACCTCGGCCTGGCCCGCGCCGCCCTTGATGAAGTCAGCCGCATGGCGGCGGGCAGCGGCATCACCGGCGCGCCGAAAATGGCCGACCGCGCTTACGTGCGTATCGAGATCGCCAAGGCCGAAGCCCAATTGGGTGCCGCACGCGGTTTCTTCTACAACGCCACCGAGCAAGTGTGGAATTCGATTTTGGCCGGCAACCCGGTCACCGCCGAACAGACCAGCCTGTTGCGCCTCTCGGCAATTCACGTGTCCCAGGCCGGTGCCGCCGTGGTGCAAAGCGCTTACAGCCTCGCCGGCACCACCGCCATTTACCTGCGCCATCCGCTGCAGCGTTACCTGCGCGATTCGATGGTGGTCACCCAACACGCATTCCTCAGCGAAGGCCTGTACGACGGCGCCGGTTCGGTGTTCCTCGGCGTGCCGCCATTCCCTGGCTACATCTGAACCCTCTATTCAAGGATCAACTTTCATGTCCCAGACCACACAAGAACCGTTGCGCGTTGTCTTCTGCATCGGCATCACCCAGAACTTTTTCGACCTGCCCACCGGCGAAGGCCTGAGCGTCTGGAAAGGCTTCAGCCAGATGATGGGCTCGCTCGGCGCCATGCCAGGCATCACCGTGCTCGGCGCCATGGACGACGACCGCTTGATGGTCGGCCCGTCCACCACGTCGCCGTGGACCGTCTACATCATGGCCGACGTCGACTGCCACCAAACGGTGATCGACGCCTGCAACCTGTTCCGCACCACGCCGGTGAACGAATACAGCCTGTGGCGCTACGCCAAGGTTGAAGCGCGCATCGGTCGCCCGCTGACCATCCCTGATGCCGCCAAGGTCTAGACCATGAACGAGGCCTTGTTGCAGCGTCTCGAGACGCTCGAAGGGGAGAGCCAGGTGCGCCGCCTGATGGCGCGCTACATGGACCTGTGCGATGTGCCGCGGCCGGTCACGCAGGTCCGCGACCTGGCTGAATTGTTCTGCATCGACGCGATCTGGGAAGGCGTCGGCAGCCAGACCGCGCAGACCTTCGGCCAGCACCGTGGCCGGGATGCGGTGGCGGCGTTCGTCGGCGGCTACTTGCCGCCGTCGGACCACTTTCGCCTGAACCTGCATTTCCTCACCAGCGAGTCGATCGTGGTCGACGGCAGCACGGCCCGGGGGCAGTGGATCATGCAGCAGATTTCCACCTACGCCGATGGACACAACGAGCTGTTCGGCACGCGGTTGAACATTGATTTTCGCTGCGTGGACGGTGTCTGGCTGATCGCGCATTTCCGCACGCAACGCTTGTTCAATACGGGGCTGGGCGCATGAGTACCTTCATCAGCGAATTTTTACTCGGCGGCACTGGGAAGCGGGTCGCGATCAAGGATTCGATCGACATCGCCGGGCACCCGACCCGCTCCGGCAGTCGTGCGTTTGCCGACGCCGAGCCGGCCACGCGCAATGCCGACGTGGTGGACGCGATTCTCGACGCCGGCTGGCAAATCGTCGGCAAAACCAACCTGCATGAACTGGCCTTCGGCGTCACCGGCATCAACGACTGGACCGGAACGCCGATCAACCCGCAAGCCCCGGACCGGGTGCCAGGCGGTTCCTCCAGCGGTTCGGCCGCGGCGGTCGCGGCCGGCCTGGCGGACATCGCCATCGGCACCGACACCGGTGGCTCG
>NZ_RWIN01000050.1 GCF_009761815.1 Pseudomonas sp. PB120
GCTGCATGTAGGTGCAGCGAAGCCAACCGGAGGGCAGTGTCCCCGGATGAATACCGGAGCGAAGGAACGCCGAGCCTTAGCGAGGGGCCGGACGCTTGGGGCGAGCCTTTTTTTGCTTACTTTTTTTGGCGTTTGAAAAAAAGTGAGTCGCCGTAAGGGCGAAACCCTAAGCGGCCGTTACCGCAGCAACGGATATGTACTCAACTCAAATCAAAAATCAAAGCCGGAAATGCCCCACCATCCCCTTCAACTCAACCCCCAACTGCGCCAGCTGGTTACTGGAAACCGCATTCCCCTGCATCGCCAGCGACGACTGATCCGCACTCGCGCGGATACTCGTCACACTGCGATTGATCTCCTCAGCCACCGAACTCTGCTCCTCCGCCGCCGCCGCAATCTGCTGATTCATCTGCTGAATCAACGAAACCGCCGCCGCAATACTCCCCAGCGCACTTTCCGTCTGCAACGCATCACTGACCGCCAGCTTCACCAACTCACCACTGCTCTGAATCTGCTGCACCGAAGACTGCGCCGCCGAGCGCAAGGCACTGACCAATCGCTCGATCTCCTCGGTCGATTGCTGAGTGCGCTTGGCCAATGCCCGCACTTCATCGGCCACCACCGCAAACCCTCGGCCCTGCTCGCCCGCCCGAGCTGCTTCAATGGCCGCATTGAGCGCCAACAGATTGGTCTGCTCAGCCACACTCTTGATGACGCCCAGCACCGTACCAATGTTCTGGATTTCTGCGCTGAGGCTTTCAATGCTGGAACTGGCGGAGTTGGCCGAGTCCGCCAGCTGCTCGATCCGCGCCATGCTCTGACGCACCACCGCCTGGCCACTTTCAACCTTGCCATCCGCTGTCTGCGCCGCCTGGGCGGCTTCTTCCGCATTACGCGCAACGTCGTGCACCGTAGCGGTCATCTGATTCATCGCGGTAGCGACCTGCTCGGTTTCCTCCTTCTGGCTGCTGACCTCAAGATTGGTCTGCTCAGTCACCGCCGAGAGCGATTGTGCTGAAGTGGCCAGCTGTTCGATGCCAGCCTGCAAACCACTGACAATACTGCTCAGCCCCGCGCCCATCTGCTGCATGGCCTGCATCAACTGGCCGATTTCGTCCCGACGGGTGACCTCCACCGTCGCACTCAAATCCCCGGCGGCGATCTGTTGGGCCACACGAATCACACTGCGCAGTGGCGCCACAATCAAACGGGTAATCACCAAGGCTGCAATCAATCCGACCAGCAAGGCCAATGCCGAGGAACCGATGATCAGCAGCGAGTTCTTTTTCAGCTCTGCCTGCATTGATTGATCTTCGGCGACATAAGCCTGATCAACCCGCTCCATCACTTGAGAGGCGCGCTGATGCAATTGTTCATAAACTGTTTTTTCCTGGGCCAGCAGGCCGGTGTACTCCGTGAGTTTTTCGCTGAAACTGCCAATGTGGCCAGTCACTTCATTCAGGACCGTCTGATAGCCCTCGTCCTTGACGGTAGTTTTCAGTTGCTCCGCCTGGGCCAGTGCCTGGTCCGCCTGCTCGATCTTGCCCTGCCCTGCGCTGTCGTCGCCCTTGCGACTCTGATCCAGGCGCACACGTGCTTCGTTCATGGCTTGCAACATCAACCGCGACACCTGGCTGACCTGACTGGCTTGTTCAATGAATTGCGAACCGTCCTTGCCCTCGGATTCTTTCAAGGCATAAGCGCCGTCGTCTGCAAGACCGGCCTGCAGCACGTCGAGGTTATTGGCCACGCTGGACACCGACCAACTGGCCATTTCCAGGGCCAGGTCCTTGGCCTGACTGAGCGAGACGAATTCGTCAAAAGCCTTGCGATAGGCTCCAAGGGACTGCTCGACGTCATTCATCACCGGCACGTTGGCCGCGGACGCCTCTTTCAGCTGGTTCGCCAGGACAATCAAGGCGTCGACGCCCTGATGCAGCGCATCGGCGGTTTTCGGATTGCCGTGCAACGCGTATTCCTGTTCGAGCAGTCTCACCTTGAGCAAACCGCTGTTGAGCGACGACATTTGCTTGAGACCATCGAAGCGATGACTGATGGTTTGCAGGGACCATACGCCAATAGCGGCCACCAAGGCTGTCAGCAGCAGTACCAGCACAAACCCGACACCCATTTTTTTTGCCATACCGAGGTTGGCAAAACGTCCTTGCACGGCCGAAATCATTGCGCTTAGTCCCCTGCCATTGTGTGTTGACGCAGATTCGCAACGGGCTTGTGCCAGCACAAGTCTTTGGCGTCGGAATAATGGCAAAAAGCTACGCCAACGTCGTTTTCAGAATGCTTTAGGTCGATCCGGAGCGGTGGCCTGAAAAAACGCCCGAGCCCGTGGATCACAGGCATAGGCCACGTTGATTCGCTGCCAGTCGCTGGCTCCGCCGGCAGGACTGAAGGCTGTCGCAGGCGATAACAAGACACCAAAGCGCCGGGCCTGCAAGCGAACCTGAGCGTAGCTGCATACTCGTGATCGCGCCCAGATGAACAGGCCACCGACGGGTTTGCCAAAGACCTCCCACTCGGCATCTTCAAGCATCTGCAGCGCGGCCTCCCTGTCATTGCTCAAACGCTGGCGCTGACGCTGCACCAACTTGCGATAGGCACCGCTGGTTAACAGGCAGGCCAGCACCGATTCGCAAAACCGTGAAGCGCCCAGGCTGCTGATCATCTTGACCTCCGCGAGCCGCGAAATAACAGTGGCCTCAGCCACCACAAAGCCGACGCGCAACGAACTGCTCAGCGTTTTGGAATAGCTGCCAACGTAGATCACGCGGCCATCCAGCGCGACGAGCCGCGTGCCGGGGCCACTGTGCAAATCGGCAAAGACGTCGTCTTCGATGACCTGCACGCCATGGGTTTTTGCCAGTTGCAGGACCCGCTGCGCCACTGTTGTTGTGAGGCAGCTTCCGGTCGGGTTGTGAAAGAAGCTGTTGATGAACAATCCACGGGGCTTGTGCTTCAGCAAAAGCGCCTCGAGTACCTCGATGTCCGGCCCGCGCGGGGTCCTGGGCACCTCGATCATGATGATCCCGTGCAACCGGAGCAACTCGAACAGCAACGGATAACCGGGGTTTTCCACCACCACGCAATCCCCCGGCTTGAACAAGGCGCGCACGATCAGGTCGAGCCCTTGGCTGGCACCCGCTGTCGTCAGGACACAATTGCCCTCTACCGCGATATCCAGTCGTTGCAGGCGTTTGAGGATTTGTTGACGCAAGGCTGGCAAGCCCAGCGGCGTGCCATAGCTGAACAGTCCGGCCATGTCGGTACGGGTCACCTGACGGATCGCGTAGCTCAGGTCGTCGGTCTCACGCCAGCTTTCGGGAAGTCCGCCGCTGCCCAGGTCCAGCTTCCCCAAACAACTGCTTTGCTTGACCTCGGTTCTTTCATCCCATAGAGAACCCGGTTGATCCTGAGTAACCTGCGCCTCGCCGGCGACGATGAACCCGGCCCCCTGACGCGACGCCAGCACGCCTTGAAACACAAGACGCTCACAGGCTTCAACGACGCTGTGCTGACTGAGCAAATTGATTCGCGCGATTTGCCGTACGGACGGCAGGCGCGTTCCCGGTGGCACTTCGCTGAGATGAAGCCAGCGGGTTAACGCGTCGACGATTTGCTGCACGACCGGCACCAACGCCTGTCGATCGATTCTCAACTCCATGAGCAAGCAAACTCCTGTTCGTTTGACGGGAATCAGTTAATCACAGGAGTGCTTGCCGGGATGTGCGACAACGCCGCTAAAACCCTTGGTTCTAACCATTTGAAACACAATGCCCTCATGCTGGCGGACGCATAAAAAAACCCGCACGAGTGCGGGTTTTCGTTTACTCGATCACGCCATGTTTCAGAAGGCCGTGACACCACCGTCCACTGCCAACGAGTGCCCCGTGGTAAAGGCTGCGCCATCACTGCACAAATACAGCACCGCACTGGCAATCTCCTCGACCTTGCCAATCCGACCCACCGGATGCATGGCGTTGGCAAACTCACCTTTCTTGGGGTCTGCCTCATAGGCACGGCGGAACATGTCGGTGTCGATCACCGCCGGGCATACCGCGTTCACCCGAATTTTTTTCTTGGCGTACTCAATGGCGGCCGATTTGGTCAGGCCGATCACCGCATGTTTCGAGGCCGCGTAAATACTCATCTTCGGCGCAGCACCGAGACCGGCCACCGACGCGGTATTGACGATGGCACCGCCGCCTTGAGCCAGCAGCAGCGGTAACTGGTATTTCATGCACAGCCAGACGCCTTTGACATTGACGCCCATGATCGCGTCGAACTCATCGGCCGTGCCTTCGGCCAGCTTGCCTTTCTCGATCTCGATGCCGGCGTTGTTGAACGCATAGTCGAGCCGGCCGTAGGTATTCACCACCTCGTCCATCAGATTCTTTACATCGCTTTCAAGGGTGACGTTGCAGCGTACGAAGGTCGCTTCGCCGCCCGCTGTACGAATCAGCGCCACGGTGCCCTCGCCGCCCGCCGTGTCGAGGTCGGCGACGACCACTTTCAACCCTTCAGCGGCGAACGCCTGGGCAGTCGCACGGCCGATACCATTGGCAGCGCCGGTCACAACGGCGACTCGGCCGGAAAACGTCATGCTCATTGCTATGTCCTCGGAAAGAAGAATGCGGGGGATCGCGTGTGACCAGTCTAGTCACAGGCACCTGCACCACGGCAGCACTATCAGAAGGCCGGTTGGGCACCCATGAGTGACAGTGATGAAACCACCGGCGCGATTATCACTGCACTGGATCGATGTGCATTCGCCGCATCAGCCAAACTTGCGGCATCGATCATGAAGGTCTATCAACAAGGCTTCATTCATCTTGAGTGCCTGTCATGACTACCCAGACCAATCGCCAGTTCCTGCTCGCCAAACGTCCGGTGGGTGCGGCAACCCGCGAGACCTTTACCTATCAGGAAGTGCCAGTCGGCGAACCGGCGGCGGGTCAGATCCTGGTCAAAAATGAATACCTGTCCCTGGACCCTGCCATGCGTGGCTGGATGAACGAGGGCAAATCCTACATTCCGCCGGTCGGTATCGGCGAAGTGATGCGCGCACTGGGTGTAGGCAAAGTCGTGGCATCGAACAATCCGGGCTTTGCCGTCGGGGACTACGTCAACGGCGCCTTGGGCGTGCAGGATTATTTCCTCGGCGAGCCACGCGGTTTCTACAAGGTCGATCCGAAACTGGCGCCGCTGCCGCGCTACTTGTCCGCATTGGGCATGACCGGGATGACCGCCTACTTCGCCCTGCTCGACGTCGGCGCGCCCAAGGCCGGTGACACCGTGGTGCTGTCCGGCGCGGCCGGTGCCGTGGGCAGCATTGCCGGACAGATCGCCAAGATCAAAGGTTGCCGCGTGGTCGGCATCGCCGGTGGCGCGGACAAGTGCCAGTTCCTGATCGACGAACTGGGTTTCGATGGCGCCATCGACTACAAGAATGAAGACGTCATCGCCGGCCTCAAGCGCGAATGCCCGAAAGGCGTCGATGTGTATTTCGACAACGTCGGCGGCGATATCCTCGACGCCGTGCTGAGCCGTCTGAACATGAAGGCACGGGTGGTGATTTGCGGTGCCATCAGCCAGTACAACAACAAGGAAGCGGTCAAAGGCCCGGCCAACTACCTGGCGCTGCTGGTCAATCGCGCACGGATGGAAGGCTTTGTGGTGATGGACTATGCCGCGCAGTTCGCCGCTGCCGGACAGGAAATGGCCGGCTGGATGGCCAAGGGGCAGCTCAAGAGCAAGGAAGATATTGTCGAAGGACTGGAGACGTTCCCGGAGACGCTGATGAAGTTGTTCAGCGGGGAGAATTTCGGGAAGTTGGTGTTGAAGGTTTAACGACCCCCTGTAGGAACGAGCTTTCTCGCGATGACGGCCTGGCATTCAACATCAATGTTTGATGTTACGGCCCCATCGCGAGCAAGCTCGCTCCTACAGGTTTAGCGGTGCTTAGGCGAGTTCGGCCACTACGGCCGCCAACGCTTTCGCCGGATCCGCCGCCTGGCTGATCGGACGGCCGATCACCAGGTAATCCGAACCCGCATCCAGCGCCTGACGCGGTGTCAGAATGCGGCGCTGGTCATCCTGGGCGCTGCCCGCCGGACGAATGCCTGGGGTCACCAGTTGCAGCGACGGGTGCGCCGATTTCAAGGCCTGGGCTTCCAGCGCCGAGCACACCAAACCGTCCATCCCGGCTTTTTCCGCCAACGCGGCCAGACGCAGCACCTGCTCCTGTGGCTCGATGTCGAGGCCGATGCCTGCCAGGTCTTCGCGTTCCATGCTGGTCAGCACGGTCACGCCGATCAGCAGGGGTTTCGGGCCGGTACGCTGGTCGAGCACTTCACGGCACGCGGCCATCATGCGCAGGCCACCGGAGCAGTGCACGTTGACCATCCACACGCCCATTTCCGCTGCCGCTTTCACGGCCATGGCGGTGGTGTTCGGGATATCGTGGAACTTGAGGTCCAGGAATACTTCGAAACCCTTGTCGCGCAAGGTACCGACGATTTCCGAGGCGCAGCTGGTGAACAGTTCTTTACCGACTTTGACCCGGCACAGTTTCGGGTCCAACTGGTCGGCCAGCTTCAGTGCGGCGTCACGGGTGGGGAAATCCAGGGCGACGATGATAGGAGTCTGGCAGACGGACATGTGCGGGCTCTCAGGCAGGACGAAATCGGCGCGCATTGTAGCGGAACCAGCGCGGCTGCGGGACCCGATGATCGGTAAATCATCGAAACAACTCAGCCAAGACTAGCCCTTTCGCCCATTGTGTCGAGATCGATACACACACGACACGCCCACAACACCCTCTCCCGCTACCCTCGGCGACCGCAACACGTCCTTACAGCACTTCCCGCCTCCGGGCTGGACGCCTATGCTGAAGCCACAACCTCGCAGCCTATCTTTGTGGTTGGCAGCCTACCTGGCAGATGAACGCACGCATGCACAACACCCAAGCTACCGTTAATGACGATCAAAAAGCGCCCGGCGATGACAAACGGTGGAGCATTCGCGCCCTGATCGTCGACGATGACGTCCCGATCCGCGAACTGATGATCGACTACCTCGCCCGGTTCAACATCCATGCCAGCGGCGTCACCGATGGCGCCGCCATGCGCCTGGCGATGCAGGCGGAACATTTCGACGTGGTGGTGCTGGACCTGATGCTGCCAGGCGAAGACGGTTTATCGCTGTGCCGCTGGTTGCGCGCCGAGTCGGATATTCCGATCCTGATGCTCACTGCCCGCTGCGAACCCACCGACCGGATCATCGGCCTGGAACTGGGCGCCGACGATTACATGGCCAAGCCGTTCGAGCCGCGCGAACTGGTGGCTCGGATCCAGACCATTCTGCGTCGGGTGCGCGACGACCGTACCGAACAACGCGCCAACATCCGCTTCGACAATTGGCGCCTGAACAGCGTGTTGCGGCAGTTGATTGCCGCCGATGGCCTGGTGGTGCCGCTGTCCAACGCCGAATTCCGCTTGCTCTGGGTGTTCATCGAACGCCCGCGCCGGGTGCTCAGCCGGGAACAATTGCTGGATGCCGCCCGTGGTCGCTCGATCGAAGCCTTTGATCGCAGCATCGACCTGCTGGTCTCGCGCCTGCGCCAGAAACTGGGTGATGACCCGAAAGCCCCTCAGCTGATCAAGACCGTTCGCGGCGAGGGTTATCTGTTCGACGCGCGAGACATCGGCTGATGCGTGCGCGCTTCGATACGCTGTTCGGCCGTCTGTTTGGCGTGCTGCTGGTAGCGATTATCCTGGCGCATCTATTGGCATTTGCCTGGTTCCACCACTACGGGCCACCGCCTCCCCCGCCACCGCCCGAGTTTGCCGAAGGCTTCGACGGGAAACGCCCGCCAATGGACCCTCGTCTCGATAGTCGGCCACCGCGGCCGTGGTTCGGCGGGCCCTTGGTCCCCCTGACATTCCAGCTGGTCTCGCTGATCATTGCCGCCTGGTACGGCGCCAAACTGCTGAGCCGGCCGATCCAGCGCCTGAGTGACGCGGCCGAACGCTTGAGCGAGAACCTCGACAGCGAGCCCCTGGATGAGTCGGGCCCACGTGAGGCACGGCAAGCGGCGCACACCTTCAACAAGATGCAGCACCGTATTCGCGAGCAAGTGCAGCAACGCTCACGGATGCTTGGCGCCGTATCCCACGATCTGCGCACGCCGTTGTCACGCCTGAAACTGCGACTGGAGCAGATCGACAACGAGAAGCTTCAGGGCCAGATGCGTCAGGATCTGGATGACATGATCAGCATGCTCGACGCGACGCTGACCTACCTCCACGAACAACGCACCAGTGAAGCCCGGCAGTGGATGGACGTGCAGGCGCTGATCGAGTCACTCTGCGAAAACGCCCAGGACCAGGGCGCTGACGTCCAGGCCAACGGCCACTGCGCGCCGCTGCAAGTACAGCCGATGGCGTTGCGTTCGTGCATCAACAATTTGCTGGACAACGCCCTGCGCTATGCCGGACACGGGTTGATTACGCTTGAAGACAATCGTGAGCAACTGGTGATTCGGGTCATCGACCACGGGCCGGGGATCGCGGCGGATAAGCGTGAAGCCGTGTTTGAACCGTTCTTCCGCCTGGAAGGTTCGCGTAATCGTAATTCGGGCGGGGTCGGCCTGGGCATGACCATTGCCCGTGAAGCCGCCGAAAGGCTGGGCGGGCGATTGAGCCTGGAAGAAACGCCTGGTGGCGGGCTTACTGCAGTGATCCAGTTGCCACGATCTTGAGACGCACATAAATCACTCTGTAGGAGTGAGCCTGCTCGCGATAGCGGTGGGTCAGTCAACATTAATGGCGAATGAACGACCGCTATCGCGAACAGGCTCACTCCCACAGGGATCTGCGTCGACCAGTTGACTGTGTACCGAACGGTACAAACCTCACATACCCACGACACCTTGCCCCTTGAGGCTGCATAAGCCGGTGCACCCACCGGTTTCCCATTCCAAGGAGTGAGCCCAATGATCGGTAGCGTCAGTAACTACACGAGCTATACCAGCACCAGCAGCACCTCCACCAACAGCGCCCGCAGCCAGCAATTTCAGAAAGAGCTGCTCGCCAAGCTCGATACCAACAGCGATGGCGCGGTGGATCAGGACGAACTGAAAAGCGCCCTGTCGCAGAAATCCGACGACGGTTTGCTGGTCAGCCTGAGCAAAAATTTCGCCGATCTGGACAGTGACGACAGCGGCAGCCTGAGCAGTGAAGAGATGGCGGCGATGGCCCCTCCACCGCCTCCACCCCGAGACGAAGCACCGAACACCGAGCTCGCCGATGCGCTGATCAGCGCCCTCGACGCCGACGGTGACGGCGCCATCAGCAGCGACGAGTTGAGCAACGGTTTGACCAGCGCCGGCAGCAGTGCCGACAGTAAGGAAATCTTCTCGGCATTGGACAAGAACCAGGACGGCACCGTCAGCAAGGACGAGCTCGCCGCCAGTCTGACCCCGCCTCCACCGCCACCGCAGCAGGTGTCCAGCGACGAGCTATTCAGCCAGCTGGATGCGGACAGTGATGGCAGCGTCACGGCCACCGAATTGAGCAGCGCGTTGCAGGCCAGTGACAGCACCTCATCGACCAGCACCGACACCAGTGCCGCGCTGCTTAAAGTGCTGGACAGTGACAAGAGCGGGGGCGTCAGCAGTGACGAATTGAAAGCCGCGCTACAAGCCGGTCGCGAGAAAAGCTCCGACAGCTCGACTGATCAATCGAATGTGTCCGAAGCGCTGAACAAGATGATCGCCAACCTGAGCAAACAGTACTCGCTCGACAAGGTGGCGACCGTGGGCAAATACCTGAACGTGGCAACCTGAGTCAAAAGCTTTGTCGGATTGCCGCCCGGAACCGGCTCCGGGTGGCGATTCGACGAGGGGCATTAGATCAAGGCCGGCGATCTTCAACCCGTGCATGGCTTTTGCTCCAGTCGGTCAACAGGCTGTAAGCCACCGCCAACAATGTCGGGCCGATGAACAACCCGATAAACCCGAAGGCAATCAAGCCGCCAAACACGCCCAGCAACACGATCACCAGCGGTAAATTCCCGCCACGGCTGATCAGATACGGCTTCAGTACGTTGTCGACCCCACTGATGATGAACGTGCCCCAAATCCCGAGAAACACCGCCATCCCGTACTCACCCTTCCACGCCAGCCAGGCCGTTGCCGGAATCCACACCAACGGTGGCCCCATCGGAACCAGGCTCAGCAAAAACGTTACGATGCCAAGCACCAGCGCCCCAGGCACTCCGGCGATCAAAAAGCCGATCAATGCCAGGACCGCCTGAGCCGCCGCCGTGCCGATCACACCGTTCACCACACGTTGAACCGTGCCGGCCACCAGCTCGATGTAATATCCGGCACGTTTTCCGATCAGCCGTTCCAGCAACCCATGGACAAAGGCTGCCAACCGAGGTCCGTCGCGGTAGAAAAAGAACACAAAGACAATACTCAACGTCAGCTCGAGAATCCCGCCGCCAATCTGCGCACTGCGCGCCAGCAGCCAGTTCCCCACCTGTCCCAGGTAAGGCCTGAGCGAAACCATCATCGCCGCGCCCTGCTGATCGACACTGTTCCAGATCACCGCCAGCCGCTCACCTACCAAAGGAATGCTACCCAACCAGGCCGGCGCCACGGGTAAACCGTCGACCTGCACATCCTTGATGAAGGCCGTCGCATCGCGCACATGGTCCACCAGGTTGAACCCCAGCCACACCAGCGGCACCGCCACCAGCAACATCCAGCCAAGGGTCAGCAACGCCGCTGCCAGGGTTTCGCGTCCATTGAGCAGTCGGGTCAACAAACTCATCAGCGGCCAACTGGCAAACGCCAGCACCGCCCCCCAGAACATCGCCGACCAGAACGGCGCCATTACCCAAAAGCTCGCGCCAAACAGCACCAGGAGCAGGATCTGCACCAACAGCCGATCGTTATTGATCATCCAGGTCTCGAAAAAAGTCAGTTCGCAAAAAAGAGTAGGCGAACGCGGCGGACGCGCTCACCTGATGAAGCTTATCGCAACAATTCGATGTGCAGGCCGACACCGTCAACGCTGCCGGTTTCCATCCGTGCCGCCCGGACGCCCTGGGTGATCAATGCCTGGCGCCAGGCTTCGGCGTTCACCCCGGAAATATTCACCCGAAGGGTCGTGTCCAGGTTCAGGCCGCGTGACAGCAAGCGCAACCAGGTATCGTCCGGGGCCTCGGTCAGTTTGGGGAAATCGAGTTCGCCGGTGCTCTTGAGTTGCCGCAACAAGGTCGCCGAAGTCGGCAGCAAATCGCCCAAGGGCGCCGCGGCGTCGAACTGTTCGACATGCAGATAGGCTTTGCGATTACCGCGAGTGATGCTGTAGAGCGCCACCAGCGTGCTGTCCTGTGGCGCCGCCAGACGCAACAGCAAATAGGCCTGGTGATCGTCGGCACCGTAGAGCTTGGCGTTGCCGAACACTTCGTTGGCCCACAGGCTGCTTTCACCGCAATCGCGGGCCTGACACCAGAACAGCAACTCGGCGCCCTGCTTCTGCAAGGCTTCGCGAGCGGCAGTGAAAGCTTCGGTGGAGGAATGCTCGGGCGGTAATTCATAGGTAACCGAAGTGGTTTGCCCACGCGCGGTGACCTGGCCGTCGAAACGCAACTGACCGCTGATCTTGCGGATAGACCCCAACGGATAGATCCGCTCGAGTTCCACAGCGGGGCGATAGTCGACGATTTGCGCATCGGTCATGCGCGGCACGATCGGCAGATCCTGACTGCCGGGAACGTCGGCGGCAAACGACAAGGGACTGAAACAGCACAGCGCCAGCACACTGAATGAACGCTTGGATAGGTTCATCGGATCGGCATGGCCTGGGCGGTTTTGACGACGCGGACATCAGGGACCTTGTGGCCATTCATGGTCGCAGCGGTGTAGATATCTATCATGGTTGTCTCCCTTTTCAACCCGCCCAGCCTCGACAGTTGCCCGGCGCAAGTCAAGGAACGGCGAAGAACCGATTGAAACAGTCTGCGACAAGGTCGGCACCGGGTTCATCATTCAGGTGTAAATGATGGCCGCCAGGCAGCTGTTCTCGGCTAAAGGGTAGACGCTCCAGCAATTCGGGATGTTTGGCGAGCATGCCGTCGGCCGCCACCACCAACACCGCGGGGCAACTGACCCGCTGGGCGAAGGACATGGCCTGCTCGGTTGTAAGACGCAGCGGCGATGGCAGCGTAAGGCGGTTATCGGTGCGCCAGGTGTAACCGCCCGGTACCGGCATCAACCCACGCTGGGCCAGCAGTTCGGCGGCCTCGCGGCTGACGGCCACCAGACCTTTCATGCGCGCCTCGATGGCACGGTCCTGCGTGGGGTAGACCGGTTTGCGTTTTTCCCGCAGATCCAGCTGCGCTTGCAGGGCCATGCCCATGCGTTCGGCGGCATTTTCGCCTTTGTCTGTAGGAGGAATGATGCCGTCGATCAAGGCCAGATGGGTCACACGTTCCGGCATCGAACCAGCAATGATCAACGAAGCGATCGCGCCCATGGAATGCCCCATCAGCGCGAACTTCTTCAATCCAAGCTGTTCGGCGACTTGCAGCACATCGTGGGCGTAGTCCCACATCGCGTAACCGGCGCCAGCGGGGCGGTGCCCGGAGTGACCGTGGCCGGCCATGTCCAGGGCGATGATGCGCAAGCCTTTGAGCTTGGGTGCCAGGCGGGCGAAGCTGTTGGCGTTGTCCAGCCAGCCATGCAATGCAATCACCGGCAGGCCGTCTTCAGGGCCGAACAAGTGCGCCGCCAGTTCAATGTGCGGCAGGCTCAGGCGAACTTCTTCGACGATGTGGCTCATGCGCAATCCTGTTGGCGACGACCTTCCCAGCGGCTGAACAGATTTTTCAGGAGCGTGGCGGTGTCCTGTGGACGTTCGAGAGGAAACATGTGGCCGCCACGCATGGTCAGGGACTCACCCAGCGGCATACGTCCCACGGAGCTGGCGTGATGACGCATGACCACACGGCTCTCGTGCCCACGAACCACCGCCAGCGGCACTTTCAGCTGCTGCGTGCGACCGGGGCTGGTGTGAGGTACGCCACGGTAAATGCTGATTTCCGTGGCCGGGTCGAAGCGCAGGCGAAGCTTGTCGCCCACTTTGTGCAATCCGTGTTGCAGATAGGCGTCGAAGCATTCCGGGTCGAATGCACGGAACAGGGTTTTGCCGGAGAAATAAAGCCGGGCAGTTTCCAGATCGGCGAACTCTTCCCGACGCCCCAGCGTGCGGCCAGCCGGGGTGAGGCGGTCGATAAAACCAAAACGCTTGGCGGCACGGATGACCCATCGATCCGCGCGGGTCAGTACTGGTGAATCGAGCATCACCACACCGCGATACAGTTCGGGGCAACGCAACGCCGCATGCAGGTGCAGCACGCCACCAAAGGAGTGCCCTACCCCCCACACCGGTTCCGGTTGCTGCCTCAGGTGATGAATCAACTCATCCACCAGATTGTGCCAGTTGTCATCCGCCGGAAAACGCGGGTCATGGGCATGCTGTTCCAGATGCGTCACCTGATACTCGGGCGCCAGCGCCGCGAACAACTTGCCGTACGTCCCCGAAGGAAATCCATTGGCGTGGGCGAAAAATATCTGTTGCGACATACCGGCAAATCCATGAGCGAGAACAGGCGTTGATTGTCCGCAAGACGACGTCCAGCAGCAATGACCGTAACTGACAGGAATGATGACAGTCCGGCCACGTCTATGAACCACGTTATGCCGGACTGAATGTGACTGGGCCCGCTTCGCAGCCCAGCGGGAGCAAGCTCCCTCGCCACAATGGAAGCATATGCCGTCAACGGGCGGGCGGGTTGTCCCCCAACGGCACGATGGCCATGGTCAATCGCGACACACAACTGGCCTTGCCCTCGTCGCTGGTCAGGCGGATATCCCAGACATGCGTGGTGCGACCAATATGAATCGCCTTGGCCACTGCCGTTACCCGCCCGCTGCGCAAACCGCGCAAGTGGTTGGCGTTGATCTCCAGACCGACGCAGTAGAATTTGCTGGTGTCGATGCACAGGTAACTGGCCATCGAGCCGAGGGATTCGGCCAACACCACCGAGGCGCCGCCGTGCAGCAAGCCATAGGGCTGGTGAGTGCGGTGGTCAATGACCATGCTCGCAGTCAGGGACTCTTCGTCGAAGGATTCGAAGCGGATATCCAGTAACTCACCGATGGTGTTTTTCTGGATCGCGTTCAACTGTTCGAGATTGGGAGTGGTGCGCCACAGACTCATTACCGATCTTCCTTTGTGGTTTTTGTTCGTGACTCAATCCTGCCACAGCACCGCCTCGCTGCGCTCGCTCCATTCTTCGAACCGGCCACCGTAAGCCGCTTCGATCATGTTGCGCTTGATCTTCAAGGTGGGCGTCAAAAAGCCGTTTTCCACGGCCCAACTGTCCTTGACGACAACGAGTCGACGCAGGCGCTCATGTTTGTCGAGGGCGCCGTTGACCTCTTCCAGCAACTTCTCCAGGCTCGAATGCAGGCCGGCCCGCGCCGTTCCGCCCGCGTCTTGCTGCCCGACCGCCGAGAGCACGCACAGGCCCAGCGGTGCGCTCAAGCCATCGCCGACCACGCAAACCTGCTCGATCCGAGAATGCACCGCCAAACGGTTTTCGATCGGTGCCGGGGCGACATATTTGCCTTTGCTGGTCTTGAAGATTTCCTTCAGCCGCCCGGTCAGGCGCAGGTTGCCTTCGGCGTCTTCCTCGCCTTTGTCGCCCGTGTGCAGAAAGCCGTCTGCGGTGATGGTCTCGGCGGTTTTTTCAGGTTCCTTGAAGTACCCGAGCATGGTCGCGCCGCTACGCACCATGACCTCGCCGGTCTCGGCGATCCGCACCTCCACTTCCGGACAAGGCTTGCCGATCCAGCCGGGTTTGTTCTGGCCCGGCAGGCAGATGTGGGAATAACCGCAGCTTTCGGTCATGCCGTAGACCTCCAGCACATCCAGCCCCAGCTTGCGGTACCAGAGCAACAAGGTCTGCGGCACTGGCGCCGCGCCGGACAATGCTATGCGCAAGGCATCGAGCCCGAGCCCGGCAAGGACTTTATGCCCGACCCGCTTGCCGATGATGGGCAGGCCCAGCAGGAAATCCAGGCGCTTTGCCGGGATCTTGCTGTAGACGCCCATCTGGAACTTGGTCCAGATCCGCGGAACGCCGAACATCGCGGTGGGCCGCGCACGCTGCAAGTCGGTGAGAAAGGTGTCGAGGCTCTCGGCAAAAAAGACAGTTTGCCCGGTATAAATTGATGCCAGTTCGACAAACATCCGCTCCGCAACATGGCACAGCGGCAAGTAGGACAGCAGCCGGTCCGCCTCGTTGAGGCCAAACAGCTGCGTGCCACGGGTCGTGGCAAACCCCAGCGTGCCAAAGCTGTGCATCACGCCCTTGGGCATGCCGGTGGTGCCGGAGGTATAAATGATGGTTGCCAACTGATCCGCAACAGGTTTTGGATCGTCCTGGATCGGCGAACTGCGTTGCAAGTCGGCCCAGCTGAAACTGAAAGCGCCGGGCGGATGCAACGGCAGGCTGATGGTCGGCAGATCCGGGCTGACACCACGGGACATGGCGGGCCAGTCGTCCAGTTTGCCGATGAACGCCAGCACCGCTTCGGAGTGTTCGAGCACTTGAGCCACGGACTCGGCCGTCAGGTTCGGGTACAGCGGAACGGAAACGTGCCCGGCCATCCAGATCGCCAGGTCGGCGATGATCCAGTGGGCGCAGTTTTTCGAGATCAGGGCGATGTGGCTGCCTTGGGGCAATTCACGCGCTCGCAGCCAATGCGCGGCGCAGCGGGCCTGATGACCGACGTCTTCCCAGGTCAGGGTCTCGACCTGTCCTCCACCCATGGGCTGGACCAGAAAGCGCTGGCGGGGATGGCGGGCTTCACGCTCGTAAAAGACGTCCAGCGGCAAACGAAAAGCAGCAGACATACGACTCGCTCCTGTTTTTATTGGTCTGGGGCAAGCGTAGTCAACCAAGCAATTGCTTGGTTGACTATTTCATTACAAAAAATCAGGACAGGCCGTGTGGGAGCCAAAGCAAGCAACCGAAGCCATTTACGGGTGTTTGATGCCCTTGAGCTTCATCCCGCCAGCCAGCGGCAGATCGCCCTCCAGCTCCGCGAGGCCGGCAGTCCCGACCTTTTCCGGGTCTTGCACGTGGCCGTGCTGCAAGTAGCCCAGCAGATTGCCCACCAGCGGGTTGTGGCTGACCAGCAATGCGCGATCCACGGAGACCAGTTGCTCTGACACCACTTGCGGGCTGTAGTCAGGCTTCAACCATTCGACAGTGCGAATGTCCGGCTGAAACCCCAAGGCTTCCCGCACCAGTTGCGCGGTCTGTTGCGCTCGCAGATAAGGGCTGGCGTAGATCGCAGTGATTGGCTCGCCCATCAGATGAGCCGCACTGCGCAGCACTTCTTCACAACCGGTCGGGGTCAAGGCCCGCTCGGAGTCGGTACGCGAGCCGTACGGCTCGGCTTCACCATGACGCAATACCCAGAGTTTCATAGCTTGGGTTCCTCATCTCGAACCGGATGCGGAGCTGGCGCCACGACGTGCGGCGCTTCACCTTCCGGCGTACGCGGCGTCGGCCAATCGGCGAACGGCCAGGGTTTCTGGTCGCTGTGGAACGTGCCGAACCGACCGATCTGCGCCAGGAACTGGCTCAGGCTGTCGCCGAAGTTCATCAGGCTGGCGCTCGGGGCGCCATAAATCAAACGATAGACCAGCTGGACCAGGACCACGGCGCCCAGGATGAATTGCGCCACCTGCCAGACCACCAGGAAGACGATCATCCACAGCACGCGCAGCAGGATGGATTCGTAGCTGGCTTCCACTTTAGGGTCGTTCATGTCTCACTCCTGCTCCCTTCGGGATGCGTGCTCAGTTGAAACCGCTGGTTGAAATAAAGTCGACGTCGGTTTTGGGTTCACCGCGCATCAATAGTCCGATTACCTGCTCCAGCGTGCGCCCTTCGAACAGGATCGCGTGCAGACCGGCGACCAGTGGCATGTACACCCCGACCTCCTGGGCCTTGGCCTTCAGGACCTTGAGGGTGTTCACGCCTTCGGCAACTTCGCCCAGGCGCGTCACCGCATCTTCCAAGCTCAACCCCTGGCCGAGGGCGAACCCGACCTGGTAGTTACGGCTTTTTGGCGACGAGCAGGTCACGATCAAATCCCCCACGCCCGCCAGGCCAAGGAACGTCATCGGGTTGGCGCCCTGATTGACCGCGAAGCGGGTCATTTCAGCCAGTGCCCGGGTGATCAGCATGCTCTTGGTGTTTTCACCCATGCCCAGCGCAACCGCCATGCCGGCGATGATCGCGTAGACATTTTTCAGCGCCCCGCCCAACTCCACGCCGAAGCGGTCGGCGCTGGCGTACACCCGAAAGGTGCGGCCGTGCAACGCTTCCTGGACCCGTTGGCAAAGCTCTTCGTCCTCGCTGGCGACTACCGTGGCGGTCAGCGCATGTTCGGCGATTTCACGGGCCAGGTTGGGTCCGGACAACACGCCGATACGCGCTTGCGGGGCGATTTCTTCGAGAATCTCGCTCATCAGCTTGAACGTATGGGCTTCAATGCCCTTGGTCAGGCTCACCAGCAACTTGCCGCTCAAACGGTCGGCATGCGGGACCAGCACTGCGCGCAACGCGCTCGACGGCAGCGCGACGAAACACAGGTCACAGGCATCAAGCGTCGCTTGCAGGTCCGTGACAGGCTCTACGGCAGGCAGAATCTTGATGCCTTTGAGGTAGCGCGGGTTCTCGCGATTGACCCGAATGGACTCGGCCTGTTCGGGATCACGCATCCATTGCCGGACCTGATGCCCGTTCTCGGCCAGAAGATTTGCCACGGCGGTACCAAAACTTCCGCCTCCCAGGACCGCAATTGGGCGCTGTTCAGTCATATGCAATCCGTTAATCCATACCAGTGGCGATGTCGGCATTATACGGAGCGCCCCAGTGGCGGCCAGCCCCCGCATCAATTACCGACACTTGTAGAAAGAAGACCAGCAAAGCCGAGGAAAATGCCGGCATCGTGACTGGAAAAGTCGACCGGCTCGGTTAACATGCGCGCCAGGTAATCGCTATCAAGGCTGTGTCGTGTCTTTTGGCTCACTTCCACCCCGCTCGCCGCAGGTAATGGCGCTGGTTTCCAGCTCGCCGTTGCCCGATGACGCCTTTTTCGTAGGGTTGAGGTTCTAGATGCGCAACAGGTCATGCAAGACGCCGACCGTTGGCCGCCTGCTGGCCATGGTGTGCCTGCTGTTTGCAGGTTTGCTGGGCAGTCTGCCGACCAACGCCGCAGACATCCTGCTGATCGGCGCCGAGGACGGTCCCGGCATGCAACCGTTCGCCAAGGCCTTGAGCGAGTTGCGCCCGTCCGACACGGTGCGCTTCCAGTCACTGGCCAGCTTGCCGACACCGGACAAATTGCCGAACGGCATCCGCTTGATACTGCTCGACCTGCCGAGCCTCGACTGGCGCCTGCAAACCGATCAGGGTCCGCCGACGCTGGTGCTGCGCATCACTCGCCTGCAAGCGCGACAACGCCTCGGCACTGCCCTGCCCCCACATCTCAGCCTGCTCTGGAGCGATCCGCCGCTGGACCGGCAACTGCGCCTGACAAGGCTGCTCCTGCCCCAGGCCCGACGGGTCGGCGTGCTTTACGACAGCCACAGCGAATTCTTTCTGAAAGAATTGCGGCAGGCCGCCGTGCCTCTCGGCCTGGAAGTCGTCGCCGAACGCTGGGACAACACCCATGACAGCAGGCCGTTGCAGGACGTGCTGAAAAACAGTGATGTCTTGCTAGGCCTGGACGACCCAGACCTGTACAACCCGAAAACCGCAAAGAACCTGCTGCTCAGCAGCTACTCGCGGCAGCTCGCGCTGATCGGTCCCAACGCCGGGTTCGTCAAGGCGGGCAGCCTGGCCAGTACCTACAGCGATCAGAGCAATTGGCTGGCGATTCTCGACGAACTGCTCGACCGGCCGCCCAGCACCTGGCCGCGCACCCACTATCCGCAACGCTTCAAAGTCTTGAGCAACGCGCAGGTCGCTCGTTCATTAGGTATAGAACAGATGAATGAAACGTCTGTCGCCAAGCAACTGGCCGAAGGAGAACGCCGCCCATGACTTTCCGTCGCCGCTGGGACATCAGCACGCGCACTCAGATCATCAGTCTTGGCCCGGCCCTGTTGTTGACGTTGCTGCTGATCAGCTTCTTTACCTTCGTGCGGATTCAGGACCTGCGCCAGGAGCTCAACCACACCGGCCAACTAATCGCCAACCAACTGGCGCCGGCCACCGAGTACGGGGTGATCTCGGGCAACAATGAGGTGCTCGACAGTTTACTCAAGGCCACTCTGGCCACGCCCAACGTGCGTTTTCTGGAAGTGCAGGACAACGCCAACCGGATTCTGGTGTACGTCGAGCATCCGTCGGAAACCCACAACCGTTCGCAACAGGTCGAAGTGTTCCAGGCCCCGGTGCGGTTGCAACGGATCCAGTTGCACAATGATTTTTTCCAGAACAGCAAAGCCACCAATAATGCGCCCGCCGAGGACTACCTGGGACGGGTGATCGTCGGCCTGTCCAACGACGCGTTCAATCAGCGCCAGCAGGAAATCCTGCTCAAGGCCGGGATCCTCGCGCTGTTCGCCCTGCTGTTTACCTTTCTCGTGGCCCGGCGCCTGGCCGGCAGCCTGTCGCAACCGATTCGTGACATTGGCAACGCGGTGAAAGCGATTCAGGACGGCGACTACAAAACTCCGTTGCCCATCGTCGACGACACTGAACTGGGCGCACTGTCGCAGCACATCAACAACCTTGCCCACGGCCTTGAGCAGGCCAGTCGCGAACAGCATCAGGCGATGGCGCAGTTGATCCAGACCCGCGAGGAGGCGGAAAAGGCCAACAACGCCAAGTCCGATTTCCTCGCGATGATGAGCCATGAACTGCGCACGCCGATGAATGGCGTACTGGGCATGCTGCAACTGCTGGAAACCACCGACATGACCGAGGAGCAAATCGAATACGCGGCGCTGGCCTCGGAGTCCACGGAACACCTGCTCAAAGTCATCAACGACATTCTCGACTTCTCGCGCATCGAGCGTTCGGAGCTGGAGCTTGAGCACATCCCGTTCAACCTCGCGGACCTGATCGGCAGTTGCGCCCAGTCGTTCCAGCACAGTGCGGTACAACGCGGGCTCGACTTGCAACTGCGCCTCCCTGAAGACATGCGTGCGTTGCAGGTGCAGGGCGACCCGACGCGGATCCGGCAAATCCTGGTGAACCTGGTGGGCAACGCGTTGAAATTCACCGAAAAGGGTCTCGTCAGCATCGAACCGCAGTGGCAATCGCTGGATCACGAACTGCTGTGGTTCACCTGCACCGTGCGCGACAGCGGGATTGGCATTCCGGCCGAGAGCCTGGAACAGATGTTCAACGCGTTCCAGCAGGCCGACAGTTCTATTTCCAGACGTTACGGCGGTACCGGCCTGGGGCTGCCGATTGCCCGTACGCTGGCGGAACGAATGGGTGGGACCTTGCGCGCCCAGAGCGAAGAGGGTCACGGCTCGGTGTTCACCCTGGAAATCCCGTTGGCGCTCTATAAACAGACGCTGCCGGTGCGAGTGCCGCGCACGCCGACCGGCAACGGCGATGGTGAAGGGCGCAATGTGCTGCTGGTCGAAGACAACCCGGTCAATCAAACGGTGATCGAGGCAATGTTGCGCAGCCTGGGCTTTACTGTCAGCGTCGCCACCGATGGCGCGCAAGCGGTGCGCAGCGCCGAGAGCCTGATTTTCGAAGCGATCCTGATGGACTGCCGACTGCCGATTATCGACGGCTATGAGGCGACGAGACAGATTCGCCAACTGCCCGGCTGTGCCGACCTGCCGATCATCGCCCTGACCGCCAACGCCTTGCAGGGCGACCGCGAAGCCTGTCTGTCCGCGGGAATGAACGATTACCTGGCCAAGCCCTTCAAACGGACTGATCTGCAGCAAATTCTGCAGCGCTGGGTGCAGTAGTACAGGCCTTTCGACCATCTGCGACTGGCGTGAAAGGCGAAAGTGCGGCAGTCTTAGGCACCCGAACAGGCCCAAAAAGGGGCTTGAATAATAATTTCAGTGCACAAGTGTACATTCATGTCCTTGGTGCTGTGACTTTCACCACAACGCAATAGTCTATGAGTAGGCTGCTGACTCGAGGCATGAACGCTTCGATCGGTCGGGAAGATTTGCCCCACCTGCCGCATGGGATTATTGAGGAGCTCGCATGACCAAACAAAACGCCTTTACCCGGGAAGACCTGCTGCGCTGCAGTCGCGGTGAGCTGTTCGGCCCAGGTAACGCGCAACTGCCCGCCCCGAACATGCTGATGGTGGATCGCATCACCCTTATCAGCGAAGGCGGTGGCAAGTACGGCAAAGGTGAATTGGTCGCCGAACTGGATATCACTCCGGACCTGTGGTTCTTCGCCTGCCACTTCGAAGGTGATCCGGTGATGCCGGGCTGCCTGGGCCTCGACGCCATGTGGCAACTGGTCGGCTTCTTCCTGGGCTGGCAAGGCCTGCCGGGCCGCGGCCGTGCGCTGGGTTCGGGCGAAGTGAAGTTCTTTGGTCAGGTCCTGCCGACCGCCAAAAAAGTTACGTATAACATTCAGATCAAGCGCGTGCTGAAGGGCAAGCTGAACCTGGCCATCGCCGATGGTTCGGTCAGTGTCGACGGCCGCGAGATCTACACCGCCGAAGGCCTCCGGGTCGGCGTTTTCACCTCCACTGACAACTTCTAAGGGTTATCCGCATGCGCCGCGTCGTTATCACTGGTCTGGGCATCGTTTCGTGCCTGGGCAATGACAAAGAGACCGTCTCCGCTAACCTGCGTGCAAGCCGCCCTGGCATCCGGTTCAACCCGGAATATGCCGAAATGGGTCTGCGTAGCCAGGTTTCCGGCTCCATTGACCTTCCCCTCGAAGAGCTGATCGATCGCAAGATCTATCGCTTCGTCGGCCACGCGGCGGCTTACGCCTACCTGGCCATGAAAGACGCCATCACTGACTCCGGTCTGACCGATGAGCAAGTCTCCAACCCGCGTACCGGCCTGATCGCCGGTTCCGGTGGTGCTTCCACGCTGAACCAGATGGAAGCGCTGGACATCCTGCGCGAGAAAGGCGTGAAGCGCGTTGGCCCGTACCGCGTGACGCGGACCATGAGCAGCACCGTTTCCGCTTGCCTGGCCACCCCGTTCAAGATCAAGGGTCTGAACTACTCCATCGCTTCTGCCTGCGCCACCAGTGCTCACTGCATCGGTACCGCCATGGAACAGATCCAGATGGGCAAGCAGGACATCGTGTTCGCCGGCGGCGGTGAAGAAGAGCATTGGAGCCAGTCGTTCCTGTTCGACGCCATGGGCGCACTGTCCAGCCAGTACAACGAAACCCCGGAAAAAGCTTCCCGTGCCTACGACGCCAAGCGTGACGGTTTCGTCATCGCCGGCGGTGGCGGCATGGTCGTGGTCGAAGAGCTGGAACACGCTCTGGCTCGCGGCGCGAAGATCTACGCGGAAATCGTTGGCTACGGCGCGACCTCCGACGGCTACGACATGGTTGCCCCGAGCGGCGAAGGCGCCATCCGCTGCATGCAGATGGCCATGTCCACCGTTGACACTCCGATTGACTACCTGAACACCCACGGCACTTCGACTCCGGTCGGCGACGTCGCGGAAATGAAAGGTGTGCGTGAAGTGTTCGGCGACAAGGCTCCGGCCATCAGCTCCACCAAGAGCCTGTCGGGTCACTCCCTGGGCGCCGCCGGCGTTCACGAAGCGATCTACTGCATGCTGATGATGGAAGGCAACTTCATGGCGGGCTCTGCCAACATCGACGAACTGGACCCGGAAGTGGCTGACATGCCGATCCTGACCAAGACCCGTGAAGATGTCGCCTTTAACACCGTGATGAGCAACAGCTTCGGTTTCGGTGGCACCAACGCCACGCTGGTACTGAAGCGCTGGCAGGGTAAGTAATACCCCGCCGCTCTGCTGCACACAAAAACGCCCCGACTGGTTCGGGGCGTTTTTTTATGCTTGGAGAAAACTCTGCCTCTGTAGCAGCTGGCGCAGCCTGCGTTCGGCGACGAAGTCGTCGTGAATTCGGTGTATGCGGTGTATGCGGTGTGCCTGACTCACCGAGGTCGCTGATTTTACGACGACTTCGTCGCCGAACGCAGGCCGCGCCAGCTGCTACAAGGTTGTGTGCAGTCCACCCTATTTTGCCGTCGTAAACATGAAGCTTTTGTCATGAAAACCAGCAGCCTGCGACCGAATGTCGCGTGCTTGGCGGGCTGCAGAACTGTTGCAAAATTCGCAATTGATCATTGCAAAATCCAGCCGTTTACTTAGCAAGCTAACAAAACATATAACAGAGGCCTGCACATGCCTTGCTGCAGATATCAAAGAGATTGGAGCTAGCAGATGACTGTAAAAGTAACTGAACGCGACGATTCGCATAAATCCCATGAAGGCGTAGCCGCCGGTATCCGGATGTGGGATGTCCATCAACAAGACATGTTGGTGGGGATTTTTCATTCCGAGACCGACGCCCACAGCTACAAGGCCGAACTGGAACAGCTTGAGCAGCAGAAAGAACTGCGCACCGCTTAAGTAATTGTAGGAGCGAGCTTGCTCGCGATGGACTCAAAAACGCCGCGTTTAGCCAGCAAACACGCATAATCGTTAACGACCATCGCGAGCAAGCTCGCTCCTACATAAAATCACACATTGCGTTGAAGGCTTACCACATCAGATCGTCAGGGATCTGATAGGCCGCGTACGGATCGTCCTCGGCAGCCGCTTCTTCAGTCTGCACGTTCAGCTGCACGATACGCTGTGGATCGCGCTCCTGGATCTTCAGGGCCGCTTCACGGGGGATTACCTCGTAGCCGCCGGCATGGTGCACGATGGCCAGCGAACCGTTGCTGAGCTTGTTGCGCATCAGCGTGTTGACGGAGAGGCGCTTGACCTTCTTGTCGTCGACAAAGTTGTAGTAGTCCTCGGTCGTCAGCTTCGGCAGGCGCGAGACTTCGATCAACTGCTTGATCTGCGCGGCGCGAGCCTTGGCCTCAGCCTTCTCTTGCTGCAGACGGTTCAGTTCCTGGTCACGCTTAACCTTCTCGGCCAATGCTTCCTGCGCCAGGCGCTGCTGGGTGTCGTCCTGTTCGATCTGGCCTTTATGGACCAGACGCTGCTGCTTCTGCTTCTCTTTGCCGACCTGTTTGGCCTGCTTTTGGTTGACCAGCCCTGCTTTGAGCAACTGGTCGCGAAGGGAAATGCTCATGGTGCTTATTTCTCACTTAGGCCACTGCTCAACCGCAGCTGGGCAAATTCTTTTCCTGACGTTTGGCTTCGCCCCACAAGGCGTCCAACTCTTCGAGGGTGCAATCTTCCATGGGACGGTGGGTGTCGCGCAATGCCTGTTCGATAAAACGGAAGCGTCTTTCGAACTTGCTGTTGGCGCCACGCAGTGCGGTTTCCGGATCGACCTTGAGATGGCGCGCCAGATTGACCACGGAAAACAGCAGGTCCCCGACTTCATCGGCAATCGCTGCCGAGTCGTTATCGGCCATGGCTTCGAGCACTTCATCTAGCTCTTCACGGACCTTGTCCAGCACCGGCAAGGCGTCCGGCCAGTCGAAACCGACCTGCCCTGCCCGCTTCTGCAATTTGGCTGAACGGGATAGCGCCGGCAACGCGGCAGGCACGTCATCGAGCAGCGACAACTGCTCGGGCGCGGATGACTTCTCGGCGCGCTCCTCAGCCTTGATTTCTTCCCATCGCTGCTTGACTTGCTCTTCACTCAGGCGCGGGACATCCAGCGGCGCGTACAGATCGCCGGTGGGGAACACGTGAGGATGACGGCGAATCAGCTTGCGGGTAATGCTGTCGATGACGCCTGCGAATTCGAAGCGCCCTTCTTCCCGGGCCAGTTGGCTGTAATAAACCACCTGGAACAACAAATCGCCCAACTCACCCTGCAAATGATCGAAGTCACCGCGCTCGATGGCGTCGGCCACTTCGTAGGCTTCTTCGAGGGTGTGCGGGACGATGGTGGCGTAGGTTTGCTTGATGTCCCACGGGCAACCGAACTGCGGGTCGCGCAGACGGCTCATCAGGTGCAATAAGTCTTCAAGGCTGTACATTATTTATGTCTCACCACAAAACCTGTGGGAGCTGGCCTGCCAGCGATGGCATCACTTCGACTCTACTGAAAGATCGAGGTGCCTGCATCGCCGGCAGGCCAGCTCCCACATGGGGCAACATCAAGGCGTACGGTTACGGCGGGTTTCGATGATGTTCGGCAGCTGAGAAATCCGGCCCAACAGCCGCCCCAATGCATCCAGTCCCGGGATCTCGATGGTCAGGGACATCAACGCGGTGTTGTCCTCTTTGTTCGAGCGGGTGTTGACCGCCAGCACGTTGATCCGCTCATTGAGCAGCACTTGCGACACGTCACGCAGCAAACCGGAACGGTCGTAGGCACGGATGATGATGTCCACCGGATAGGTAAGCACCGGCACCGGGCCCCAGCTGACCTGGATAATCCGCTCCGGCTCGCGCCCGCCCAGTTGCAGCACCGAGGCGCAGTCCTGACGGTGAATGCTGACGCCACGACCCTGGGTGATATAGCCGACGATCGCATCCCCCGGCAACGGCTGACAGCAGCCCGCCATCTGGGTCATCAGGTTGCCGACGCCCTGGATCTGAATGTCGCCACGCTTGCCCGGCTTGTAACCGGTGGCCTTGCGCGGGATCAGCTCCAGCTGCTCGCTGCCGCGTTCCGGCTCGACCAGTTGTTGCGCCAGGTTGACCAGTTGCGCCAAGCGCAAATCGCCGGCACCGAGTGCGGCGAACATGTCCTCGGCGGTTTTCATGTTGGCCTTTTCGGCCAGCTTGTCGAAATCCACCGCTGGCAGGCCGAGACGGGTGAGTTCGCGCTCGATCAGGGTTTTACCGGCCGCGACGTTCTGATCACGCGCCTGTAGTTTGAACCAGTGAACGATCTTCGCCCGGGCTCGCGACGTGGTGACGTAACCCAGGTTGGAGTTCAGCCAGTCGCGGCTCGGCGTGCCGTGCTTGCTGGTGATGATCTCGACTTGCTCGCCGGTTTGCAGGCTGTAGTTGAGCGGCACAATGCGCCCGTTGATCTTGGCGCCACGGCAGTTGTGACCGATTTCGGTGTGCACGCGGTACGCGAAATCCAGCGGCGTCGCGCCTTTGGGCAAGTCGATGGCGTGACCGTCCGGGGTAAAGATATAGACCCGGTCCGGTTCGATATCGACCCGCAGCTGTTCCGCGAGGCCGCCAATGTCGCCCAACTCTTCATGCCACTCGAGCACCTGACGCAGCCAGGAGATTTTCTCTTCGTAGTGATTGGAGCCGGATTTGACGTCGGTGCCCTTGTAGCGCCAGTGCGCGCAAACGCCCAGCTCGGCCTCTTCGTGCATGGCGTGCGTGCGGATCTGCACTTCCAGCACCTTGCCCTCAGGCCCGATCACCGCCGTGTGCAACGAGCGATAGCCGTTCTCTTTCGGGTTGGCGATGTAGTCGTCGAATTCTTTCGGGATGTGTCGCCACAAGGTGTGGACGATGCCGAGCGCGGTGTAGCAATCGCGCATTTCCGGCACCAGCACGCGAACGGCGCGCACGTCGTAGATCTGGCTGAACTCCAGACCCTTGCGCTGCATTTTGCGCCAGATTGAATAGATGTGTTTGGCCCGGCCGCTGATGTCGGCATCGACGCCGGTGGCCTGCAATTCGTTTTTCAGCTGGCTCATCACATCGGCGATGAAGCGCTCGCGATCCAGACGCCGCTCGTGGAGCAGCTTGGCGATCTGTTTGTACTGATCGGGCTCGAGGTAACGGAAGGACAGGTCCTCCAGTTCCCATTTGATATGACCGATACCGAGACGGTGAGCGAGCGGCGCGTAGATGTCGAAGACTTCCCGGGCGACGCGGTTGCGTTTCTCGTCGTCGGCGGTTTTCACCGCACGGATCGCGCAGGTGCGCTCGGCCAGTTTGATCAGCGCGACGCGCACGTCATCGACCATGGCCACGAGCATCTTGCGCAGGTTTTCGACCTGGCCCTGAGTGCCCATCACCATGGATTTGCGCGGGCTCAGACTGTCGCTGATGGCCGCCATGCGCTGCACGCCGTCGATGAGTTTGGCCACCACCGGGCCGAAACGCTGGCTGACCGCCGGCAGAAGGATCTGGCCTTCGCGCACGCCTCGGTAAAGGATCGCGGCGACCAACGAATCCTGGTCCAGCTTGAGGTCGGCGAGAATCTCGGCGATCTCAAGGCCAGTGCGGAAACTCGAAGTCCCTTCGGACCACAGGTTTTTCGCCGCATTGGCTTGTTGTTCAGCGGTGCGCGCGAACTCGCACGCGTCCTTCAAGGCTTCGCGATCCAGTGCCAGATCGACAGTGACCGCGTGATCGAGCCAAGCCTCGAGATTGATACTGCCGTCGGTGTTGATCGGCTGGTGTGCTCTCACCTGTACCATCTTGCTTACCTTCCCTACGACGCAGATTCAATGCGTCAAAATCGCTGACCTTCGTTGCCCGTGAGCCCACGCTGGGCTGGTGCGCGGCTGCACGGGCGGGCCAGTCGGACCAGACGAGCCTTCCTAGCTCGCTTCAAATAACGCCATGGCTTCGACATGCGCCGTCTGAGGAAACATATCGAGAATCCCGGCACGTTTTAACCGGTAGCCCTGCTTGATCAATTCCACCGTGTCGCGCGCCAGCGTTGCAGGGTTGCACGACACATACACCAACCGTTTGGCGCCCAGGGACGCCAGCTTGCGCACGGCCTCGAAAGCGCCGTCGCGCGGTGGATCCAAGAGTACCGCAGAAAAGCCTTCGCGGGCCCATTCGGCATCGGTCAAAGGCTGGGATAAATCGGCCTGAAAAAACCGTGCGTTATGCAGATTGTTCGCCGCTGCATTCGCCGCCGCCCGTTCGACCATGGCTTGAACACCTTCCACCGCCACCACTTCGCGAACAGTCTTGGCCAGCGGCAAAGCGAAGTTGCCCAACCCACAGAATAGATCGAGAACGCGCTCATCGGCTTGCGGTTTCAGCCATTCCAGCGCCTGGGCAACCATCGCCTCGTTGACCCCGGCGTTGACCTGGATGAAATCTCCCGGCCGGTACGCCAGGTCCAGATCCCACCGTTCAAGACGATAACCCAGCGACTGATCGACCTCGACCGGTTGTGGCTCGCCTTCACCGTGCAGCCACAACTGGGCTTCATGGAAGGCGCAAAACTCCTTGAGAATCGTCAGGTCGGCGTCGGACAACGGCGCCATGTGCCGCAGCAATACGGCCAGCGACGAGCCGCTGAACAATTCCACATGCCCCAGCGCTTGAGGTTTGCTCAAACGACGGAGCATTTCCGGCAAACGGGTCATGATCGGTTGCAACGGCTGTACCAACACCGGGCATTCGTTGATTGCAACGATGTCCTGACTGCCTGCCGCGCGGAAACCGACCTCGAGTTTTTTCGCCTTCATGTCCCAACGCACCGCGATACGGGCGCGACGGCGGTAAGCGAATTCCGGACCGCTCAGCGGCGCTGCCCACTCTTGGGGTTCGACACCGGCGACCTTCGACAGTTGCTCGGCGAGCATGCGCTGTTTCAGTGCGAGTTGTTCGCTGTGCGGCAGGTGCTGCACGCTGCAACCGCCACAACGACCGGCATGCGGGCACGGTGCCGGGCGGCGCAGTTCGCTGGCCTTGAAGACTCGCTCGGTGCGCGCCTCAACCACTTTGCCGTGGGCGCCCAACACCCGCGCTTCGACTTCTTCACCGGCCAATGCGCCGATGACGAACCAGGTGCGGCCTTCGAAAAACGCGATACCGCGACCGTCGTTGGCCAGGCGCTCTATGTTCAAGCGCTGCTTTTTGCCGGTCGGAATTTGCGGGGCCTTGCTGCCGCCCGTGGGCTGGAAGCGCAGGCCTCTTTCGTGCTTGGCCATCAGTTGGGCGCGTCGAAAATGCCGGTCGACAAGTAACGGTCGCCACGGTCGCAAATGATCGCGACGATCACCGCGTTTTCAACTTCCCGGGATAACCGCAGCATGGCTGCCACGGCGCCGCCCGAGGACACGCCGCAGAAGATGCCTTCTTCGCGCGCAAGGCGACGGGTCACGTCCTCGGCTTCGCTTTGCGCCATGTCGACGATCCGGTCCACGCGATCGGCCTGATAAATTTTCGGCAGGTATTCCTGCGGCCAGCGACGGATGCCCGGAATGGCCGAGCCTTCCATGGGTTGCAGGCCGATGATCTGGACGTTGTCGCTCTGCTCTTTCAAGTAGCGCGAGACGCCCATGATGGTCCCGGTGGTGCCCATCGAACTGACGAAATGGGTAATGGTGCCTTGGGTCTGGCGCCAGATTTCCGGGCCGGTGGTGGTGTAGTGCGCTTCAGGGTTATCGCCATTGGCGAACTGATCCAGCACCTTGCCACGGCCTTCGGCTTCCATCCGCTGCGCGAGGTCGCGGGCGCCTTCCATGCCCTCTTCCTGGGTCACCAGAATGAGCTCGGCGCCATAGGCCGTCATCGCGGCTTTGCGCTCGGCGCTGGAGTTGTCCGGCATGATCAGGATCATCTTGTAACCCTTGATCGCGGCGGCCATGGCCAGGGCGATCCCGGTGTTACCCGAGGTTGCCTCGATCAGCGTATCGCCAGCGTGGATCTGCCCGCGCAACTCGGCACGGGTAATCATCGACAGCGCCGGACGGTCCTTGACCGAACCCGCCGGGTTATTCCCTTCGAGCTTGAGCAAAAGGGTGTTGCTGGTGGCGCCGGGCAGGCGCTGCAAACGAACCAGCGGAGTGTTGCCGACGCAATCGGCGATGGTTGGGTACTGCAAGGTCATGGCGTATTCGCAATCCAGACTGCGGGGGCGCCTATCATACCGGCAAACCGATCCAGGCCATATCACGCAAAGTGTGGTGCTTATGGCTTATGGGAATAAGGGTGGGTGCGCGAGCGTCTGACTGAATGTACCGGCCCTTCTGTAGGAGCGAGGGATTTCGGATTGGGGAACACATATACGCCATGGGCGATCCGCGGAAATTTCTCGCGAGTCGTGGCGACAGGCATGAACTGGTGAGTAGCGGGTTCTGTGGATAGTCTTTTGTGATGCGCTCAGCGTTCAACGAGGGGGACGCCCTGTCATTAAAATCAGCAAACTACTTTTGACGAGCACACACATGAAGACGTTTTTTGCGCTTTCTTTAACAAGCTTGATTCTTGCAACAGGCGAGGCTTCTGCGGCATGTACGAATATTACTAATACCTACAGCGGAACGGTGCCCGCTAACTCTTACGTGATTGCACAGGGGCCCTTCACCGTTACCGGTGCAAATGGATGTCGGCAGGCCAATATCTCTTCAACTATTGCGCCTATAGGCGCCGGCGCTCCACCGAAATTGTTTATTGACAGACTGACAGGCTCCGCCTGGACTGAAGTCTCCGGCGGCACGGGGAGAACCGCCTCTGCACTTGGACAACTGGGCACTTACCGAGTCCGCCACGTGAATAACCTCAACGTATCCAGACAATATTCTGGCACTACCCGTTACGGTAAATAAGGAATAAATTTTCCGGAGCCTGACAAGTTACATTCGGGCTCCGTCGGCTCATGCTTGAATGCTGACGGAAAGGTCATTCCGGGATGAGTGGGAGAAATAGGAAAGCGCATTGATGGCCTGATTGGCACGTACCAGTGCCTTGGTAACGCCCATGAACGATTCTTGGTACCCATAGATAGGCCATGTGCGCGCGTAGGCTTTATTATCATCCAGCATCTGATTGAACATGGCGATAGCATTATACTTGACGTCTTTTTCAGTCTGGTGGCCATATTTATCTGTCGTCATGTTTCCTGAGATAAACATACAGGCCACATGATCGTCTATCAGATTCAACTCACCGAGCTTCGATCCAATCTGCGCAAGTTCATTGGTACTTATCGATGTAAAATCGCACCCCCTGATCAAATCTTTCAATTCAGCAATTGAAGACTTGCCCCCCAAGCTCAACACATCCGCAGCCACCTGAGCGTTGGTTATCGTAAAAGCGTTTTTTGTCTCTCGAGGGTTTTTAATGAAATAGGCATCAGCCTGCATTGATAAAGGCGGCGTTCTTATCGTGATTTTCATTGACGACACTCCTTGGGTTATGACCACAAGTTGAATATCGACTACCACAGTAACGCCTTGAGGGCTTGCTGTTAAATTCAGAAACTTCCTACTTCAAAATCTATTATCTCGTAGGACACATCCGATGAAGATGTACGAATGCACTAACACTCTGCTTATTTCAACACACTAAACAGGCGATTGATCAGCCACCAAACGCATGTTCAGCCGCAGACCTTGCCCGGCGTTCTCCGCACTCAAACTGCCGCCCTGCCGGCGCACGGCATTCCTAGCAATACTCAACCCCAACCCAAACCCGCCATCCCCCGGACGTGAACCGTCGAGACGGGTGAACGGCAGGAAGATCCGTTCCAGATCCGCTTCAGCCACCCCGCCCCCCTGATCCTCCAACCACAGATGCCAGTAGTCGCCCTCACGCCTTCCACCAAGGTGCACGACGCCGCCCTTGGGTGAATGCCGAATCGCATTGCGCAGGATGTTTTCCAGGGCCTGAGCCAGGGTGTTGAGGTGGCCGCGTACCCAGCAGGACGAATCCACCGAGCACTGCAATTGCCCTTCCGGCCAGCAGCTTTCATAACAGGCGTTTTCAGTGAGCATTTCCCACAACGCCTGGACCTGGATCGCTTCATCGGGCAACGGGGTGCGTTCGGTGTCGAGCCAGGCCAGTTGCAGCGTGTCTTCCACCAGCCGTTGCATGCCATCGACTTCGCGACCAATGCGCTCGCGCAATTGTTCCAGGCCTTGTTCGCTTTCACTGGCGACCCGCAGGCGACTCAGTGGCGTGCGCAATTCGTGGGAGAGATCGCGCAACAATTGCTGTTGCAGGGCCACGGTGCTTTGCAAACGTTCGGCCATGTGATCGAACGCCCGGCCCAGTTCGCCCAATTCATCGGAGCGCTTAGTGGTGCTGCTCGACATCCGCACATTCAATTGATCGGCGCGCCAGGCGTTGGCCTGCTCTCGCAAGGTGTTGAGCGGGATCACCAGCAAACGATAGAGGCCGACGCACAGCAGCAAGGTAAACAATCCCGGAATCACCCCGTTGGTGATCACGCGCCAGAACACCCGATAGTGCCCGGGCACAAAACGTTTCGGCAGTTCGATCACCAGGGCGCCAGCAGAAGGGTTCTGGGGAAACGGCACGCGCATCCATGGCAGGCCTTTCTTGTGGATGGGCCAATCCAGGCCGCGCAGAAAAGTCAGGTGCTCGATTTCCTTTTCCGTCAGCGGCTGGCTGCTCAAGGATTGCAGGTCACCGCCAATGACGCCGACCCAACCCTTCTCGCGATGCTGCATGCTCTGCAACCAGTTATCGACGCCCTCACGCTGTCCCTGCCGCCATGCCTGGTCGGCCTCGGCGGCATAGCGCGTCAGGGTGCCGCGAGCCTCATCGGACAGGAACTGGTTGCGCTCCTCCATGTAGCGGCCCCAGGACCAGCTCAACCAGATCATCAGCAAACAGAACGCCACCAGTAAACAGGCAAGCTTCCAGAACAACGAGTGTCGGCCCGGCAGGTCAGACCATTTCATCGGCAGCACTCAGCACATAACCCTTGCCCCACACCGTGCGCACTTCCCGCTCGATGTAGCCGACGGCCTTGAGTTTGCGGCGAATCTGGCTGATGTGCATGTCCAGGCTGCGGTCATGGGCCGCGTAACCCCGTTGCAACACGTGCTGATAAAGGAAAGCTTTGCTCAGCACTTCGTCGCTATTACGGTTCAGCGTTTCCAGCAAGCGGTATTCGCTGCGGGTCAGGCCGGCGGCCTGCTCGCCATAAAACACGTCGCAGAGTTCATCATCAAACCGCAGGCTGTCCGCTGAAGGCTCGATCAACGTCGGCGCTGGCCGGCGATCAAGCGCCACCCGGCGCAGGATCGCTTCGATGCGCACCCGCAGCTCGACCATGCTGAAGGGCTTGGGCAAATAGTCATCGGCGCCCAGTCGAAAGCCACTGATGCGGTCCGCCTCGGCGCCCAGGGCCGACATCAAGACCACCGGCGTGGTGTGGCTCTGGCGCAACTGCGTCAGGACATTCAAGCCGTTCAGCCCCGGCAGCAGGATATCCATCAGCACCACGTCGAAGGCTTGCTCACGGGCGATGTCCAGCCCTTCCTTGCCGTTCTGGCACCAGGTCACCTGGAAGCCGCAACGCCCCAGATGCTCATGGACGTAAGCCCCCAGCACGAGGTCGTCTTCGATGGAAAGAATCCGGGGATGATGTCCAACAGAGATGGGAGTCATGACTATCTGCAAATAATTCTCAGTTGTTGATTATTCAAGATTGCATCGCCAGGGGCAACCCAAGGTTGCCCCGCAGCGTAAAAGCGCTGAGCTGGACGCCGAGTGACGACATCAACTTTACGAAGAATGCCCGCAAGCAAATCGCTACACTGCCTTTGCGAGGCGTACCGGACGTACGTGCAGGTCATTAATAGCTGGATGCAGGAGAGAGGCGTGCTCAAGAAACTGGGAATTAAAGGCCGCGTGCTGTTGCTGACCCTGTTGCCAACCACCTTGATGGCGTTGGTGCTGGGCGGCTATTTCACCTGGATGCAGCAATCGGACCTGCAATCCCAACTCATGCAGCGCGGTGAAATGATCGCCGAGCAACTGGCACCGTTGGTGGCCCCGGCCATGGGTCACAAGGACAATGAACTGCTGGAGCGCATTGCCACCCAGTCGCTGGAACAACCGGACGTTCGCGCCGTGTCGTTCCTCGCTCCCGACCGCACGCTGCTGGCCCACGCCGGCCCGACCATGCTCAACCAGGCGCCGGTCGGCAACAGCGCGCAGATGTTGCGCCGCAGCGGCAATGACGCCACCCGCTACCTGCTGCCGGTGTTCGGCAAACACCGCAACCTGGCCGGCGAGTTGATACCGGATGAAGCCGAGCGCCTGCTGGGCTGGGTCGAGCTTGAACTGTCCCACAACGGCATGCTGCTGCGCGGTTACCGCAGCCTGTTCGCCAGCCTGTTGCTGATCGGCGCCGGCCTTGGCGGCGCGGCATTGCTGGCGTTGCGCATGGGCCGCACCATCAATCGGCCGCTGAGCCAGATCAAGCAAGCGGTGGCGCAACTCAAGGACGGCCACCTCGAAACCCGGCTGCCGCCCCTTGGCAGCCAAGAGCTGGATGAACTGGCGTCCGGTATCAACCGCATGGCCGGCACCCTGCAAAACGCCCAGGAAGAATTGCAACACAGTGTTGATCAGGCCACGGAAGACGTGCGCCAGAACCTGGAAACCATCGAAATCCAGAACATCGAACTGGACCTCGCTCGTAAGGAAGCGCTGGAAGCAAGCCGGATCAAGTCCGAGTTCCTGGCCAACATGAGCCATGAAATCCGCACCCCGCTCAACGGCATTCTCGGCTTTACCCACCTGCTGCAAAAAAGCGAGCTGACCCCGCGCCAGCTCGACTACCTGGGCACTATCGAAAAATCCGCCGACAGCCTGCTCGGCATCATCAACGAGATTCTCGATTTCTCGAAAATCGAGGCCGGCAAACTGGTACTCGACCATATTCCGTTCAACCTGCGCGACCTGCTCCAGGACACGCTGACCATTCTGGCCCCCGCTGCGCACGCCAAACAGCTGGAACTGGTGAGCCTGGTTTACCGCGACACGCCGCTGTCGCTGGTGGGCGATCCGCTGCGGCTCAAGCAGATCCTCACCAACCTGGTGAGCAACGCCATCAAGTTCACCCGTGAAGGCACCATCGTCGCCCGGGCCATGCTTGAAGAAGAACATGAAGACAGCGTGCAACTGCGCATCAGCATCCAGGACACCGGCATCGGCCTGTCGAGCCAGGATGTGCGTGCGCTGTTCCAGGCGTTCAGCCAAGCCGACAATTCACTGTCCCGACAACCCGGCGGCACCGGTCTGGGACTGGTGATTTCCAAGCGCCTGATCGAACAGATGGGCGGCGAGATCGGCGTGGACAGCACGCCAGGGGAAGGCTCGGAATTCTGGATCAGCCTCAGCCTGCCCAAGACTCGCGACGATGCCGAAGACCTGCCCGGTCCGCCGCTACTCGGGCGCCGGGTGGCCGTCATGGAAAACCATGAGCTGGCGCGTCAGGCATTGCAGCATCAACTGGAAGACTGTGGCCTCGAGGTGACGCCGTTCAAGACCCTGGAAAGCCTGGCCAATGGCGTGACCGGAGCGCATCAGACCGACCAGGCGATTGACCTGGCGGTGCTGGGAATCACCAGCAACGACATGCCGCCGGAGCGCCTCAACCAGCACATCTGGGACCTCGAACACCTGGGCTGCAAAGTGCTGGTACTGTGCCCGACCACCGAGCAGACGATGTTTCATCTTTCGGTGCCCAACCCCCACAGCCAACTCCAGGCCAAACCGGCCTGCACCCGCAAGCTGCGACGGGCCTTGTCCGATCTGGTCAACCCGCGCCAGCAACGCAGCGACCCGGCCGAACCCGTGTCGAGCCGCGCGCCGAAAGTCCTGTGCGTCGACGACAACCCGGCCAACCTGTTGCTGGTGCAAACCCTCCTTGAAGACATGGGCGCCAAGGTGCTCGCAGTGGAAAGCGGTTATGCCGCGGTCAAAGCGGTGCAGAACGAAACCTTCGACCTGGTGCTGATGGACGTGCAAATGCCCGGCATGGACGGGCGCCAGAGCACCGAAGCGATCCGCCAGTGGGAAAGCGAGCGCCATTGCACACCGCTGCCGATCGTCGCCCTGACCGCCCACGCCATGGCCAACGAAAAACGCGCGCTCTTGCAGAGCGGCATGGACGACTACCTGACCAAGCCGATCAGCGAACGGCAACTGGCGCAGGTGGTGCTGAAGTGGAGCGGCCTTGCGCTGCGCAATCAGGGGCCGGAACGAGCCGGCGACAGCCACATCGGCGCGGCGCAGTTGCAGGTACTCGATCACGAAGAAGGTTTGCGCCTGGCCGCCGGCAAAGCCGATCTGGCGGCGGACATGCTGGCCATGTTGCTCGCCTCGCTGGAAGCCGACCGCGAAGCCATCCGCTTTGCCCGCGATACCGACGATCACAACGCGCTGATCGAGCGCGTCCATCGGCTGCACGGCGCAACCCGCTATTGTGGCGTGCCGCAATTGCGCGCCGCCTGCCAGCGCAGTGAAACCTTGCTCAAGCAACAGGACCCGCGGGCCTACAGCGCACTTGAAGAGCTTGACCGGGCGATCAACCGACTGGCGGCCCAGGCCCGTATCAATGCTTGATTCAGCGCAATGGTGCTGATCGGCTGGAGCGTTATGTTCGAGATTTCCAGGAGGACACCATGCGCACGATTCTTTTCAGCAGCCAGACCTACGACCGCGACAGTTTTCTGGGCGCCGACTTGCCCACCGGCATCGAACTGCACTTTCAACCGGCGCGACTGAGCCTCGATACGGTGGCGCTGGCGGAGCATCACGACGTGGTGTGCCCGTTCATCAATGATGACCTCAGCGCGCCCGTGCTTGAACGCCTGGCCGCTGGCGGAACGCGGCTGATCGCCCTGCGCTCGGCCGGTTACAACCACGTCGACCTGGCGGCGGCGAAACGCCTGGGGCTGGAGGTTGTGCGCGTTCCGGCCTATTCGCCGCACGCCGTGGCCGAACATGCGGTGGCGCTGATCCTGTCGCTCAACCGCCGCCTGCATCGTGCCTACAACCGCACCCGCGAAGGCGACTTCAGCCTCCACGGGCTGACCGGTTTCGACCTGGTGGGCAAAACCGTGGGCGTGGTCGGTACCGGGCAGATCGGTGCGACCTTCGCCAAAATCATGAACGGCTTCGGCTGCCAGTTGCTGGCCTACGACCCTTTCCCCAATCCGCTAGTCGAGGCCCTCGGCGCCCGTTACCTGGACCTGCCCGAGCTATTGGCCGAATCGCACATCATCAGCCTGCACTGTCCACTGAATGAGCAAAGCAAGCATTTGATCAACCGCGAATCGCTGGCGCACATGCAGCCCGGCGCGATGTTGATCAACACCGGACGCGGCGGCCTCGTGGACACACCCGCGCTGATCGACGCACTAAAGGATGGGCAACTGGGTTATCTGGGGCTGGATGTGTATGAAGAGGAAGCACAGCTGTTCTTCGAAGACCGCTCAGACCTGCCGCTGCAGGACGATGTGCTGGCGCGCCTGCTGACCTTCCCGAATGTGATCGTCACGGCGCATCAGGCGTTCCTGACCCGGGAAGCACTGGGTGCCATTGCCTCGACCACCCTGCAGAACATCGCGGCCTGGGCGGCGGGCACCCCGCAGAATCGTGTGAAGGACAACTGAACCAGATCGAAGGTCATCGGCCTGCGCCATCCTGCCTTGATGTCCGTGCTAGCATGCCGCGCATATTTGGAGGACCCATGGTCGAACACGATTTCCGCTATAACCTGATGAACCCGCAACACACCCTCACGGAATGCCGCGCCCTGGTGCCGGGGCGTTATCAAGTCACCGGCAACGGTGGCTCGATTCGCAACAACGACGTGCTGGTCGTGACCCTCAAAGGCAGCAAGGACTTGTCCATGCGCCTGACCGTTGAAACGGTTCGCCACTTGATCAACCCGCCCGGCCAATGGGTAGCGGTAGCCAGTGGTCCGGTGTTCGGCGAATTGGCGATCCACACCTGGAAAGTCAATTGCGACAGCTGCGCCAAAGAGCTGAGCTTTGAGTTTGCGGTTGACGCAAAACTGGGCAACAAGGCCGAAAAGCCTGCCGCCACTGCGCGGATCGCCGAGTTGGGCTGGACCACCGTCGGCGAAAAGCACCTGTGCCCGAAATGCCAGGAGCCCGCGTGATGAAACGCCTCGCTCTGACCGCATGGGTCGGCGCCAGCCTGCTGGGCTGCGCCGCCGAGCCGGTGCAATTGCAACAAAACCGCAGCTACATTCTTGAGTGGATCGGCGAACGTCCGTTGATGGACTACAGCCACCTGACCATCACCCTGGGTGAAGACGGCCGGGCTTACGGTAATGGCGGCTGCAACCATTGGTTCGCGCCGTACACGCTGGAAGGCGACAAGCTGAGCTTCGGCAAAGTCGGCAGCACCCGCAAACTGTGCGCACCAGCGCTCATGGAACAGGAAAAGCGTTTCCTCCAGGCCCTGGAAAACGTGCAGCGCTGGGACGTTTCGCCGATCGACCAGATGCGCTTCTGGCCGGCGGAAGGCAAGCCGCTGCGCTGGTGGCTTGAAGAGGGTTGATAACCCTCAACTGAATAATTGTGGCGAGGGAGCTTGCTCCCGCTGGGCTGCGAAGCAGCCCTGAACCCAAACACCGCGCTCTGTCAGGCACTCCGCATTTTACGATTGCTGTGCAATCGAGCGGGAGCGAGCTCCCTCGCCACAGGTGCAAGCGCCAGTTAACGCGAAGTCAATTCTTCGCCTGCAACGCTTCAAGCTTCGCCATCACCCCCGCCGCTGTCTGCTCGCCCATCAACTGTTCCCGCACCTTGCCTTTGTTATCGATGATGTACGTCACCGGCAACGCCTCACTGCGGGGCAAGTCGAAAAGCTCCGCCGGGTCCGACGCCAGTACCGTGAACTGGATGCCCAGTTTTTCGCTGGCGCTTTTCAGCTCTTCGCCCTGCACATTGTCGAAGTTGACCCCGAACACACCGATCTTTTTGGCCTTGAGCTGATCGGCCAGCGCGTTCAACTGCGGGATTTCGGTCCGGCAGGGCCCGCACCATTCGGCCCAGTAATTGAGCACCAGCCATTGCTTGTCCAGACGGTCGGCGGCGACTTTGTGGCCGTTCTGGTCGATGCCATAGTCATTGCCGCAGCCCCCCAGCATCAACGTGCCGATGATCGCCAATGCCGCTGCCAGTCGTCTTCCCATGTCGTAATCCCTGTGAAAAATTGAATGCGCCTGCGACCCATCGCCTCCCAAGGTTCTGGATTGCGCGCTGCACAGTTAGAATAGCCGTCACCTTACGCAAGATGCGACCCGCACATGACCGATCTGACGCTTTATCACAACCCGCGCTGCTCGAAATCCCGCGGTGCGCTCGAACTGCTCGAAGCCCGTGGCCTGACCCCGACGGTGGTCCGTTATCTGGAGACCCCACTCGACGCAGCGCAGATCCAGAGCCTGCTGGGCAAACTGGGCGTCAGTGCCCGCGAACTGCTGCGCACCGGCGAAGAGGACTATAAGACCCTCAACCTGGCGGACAGCAGCCTGAGCGAGGCGCAATTGATCGCCGCCATCGCCGCACACCCCAAACTCATGGAGCGACCGATACTCGAAGTCGGCGACAAAGCCGTCATCGGCCGTCCGCCGGAGAACATCCTGGAGTTGCTGCCGTGAGTGCACCGTACATTCTGGTTTTGTATTACAGCCGCAGCGGCTCGACCAACGAAATGGCCCGGCAGATTGCCCGGGGTGTCGAGCAGTCCGGAATGGAAGCGCGCCTGCGCACGGTGCCGGCGATTTCCACCGAGTGCGAAGCCGTGTCGCCGGATATCCCGGACGACGGCGCGCTGTACGCCAGCCTCGATGACTTGAAGAACTGCGCGGGCCTGGCCCTTGGCAGCCCGACGCGCTTCGGCAACATGGCGGCGCCCCTCAAGTATTTTCTCGATGGCACCAGCAACCTGTGGCTGACCGGCGCCCTCGTCGGCAAACCGGCCGGAGTGTTCACGTCCACCGCCAGCCTGCACGGCGGCCAGGAAACCACCCTGTTGTCGATGATGTTGCCGCTGCTGCACCACGGCATGCTGATCACCGGCCTGCCCTATAGCGAATCAGCATTGCTGGAAACCCGTGGCGGCGGCACGCCCTATGGCGCCAGCCATCACGCCGGCGCCGATGGCAAAAGCGGCCTGAACGAGCATGAAGTGGCCCTGTGCCGAGCCTTGGGCCTGCGCCTGGCGAAAACCGCGCAAAAGCTGGGGAACTGACGTGGCCAAAAAGCCGAAGATTCTGCCCTCCATCGAATGGCTCGAACCGCGAGTCCGGGCGATGCGCGCCATCAGCCTGCTGTGTTTTCTCGGGCTGGTGGGATTGCTCTGCGTCTACTACCTGGTGGTCGCCGACCTGCACGGTGCGCGGCCGTGGGTGATTCTGCTGATCGAACTGGTGCCATTGCTGTTGCTGGCGCCGGGCATGATTGTCGGCAGCGCGCGCGGGCATTCGTGGATGTGCTTTGTGGTGAACCTGTACTTCATCAAAGGCGCACTGGCGGCGTATGACCCGAACCGGCAGCTGTTTGGTTTGCTGGAGATGGGCGCGAGCCTGGCGGTGTTCTGCTCGGCGCTGTTGTACGTGCGGTGGCGGTTTCAGTTGAATCGCAAGTTGGCTGGCGAGGGCGAGATTTCCGTCGCCTGATCTGACGCCATCGCGAGCAGGCTCGCTCCTACAGGGGATTTATGATCGACACAAATCCAAGGTGGGAGCCAGCCTGCTGGCGAAAGTGACAACCCGGTCTCAATGATTGACGGTGTAAGCCAGCATCATCGAAATCTGGCTCATCGGTCGCCCGCCGCTCTCTTCATGCCACTGGTTGAACACGCCCTGCACCGTGGCCAGATCCCGCAGGCTGGTCGGCACCTTGTCGACAATCTTCTGTGCATTCAACGCCGCCACCACGTCATAACTCGGCACAAACGTGTCCTTGCCGACCATCCGCAAGAAGCGCGGCGCCGACAACCCGCCCAGTTGATGGCCGCGTTTTTTCAGGAATGTCCACAGGCCAACGATATCGGTCACCGGCCAGTCGGCGAGCAACTCACCAAAGCTGCCCTTCTCATGCGCCACATCCAGCACGAACTGCGCATTGCGCGGCACGCTCTTGAGCTTGCCCAGGTGGCGGATAATTCGCGCGTCCTGCATCAGGCGCTCCAGGTGTTCGGCGCTCATCAGCACGACTTTTTCCGGGTCGAACTTGAAGAACACTTCTTCGAACGCCGGCCATTTCGCGTCCACCAGGCTGTGCTTGAGCCCGGCGCGAAACACGCGCAACGCCATGGTCGAGAGGTAGCGATCATCACTGATCTTGCGCAATTGCGCCGGGGTCTTGGGAACGGGCAGATGGGCTTCCAGTTCAGCTGCTGAACCGAAGCGGTTCAGGCAGTATTCGTGCAGCCACTTGTAATCGCGCATGCCCTTTCCTGATGAGTAAGTAAGTTGACCCATGTGGGACCCAGCCTGCTGGCGATGGCGGCGGATCAGTCGACAATCAGGTGTCTGACCCACCGCTATCGCCAGCAGGCTGGCTCCCACAGTGATTGGGTTTAGAGGTTTACGACATTGACGAAGCGCGACGCCGCGCTTTCATCGATTTTCAAACTGGTGAAGTCGAACAGGTTACGGTCCGCCAGCTGCGACGGAATCACGTTCTGCAGGCTGCGGAAAATGCTCTCGGTACGGCCCGGGGTCTTGCGCTCCCACTCCTGCAGCATGTCCTTGACCACCTGGCGTTGCAGGTTTTCCTGGGAGCCACACAGGTTGCACGGGATGATGGGGAATTGCTTAAGGTCCGAGTACGCCTGAATGTCTTTCTCATTGCAGTAGGCCAGCGGACGGATCACTACGTTGCGGCCGTCGTCGGCGCGAAGCTTGGGCGGCATGGCTTTGAGCGAGCCGTTGAAGAACATGTTGAGGAAGAACGTTTCGACGATGTCGTCGCGGTGATGACCGAGGGCCATTTTGGTCGCGCCGATTTCATCGGCAAAGGTATAGAGCGTGCCGCGACGCAGGCGCGAACACAGCGAGCAGGTGGTCTTGCCTTCCGGGATCAACTCCTTGACCACCGAGTACGTGTCTTTCTCGACAATGTGGTATTCGACGCCCAACGCTTTCAGATAGGCCGGCAGCACGTCTTCGGGGAAGCCCGGCTGTTTCTGGTCCATGTTCACGGCCACGATCTCGAATTTGATCGGCGCGACCTTCTGCAAGTGCATCAGCACGTCGAGCATGGTGTAGCTGTCCTTGCCGCCGGACAGGCAGACCATGACCTTGTCGCCGTCTTCAATCATGTTGAAATCGGCAACAGCCTCGCCGGCCTGGCGGCGAAGGCGCTTTTGCAGTTTGTTCTGGTTGACCGTAAGAGTGCCCATGACGCGAATCCGTGAGGTGTGACGAAAGGCCGGCATTTTACGCAAAAACCCGCCGCCGGCGAAGGGGGCGAGCAAACCCTGTGGCGAGGGAGCTTGCTCCCGCTGGGTCGCGAAGCGGCCCCAAAACCATCGAACTCGCTGTATCAGGCACAAAGCGTCAGTCGTTTTAACGACTGCTGCGCAGCCGAGCGGGAGCAAGCTCCCTCGCCACAGAGGATTGAGCAAGTTCCAGCGGCGATTAACAGGGCCTTTTACAGCGCAATTTGCTCTAAGCCTCTATTAGAAGTCCTTTCTATACTGCGACTAAGGTCACCGACATAACCAGACCTGTTACTTACTTGGCCACTTTGGCCCGTAAGCGCTCCACTGGGGGGCGACGGTAAAAACAAGAGGAGTGAATGGCATGATCCATCACGTAGTGGGGCTCTTCACCCACCCGGACCAGGAATGGAAAGAAATTCGTGGCGATCAGGAGGAAAGTATCAGCCACATGTACCTGACGCACACGTTGATTCTGGCGGCGATCCCCGCCATCTCGGCGTTTATCGGTACCACGCAGGTCGGCTGGGTGATTGGCAGCCGGGCACCGGTGATGTTGACGCAGGAAAGCGCGCTATGGATGACGATCATGTCGTACGTGGCGATGCTGGGCGGTGTTGCGGTCATGGGCGCGTTCATCCACTGGATGGCTCGCACCTATGACGCGAACCCGAGCCTGGCACGGTGCGTAGCGTTTGCAACCTATACCGCGACCCCGCTGTTCGTCGGCGGCCTTGCGGCGCTGTATCCACACATGTGGCTTGGGATGATCGTCGGGACGGCGGCCATCTGCTACACGGTTTACCTGCTGTATGTGGGGCTACCCACTTTCATGAACATTCCATCTGACGAGGGATTCCTGTTTTCCAGTTCGGTACTCGCCGTCGGCCTGGTGGTGCTGGTTGCCATCATGGCGTTCACGGTGATTGTCTGGGGACTCGGCGTGGGGCCGGTCTATACGAATTAGAAATACGTACACCCAAAAAAGCAGATCTGCCAACACAGGGCCGCCGCAAGGCGGCCTTTTAATTCTTCAGCCTTTAGAGCAGCAGCGACCATTCGGCGCCTGAGCGATTCGCAAGGCCCCAGGGTTGCGGCATACTCGACGTCTCTGGAGATCCATCAAGCATGCCCGAGCAACTCAATACCCGCGTCGAAGACTGTTACCAATTAGCCGAATCCTTTTTCAAACGAACTTTCAAACGCCCCGTGGTGAGCCTCAAGCTGCGCGGCCAGAAAGCCGGTGTCGCGCATTTGCACGAAAACCTGCTGCGCTTCAATCCGCAGCTGTATCGGGAAAACACCGAAGACTTCCTCAAGCAGACCGTGGCCCATGAGGTCGCGCATCTTATTGCTCATCAGCTGTTCGGCGACCGTATCCAGCCCCATGGCGAAGAATGGCAACTGATCATGCGCGGTGTGTATGAACTGCCGCCCAATCGTTGCCATACCTACGACGTCAAACGCCGCAGCGTGACGCGCTATATCTACAAATGCCCGTGCGTCGACAGCGATTTCCCGTTCTCGGCCCAACGTCATGGTCTGGTGCGGCAGGGGCGGCGGTATTTGTGCAGGCGGTGTCGCAGCACGTTGGTGTTTAGTGGGGAGATGCGGGTCGAGTAGCCCGCATTTGTGTTGCCTGGGCTGGCCCCATCGTCGGAACGCCGCCCGGAGCCGGCTCGCTCCCACATTGGATATATGTCATGCCGAAAGTCCCCTGTGGGAGCGAGCC
>NZ_RWIN01000051.1 GCF_009761815.1 Pseudomonas sp. PB120
AAAGCTTCGCCCACGACCCGGCCGGCAACCTGCTGATGCAGGACCGCCCCGGCGCCGCAACCGTCAAAGGCAACCGCCTGCTGATGCAAGGCGACCGGCATTACGACTACGACGCCTTCGGCAACCTGATCCGCGAGCGCCGTGGCAGCGGGCAACAACTCGTCACCGAGTACACCTACGACTGCCAGCACCGATTGGTCGGCGTCACGTTGCCGGATGGGCGTTGCGCCAGTTACCGCTATGACGCCTTCGGCCGCCGCATCGCCAAAACCGTCGACGGCAAAACCACCGAATTCTTCTGGCAAGGCGACACTTTGGTCGCCGAAAGCAGCCGCACGCACTACCGCAGCTACGTCTACGAACCGGGCAGCTTCAAACCGCTGGCCATGCTCGACGGTAAAGGCCCGCGCAAGGCCTGCCCGTTCTACTACCAACTCGACCATCTCGGCACGCCGCAGGAACTGACCGATTTTGGCGGCGAGATCGTCTGGTCAGCGAAGTACAACGCCTACGGCAAGGTCACGCAGTTGGCCTTCGGCGGCGGCGAGCAACTTGAGCAACCGTTGCGCTTTCAAGGGCAGTACTTCGATACCGAGAGCGGCCTGCATTACAACCGGCATCGGTACTATGATCCGACGGTAGGGCGGTACTTGACGCCAGACCCGGTGAAGTTGGCGGGTGGGTTGAATCAGTACCAGTACACGCTGAACCCGACGGGGTGGGTTGATCCGTTGGGGTTGAGCGGGAATTGCCCGCAGTCGGGGAAGCCGGGGTGTGCGGCGCCGGATGATACGACTGGCGTTAGGGTGGATGAGGGTGGGCCGGCGCTGCCTACTATAATCAGCGGAGTGGATCCAAGCACTTTGAAAAGAGCTCATTCGATAGAGGGCAAAAAGTCCACAAAGAAAGTAGAAGCTATGGCTGGAGAAATGCAAAAAAGCGGGTACGACGAAAATTGGCCAATCGATGTTGTGGAACATAATGGTAACCGCTATATAGTCGATGGACATCATCGGGCCTCTGCGGCCAGACAAACCCACACTAAAGTTAGTATCGTATTGATAAAAGATATTGTGGGGCATCGTAGTATTTTTAATAGTATCGAAGAAGTCAAGCAGTCAGCTGATAACGTCGGGCATGATAGGTTGGTGAGATCAAGAAGATGAAGAATAAAAGTCTGGAATATTTGATTGATGACTTTCTGGATCAGGTAAAGAGGGCTACGGACTTACTTGAGAGTCGGTTTGGCAAAAAATGTATACTTCCGCTTTGGGGAACAAAGGAAATTCCACAGCGAGGTGAGATTTTAGATGGCATAAGCTACGAACTGCATGGTGTCGGTTGTAGGGTGTATTTTCCGGGGGTATGCGTTGATTTCGATTATGGGCCAGACGAGCGGGTCGATGGGTTTGATGTGTGGAGACTATATAATTACGCATGTGAAGTTCCCCTGCTGCATCCAAAATATTTAGTTCAGGATGTGCTTAAGAGAGACTTCGGCGAATACCTGATTGCTGGAAAGGTAGAGAGAATTTCTGGCTCAATGTCGAGGCTCTATTTTAAGAGTGAAGTTAGTTGGTGATATTGCATTATGTGAGTTTAAGGAGGGGCGGTTTTTTTAGGAGGCATAGTGGGCGGATGTGTTTTTTCTGCTAGGGTTGATGAGGGAGCGCCAAAACTTCCAGAGCCCAGGGATAACTCAGCTCATAATGTGGCTCTTTTTGAGAGGCAACGCACGGGCTATGCAGCACAAGAAATAAATGCTGCTCAACCATTAGGAAGCGCTCTGAAAGAAGATCCAATGCACAGAGCCCCTAGCCAAGTTGTTGATCAGATACCTGCTCAGGGAGTGTCTTTTCACTAAAGGGTGGTGATGGATTAAATAATACGCTCACACAGTTGGTAGGGGTGGTGAATAACAAAAGTGGTATTTATGAATGGATTTAAATTTAAAGCTAAAGTTAACTCATTAGAAATTTATTCCGGATGGAAAAGTAAATGGAACACCAAATCAGACTCCATCCAGGCTGCCTAAGTAGATGCTAATGAAAAAACTATTGCTCGATGGCCAATACATACACAACAAAACCCCGTGGCTAAACTGGGCTGAACTTCTCTATGGGTTCGAGCACGGATTTATAGATGAAAAAGGAGTTTCGGACTACGCATGCGAAGCCTTAACTACTGAATCCTCACAAGAAGCTATTGAGCTGGCCTCACTGCTACTTGAAGAAAAATATTTGGTAAGCAACCTACTTGAATCACTGGTAAACAAAGAGCCGTCACCCAAAACGGAAGAACCTGCAAAGCCTTGGGTTTTTTTATTGCTCTCGTTTCTATTTGAGCATCAAGATGAGTATGAAGATTCACTTGGAATAGTGGGGGAGCTATACGCAGACTTCGATTATCCAGTAGAGATCTCCTCTATAATTAGGTATATGCCTCCTCCTGAAGGGCCTGAAGGGCCAGAAGGGTCTGAAGGGAAACTATTTGAAAAATGGAAAGAGGTTATTCTCACTTACAAAGTTTTTTTTGAACAGCAAAATAGATTCACCTAGCAACGATAAATGTAGAAAATGTAAATAAATCTGTCCCGTTATTTTATCCATCAAGAAGTATGAGGGGAGAGCGGACAAGCAGTTAGCTAAAAGGTTAGAAGCTGAGCCAAATATCCCTGCCGCATCAACGTTTCCTGATCGAGCTACCGCGGAGTCGGCTTCTTCGAAAGCATTGGATGCTAATAAAGCAAAAATCGAAAAATTCCTAGAAGGAAAAAAAGGGAAAACGACAGTTACTCATACATTCCCCTACCCAGTAGGCGTCAGCTTACTCAATGGAAGTAACGGCCATTTACCGGCATCAAAGGTGTTGTTGGTACTGGTAAAGGATGTCCGACGGTCTGAGGGATATTTTTTGCTAACAGGATTTGCACAAATATGAACAAAGATCTGTCCGAGTTACATGATTTTTTTGGTGCTTACTTTCATCAGGATTGGATGGTTGAGCACGGGACGGCTGAACAAGTGATCGATGTTTTTTTAGCTGACTCCGACCCTGGGGAATTAACGTTGGTCCGGGAAGAGCTCAATGTACTGCTTGATCAGCGGAAGGGCGAAGTGGAGTTAAGGGAATATCTATTCAAAGAGCTGAGCTGTTACTACTGCTACTGGAATGAGTGGAAATCAGGCGAGTTATGGTTGCGTCATATTTCTATCAAACTGGATAGAAGAACTTGATGAAAAAAATTTCGTCCCCCTCTGTTTATGTGATGAATAGATTTTATGACCGCTTCGCGCTCAATCGCGGGCAAGCACGCTCTCACAGGATTGAAGGCGTTCCCATTTTTGGCGGCCGGCTTCGGACCTGTGGGAGCGAGGCTTGCCCGCGAAGGCGGTCTGACAGTCAGCGAAATTTCTGGGCAAAGTCTTCGGAAATTTCCTTCAAGTTGTAGCGGTTTCCATGAACTGGTGTGAAATTTGTTCCCTCGATAGTCTTTGGTGGTCGCTGCAAAAGCAGTGGCAGGGTGTAGGAACCCTTCAAAACTAGAGATCACGCTTTGGCGTTGACACCTGTATTTGCGGCCGTGCACGTGCGTCCGTAAGATCAGTTGCGGCGGCTGTGCGCGGGCACGCTTCGGTGTGGTCGAGTTCTCTGGTCTCGATATTCCTACCCCGCGTATAGCTGCCACCCAAGCCTGTAGGAAGGCCGATGGTAGCTCCATTTACTACCAGAGGTCACAAGCATGAAAACCCTTCACCCCGATCCACCCTACGAAAAACCAATCCCCCACCCCGAAAACCGCTTCATGGCGCTCACCAGCAATTGCAGCGACATGCCCACCCTGTTCGTCGATACCCAAGCGCCGCTTGATGTTTTGTATGACGCGGCGAGCTATCGAATTCGTGCCGTTACCCAAGTGCTTGAGAACCTGTCGATGCGGGGTTCGATTGAGTGTGAGTCCTTTATCCTCAGTGATTTTGCGTTGCTGTGCGCCATTCCGTTGCGTGATGGGTGTGATGTGCTGGATGTGGTTGGGCGGCGGTTGCGGGTTCGATCTAACGATTAGAGCTTAGTGGAACCTGTGGCGAGGGAGCTTGCTCCCGCTCGGCTGCGCAGCAGTCGCAAAAAAGGGCGGTACTGTGTGTCAGGTATAGCCGGGTTGCTGGTTTTGGGGCTGCTTCGCAACCCAGCGGGAGCAAGCTCCCTCGCCACAGGGTTGTGTGTGCAGTGAGGAGAAATTGTTGATCCGGACTCAAGCCTTGGGTGGTGCGGTGGGTCAGGAATTACCGGGTTGCTGGTTTTGGGGCTGCTTCGCAACCCAGCGGGAGCAAGCTCCCTCGCCACAGGGTTGTGTGTGCAGTGAGGAGAAATTGTTGATCCGGACTTAAGCCTTGGGTGGTGCGGTAGGGCAAAATTACTGGGTTGCTGGTTTTGGGGCTGCTTCGCTGCCCAGCGGGAGCAAGCTCCCTCGCCACAGAGGCGAGGTCAAACAGTTAGCGATGCCCCATCAGCAATTCATTTTCTTGCACAGTCACCGCCAAACTATCAATCACATGCACGCTATGGCCCGGCACATTCTTCGCGTGATGTTTGGCCTGGGAGGCCATTTCCGCGAGCTGGCTTGCATCGAGTTGCTCACAGGCCTCTGGGTGCAAATGCACCACGCCAATCGACAGCGACAACAAGGGAAATTCTTGCCGCACCCCTTGGCGATTCGGGGCGATGAAGCAGCCGGCTTCCAGGTGTTCGCTTCGGTAGAAGCGTCGGCACTGGCTCTGGAAGTCGTCCAGCAGCTGGTTCAAACGTTTGCGCCAGTCTTCGGGGCCGAGCACCAGCAGGAAGTCATCGCCGCCGATGTGGCCAACGAAGTCGCGGGACGGGTCGACGCGGTCATTCAGGCATTGCGCCAGGCACAGCAGGACTTCATCCCCGCGGCCATAGCCGTAGATGTCATTGAAGGGTTTGAAGCTGTCGATGTCGACGTAGCAGATCACCGATTCCCGCTGCTGTTGTAGCACTCGCGTCAGGCATTGCTGGATCGGCACGTTACCGGGCAGAAGGGTCAGCGGGTTGGCGTAGCGCGCTTGCTGGATTTTCAGTTCGGTAATCAGCTTGAGCACATCGATGACCCGGCCCAAACCCAGGTAGCCGCCATTGAGGGTGATGATGAAGTCTTCTTCGATCCGCTGTCGGGCGCGACTGGTGATCAGCCGGCTGACCTGTTGCAGCGACTGACTCATTTCAACCGCGAGAAAATCGTCGTTCATCAACCGGCTGATGGGTTTGCGGGCGAACAGGTCGGTGGCAAAGGGCTTGAGCAGGGCGTCCGAGAGCGAATGCCGATGGACGATGCCGCAAGGATGGCCTTGCTCGTCGAGCACCGCCAGCGAGTTCAGGTTGGCTTGGCGGCGGAAGGCTTCCAGTACCGTGGCGGTCGGCGTATCGCGAGGCACCGCCGGTTGGTCGTTGAGCAGGGCACTCAGGTCGCTGCCTTCCTCGTTCAGCGCGATGGCGGTGGTGTCGTGTTTGGGCATCAAGGCCCGAGCATCCCTGGGCGGATGCTCTTGCGGGCGGCACAGCAAATAGCCCTGGACCAGATCGACCCCCATGTCGGTCAGCACCGCGAGCTCTTCCGGCAGCTCAATGCCCTCGGCAATCACTTGTGCCCGGGAGGCCTTGGCGATTTGCAGAATCGAGCCGACGAACTCTCGCTTGAGGGCATCCTGATGGATGCCGTCGATGAAATGCCGGTCGATCTTCACGTAATCCGGCCGCAATTCGGACCAGAGTCGCAAGCTTGAATAGCCCGCCCCCAAATCATCCAGCGCGATGGAAAAACCCATCGCCCGATAGTGATGCAGGGCGTTCTGCAACAGCTGGAAATCGTCGGTCGGTGTTTGCTCGGTCAGCTCGATCACCACCTGGCTCGGCGGTATGCCGAAATCCTCCAGCAACTGCAGGGTACGGCCGGGTTGATGGGCGGCTTCGAGCAGGGATTCCGGAGACACGTTGAGGAACAGCTTGCCGGGCAATTGCTGTTCGTTGAAACGTCGACATGCACTTTCGCGGCAGGCAATTTCCAGCTCGCTCAGGCGGCCGGCCTGGCGGGCAACGGCGAACAGCGCGATAGGGGAATGCAGCGGACTGTTGGACGGGCCGCGACTGAGGGCTTCGTAGCCGACAATGCGACGTTCAGAGAGGGAAATGATCGGCTGGAACAGGCTGTGCAAGCCGCTTTGAGCCAGTATGGAACTCAAGGCACTCAGCTGTTCTGTCGTGGTCATGGCTTTCTCTGGCGATAAAAAAAGGACTGCGAGCGGACTCTTGTTTAGAGAGGCGCGCGCAATCCCTTATTTCACGACAGATTGATGACTGTTTGATGACGCTCCGGGGAGCATCAGCATTAAATCGCCATCACCTTAGTGCTTTGCTACCGCGCTGTTGAGCTTCAGGTAGTCCAACAGAATCCGGCCCGTCTCGCTCAGGTAGGCATCGTCTTCAGGTTTGGTCTTGTCCGGCTCGGCCGCGAGGGCGTCTTCGTCTTCTTTCTTCAGCTCTTTGAGCGGCTCTTCGCCCTTGGCCTTGCGGCGGATGTTTTCCATCACCAGCTGCTTGGACTCGATATCGGCATGCTGTGCGCGACGGTCGGCTTCGTTGAGGCTGACGGTTTTTTCTTCCATCAGCTTCTGGGCCAGGGCCAGTTTGTCGCGGATGAACACGAACTCGGCGTCCTTGGCCGAACGCAGGTCATGCTCGGATTTGAGTTGCGCGATATACGGCTTGAACGGGTCAACCGCCGGCTTGATGGCCGCCTTGATGGTGTCCCATGGCATGGCTTCAGGCAGTGCGCTTTCGCCGATTTCCTTGGTGTCGATGATCGACGGGTAATCGATGTCCGGCAGTACGCCCTGATGCTGGGTGCTCTGGCCGGAAACCCGGTAGAACTTGGCCAAGGTCAGTTTCAGTTCGCCATGGTTCAGCGGCTGAATGGTCTGCACGGTGCCTTTGCCGAAGGTCTGGCCGCCGATGATCAGTGCACGGTGGTAGTCCTGCATGGCGCCGGCAAAAATTTCCGAAGCCGAGGCGGACAAGCGGTTGACCAGCAACGCCATCGGGCCTTTGTAGAAGGCGCCCGGGTTTTCATCTTCCAGGACGTCGACGCGGCCATCGGCGTTACGCACGAGAACGGTCGGGCCTTTGTCGATGAACAGGCTGGTCAGCTCGGTGGCTTCCTGCAAGGAACCGCCGCCGTTGTTGCGCAGGTCGATGACCACGCCGTCGACCTTGTCTTTCTGCAACTCGGTCAGCAGCTTCTTGACGTCGCGGGTGGTGCTCTTGTAGTCCGGATCACCGGCACGGAACGCCTTGAAGTCGAGGTAGAAGGCCGGAATCTCGATGATGCCGAGCTTGTAGTCCTTGCCATCCTGCTTGAGGTTCAGGACCGATTTTTTCACCGCCTGATCTTCAAGTTTCACCGCTTCGCGGGTGATCGGCACGATCTTGCTGGTCTGGTCGTTCGGCGCGTTGCTGGCCGGAATCACTTCCAGGCGCACCACGGTGCCTTTCGGACCGCGGATCAGCTTGACCACTTCGTCCAGGCGCCAGCCCACCACGTCGACCATCTCTTTGTTGCCTTGGGCAACGCCGATGATCTTGTCGGCCGGGGCGACCAGTTTGGTCTTGTCGGCCGGGCCTGCCGGCACCAGGCGCACGACTTTGACCTGGTCGTTATCGCTCTGCAGCACGGCGCCGATGCCCTCGAGGGACAGGCTCATGTTGATGTCGAAGTTTTCCGCGTTATCCGGCGACAGATAGTTGGTGTGCGGGTCGTAGGACATGGCAAAAGTATTGATGTACGCCTGGAAGATGTCTTCCGGACGGGTCTGGTCCAGACGCGACAATTGGTTCTTGTAGCGCTTGGTCAGGGTTTCCTGAATCTGCTTGGAGTCTTTGCCGGCGATCTTCATCCGCAGGACTTCGTCCTTGACGCGTTTGCGCCAAAGGTCATCGAGTTCTGCGGTGGACTTGAGCCAAGGCGCGTCCTTGCGATCGATCAGCAAGGTTTCCTTGGTGGTGAAGTCGATCTTGTCGACGCCCTTGTTCAGCTCCGCAAGGGCGAAGTCCAGACGCGCTTTGACGCGGTCCAGGTAGCGCTTGTAGATGGTGAACCCGGCGTTCAGGTCGCCGCTTTTGAGGAAGTCGTCGAACTGGGTTTTCCACTTGTCGAATTCGGCAATGTCGCTGGCCATGAAGTAGCTGCGCGACGGATCCAGCAGCTTGAGGTAGCTGTCGTAGATGATCACCGAGCGCGCGTCATCGAGTGGCGGCTTGCTGTAGTGATGGCGCTTGAGCAGCTCGACGACGTTCAGGCTGGCGATTACTTCGTCACGATCAGGCTGAAGCTTGTCCCAGCTATTGGCTGCGAACGTATTGCTCGACATCGGCATCAGGCCGATACCGATGAATAGGGCGAGGGCGGTGCTTGGGAACAGATGCTTCATGCTGATTCGACGCGGGGACAATTGATCACGCATATTAGGCCGTCTTTGAAGTCGCGCCGGTTCCACAAAGGGCCGGTCACATAATGCAAGAAAGCCCGGCGCTACCGCTACGGGCTCAGTCCAGACTCACTATGGAGGCACTGTGAAAGCATTGCAAGGCGTTGACGGTCAAGTGGAGTGGGTTGAAGAGCCGAGTCCTACCTGCGATGTAGGACAAGTTCGGATTCGAGTGGCGGCAGCGGGCCTCAATCGCGCCGATTTATTACAGAAGGCAGGCCTGTATCCGCCGCCGCCGGGGGCCAGTCAGGTGCTGGGTCTAGAGTGTTCGGGGGTGATCAGCGAGGTCGGCGCAGGCTCGTCCTGGCAGGTCGGCGATCGGGTTTGCGCCTTGCTGGCCGGGGGCGGGATGGCCGAAGAGGTGGTTGTCGACGGACGGCACGTGCTGCCGGTTCCCGACGAAATGTCGTTGGCCGAAGCCGCCGCACTGCCCGAAGTGTATGCAACCGTCTGGCTGAATTTGTTTCAACTGGCTGCGCTAAAACCCGGTGAGAAAGTTCTTCTGCACGCCGGAGCAAGTGGAATTGGTTCAGCCGCCATTCAGCTGTGCAAGGCGTTCGGCAACCCGTGCTGGGTCAGCGTCGGTTCCGCCGAGCGTTTGGCGTACTGCGAAGCGCTGGGCGCCCAGGGCGGCGTGTTGCGTACCGGGGATCTGGACGGCTTGAATGACCTGGGACCGTTCGATGTGATCCTTGACCCCGTCGGCGGCAACTACGCCACGCTGAACCTGAAACTGCTGGCCCGTGATGGTCGCTGGGTGTTGATCGGGTTGATGGGCGGGCGTGAGGCGAAACTGGACCTGGCCCAGGTGTTGGCCAAGCGCGTGCAGTTACTGGGGTCGACGTTGCGTGCCCGCGACGATCAATTCAAGGCCGATCTGTTCAGTGACCTTAGCCAGCATGTCTGGCCGCTGTTTGCCGAAGGGCGATTGAGCCCGCAACTGGCCCGGACGTTTGCGATCAAGGACGCCGAAGCGGCATTTGCGGAGTTGGCGAGTAACAAGGTGGCGGGGAAGTTGGTGTTGGTGATTGACGAAAGCCTGACCTGAACCCTTGCACCCAAGGCTCGGCGCAATCCTTGTAGGAGCGAGCTTGCTCGCGATGAATGTGAAGGCAACGCATTTTTCCAGGCAATAAGCGTTATCGTTCACGTCCATCGCGAGCAAGCTCGCTCCTACAGGGGATTGGGGTTACTTCCAGAGATGAATCGGCCAGCCGGCTTTTTCGGCGTGCTCACGCAGTGCCGGATCCGGGTTCACCACGTGTGGGAAATCTACCTTCAGCAGCAGCGGCAAATCGTTGCGTGAATCCGAGTAGAAACTCGCGCCCTCCAGGTTTTCCTCTTCCGCGTCCAGCCATTCCAGCAAACGGGTGATCTTGCCTTCGCGGTAGGTCAGTGTGCCGACCGTGTGGCCGGTGTAAACGCCATGCGCCACTTCCAGTTCGATGCCCAGAATCTCGTCGATGCCCAATCGGTCGGCAATCGGCCGGACCAGGTGCGTGCCGGACGCCGAGATCACCAGAATCCGGTCGCCCGCCTTGCGATGGGCGGCGATGGTTTTGGTGGCGTCGCTGAAGATGATCGGTTCGATGAAGTCTTCCACCCACGGCCCGACCAGATGTTCGACCTCTGCCGGAGTGCGCCCGATCATCGGTTCGAGGCTGAAGGTCATGTAGTCCTCCATGCGCAGCTTGCCGTGGCTGTAGGCATCCATCAGTTCGTTGTTTTGCCGCATGAACGACTCGGGATCGACCCAGCCGAGCCGGCCCATCTGTTCGCTCCAGAGGGTGGCGCAGTCGCCGTGGATCAGGGTTTCGTCCAGATCAAAAATTGCCAGGGCCATCAGTGCAGTTCTCTCTTCAACATCAGCAAGGGCATCAGGCTACCTCACGGAGGGCCGTCGGATCGATGGAAAGTGCCAGGCGCTGACCATCGGGGTGCAGATCAGCCGCCGAGCGGTTCAGCACGTCCACCACCAATTCCACGCCCCGGGCTTCGACCCGGTAGCGAATTACGTTGCCCAGAAGGCTATGACTGCGGACCTGGGCATCAAGCTCGCCGTTCAGGCTTAGCTCAATGGCCTCCGGACGGATGGCAATGCGATGGGTGATCGGCCGTTGCAGCAGTTTGGTGGCACTGTCGGCGTCCAGCAGGTTGTAGTTGCCGATGAAACCGGCGGCAAACACGTCGACGGGCGCGGTATACAGGGTTTCGGCGTCGCCGCTTTGTACGATCTTTCCCTGATTCATCAGGAAAATCCGGTCAGACATGGTCAGCGCTTCTTCCTGATCGTGTGTGACGAAGATCGTGGTCAAGCCCAGTTCGCGCTGGATCTGACGGATCTGTTCGCGCAAGTGCTTGCGAATCCGCGCATCGAGGGCCGACAGCGGTTCGTCCAGCAACAACAGCCGTGGCCGGGTCACCAACGAGCGGGCGAGGGCGACGCGCTGGCATTGGCCACCCGACATCTGATGCGGGTAGCGAGAGGCGAAATCTTGCAGCTCCACCAGCCTCAGTACTTCGGCGACGCGCGTGCGGCTGTCTTCGGCATTGACCTTTTGCATGCGCAAACCGAAGGCGACGTTTTGCTCGACGGTCATGTTGGGGAACAGCGCATAACTCTGGAACACCATGCCGATGCCGCGCTTCTGCGGGCTCAATGGCACGATGTCGACGCCATCGAGCAGGATCTTGCCGCCATCCACCGAAGTCAGCCCGGCGATGCAGCGCAGCAGCGTGGATTTACCGCAACCGGACGGGCCGAGCAGGGTGACGAATTCGCCTTTCTGGATCTCGCAGTTGATGTCGCTGAATACCGTGGTGCCTGCGTAATTCTTTTGAAGATGTTGGACGCTGACATAGCTCATTCGCTTTTGTCCTTGTTCAAGATAGTGGCCGCCCAGGTCAGAACCAGCACGAAGAAGAAGTAGGAAATCACCAGCGCGCTGGTGAAGTGGCCGCTGCTGTTGCGCATGTTGTTGAGGTAGACCTGCAGGGTTTCGAAGCGGGTGCCGACGAGGATGTTGGCGAACACGAACTCACCGAACAGGAACGAGAACGACAGCAGCAACGCCACCATCAAGCCTTTGCGCAGGTTCGGCAGCACCACCAGAAATGCCGCTTGAAAGGTGCTGGCTCCGAGCAGTTGGGCGGCGTCCATCAGGTCGCGCAGGTTGATCGCTTGCAGGTTGTTGGTGATCGCCCGGTACATGAACGGCAGTGCCACGGTGAAGTAGCAGCCGATCAATATCCACGGCGTGCCGACTATCGCAAACGGCCCCGAGCCGTACAGCTGCAACAGGCCGACCGACGACACCACCGGCGGCACCGCGAAGGGCAGCAGGATCAGGATGTTCATCAGCGCGTCGAGTTTCGGGAAGTGGTAATGCACCACGAACAGCAGCGGCAAAATCAGCACCACCGACAGAATCAACGCGCCCACGCAGACCAGCAGCGACTGCCCGAACGCATGCAGGAAACGCGGGTCACTCCACAGCTGGACGTACCACTTAAACGTAAAGCCGCTGGGCAGGATGGTCGCCGACCAGCTGCTGGCGATCGAGTAGATCAGCGTACCGGCCAGGGGCAACAACAGGATGGCAAACAGCAAATACACCACGACCCGATGGTAGACACCGGCGGGGCCCAGCTCAGCGCGAGACATGGTAGCTCCTCTTCAACAGCAACTGATGCACGATGGTCACCAGGGTCATCAGCGCGACCAACACCACGGCCAGGGCACTGGCGAGGTTCGGGTCGAGGGAAATATCCCCGGAAACCATGGCAGCGATGCGGATCGGCAGCACGTTGAAGTTGCCGGTGGTCAGGGCATACACCGTGGCGTAGGCGCCGAGGGCGTTCGCCAGCAGGATCACGAAGGTGCCCAGCAGCGCCGGGGTCAGCACCGGCAACCCGATGTGCCGCCAGAATTGCCAGCCATTGGCGCCGAGCAGTTCGGCGGACTCGCGCCAGTCTTCGCGCAGGGCATCGAAGGCGGGGTAGAGCAGCAGCACGCCCAGGGGAATCTGGAAGTAGGTGTAGAGAATGATCAGCCCGGTTTTCGAGTACAGGTTGAAATCCTGAATGATCCCGGCCTGCTTGAGCATGATGGTGAAGCTGCCGTTGAAGCCCAGCAGAATAATGAACGCGAAGGCCAGCGGCACCCCGGCGAAGTTGCTGGTCATGTTGGCGAAGGCGTTGACGAAGTTGCGCAGTTTCGAGTCGACCCGACGTAACGAATAGGCACCCAGCACGGCAATGATGATGCCGAACACGCTGGACCAGAAGCTGATTTCGAGGCTGTACTGGATCGCCTGCAGGTAGAACTTCGACTTGAAAATCTTGGTGAAATTTTCGATGCCCCAGCCGAACTCTTCCGATTGCAGACTGTTGATCATCACCCAGATCAGCGGGGCAATTTCGAACACGAAGAAGAACAGGGCAAAAGGCACCAGGCACAGCGCCGCCAGCCATTTGCCGCGAGTGATTGCATTCACTTGAGGAGCTCCCGGCACACAGGTTTGTCGTGGGGCGCGCCCAGCAATTCGCAGACCGTGCCGCAGATTTCCGTTTGTTTCGGCACGGCGTTGGCGTTGAGGCTGAACGCGTCGCCGAGGACGAACAGCGGGACTTCGCGTTCTTCGGGGAGCAGGCCGTTGTGGGAGCGGTCGTTGTTCATGCCGTGATCGGCGGTCACCAGTACCTGATAACCGGCATCGAGCCAGCCTTGCAGGTAGTCGGCCAGAATAATGTCGGCCGAGCGGGCGCTGTTGCGGTATTGCGCGGTGTCGAGGCCGTGCTTGTGCCCGGCGTCGTCGATGTTCATGGGATGCACCAACAGGAAGTTCGGCGCGTGGCGCAGGCGCAGGTTTTCCGCGTCGGCGAACAGGTGCGAATCCGGGTAGTGATCGTTCCAGTAGAAATGAGCGTGCTGAATCGGCAGGTCGGGGTTATCGGTATGCCGATCCCGGGCGGCCACGAACGGCGAACGGTTATACAGCTCGCTGACCCAGTGATAGGCCGCAGCGGCGGTTGTCAGGCCGGCATCGCGGGCGTAGTGGTAGATGCTGCGCTGGTTGGACAGGCGCGAGACATTGTTGTGCACGATGCCGCTGTCGATCGGCGTGACGCCGGTCAGGATGCATTCGTAAAGCGGGCGGGACAGGGCCGGCAATTCGCACTCCAGTTTATAGAGCGCCGCGCGGCCTGCGCCGACGTAAGCCTGCAGGTGCCCCATGGCGTGGCGTGCGACTTCGTAATTAAGGCCGTCGAGCACGACAAGGATGACGTTGTGCTTCATAGGGGACTCCGCAAAACTCGGGTTTATCTCGGTCCACTGTGGGAGCGAGCCTGCTCGCGATGAGGGACTGACAGTCAACATCAAGGTTGAATGTCAGATCGCTATCGCGAGCAGGCTCGCTCCCACAGGGATCTCCAACAGCCCTTCAAACGGTGGGTTACCGCATCACTTCATCTCGACGATGACTTCTTCGTTCCACTTCTGAGGCAGGGCCTTGGACGTTTTTTCCCACGCATCCGCGTCCTTGATCGGCGTCACGCCTTTGTACTGCTCGTTAGGCAGCAGCTTGGCTTTCACCTCTTCGGGCAGGGTCAGGTGATCGGCACGAATCGGACGGGCGTTGCCGCGCGCCAGGTTGATCTGGCCGGCATCGCTGAAGATGTACTCGCGGGCCAGTTTGGCGGCGTTCGGGTTCTTCGCGTATTTGTTGATGATGGTGGTGTAGCCGGAAATCACCGAGCCATCGGATGGGATCAGAACAACGTAGTCGTCCGGGTTGGCCATCTTGGCTTTGTAGCTGAGACCGTTGAAGTCCCAGACCACACCTACTTCGATTTCACCCTTTTCCATGGTGGCAATTGTCGGGTTGGCCATTGAGAGGCGGCCTTGCTTGGCGATGTCCGCAAACAGCAGCAGGGCGGGTTCCAGGTTTTTCTCGTTACCGCCGTTGGCCAGTGCAGCAGCCAGGACGCCGTTTGCCGCCTGGGCTGCGGTGCTGACGTCACCGATGGAGACCTTGTATTTACCGGTTTTCAGGTCGGCCCATTTGGTCGGTGCATCGGAACCATGCAGCAGCTTCTTGTTGACGATAAAGGCGATGGTGCCGGTGTAGGCCAGTGCCCAGTTGCCGTCCTTGTCCTTGGCCCAGTCCGGGACTTGATCCCAGGTGCTCGGCTTGTAGGGTTGCACGACGCCCTGCTTGACCGCGATCGGACCGAACGCCGCGCCCACGTCGCCGATGTCGGCGGTGGCGTTGTCTTTCTCAGCGGCAAATTTGGCGATTTCCTGCGCCGAACTCATGTCGGTGTCGATGTGTTTCAGGCCGTAAGTCTTGGCCAGGTCGTCCCAGGTGCCTTTCCAGTTGGCCCAGTCATCGGGCATGCCGACACTGTTGACCGCGCCTTCCGCTTTCGCAGCGGCTTCCAGGGTTTTCAAATCATCAGCCGCCATGGCGGCGGTGCACATGGCAATGGTCGAGCCTAACAGTGATGCCAGGAAAAACTGTTTCATTCCGAAGCTCCTATGGGCGTTTTCAACGCTGCGATTGCGGTTGTGTTGGTCTAGGTCAGCAATACCTGAGCCAATCTAGGCAGGTTCGATGACATTTTGATGTCGACGACCGGTAGGCCTCTATTTTTTGCACGGCGCTGCTCAGGCTTCCGGTTAAGCGTAGACCATGGCTAAAAGGCTGATATAGAAGGACTTGGCCGTGAAATTGCAGAGGTCTGGACCAACCGTTCGGCGGCTTTGTCATCTGCCAGTCATGTACCGTGCCTAGTCTTGCAGGCAGTTGATGGAGCACGGTTGATTCCGTGATTCCGCCCCGAAACAGTGCTGGTCTAGTCCAGATAGGTAACGTTGATGCGCATCGAGACAACCAAAGCGGTGACAGCCATCGGGCAAGTTCTTCAGGAACAGCTCGACCACGGGCTGTTGGCGCCCGGCAGCAAGTTGCCGGCCGAACGCAAGTTGAGCGAGTTGTTCGGTACCACGCGGATCACGGTGCGCGAAGCATTGTTGCAGTTGGAGGCCCAAGGGCAGATTTATCGGGAAGAGCGGCGGGGCTGGTTCGTGTCGCCGCCACGGCTGGCGTACAACCTGATGCAGCGCAGTCATTTTCACGCCATGGTCAGTGCTCAGGGGCGGGTGCCGTCCACCGAAGTGATTTCAGCGCGGCTGCAACCTGCGTCGGCGGCGGTCTGCGCCTGGTTGCAGTTGCCGGCGTTGTCGAGCGTGATTCAGATTCGCCGGGCGCGCAGGATTGATGAGCGGTTGGTGTTGTACGTGGAGCACTACCTCAATCCGCAGTACTTTCCCGGGATCCTGGAGTTCGATTTGAATCAGTCGATCACCGAGCTGTATGCGCGGCATTACGATCTGCACTATGGGCGGGTGCGCTTCGAGATCGTGCCGACGGCGTTGTCGGTGGATGCGGCCGCGGCTTTGCGGGTTTCGGTGGGCAGCCCCGGGCTGCGCATCGCCCGGGTCAATTACGATCAGCATGAACGACTGATCGACTGCGATCTGGAATTCTGGCGGCATGATGCGATTCACGTCGGGGTCGATGTGGTCTGAACCTGGCCGCCGCAGGTTCCGGACTCCGGGTTAGCCGAAGCGGTAAATGTCCATGCCCAAGGCGCCCATGGTGAAACCCTGGTGGACCACACCGAAGCTTCCTCCCGCACCGCGGGCGAAATACAAAGGCAGCAAATGCTCATCGCTTGGATGATTGCGCACCGCGTTCGGTGCTTGCTGGCGATAGTCGTGCAATGCGCTCTCATCGTTCGCGGCAAGCTTTTCGATTATCCAGTCACGAAAGGCCTTCGCCCAGGGTTCGACGCTTTCCGGACCGGCATGCCAATCCAGTTCACGCAGGTTGTGGGTGATGCTGCCGGAACCGATGACCAGCACGCCGTGCTCGCGCAGGCTGGCCAGCGCATGACCGACGCGGGTTTGCAGGTCTGGGCCGCCACGGGTTGGCAGCGAGACTTGCACCACCGGAACATCCGCTTGCGGATACATCAATGACAGCGGCACCCAGACGCCATGGTCGAACGGCCGCTTGGCATCAATACGTGCCGGCAGGCCGCCGATCTTCAACAGTTCGACAACTTCTGTCGCCAGTTGCGGATTGCCGGGTGCGGGGTATTGCACTTCGAACAGCGCCTTTGGAAAGCCGCCGAAGTCATGCCAAGTGTCCGGCTGGGGATTGCCGCTGACCAGCAACTCGTTGCTTTCCCAGTGCGCGGATACAATCACGATGGCCTCGGGTTTCGGCAATTCGGCGGCCAGACGCGCGAGGGCCGGCCCGCTGGCACCCGGTTCCAGGGCTAACATGGGTGAGCCATGGGATATATAGAGGCTAGGGAACATGAAAGAGCTCCTGAGAGTAAGATGGCATCATCTTCAGTCAGATCATTGATCTAAATCTAATATAAGTTTTAGCGTCTTTTGATCGAATTTTTGGGATTAATTATGCAGCCGGAGTTTTGGCACAAGCGGTGGAAGTCGAATCAGATCGGCTTTCACCTGCCGGAAGTGAATCCATATCTGCAGCGTTTCTGGCCGCAATTGGCTCTGGAAGATGGCGCGCGCGTGTTGGTGCCATTGTGCGGCAAGAGCCTCGATCTGCTGTGGCTGGCACGCGAAGGTCATGAAGTATTGGGAATTGAGCTGTCGGAAAAGGCCATTGAGGATTTTTTCAGCGAGCATCAGTTTGATCCTGACGTCAGCGAGCAAGGGCCCTTCAAGGTCTATCGAGCGGGCTCGATCGAGCTGTGGTGCGGTGATTTCTTCGAGTTGACGGCCGGCGATGTGGCCGATTGCTCAGCCTTGTACGACCGTGCCGCACTGATAGCCCTGCCGCCATTGATGCGTGAGCAATATGCCGCCCACCTCAACCGGATTTTGCCGAAGGAGTCCCAGGGGTTGTTGATTACGCTGGATTACGACCAGGCGCAAAAGGACGGTCCGCCGTTTGCCGTGCTGGACGATGAAGTGCAGCGGTTGTTCGGGGCGTCGTGGGAGCTGAAGATTCTGGAGGATCAGGACGTGCTGGCGTCGAGCTGGAAGTTCGTCGAGAGTGGCGTTACTCGGCTTGAAGAGCGGGTTTATCGGGTTTCCAGCCGTTAAGGTGTGTTGAGTTTGCTGGCCTGAAGAGCGCTGCAATAATCAGACAGACAAAAAAAGGCCCGCATCACTGCGGGCCTTTTGTTTAGTGCAGAGCCTGTCAGCCCCGACGACGCAACGCGTCAATGCGCTCTTCCAGCGGCGGGTGGCTCATGAACATGCGAGCAAACCCTTGTTTGATGCCGCCGTTGATGCCGAAGGCATTCAGGGTGTCCGGCATGTGGACCGGCAAGCCCTGTTCCGCCCGCAGGCGTTGCAGTGCGCCAATCATCGCGCTGGTGCCGGCCAGGCGTGCGCCGGCTTCGTCGGCGCGGAATTCGCGTTTGCGCGAGAACCACATGACGATGGCGCTGGCCAGAATGCCCAGGACCAGTTCGGCGAAGATGGTCGCCACGTAGTAGGCAATGCCCTGGCCTTCTTCGTTCTTGAAGATCACCTTGTCGACAAAGTTGCCGATGATCCGTGCAAAGAACATCACGAAGGTGTTCACCACACCCTGGATCAGCGCCAGGGTCACCATGTCGCCATTGGCGACGTGGCCGATTTCGTGGGCCAGTACGGCTTTCACTTCATCAGGCGAAAAGCGTTCGAGCAAGCCCTGGCTGACTGCGACCAGTGCGTCGTTCTTGTTCCAGCCCGTGGCGAAAGCGTTTGCCTCGTAGGCCGGGAAAATCCCGACTTCGGGCATCTTGATCCCGGCTTCGCGAGACAGTTGCTCGACGGTCTGCAACAGCCATTGCTCGTGACGGGTGCGCGGTTGGCTGATGATTTGGGTGCTGGTGCTCATCTTCGCCATCCATTTGGAGATGAACAGCGAGAACAGCGAACCGGCAAAACCAAAGACCGCACAGAAAATCAGCAGCTGATTGAGGTTGAGGTCAACCCCATTGGCCGCCATGAACCCGTTGAAGCCGAAAAGGCTCAGGGTGATGCTGGCAATCAGCACGACCGCCAGGTTAGTGGCCAAAAACAGCAGGATGCGCATCATGGTTGTAGAAATCTCCTTGTGCTAAAGATGTAGCGTACTGCGGGGTATATAAGGTGCTGCACCGGGCTATTCAACCAAGTGACTATTTCAAACTGTGTCCTACGGCAACAGTCTAGCTGGTTGAAGGACGTTTCCGACGCTGATGCAGGACGAGTTTGTCAGCCGATTACCCACACAGGGCCCCGTCGTTGTTAGACGCGAGCCCGTGTCGGGTCATCAGTCGGGAATTGCAGAGGTAATGCGCGGAACGGCGCAAAGATATGTTGCTGAATCAATCACCGTGCGATTCGCGCAAGCGTCGCACGGTGACAGGTCGCTTACTGGCGATAGGACTTGAGGAAATTGCCGATGCGGCCGATGGCCATGTCCAGATCGTCCACGCGGGGCAGGGTCACGACCCGGAAGTGGTCCGGCCATGGCCAGTTGAAGGCCGTACCCTGGACCACCAGCAGCTTCTCCGACAGCAGGAGGTCGAGCACGAATTTCTCGTCGTTGTGGATCGGGCAGACTTTCGGATCGATGCGCGGGAACGCATAGAGCGCGCCCATCGGCTTGACGCAGCTGACGCCAGGAATGTCGTTGAGCAGTTCCCAGGTACGATTGCGTTGTTCGAGCAGGCGACCTTGCGGCAGCACCAGATCATTGATGCTCTGATAGCCTCCGAGAGCGGTCTGGATCGCGTGCTGGCTCGGCACGTTGGCACACAGGCGCATGTTCGCCAGCATGTCGATGCCTTCGATGTAGCTTTGGGCGTGGTGTTTCGGACCGGAAATGGCGATCCAGCCCGAACGAAAACCAGCCACGCGATACGACTTGGACAGACCGTTGAAGGTCAGGCACAGCAGGTCTGGCGCCAACGAGGCGGTGCAGATGTGCACGGCATCGTCGTACAGGATCTTGTCGTAGATCTCGTCGGAAAAAACCACCAGGTTGTGCTGGCGGGCCAGTTCCAGCATGCCCAGCAGGACTTCCTTGGAATAGACGGCGCCCGTCGGGTTGTTCGGGTTGATGATCACCAGGGCCTTGGTGTTCGGGGTGATCTTGGCCTTGATATCGGCCAGGTCTGGCCACCAGTTGGCCTGCTCGTCGCACAGGTAATGCACCGGATTACCGCCCGACAGGCTCACGGCAGCCGTCCAGAGCGGGTAGTCTGGTGCCGGGACCAGTACTTCGTCGCCGTTGTTGAGCAGGGCTTGCATCGACATCACGATCAGCTCGGAGACGCCGTTGCCCAGGTAGATGTCTTCGATGCCGACGCCTTCCACCTGCTTTTGCTGGTAGTACTGCATGACGGCCTTGCGCGCGCTGAACAGGCCTTTGGAGTCGCTGTAGCCCTGGGCGGTCGGCAGGTTGCGGATCACGTCCTGAAGGATTTCATCCGGCGCTTCGAAACCAAAAGGCGCCGGGTTGCCGATGTTCAGCTTGAGGATGCGATGGCCTTCCTCTTCCAGGCGTTTGGCGTGCTTGAGCACTGGGCCGCGAATGTCATAGCAGACGTTGGCGAGCTTGTTCGATTTGCTGACCTGCATGGCGATGTGTTCCTGAAAATGAACGATCCAGGCGGCGTATGAACGACCGTGCTGGGAATCCTGCGTATTCACACAGGCCTGACGCCTTGAGATGCCGCACCCATAAATCCGTTTGAATGCGCGTGGTCTGGCTGCCAGACTGGCGTTTGACGAGGCGCAATCATACGTGCCGCCCGATCCGTGGAAAAGGTACAGATCGGGCTTTTTCAGCTGCTGAGGTGTGATGATGGAAAAGTTGGAAAAAACCCTGGAAGAATGGCGGGCGATGCTTGATCCGGAGCAGTACAACGTCTGCCGCCTCAAGGGCACCGAACGGCCGTTCTCCGGCAAATACAACGACACCAAAACCGCGGGTGTTTACCACTGCATCTGCTGCAACGAGCCACTGTTCGACTCCAAGACCAAATTCGACTCCGGCTGCGGCTGGCCGAGCTTCTACGCGCCGATCGGCGACAGCGCCATGGTCGAGATCCGCGATGTCAGCCACGGCATGATCCGTACTGAAGTGGTTTGCGCCAAATGCGATGCGCACCTGGGACACGTATTCCCGGACGGCCCGCCGCCGACCGGCCTGCGTTATTGCATCAACTCGGTGTGCCTGGACCTGGTACCGCGCGGGTAACGCAACTCCTGTAGGAGCGAGCTTGCTCGCGAAGAACGTTAACGAAAACGCGTTTAATCAGAATGAACGCGCCATTGTTCGCGTCCTTCGCGAGCAAGCTCGCTCCTACAGGGGATTGGTGTTCAATATTTGAATTGCACACAATTCAATTGCTCGCTATTTTTAACCGATCGTCCTCCATTCAGAGCCAAAACCATGAGCGACAACCTCCTGAGCATCCCTTGCACCACCATCAAAGGTGAGCAAAAGACCCTCGCCGATTACGCCGGCAAAGCCGTGCTGGTGGTCAACACTGCGAGCAAATGTGGTTTCACCCCACAATACAAAGGCCTCGAAGAGCTGTGGCAGACCTACAAGGACCAGGGGCTGGTGGTACTCGGCTTCCCCTGCAATCAGTTCGGCAAGCAAGAGCCGGGCAACGAAGGGGCGATTTCCGAATTCTGCGAGCTGAATTTTGGCGTGAGTTTCCCGCTGTTCAAAAAGATCGACGTTAACGGCGCCGGTGCTCATCCGTTGTTCGTTCAACTGAAAAAACGCGCCCCGGGTGTACTCGGTTCCCAGGGCATCAAGTGGAACTTCACCAAGTTCCTGATCGGCAAGGACGGCCAATTGGTCAAGCGCTTCGCTCCGGCGACCAAGCCGCAGGACCTAAGCCGCGAGATCGAAGCCCTGCTCAAATGAACACCTTTGCCGTCGATTCACTGAAGCTTGACAGTCAGCTGTGTTTCAAGCTGTACGCCGCTTCCCGGGCCGTCATCCGCGCCTACAAGCCGATGCTCGATCAGCTCGGCCTGACTTACCCGCAATACCTGGCGATGCTGGTGTTGTGGGAATGGCAGGACGCTGCGCCGGAGCAGCCGACCGTCAAGGCACTGGGCGAACGCCTGGCGCTGGATTCCGGCACGCTGACGCCGTTGCTCAAGCGTCTGGGGCAATTGCAGTTGGTCCAGCGTCAGCGTTCGGTACGGGACGAGCGTGAGGTGCATCTAAGCCTGTCGCCCGCCGGCAAGGCATTGCGCGATCAGGTCGGGCCGCTCAAGTCGAAACTGCTGTGTGACAGCGGGGTCGATCTGGATCGCCTGAATGACCTGCGCAATGGCCTCGATCACCTGCTGGGGCAAATCAAGGCACTGTCGTAGTGGGAATCCACAGGTCGAGTAGCGCGGCGAGCTCTTCCCGGCGGAAGGGTTTGGCCAGGTAATCGCTCATGCCCGCGGCACGGCAGCGTTCGCGTTCCTCGGACATGGCGTTGGCGGTCAGGGCGACGATGGGCAATTGTGGCCAGCGCCCGCTGCGGCGGATTTGCCGGCTGGCTTCGTACCCGTCCATCACCGGCATGTTGCAGTCCATCAGGACCAGATCGAAGTCGCTTTGCTCAAGTTGGTCCAGGGCCTCGCCACCGTGGCCGGCGACGCTCACCTCGCAACCGAGTTTTCCGAGCATCCCTTTGGCGACCAATTGATTGACCGGATTGTCCTCGACCAGCAGCACGCGTGCACGCCGTTGCGGTGAGAGGCTTTCGAGCCGGAGATCGTTGGGGGGATTCAGATCCGGCTGGAGGTTTCGCCGCAGTGCCTGATACAACGCGTTGCGCGCCAGCGGTCGTGCCTGTTGCTGCAACGGGGCGAGGGCGCTGGCTTCTTCGCTGGGCATGAAACTGCCGTAGGCCGTGACCAGCAGAATGAGCGAAGTGCAGGTGGGGCGCAGGCCGAACAGGCATTCGGGGCAATCGGTGATCACGATGTCCGGATTCAGATCGAGCATCGAGTCATCGAGCGCGCGCTGCTGGTAGTCGATCCCCCAGCCGGGCAACAGACTTTTCAACAGCTCCGCCAGACCGCTGTTTGCAGCGGTGATCGCGATCACGTTGCCCCGCAGCAGTCCAGGAGCCAGGGCCCGGGTGTGACTGGGCAATGGCAGATCGGCGCAGAACTGGCTGCCGAAGCCTGCTTCCGAACTGATCGTTAATCGCCCCTGCATCGCTTCGCACAGATTGTAAGTCAGCGCCAGGCCCAGCCCTGTGCCGCCGAACTGCCGGGTGATGCCGGCGCCGGCCTGAGTGAACGGCCGAAAGATTTTCACCTGTGCATCCTGGGGGATGCCTATTCCGGTGTCGCACACTTCGATTCGGACGCCGTCGCCGATTGTTGAGAGCCGCACGTCGACGCGGCCGAACCGGGTGAATTTGAGGGCGTTGGACAACAAATTGCTGACGATCTGCCGGACACGGGTGGGGTCCCCTAGGACCAGGGCCGGAAAGTGCGGGTCGATCAGGCAGGTCAGCTCGACGCTTGGCGCGGCGTTTTGCGACAGCAGGTTGGCGGTGTCTTCGATCAGCGCCCCGAGGTCGAACGGAATGTGTTCGAGTTCGAGCTGGCCGGCATCGAACTTCGACAGGTCGAGAATATCGTTGAGCAGTTCCACCAGGACTTTGCCCGAGTCATGGGCGATGGACAGTTGCTGCTGTTGTTCGGCATTGAGCGGGCCGTCCAGCGAGAGCGCGATCATGCCCAGCAGGCCATTGAGCGGCGTGCGGATTTCGTGGCTCATGTTGGCCAGGAACGTCGAGCGCGCTTCGGCCATGTCCAGGGCCGTGCTGCGGGCCGTTTCCAGCTCCTGATTGGATTGGCTGAGCCTGGCATTGCTGGCCTTGAGTTCCGTGGTGCGTGCCGAGACGATGTTCTCCAGCTGGCTTAAATAGTCGGTCAGGCGGTTTTCGGCGTTGCGCCGTTGCTGGATTTCGGTACCGATGTTTTCGAATTGCTGGTTAGCCACTTTGACCAACACGCCGATTTCATCCTTTTCATGGCCGGTCGGGCATTCCAGCAAGGTGGGTTCCGGACTGCGCGGATCACGGCCGCTGAGTTCGCGGATGACCCGCACCAACGGCTTGGTCAGCATGAAGTAGAACAAGGTGACCAGGATGCCGGTCAGCAGCAGGCTGCGGGCGAAGCCGTTGAGCAAGGTCACTTCGGCCCGCCGCAGGAACCGGCTGCCGAATGCGAAGGTGTCGACGTCCAGGCGTAAAGTGCCCAGGGACTCCGTCGGCAGGTGGTGGAGGTAGAGCCGGTCTTCGAATTGGCGGTTGGCGCCGAACAGGAAGTCACTGAGCACCCGATAGCCACTTTGCAAACCCTGGCGCTCTACGCTGGCCAGTACGTTGCCATTGTTATCGGTCAGTTGCGCGGAGACGATTGCCGGTGAGCGTAACAGGCCCAATGTCAGTTCCCGGGCGAGTTCGGCGTCGATGTTATAGGCGATGCGCGACGCGGGGTTATGGCTGATTTCCAGCAAGGAGCGTATTTCACGGTTGATGGAGGCGTCTTCACTGGCATAATCGATGCCTATTTGCAGCAGACTGAGCAGCGTACCCAGGATAAAACCGACCAGCACAGTAAGCCGGGCTTGCTTGTACGACAGCCGGTGGGTGAACTTGATATCCATGGGGTGTTGAACCACTTTCGTTTCCCTTCGCTGCTCAAGCATAGTCGATCATGCCGGGATGCCGATGCCCCTCGCGAGCCCTTGTGCAACAAGGAATGAACCGAGAGTCACGCGTCATGTGTCATTGCTGCATTGTCATCATTACTGTGAATGTGTCCGAGGAGAAGTCGTGGATTCCCGATTGAATGCTTTTCTTGAACGCGCCGATGCGGTCCTGGCCCGCATCGAGCCGCTGCTGCCCGCGCCTCGGCAAACCATCGACTGGACGCAATGCCTGGCTGCACGCTGGCAGCGCGAAGGGCGAAGCGGTTTTCTGTTGCCGCTCCACGTCAGCCTCGACATGCGCCTCAGCGACCTGATTGGCGTTGACCGGCAGCTGGAGCAGTTGGGGCGCAATACCCAGCAATTCATCGACGGTATGCCCGCCAACCATGCGCTGCTCTGGGGCTCGCGCGGCACCGGCAAGTCGTCGCTGGTCCGGGCGTTGCTGGCCGAGCATGCCAAAGCCGGTTTGCGCCTGATCGAGATCGAGCGCGATCACTTGGCGGACCTGCCAAGGGTAGTCGAACAGATCGCCAAATTGCCTCAGCGCTTTGTCCTGTTTTGCGATGACCTGTCGTTCGAGTCGGGCGAGGGCGATTACCGTGTACTCAAGAGCGTGCTCGACGGTTCGCTCGAACAGGCACCGGATAACGTTTTGCTGTACGCCACCTCCAACCGCCGCCATTTGGTGCCGGAGAAGGAAAGCGATAACGAAAACTGGAAACGTGTCGACGGCGAACTGCATCCCAGTGAGGCCGTTGAGGACAAGATCGCGCTGTCGGACCGTTTTGGCCTCTGGCTGTCGTTCTACCCATTTACCCAGGAGCATTTCCTGAACGTGGTCGAGCACTGGATCGGCCAACTGGCCGACAAGGCCGGCCTGCCGTGGCAGCGTGACGAAGAACTGGACATCCTTGCGGTGCGCTGGGCCACGGGCCGCGGCAATCGCAACGGGCGTTGCGCCTATCAATTTGCCCGCTATTGGGTCGGGCTCAAGCTGTTGGAGCACAAGGCATGATCGATTTACAACACAGCGGCCTAGGCCTCGAAGGCTACGGCATGCTGCACGCTCAGCTGGAATCCTTGCTGTCGGACGAGCGCGACTTTATCGCCAATGCCGCGCAGTTTTCGGCGTTTCTGTACAACCAGCTGGATAACTTGAACTGGGCCGGTTTCTACCTCAATCGCAACGAGGAACTGGTGCTGGGTCCGTTCCAAGGGCAGATCGCTTGCGTTCGTATTCCCTTCGGTCGTGGTGTCTGCGGTACGGCGGCGGCGACCTTGCAGACTCAGCTGGTCGAAGACGTTCACGCGTTCCCTGGGCACATCGCTTGCGACAGCGCATCGAACAGCGAGCTGGTCGTGCCACTGGTCAAAAATGGTCGCTTGATCGGCGTGCTTGACCTCGACAGCCCGAAACTCGCGCGTTTTACCGCGGAGGATCAGGCCGGTATCGAACAGTTGGCGGCGATTTTCCTGCGTCTCACCGACTGCTGATCAGGCCCGCAGGCCTGCCTTGAGCAGCAGGCTTGCCGGTTCCACAGCGTCGATCTGTTGTGGATCGAGGAATCGATCGGCGTACTGCCGGTAGATTCCGGCGTTGATGAACAGCTCGAACAATTGCGGGTCGATGTGGGCATCGCGGCACATCATGGCCATGATGCCCAGCGCTTCGCTCAAGGACTTGGCTTTCTTGTAGGGGCGATCGGCAGCGGTCAGGGCCTCGAAAATATCGGCGATCGCCATCATTCGTGCCGGCAGGCTCATTTCTTCGCGCTTCAATTGTTTGGGATAACCGGTGCCGTCCATTTTTTCGTGGTGGCCGCCGGCGATTTCCGCCACGTTCTTGAGGTGGCCGGGAAAGGGCAGGTGACTGAGCATCAGGATCGTCTGCACCATGTGATGATTGATGATATAGCGCTCCTCGCGAGTCAGCGTGCCCCGGCCAATGCTCAGGTTGTAGAGCTCGCCCCGGTTGTACTTGTAACGCGGCACATCGAGTTTGAACCCCCAGGGATTGTCTTCCGGAATCAGTTCGCTTTCGGCGCGCTCGAACAGATGCTCGGGTTTGTCCGCCAGCAGCGGTTCGCTGACCGGCAGCGTCGGCGCTGTTGTTCGGCCCTGGCGCCGGTTTTCTTCCCAGGAAACGCCCAGTCGATCATCCAGGGTTCGGGTCCAGGTGCGTTGGGCAATGCTGCGCAACCGTTGCAGATCGGCCTCGGCCATGGCCTCGCCGCCAAGGTTGCAGCGGGCAATGAAGGCGAAATCATCGTCCAATGCAGCCAGACTCGTATTACGCAGCTCGGCCAATGTTGGCTCGTCGCCGCCCAAGGCAATGGCTTGCCAATAATTGACCCAGGCATCGCGCTTGAGCACTTCGAAACGGGTGCGGATTTCGTGGATGCGGTCGTTCAACGTTTCCAGCTTCGTGGCTTTATCGACCACATATTCCGGGGTAGTGACCTTGCCGCAATCGTGTAGCCACGCCGCAATATGCAGCGCCTCCCACTCGTCTTCGGTGGGGTGATAGCCGCTGAAGGCCGGGTCCTGGCTTGCCGCCGCCGCCTGGGCCAGCATCAGTGTCAGCGCCGGTACCCGTTGGCAGTGGCCACCGGTGTAAGGGCTTTTGGCGTCAATCGCCCCGGCCAGCAGTTGAATGAAAGCGTCCATCAGTTGTTTTTGCCTGGCTTGCAGCCGCTGGCTTTCGATACTCACCGCCGCCGCGCCGGAGACGGCCTGGAGAAACGCGATGCGGTCCGGGCGAAGTTTTTCCAGATCGCTTTCGCTGCCACTGTCGGCCAGCAACAACACCAAAAGACCCACGGTTTCGTTATGCCGGTTGTGCAGGCGAATACCGATCAGATGAACCCGGGGGCTTTCCAGTGCCAGAAACACCTTGGACAGGTCTCCCGCCTGATCGAAGCCCAGATGGGTGACTACATTGTCGGCGGTCGACAGCTGCTGCAGCCATGCAGGGCTTTGTGAACTCATGAGCTCGTGCCCTTGAACGCCAAATGACGTCAGTGCCTGGGGCGCTCCATTGATGACCAGGCCGTGCGGCTCCATGCGATCGTCATCATTTTCGCGCAGATAGATCAGCCCGGCCTGGGCCTGGCCAATCTTCACGGTTTCAAACAACACCCGTTCCAGTAAGGGGGAGAATCGGGTCTCGGCACTCAGGCTGTCGGTGATCTGGAAAAAGCTCGCCAGGGTTTCTTTCATGCGGGCCATCGACACGCTCAGTTGATCGACTTCCAGTACCGGAGAGCGGCGAGCGGCCGGAAAATTGAAATTGAAACTGCGAATGGCGTCGGCCTCCTGCACCAGCGCACGCAGGGGTTTGACCAGGATTCTTGAGGTCAACCAGCCGAGTGGCAGGCACAGCAACAGCGTCCCGAGGGTAATCAGCGCGCCTTGCCAACGCATGCGGTAAGCATCCACCAGCAACTCGTCTTCCGGTACCAGTAACGCCAATTGCAGGCCTTGGGGGCCGCCTTCCTGCATATGGCTGCGAGCAACGATCCATTGACGCCCGGCGATGTCCAGCCGATTGCCCTCAAGTGGCTTTTTAAGCAGCGCGCCGAGGCTCGGGCTCAGGTCGGCGGCTTTGATGAGGCGGGCGGTCTGGTCATCGATGATCAGCTTGCGGCTGTCGGGATAAGCGATGGCATCGCCCTTGGCGTCGAACAGCACGATTTCGGTGCTGGGGGTGACGACGTGCTTGGCCAGCGTGGCGGAAAGTTCGGCCAGGGTCAGGTCTGCCCCCATGACCGCGTTGACGCCGCTGCGTCGGGCCAGTGTGGTGCCGATCTGGTGCGTGGAAAAAAAGATGTAGGGTTCAGTGGTGATCTGATTCTTGTCGCTGCTGGCGCTGGAGAACCAGGCGCGGGTGCGTGGATCGTAGGGCTCTTCGGTGTTGTCCTGTCGGCTGATGAGCGACAGGTCCTGATCGAAAAACAGCACTTGCGAATGGACCTGGTCGTGAGTGTTTCGCTCAATGCTCCACACTTGATAAGCCGCAGTTCCCGGGGCTTTGAGCTGGGTCTTCAGCTCGGCGGTCCGCAACGGACGTACCATGAAAAAATCCCCGTTGGCATAACCCAGGTACAGCGATGCCAGATCGGGATTGTCTTTGAGGGATTGGCTGAAGGGTTTGAGCAATGTCAGGCGCTGTGTCAGGTCTGCCGCCTGGGTCGCCGGGTAGTCTGACAGCAGGCCCAGCAGATGACGGATGGGTTCGTAGGTGGAGTGCAGGTCCAGACGGACGTCCTGTTCGACACGCTCGAAGAGCTTTTCACTGCTGGACAGAATGATCTGCGTGGTTTGCCGATAGTTGAAAAGGCCCAGCACCACCCCGGTCAGCAACAGCAGGAAGGTGAACATCACGCTGATGTGAACGTGCAGGGGGAACCGCCGTTGATCCGGGCGCAGTGGGCTGGGCATTACGAGTCTCTCCATGATGGTTAACACACTGCTCAGCGACCAGCATAGTTAAGGCTCTGTCATTCTGCTTTTATCGTTTTCTCCGATTTGTTGCCGCAGTGCCTGCTCCAGTTCCAGCATGACGCGCGCCAAGGCTTTGCTGCATTCGGCCACCTCATTGTGATGGGGCGTTTCATGGCAAGCCTTTTCCAGTGATTCACACCTGTCGATCAACCGGTAGGCCTGGACGATTCGGGCGGCACCCTTGATTTTGTGGGCAACATCGAGAAAGAACTGTCGATCACCTGATGGGGACAACGCCAGCAACTCCTCTCGGTCTGCACGGTTGCTGTTCAGCAGTTCGGTCAGCAAGCGCTGGTCCAATATCGGGTTTCCCCCTGTCAAAAGGTGCAGCCCAGCCAGACTGAACGCCGGATCGCGACGCGGTGGCTGGAGGCCTTCAACCCACTGGCTCAAGGCGGTCAGGGTCAGGGGCTTGAACAGGCAGTCATCCATTCCGGCATGCTTGCAGCGTTGTATTTCTTCAGGTTGGGCGTTGGCGGTAAATCCGAGGACAGTACAGCGTGGCCGGTGCGAATGCTGTTCATGTTGGCGAATGGCACTGGCCAGTTCATAGCCGTTCATGATCGGCATGTTGCAATCGGCAATCACCAGGTCGAATGGCTCGGCTTTCCACGCAGCGAACCCCGCCGCGCCGTCCTGGGCAACGCTGAAGCGGTGACCCAGAAACTCCAGCTGCTGGCACATCAGCAGGCGATTGGCCGGATGATCGTCGACGACAAGAATGTTCAACGGCGCCGTGGATGTAGGTATTTGCGGTTCAGCAAGCGCCGGCAACTGTTCGAGTGGCAATGTCGCCAATTGCAGCGAGACCTGGACTTGGGTACCTATGCCCGGCTGACTGCTCAATTGCAGGGTGCCACCCATCGCCTCGCACAGACTTCGACTGATCACCAGGCCAAGTCCGGCGCCACCTCTGTCGGACTGCCCGGAGTTTTCGGCTTGCGCAAAAGGTTCGAATAATCGCTGCCGGTCCTCCTCGCTGATGCCGATGCCACTGTCCTGAACCTGCAACAACATCTGCACTTGCCCCGGTTCGGTGACGGGGTGCAGGTTGACCACAATTCTGACCTGACCCCGTTCTGTGAACTTGATGGCGTTGCTGACCAGGTTCGACAGCACCTGTTTGAAGCGCATCGGGTCCAGCATGACATCGAACAGTGGATGGGCAGGATGAACCTCCACCAGCAGCGAAAGATTTTTCTGGTGCGCCAGGCCATCGAAGATCCGTACCACCGAGCCAACGATTTCGGCTGGATTGACGCGCTCCGGGCTCAGGCTCAGACGTCCGGATTCGATCCGCGCAATGTCGAGAATGTCGCCGATCAGTTCAAGCAGATCTTTCGCCGAATTGTAGGCGACATCAATCGCCGGGCGATCCGGGTGGTCATGATCGATGCGTTTCAGCGTCAGTTCGAGCATGCCGATGACCGCATTCATCGGCGTACGAATCTCATGGCTCATAGTGGCCAGGAACGTGCTTTTGGCACGGTTGGCTTCATCCGCGCGCTCTTTTGCGACACGTAACTCATCGAACAATTGCCGACGCTCACTGATGTCGATCCAGCCGCCAATGATGCCTTGAACGGTTCCGCTCGAATCCCGGTAGGGCAGGATCCAGTGATAAATCGTCAGCCTGCGACCGCCGATATGCAGTGCCCGATCAAGAATCAACGGTATGCCTTCGGCCACGACTCGCTGGTAATCGGCCTGATATTCCTGAGCTTCGAACGCGTTGCTCATGTTGCCCTGCATGACACTTTTACCAATCACATCTTCACGTTTTGCACAGAAGGCTTCGAGGTAACTGTCGTTGCAGCTTTGCAACAGGCCCTGGCGATCGCGAACGTAGATCGGGTGAGGCGTCCCGTTGACCAGCGATCGCATGAATTCGAATTGATCGTTCAGTGCGCGCTCGGCCGCCTGTCGCTGCTTGATCTGGCGACGCATGTAAGCGTTCCAGGCAACGGAAATCAGCAACAGCACGCCCGCACCGATAACGATCTGATAGAACAGACGGTGGTAGTTGCGCCAGGTGCTTTGCGAGGACGCCGAATAGCCACGCCAGCGGCTGTTGATGATGCCCAGTTCTTCCGGCGCGATGCTCAACAAGGCCTTTTCCAGGATGGAGTTAAGCTCTTTGGAATTCTGGCCGGTGGCCAAGGAGAATGCGGCCTGTCGGGTGCCGATGGTGGTGCTGATCTGGAGCTTGTGTTCGAACAACCGTGATGAAATGAAGTAATTGGCAATCACCAGTGAGTTGACCGAACCCTCTGCCTTGCCTTCGGCGAGCAGCTCGACGGCGCTGAACGTGTCCGCGGTTTCGATCAACTTGATCCGGGGGTACTCGCGACGCAGGTAGTCCACCAGCGGATTGCCTTGCGCGATGGTCAAGCGTTTGTCCTGCAGCTGGTCAAGGTTTGTCGGACTGTCGCTGGCCTTTCGTGTCAAAAGAACAAAGGAATTCTGTAAATAGGGGCGCGTGAAACTCAACATCAATTCACGCTGGGCGCTCGGGAGCAGGGCGCCGATCAGGTCTGCCTGATTGTGCATGATTTGCTCGATCATCTCGCCGTCGCTGCGGCTGCGGCGAATGTCGAAGCGCAACCCCGTGCGTAATCTGATCAGTTCGAGCAGATCGGCGGTCACGCCTCGAAAGTTGCCTTCGCTGTCAAAAAACGTCAGCGGTGCATAGGCTTCATTGACCACCACGCGGACCACAGGATGTTGCGCCAGCCAGCGTTCCTCGCTGTAACTGAGCTCCAGTTTCTGGTCGGTCAGCAGAATGTCACTGCCGGCACTCCAGCGTTTAGCAATGTTTTCTCGCTCGCTGGTAGGGATGACCATGAGCATCGCATTAATGATCCCGAGCAGTTCTGGGGTGGTCTTGTGCACCGCGAAGCTGAAACCATGGGCTTCGTGTTTACCGAAGTTAGCCATGCGGATGTTGTTCAGGTATCCCTTGTTGATCATGTAGTGCGTTGAAATGGTGTCGCCAAGGAACACGTCGGCCTGATCGAAAGCCACCGCGTTGATTGCATTCTGGTAGGACGGATAGGAGGTGATGGTCGCCTTCGGATACAGCGCCCTGACTTCGTCCAGTGGCAGATAGTGATACACCATGCTTAACCGCAGGCCGGCAAGGCCATCGGTCAGCGATCGGGTTTCGCCTTCGCGTGTCACCAGCACTGGCTGGTCTACGGCGTAGGGTGTTGAAAGCATGATGTCAGTGTTGTGCGCTTCAAATCCGTTGGCGGTACCGAGGAGGTCGACCTCACCGTTTTCGAGCGCCTCTATCGCGGCCCCTCGGGATGCGAAACGTTGCACCTTGATGGGCAGGCCGGTGGTCTTACCGAGAATGCCCGCGTAATCGGCAGTGAACCCCTCGTAATAATGGCCGCTGAGGGTCATATCGAAAGGTGGGTAATCCGGGGCTGACGTACCAAGGATCAGTTCACGTTTATTCGCCAGCCATTGTCGTTGCGCACTATCCAGTTGAACTTCCAGTTGTCCGGTCGCGGATCGGCTGAACAGGGTGTATTGCTCACTGGGGATCGGAGCCGCCAGCACTGAAGTGCCCAGGCATAATCCCGCGATCATTAGTATCAGATAATCCTTTATATGACTGGGCATCCTGTCTCTCACACCAATGCGTTACGTTTTGCCATTTCGATGAGTTCTACCAGGGATTTGGCTTTTAGTTTTTGCATGAGTCTTTTTTTGTAAGTGCTGACGGTTTTATTGCTTAGAAACATGCCTTTGGCAATTTCCTTGTTGGTTCGGCCCTGTGCGAAAAGTTGCAATACCATGAGTTCTCGATCATTGACTGATTTGAATAATTCGAGGTCGGCGTAGCGTGCGTCATCACTGCGAACTGGATTCAATGCTTGACTGGGGAAATAGTTGTAACCCGACAATACCGCTTTAATGGCGCTGACCAGTTCGCTCAGGGCTTCTTGTTTGCATACATATCCCGATGCGCCGGACTGCATGCAACGAACGCCAAAAAGTGTGGGGCATTGTGCGGTCAATACCAAAGTTTTCAGAGGGGTACTCATTGCGTTGAATCGGGCTAGAACTTCGAGGCCATCCAGTTTGGGAATACTGATGTCGAGTATGACCAGATCAGGCATGCATTCGCGAACCATCTGCATGGCATCGACCCCATTATCAGTCTCGCCTACGACTTTGTAGCCCTCATGTTCCAGCAGCATTCGAACGGCAAGTCGGATGACGGGGTGATCGTCGACAATAAAAACGGAGTTCATAATCAAATCCCATACGAGCTCAAATAAAGCGCGCACCTTAGCTCAGTTAGTTCAAAGGACGCATGAAGTGACGGTCTGGTACCAGCAATATAGGAAGAATCCTACGAACGAAGAAGAATAGGACTACGTGTCAACTGGGTTTTTTGTGAGGTTGGGCGAAAGTTTTTGTTTTCTGCTGGCAGTTTAAAGATTTGTTTTTTAAGTTGTAAGTTGTGGTGTTTTAAGGTCTTTTGCGTTTGCGGTTATTACAGGTCGCTTAAGGTCAATAAGTGTCTAAATTCAGATTGTTGCAATGGCTTGATCAAATAGCCCAGCAAGGGCAGTCCGTGTTCGTTAGCCATTCTTTTTAAATCTTCGAGTTCGGTGGATGTCAGGCTGCTTAATAGAATGGCCTGTCTGATCATCCCCCGATGGCTGGCTAACTTGACTAAATCGAGTCCGCAAAGGTCTGGCAGGCATTGATCACATAAAAGAATATCGAAAGGTTTTACGGCTTCGAGCATTTGTTGCAAGGCGCCCTCGGCACTGTCGGTGGTGGTGAGTTGGGTGAAACCATACAACGAGAATCATTAGATTTTGAATCGAGGGCTTGATTTAGAGCTGCTGGAAGGGTGGTTGGATCATTAATTTGAAATAAAAAGCCAATAGATCCTGAATTTTCAAGATCTCGGTCCATTTAATTGTGAATTTATTTTATGATAATATTTTCAAGGTGTTATACGTACTTCAACTGAAAGCTAGTTTCAACATAAGCAGCTGGGCGGCTCGGTTCGTGCTTCTCACAAAATATTAAGCTGCGCAAAGACGAACGAAAGCCCTTCGACTGAACTGTTTAAAAGTGTATAGGCCAATTAATACTATCTAAAATTTGGCTGGAGTGGCCTTAGAGCGTGGGCAGGGGGGAGCGTGCTGGAAAGCAATCTCAACTCAATCCCCGTGAGATTGCGCGGTTGCTGTAGGCTGAGTTGTTGCTAAAAAAGGGGGTAGATCCCAATGGCAGGTTTTGGAATTTGATTGGTCTAGCGAGTTTCAGATTGCAAAAGGACGTCGGATAGATTGTATAAAGACATTTTGGGGCAGTAAGCAGGATTGTCCGAGTCAATTGGTATAATAAAACCGTTTTTTATCAAACTGCGGAAGCTATAAGTGGAAAGGTGCGCATGGGAGATTACTGCACATGCGGGAACGTAAAGCATAAGTTGGCGTTCGATCTCTTTCGATATAATGGAATGGTAAAATTTTTGTGTGCCAATGATAACTGGTTTAGTAGCGTTGATATGTTCAAATCTTCTCCCGAGAAGGTTGCAATCAATGTTGAGGTGTTTTGACAGTTCCACATTGGTTTTGTACTGTTCGCGCCAGTGAGCAAGAATATTCATCGCCGTTTCTGGCTGCGCAAAAGTTTTTGTCTGGGCGTTGTAAAGTGAGTTGAGTTCCTCGATGATTTTTTTATCCAAGATTGTGTATAAGGTACGTCGTTCGATGTTGAGGACGTCCGCAAAGTGCCAGGCAGAAGTCGGACCTCTGGCCAAGGTTCTAATGTGTTTTGGCTTGTTTGCGCGTATTTTTAACAGTCTTTGTATATCACCAGTTATATTCTGTCGCTGATAGACGAATGGCAGGTCAGCAATGTTTGGGTCGCCAGATGATGCTGAGACTCCTGCGTGTTTTAATATAGCGCGTATTGTGAATATGTTTAGTGAGTATGTCCGCGACAGGAAGTTTTCTGTTATATAGTGCTGAGCGAAGTGATCCAATGCGTCTTTGCTAATCAGAATACTATCTCTTTTTCCATAAATGATTCCATCATGAAAATATCCAGCGTCTATGAGCTTCCTGATTTTTGTAGCTGAAAGACGGTGGGTAAGTTGGATCTCTTCGATGCTTTCAAACTCTTCTCTTAAGTGTGTCTCCGGGATCGGAACCCTAGTCCTTTCTTCAATGCTGTTTTTGATCGATCTACAAATATTATTACGTTTGTAAAATACTCTGTCAGAAATGGTGACTTTTTCAAATTTATGATTTGTGATAATCGATCGAGTTGCTTCTCTATTCGTTTGCAATACGGAGCAGAGCTCGTTAAAAGTAAAGGCGATCGCACCGCAGCAGTTATTTTCTGAGCAACCGCATTGATTGGTTGATCGCAGCGTTGATACAAAACTATCGGCAGTGTCACGGATCCACTGATCTCGACTAAGCATCCATGGCGATAATATGGTCTTAGGGCTAAGGTTGGGATGATTTTTGATTTTGGTAGCAATATAAAAATGAAAATAATTTTTATGCTTTTCTGCGATATTGGTGGCGAGAATCAGCTCGTTATCTATTTTTTTCGAGGTTAATAGCGGGTATTTAAGGCAATCGATGGCGGCAAAAAAACGATCTGTTGCATCCTGATCGCCAGAAATAAATAAATTTAGAAATTTTAGCGGGCCGACATCGTCAGAGTGAACAGTGTCGGCGAGGCGTAAATCATAGTGGCACCTACAATAGGGGCCATTGACGGATGACCAGTCATATTTTTTTCCGCACCCCGGGCAGCTATTAAGGTACTCCACCTGGTGATAGGGGCACACCGTTATATACTCAATATCTTGAATGAATCTCCAGTACCCGTCTTGAAGACACAGAGGGCAAAAATGAGCTCTAAATCGACATGCGCTTGATGGTACTGTCATCCCAGCAATATTTATACGATGCGTTGCTTTGAGTTGCAACGATTGGAAATAAAAAATGTCGTACTCTGAATAGGGGTTATCGTTGTTTTTTAGGAAAAAATTACTGAGTTGCTGATCGATAAATAGATTGTTAAATCCAATATATACGTTGTGTCCGATGGATCGTGCGAAAGACCTAGCGTTGCTATAGCCATTGTGAAACGCAGCTCTTGAGAATAAACTGGAAGGGCTTTCGTTGGGATAAGGCTTCGGCCAAAATATAAGATTAAGCATTTTCAAGTTCTTCAATTTTTTGTTTGATTAGCGACCACGGCAACTTAAAAGGGTTGATATATTTAAGATCCGGGGCCATTTTATTGAGTTTGTCTGCCGCGTAGATGCAGTCGCTAGGAATAACCGTATGATCACCGCGGGTTGCCGCGGCAAGCATGATCTCAAGCAGAATGGTTCTGAGTTCTCGCATGTTTCCGTGAGTATGAAGATAGAAGGCCCCTGAAATTTGACTGTCTGTTATATGCAATGGGGTGGTAAATTCGCCGAAACGATTCATTTCCAAGTTTAGCTTGGAAAGTATGGATACAAATATTTCATCGTATTTAATATTGTGCAATCGGGCGCGGTACGGGTAGCGCCCATCCAATTCTTCATATTGGTTAATCAATGATTCTGCTTTGGATTTGCCGGAAAGAATAATTGGTATACCCGTAGTGTTGGCAATATACTTGATCCATTTACAGACGTTTTTCCAGGTTTTTTCGGCGCCGCGATTAAGGAGGTCGTGAATATCATCGATAATAATCAATCGTGTTTCACAAGTAATCAGCAACCGGAAGAGTCTATTTTGATGCGTTGAGAGTTTGCCAGTTTCAGGGTCGTCACCGAGTTGTTTCAGCATCTCGATGCATAGGTCATTTATCGAGTAGGTTGCTGGTACTGCGCAGTCAAAGGCATGAACTTGTTTCGTGCATCCGGTATCACAGTAAATCGTTTGTTTCCCGCCAACGATATTAATCATCTGTGCACATGCGGTGCTTTTCCCGGTGCCGGATTCACCGATCAACAGCGTTGAACAAGGTTCGCCTCGAAGATACGTAGCGTCCATTCCGTGAAGCATAGTCTCAATTGCAGTAGAATATTGGGGGTGCATGACTATAGTTTTTTTAAATTCTAATATCTTCATTTGCATAGCAGTGGATAAAATCATGGTGTCACCTATGGAAGAATATAGGTCGGGAATTCATCTAATTGTGCTGGGGCGATTTCGTTGACAAATGTTAATGGCAGTTGAGCAGCGCTTGTGGTTTCTATTTGTGCATTTGCTGCCTGTTTATATGTCTTTGATATTCCTAATCTTTCTGCTGCTTGTAGCAGTTTTTTATCTTGTCGACTTGGATTGCGTGATTTTGATTTTGCGTTGAATTTGATTTCCCATATCATGTCGTAGATTTCCAAGAGGGCTTGGCGTGCCAAGTTTGCGTCAAATTTCTTTTCGTCTATTTTCAGTTGTTTCTGTACAAGTCCATGTGCATACAAGGTCAGGTTGTTTTGATAGAGAGGTGCGGTTGCATAGGCTTCGAACAGTTCGGTAGGTTTGTCTGGGTGAGCCACCCAAACAGTTGAAAGGTCAGTAATATCAAGATAAACCGTTGCTTTTTGTTTTGCGCTTAATCGGGTAGCTATGTCTGGTAGAGCGGGACCGGTCCAGGAGAGATTCGCATGTTGAACTCGGCCGTTATTTATGCGTTTATGTAACGGTAGTCGGAAAAGACCGTTGAGTGCTGCTGACGTATAGCGCTCAGGTGGCAATTGATTGCGTAGCGCGGAAGCCCATGCTTCGTTTGGTGATGTGCGAATTGTCTGATGGTATTCGTTGTGGTAAACGCCATAAACAAAGCGATCAAAAATCTGAACAAGTTCACTGAGCTGAAAACAGGCACCGTTTTCAGAGCTGTAAAAATTTCCAATGACGGGATTAGACCCTGTGGAACCCTCCATCGCGTGAGTTAGTTGAGTGTTAAGTGTGCCAAAGAAACGCTCGACTATTGCTTTGGCATTAGGCGTACCAGGAGGTGCGTAGTGGATATTGATACAAAGTAAATGTCCGACATTTTGGACTGAGCCGTTGGCGGCCTCTACGCCATTATCAACGGTGATTTCCACCGTTCGACCACCGTAACGCGATTCGTCTTCAGATGATAATGCCATGCGAAGTGATTTTAGAAATTTTTCAGCACATGGGGGCGTGAGCGAGAGTTCGTATCCGATGATGTAACGTGTGGAAACTTCTACTAAGACATGTAACCAAGGGCGCCCGAGAATTCTACCTATATGGTCAACGATCAGAATGTCCATTTCATGTGAGTCGCCTTGGACGAGTCTCAACAATAAGTTCGAGGGCTTTTGTTTTGTACTGTAGTTATTGCTTTTCTCCGCTTGCTTTCGGCCAAGCTGTTTAATGTCCTTGTAATATTCGTTGATGCGTTTAATGTGTCTTTTGACAGTGGATGTCGATGGTACGTCAATTTTTATCGTCGAATAGGCACTGCGGGCATCATTCTCGTTGTCGATATACGCGTGAATAAGCTTCTGCAGTGTTTTTATGGTTGGGTGTTTGGGTTGCAAATAAAATTTATGGATGAAGTCTGATATTATTGTGTCTGTCTCTGAGCTAAGTTTTTTTCCTCGAGCTCGACGGCTGGGAGCTTTGATCAGCGACGCTAGACTAAAATTGGACTCACGGTAAATTCGACACCATGTATAAAGGGAAGTGTAACAAGGCGGTTTGTCGTTGTTATAAAGCTTCGCCAGGCGCGCTGCTTCTATTTTAACCTCACTCTTTGGTAATGGGCCTTGAAAATATTCATTAAGTCCTCTGACATAATAAATTTTTCGTTGTGCCGCCATCTGCTGTTTTGTTGAAAGGCACTGCAGGCAAATTTCATAGGACTGGTCGATGAGGGCCGACGCATGCAGTCGGATTTCGCCCTTCAAGGCTAAAGCGTTAAATAATTCTGGGCTGAAGAATAGTGGGTGTTTACTCTGTACTGAGCGGAGCGAGATTCGAGTTGTTTCGACCGTGATTACTTCATATACCTTTCCATAAAGATTGTATTGGCTGCCGGGGTGAATTATGGGGTAGGTATCCATGACTACACTCATGTTTGAGTTTTATGCCGTGGAAATGGAGATATTCCGTATGTTTCAATGCGCCGATTAAGCAGCGATTTATACTTTAGTAAATTTTTAAGGCTCTTGAATCTTCGGTTTGAATAACGGCGTGTTCAAGGTGAGTGTGTTACGAAGATCAAAATTGAGCTGTTGATCAAATATAGCGGAGCATATTGCCCTTAATGATGGATGTGATTCGTGCGAAAGCAGGAGTGAGATCGAGAGCGGCCCCGTCCATGTGCAGAGACAACTCATGAGTTGCCGTTGCTCATAGTCTGTGACCCGGTGCGAACGCGAGTATAGGAGTGCGAGATTATCTAGGGTTCCATCCTTAGCAAACTCAGCCAGGTTGAATGTTTCAAAGCCATAGCCCAACATTGCCGCCGCAGTTGCGAAACTGTCTAATACGGAGTGATAGTGGCTGGAGAGTTCTGACAGGCTTCCCTTCAACTCAATAAAGTAAGCATGGCCGTCATCGCATTTAACGAAAAAGTCTGGCGTATATTGACAAGATTTTTTGGTGGAGTCATACCTGTAACTGACGGGTTGTATGTAATATTGAGTGACGTGGTGTTGATACTCCAAAAGCCAACACATATAGGCTTCGTTGTGACTCTCGCAGATGAGTTGGACGTGATTTTTTCTCGATGGAAAGTAGACCAACGATTTGCCGAAGCGTTTTTTACGTACGTCGCGTGCAGGGGCGGCATGCGAAGGCCGCCAGTTTCGATCAAACATGATGACCACCCTCTGGTTTCATGATGAAGCGATGACCGTATTAAGTTGTTTCGCGTTATCGTCGCTGTTCTCTGTAGTAAGTGTCCTCTAAGAGCTTGGGCGTTTTTCCATCTCTTGTTGACGGTTGAAAAGCGGGTCTCGATAACTAAAATTTTCAAGGGTTCAACAGGTACTAAACACTAGTCCCTCTAGAGAAATAAAAATTGGTTTGAATACCTCTCATTTGAATGGCGATGAAATGATATTTGATCTTAAATGACGGCCCTTTATTGGTGGCTGATGGTAATGATTGCTGTAGCTTGATGAGGGTAAATGTACGCCTGGTTCATTCTTTTTTCTACTGGTAAACGATGATTGTTACAATTTTCAAAAATATCAATAAATAGAACGAGTTATATTGCTTCGTGTGTAAGTTATTTACCTTAGTTGGTAAAAGTTTACCTTAGTTGGTAAATACTTTGCGGTGCCAGTGATCAGTGTTCGTTTTCACGCGTGCCAAAAAGTGTTGACACTTCTGATGGTGGTGATGGCACCAATCGGCTGGCGTTTGCGGACCGGTCTGGAGAATGGCTTGGCGCAGTGCTCATGCTGTAAAGGTAAGCTGACGTGAGTTTTCGCCTGGAGCGCCATTCCTTAGCGACCATTGATTGACCATTGATGTGCTTCGCTTAGATCAACCGACGACTCGATGTATCGGACTAGCACTGCGTTCGGGGAGTATTACTGGACGTGATTTATTGCAGGAAACTGTTTCGCCGCTTTCCGCTTTGAAAGTTAAAGGGCTTCGTTCAGATAAGCTGGACACTGAATTTACTACTCACGCTATAGTTGGCTGGTTAGACACAGGCTTAGTTTAATTTAGCTGTGTTCAGTATTTTTTTGTGCTTGTCCCACTTTTCATCTTATGTTTCATTCGCTTTTTTGAAGGGGGGTCGTATATCGGGGATAGATGGTTTTACTTCAGGGAATGGTGTGTTGGTCTTATTTGTTCTGGAGAATATGGCTATGTAAACCGATTTTAGATCTAGGTGCGACGTAATCTGCGACTTCGCACTTAGTTGGTAAGTTGATGCTTAATTGAAGATGTTGCTTGGCTGCGTTAGATAAGGCGGCTAGTTAATTTTTTGGCTTTGTAACGCCGATTTTAACTTCATAGCAGTTTTATTGTTTGTGTAGCAGCCGCTGTATGTTTAAACGTCGTTCCTCCTCTTTATATCTGCTGAGCCGTTTGCTTTCGCGGGCCCGCTCACCTTACGTATTCGCGAGTAAGAGCTGCACTAATACCAAGTCAGTTGCTTATGGGGCATCGCTAGCGCTGGTTTTTGGAAAATGCCAAGTGTCACATGTTATTGCCGGTGATTTGGCGGTCCTTCGGAGCATTCAACCAACGGTGCAACGCTTATGGCAGCAGTAGCCAAACGCTAGCGTTGGGCCACCAACCTTGTTTGATTTTTTACCTTAAGGTGTATTGATGTCTTTATGCCATACACAATACTTTTTTGAACTGTGGTACGTTGCATGTAATTACAGTGTACAAAGCTTGTGATCGAACGCTAGTTTGTAAGGCTTGTTGATGCGGGATAATCTAAAGTTACCCAAGGTGATGACCGTTTGTCGGGGGAATAGTCGAAAATTCGGTATCATTTGACGGGTAACCAGCGATTATTCAGGGCGTAGGCCCTTGCGATCATTCGCCTCCATGACAGCTTTACTTATAACCTAGGCTTAACTTTCAAGTAGTTTTGATGCCGGTTGGGCATTTAAAACTCCAGCATCGGCAGGTGTTTAGTTACATACAATAATACGACACCTTGCAAAAGTATGCCGCTGTCATTCTGCCGCGCAGTAAATAGGTGGTCGACGAACGCTGAAGCAGCCCGCCCTCACGGCGGTTTCGTGCCGTCTGGAGTGGCGTTTCCTCATCGTTTAATGCCGGCTTCGAGCTGAAGGGGCAGCCGAATGCGACATGCGCGCATGAGGTCGAGCTTGAGCTGGGCCAGTCCCAAAGGAGGCCTCGGCGGTTGAAATGGTTGAGGAGGAGCCTGCAGGAGCGTCCACGCTGGCGATGAGGTTCGACACGGTCATCCTGGTGCTTGTTGCTGTATGTAATGCCACACCCCACCCGCGAGCGTACACAGGATTCCGGTGGTTTCATTGGCCTCACGCTTGCAGTATGTTGAACTTCGCTGTCGCGTTGTTCTAATGACGGCCACCTGATAACGATTGGCCGGACGTGGGTGTACGGTCCTGCTCATCACGGCGTTCCACTCGCGGCGGGTGTCCGAAGATGTCTGATCAGCTTCTGAGATACGGTAGTTACCAATGGTTTGAAGAAACCGCAGAGGAGCTTCCGCTCAACGCGAGTGAGGTCGAGGTGCGCCTGGCTATCGCCGAGTTCGTAATCCGGCGGGTGGCCGGAACGCCGGCTGGGGAAGAAATTTTCAATGGGTTGTTACAGTATTTTGAGAATCGATATCCCCAACACAAACTGCTTTCGCATTATTTGCTCAGCCCTGGCTACTTGGCCCCAGACGCCAAGGACCTTGAGCCAGAGGCGGAAAAAACGACTTTGGGATTTGGCGCACTCGATGAGCGGCTGATCAATAACCTGCGCCATCGCGATGAAAGCCAGGAGCCACCCGGCCCGCTGGCGGGTGTCGGTCCGGATCTCCCGCCTGGCGACACTCGCCGTCGAAAACCGTAAGTCAGCAGTCCTGACAGTGACAAAAGCGGATCGACAGACGATAACGGCTCGTCTTCGGCTGTGATAAAGGGGGTAATTCACTCCCCCGTTGTGGCGTTTCGTGGGGTACAGCTCGCTTTCGATCTTCACTCCGGCGTCATCATTACCGCGAGGGTCATCTTGATGAATTCTTCATTTCGGTCGATCGCCACCAGGGCGCCGCGGACGTTATCCGCGACTTCAACCGCACCACGCAACTCTACCCAGTTTGAAAGTTCGAGGATGGCCGCTTCCAGGGCGAGTTGGTTTTCATTGAGCTTGGACAACAGGGAAGGCAGCAGGTCTGAGGTGGGCATGGTGTTTCCTCCGTGAAGGGCAAAGCGTAGCAGGGCGTGGCGGCCTTCGATGGAATTAGCTGGCAGTTGCTACTTGTGGAAAGCAACTGAGGCTGGGAGGGGTAGCATGACGGTCATAGAGCAAGCGGTAGACGCACTGCAAAAGGCTAGGAAGGTGGTCTTTTTCACCGGCGCTGGCATCTCTGCCGATAGCGGCATTCCCACGTACCGCGAAAAACTGTCTGGAATCTGGGCAGGATACGATCCAAGGGATTTAGAGACGGCCAAGGCCTTTCGGGAGAACCCCGCATTGGTGTGGGGATGGTATCTGTGGCGGCGGCTCCGCGTTGCTCAAGCAGTGCCCAATGCCGCACATCGTGCAATACCGCGGATGGCTAACTCCCAGTGCCAGGTGTCTGTTGTCACCCAGAATATTGACGACCTCCATGAGCGAGCCGGCTCGTTAAATGTGGTGCATTTGCATGGCAGTTTGGCAATGCCCAAATGCTTCGCCTGCCATCGGCCTGCGGTGGTGTCACCCGATCAATCAGCAGTGCCGGATGAAGGTGCGCTGATCGACCCTCCTAGGTGTCAGCGTTGTAACGGCAAGATGCGTCCTGCGGTGGTCTGGTACGGAGAGGATTTACCAGCCCAGGCTTGGAAAACTGCGGTGCAGCTGGTGAAAGATTGCGATCTGCTGGTCTCCGTCGGCACCTCCGGGATCGTCATGCCTGCCGCAGGCCTTCCCGATCTTGCGTTGGCGTCTGGAGCTTCGGTCATTCATGTGAACAAGGTTGACGTTGCAATGGGTGAACCGAAGGAACTCATGCTGATGGGGGCTGCCGCCGAAGTACTGTCGATGCTGCTCGAAAGGATAGAGACGGGTAAGACCAGGAAGCTTGAGCGTTGAAGCTGCGTTTCGAACACACGTTTCTGATCTGACCATTAGACCGCTACAGGCGGACGCTGAGGACGCAGGTTTATAGGGAATTATAGAGCGATTATAGAGCGACTACAGGTGACCGAATCTGGTCGCCTTGTATTGGACTGACGACCTCAACGCGTGGAGGCTTAAATGACGATGCCATTTGAACGGAGCAGGTCCGTCGCACAAACTCATGCTTTCCTGACGGAACTTGCTCGCGACACAGAAGTGCCCGAGCGGATTAGACAAAACGCTCACTTCCTTTTACGCCACTTTCCCACAAAGCAGGATGTTCTGCGGGCGGGTCTTATTGAAGAGCAGGCGAACAAATTAGGGGTAGGGAGTATCTGCCCCGTTTTTTGCTCCTCAACTGAAGACTGGTAGCAGCCATCACGGCAGGCAACTTCCGACCTACCCTGTGTGAAACGTCTGAAACTGCTCAATTTTCTGATCGTCTGGAACATGGTGGAGACGCTTATGCAGCGATTCATTTAAGGCGAGGCTCGGACGCAGGTCGTCTTGGTGCCGAAGTGCCTGGATGACTACGTTGCCAAAGAAAAGCCAGTGCAGGTGGTCGACGTTTTCGTCGATGAACCCGATCTGGGTACTCGGGTTTGTAGAGGGTTGAACGGAGTTTCGTGGGGCGCTTATGTTGGCGGGTACGATGTGCACACTGCCATGCGGCGTGTGGACGCCGACGCACCGTTCGGTGACTGGCGGTGTCACCCGGGTGAGTCAAAATGACTGCACTACGGACGATTTCGTACTGCGCTACGGCCTATGTTTTTACAGCTGTACAACGTGGTGAATTGCGGCTGGAAGTCAGTGGTTCAACAGGTATGAGAAAGCAAGATTCTCAAACCTAATGGCGTTTTTGGCGCGCGGAGGCGCAATTGGCGGTACGCCGGGGAGGAGAGTGGTGGTGATTCACGAAAAAGCCCTTGCCGATCCGAGCGATTGCGTCGATGTGCAATCGGGTTTTAGGTGTAGGCTTGAGGCGGTTGAGGGTGGAAAAAACTTTGCTGGGAGCCATCAAGCTCAGCGCGGCTGGACCATGCACTGCCTGGGTGAGGAGGAGGAGATGACGATGCCAAGCGAGCGCACGCGCGCGCTGATACAGACGCGAGACTTTCTGGCCGAACTTGCTCAAGATCCCATACTTGCAGAATCGATCCGACGTCAGGCCCGTCAACTGTTACGGCATTATCCCCATGCAAACGAGATACTGCGGGCAGGGCAACTCGACGAGCAAAGAGTCGACCGACTGACCGAGCCCTTCTTGAGCTCAAGTACCGATTAACCGCATTGACTCCCCATCATCGGCCAAAAAGCCGCTGATCCTGAGCCATTGATAGGTAGTGATTGAATAATCCATCTCGCTATCCCCATTTGCACTACAGATTCACTCATTTCTCAATGGGAGTACTACTGAGCGGGAGTTAGCTCATCGTCGTCGACCATATGGGTTCTTCGCCCATAGAACAGGTAGCAGCCTATTCGTGCAAAAAAATAGGCGCGACCTCCCCAACTTAGCCATTCCCACAACAAATCTTGCCTGTAACGCTAAAAAACTATGACCGACTATCCGACGAAATGCCCGCTTTTCTGGAAGGTCTAGAATTTACGAGGGGGATCACTTCAACGCGTCCTTACAGTCGAGAGGTTTACGATGAACATCGTATCTTCGATGGCGTTGGTGCTAGCGGTCGGATGGATCTCCGGATGTGCAACTACATCAGACAGTCAGATTACCTCCGTTCCCCTAACCGCCACTCTATATAACCCCGGGCATATGGCACAGGCCACCCTTGCGCCGATGGGCAATCAGACAGACATCAGGTTATTCATTGGTGGGGTACCGCTTGGCAGCGGTTCTCCAGCGCGTTTGTACACATATGTTTACACGGGAAGCTGTTCAAGCCTTGGGCCTAAGCCTGCTTATGATTTGAATCAGAGTGTGAGCTCGCAGTTTTATTCGCCGGAATCGAGCGCACTCGACAGCCGCGGTATCCATCTGCGCAAAAGCGTTCCCGTCGCCTATGAAACGCTACGTTCCGGTGGTTATGCATTGGTTGTGCGAGGAAGTCCGGCCGACGGCGGTCACGATATTTTCTGCGGCAATCTGGGCTGAAAATATCTTCACAGAGGAGTCGCCAACCGTCAGGCATAAAAGACGCCGCTCATCTCGCGATGGGCGGCGTTTTCTATTGCGTTGTAGCATTAGGCTTGAACGACCGGAATGTTGGCTTTCGCTGCAGCTTCACGGAACTCGGCGATTTGGTCGAAGGACAGGTAGCGGTAAACATCGGCCGCCATGCTGTCGATCTTGCCAGCGTATTCCATGTACTCCTCGACGGTCGGCAGGCGACCCAGGATGGAAGCAACGGACGCCAGCTCAGCCGAAGCCAGGTACACGTTCGCGCCGTCACCCAGACGGTTCGGGAAGTTACGGGTCGATGTCGACACCACAGTCGAGTTCGGCGCTACACGTGCCTGGTTACCCATGCACAGCGAGCAGCCTGGCATTTCCATACGAGCGCCAACCTTATCGTAAATGCCGTAGTAGCCTTCACCGGTTAGTTGGTGAGCGTCCATTTTCGTCGGTGGCGACAGCCACAGACGGGTTGGCAGCTGACCCTTGACCTGATCCAGCAGTTTACCGGCGGCGCGGAAGTGGCCGATGTTGGTCATGCACGAACCGATGAACACTTCGTCAATCTTCTCGCCAACCACGCTGGACAGCAGACAAGCGTCATCCGGGTCGTTCGGCGCGCAGAGCACAGGCTCCTTGATGTCGGCCAGGTCGATCTCGATGACTTCGGCGTATTCGGCGTCAGCATCGGCTTCCAGCAGCTCAGGGTTGGCCAGCCAAGCTTCCATCGCTTGAGCACGACGTTCCAGGGCCCTGGCATCGCCGTAGCCTTCGCCGATCATCCAGCGCAGCAGGGTGATGTTGGATCGCAGGTACTCAGCAATGGCTTTTTCCGGGAGCTTGATGGTGCAACCGGCAGCCGAACGTTCAGCCGAGGCGTCAGACAGTTCGAACGCTTGCTCGACGGTCAGGTTATCCAGGCCTTCGATCTCGAGGACGCGCCCCGAAAAAGCGTTGATCTTGCCTTTCTTCTCTACGGTCAGCAGGCCAGCCTTGATTGCGTAGTAAGGAATGGCATGGACCAGGTCTCGCAGGGTGATACCCGGTTGCATCTTGCCTTTGAAACGCACCAGGACCGATTCCGGCATGTCCAGCGGCATGACGCCGGTGGCTGCTGCGAAGGCGATTAACCCGGAGCCGGCCGGGAACGAAATACCGATCGGGAAACGGGTGTGCGAGTCACCACCGGTGCCGACGGTATCCGGCAGCAGCATGCGGTTCAGCCAGCTGTGGATGATGCCGTCACCCGGCTTGAGCGACACGCCACCACGGTTGCGCATGAAATCCGGCAGGGTGTGGTGAGTCGTTACATCGACAGGCTTGGGGTATGCGGCGGTGTGACAGAAGGACTGCATCACCAGATCGGTCGAGAAGCCCAGGCACGCCAGGTCTTTCAGTTCGTCACGGGTCATAGGACCTGTGGTGTCCTGGGAACCCACGGTGGTCATCTTCGGTTCGCAGTAGGTGCCCGGACGGATGCCGGTCACGCCGCAAGCCTTGCCGACCATCTTCTGCGCCAGGGTGTAGCCCTTGGTGCTTTCAGTCGGTGCTTCAGGTTTTTTGAACAGGTCCGAAGGTGGCAGGCCCAGCTCGGCGCGAGCCTTCTCGGTCAGGCCACGGCCGATGATCAGCGGGATACGGCCGCCGGCACGTACTTCGTCGAGCAGGACCGGGGTCTTCATTTCGAAGGTGGTCAGGACTTCGTCGGTGCCGTGCTTGCAGACCTTGCCAGCATGCGGATACAGGTCGATCACATCGCCCATGTGCATGTTGGAAACGTCGAATTCGATTGGCAGTGCGCCGGCATCTTCCATGGTGTTGTAGAAGATCGGAGCGATCTTGCTGCCGAAGCAGAAACCGCCGGCACGCTTGTTCGGCACGTAAGGCACGTCGTCGCCGAAGAACCACAGCACCGAGTTGGTCGCCGATTTACGCGAAGAACCGGTACCGACTACGTCGCCCACGTAGGCAACAGGGAAGCCGCCGTTGCGCATTTCTTCGATCTGCTTCATCGGGCCGGTGACGCCTTGTGCGTCAGGCACGATGCCGTCGCGAGCCATTTTCAGCATGGCCAGGGCGTGCAGTGGGATGTCAGGACGGGACCAGGCATCGGGAGCAGGGGACAGGTCGTCGGTGTTGGTCTCGCCGGTGACCTTGAAGACGCGCAGGCTGATCTTGTCGGCCAGGGTCGGACGCTTCACGAACCACTCGCCGTCAGCCCAGGATTGCAGCACGGCCTTGGCGTGAACGTTGCCGTTCTTGGCTTTTTCAGCCACGTCGTGGAAAGCATCGAACATCAGCAGGGTGTGCTTGAGTTCTTCGGCGGCTACTGGCGCCAGTTCGGCGTCGTCCAGCAGGTTGACCAGGGTCACGATGTTGTAGCCGCCCTGCATGGTGCCGAGCAGTTCAACAGCGCGCTTCTTGTCGATCAGAGGGGAGTTGGCTTCGCCTTTGGCGATGGCGGAGAGGAAGCCGGCCTTGACGTAGGCTGCTTCGTCCACGCCTGGCGGAACGCGATTGGTGATCAGGTCAACGAGGAAAGCTTCTTCGCCAGCCGTGGGATTTTTCAGCAGCTCGACCAGGCCTGCCGTTTGTTCGGCGTTAAGTGCCAAGGGCGGAAGCCCTTCATCGGCGCGTTTTTTCACGTGATGGTTGTAGGCTTCAAGCACTGCAGGATCTCCGGTTTTTATGTGTGTAATAGAAGTTGAGTGTCTGTCGTGAACGGCACACGGCGATGAATTAAGTGCTTAGCGCACCCATAACCATTGCAGTGAGTTGGGTCGTCAGCTGCGACGAGCCCAACGGTAGGGTTTCATCGAACCAGAACGCCACGCTGGAAAGCATGGCAAGCACCGTTTGGATAGCAGTCGGTAAGTGCTGTGAGCGAAAGACTCCGCTCTGCATACCTTTACTAATGATGTTGCTTAAACAGCTGCGGTAGCGCTTTAGGAGCAGCTTGATTTCTGCCCTCGATGCGGCGTCGAGGCTGCGCAACTCCAGATTGCTCAACAGCGATAGGGATTGGTGCTGAATGTGGACCTTGATATGAACGCGAATGAACGATCTAAGCTGCGCCAACACGTCTTTGCTCTTTCTCACCTCACGTTCAACACTCTTCAGAAGGTCTTGCAGGTGATCGTTGATCATCTCAAACAGCAGCGACTGTTTACTCTCCAGATGGTTGTAGAGCGAACCTGCACTAAGACCGAGCGGCGCCGCCAATTGGCGCAAACTGACATTGCCATAGCCTTCAGTGACAAATAGGTGCAAGGCAGTATCACGAATCTGCTGATGGCGGTCCCGAGTTTCAGAGGAGGGGTCGACTCTCAGGTGTTCCATTTTTGGCACCTGCGGATTCTTGGCGAGATCAAGCGGTGCAGAAACTTGGGTAGAGGCTCGGTGCATGATGGCGATCCAGAATTTGTGAGCCTTGCGGACTCAATCCTTGGGCGATTTCAGATTTTTACATATATATCATATGCATGATTAGTTATTCCAGCACCGGTCCGTGATCATCGCGCGCGAACACTTCAGGTGGCTTGATCACCAACAGCAGCGGCATGACCGCCAGAGAAAGCAGCATCAGCAGCTTGAAATCGTCCAGATAGGCAATCCAGACGGCTTGAGTGCTGATCATGCCGTCGAGCATGGCGCGGCCGCTCACCGTTACCGGGTCGAGGATATTGTTGAGTGGCCAGGCGTGGAGCAGGCGATTGAACCCTGTGATATGTGCGCCGATCAGCTCGTGGTTGATCTGGGTGTTTTGCACCAACAGCACGGTGACGATGGAAATCCCTACACTGGAACCGACGTTGCGCGACAGGCTGTAGAGCCCGGTGCCGTCGGCTCGGAGCGAAGCGGGCAGTGTGGCGAAGGCAATGGTGGACAAGGGTACGAATAACAGGCCCAGGCTCGCTCCCTGGATGAAACCGACATAGATGATGGTTTGCATCGACACCTGCGGTGTCCAGCCTGTCATCAGCCACATGGAACCTGCGGACAATGCCAGTCCGCAGAACAGCAGCCAACGGGTGTCGACCTTACCGATCAACCGCCCCGTGATGTACATCGTTGCCATCGTGCCCAAACCACGCGGACCCATGGCCATGCCGGCCTTGAGCACCGGATAACCCATGAGGTTTTGCAGGTAGGGCGTCATCAGCGCCAGCGACGCCAGGTAGGTAATGCCAATAATGAAAATGAACACCACGCTGAGGCTGAAGTTTCGATCCTTGAACAGAGCGAGGCTTATAAAAGGGTCTTTGGCGGTGAAGGTGTGAACCAGAAAAATATACAGGGCCGACAGGGCTATCACGGCTTCGAGCACGATCTCCGTGGAAGCAAACCAGCCCAGTTGCTCGCCTCGATCGAGGAATAACTGGGTGGCCATGATCGTGACGCTGAGCGAGCCAAAACCCAGCCAGTCCAGACGTGATCCCTTGTCCGCCGGGGTCTCGACGACATAGCGCAAGATCCCCGCCAAAGCCAGGAGGCCAATAGGCAGGTTGATGAAAAACACCCAGCGCCAGCTCAGGTTTTCGGTGAGCCAGCCGCCCAGCATCGGCCCCAATACCGGACCGACCATGACCGAAACACCGAACAGCGCCATGGCCGACCCACGCTCTTTGAGCGGATAAATATCCAGCAGGATGCCTTGGGACAGCGGCACCAATGCGGCACCCGCAAGCCCTTGCAACAACCGAAAGGCGATGATTTCCCCCAATGACTGGGCGATGCCGCAGAGTATCGACGCCAGGACGAAACCGATAATGGCCCACAGCAGCACGGTCTTGCGCCCGAAGCGCCGGGCGAGGAAGGCCGATGGCGGTGTCATGATTGCAGCGGCGACAATATAGGAGGTCAGCACCCAATTGATTTGATCGGCACTGGCCGAGACGCTGCCTTGCATATAGGGCAACGCGACATTGGCGATGGTGGTGTCCAGCGCCTGCATGATGACCGCCAGGACCACGCAGACGGTAATCATCGTCCGTTGCGTGGAGGGCGCCATGGCCGTACCACTGTCATTCATGAGGCGAGCTCTTGGTGGCCAGTGCGTTGGCCATGAACTCCGGCAGGCCGCGGGAACGACCGGTATCGATATCGGCCTCGACACTCATGCCATGACGCAAAGGTGGTTTGCCGGCCGTGTCATCGATATGTATACGAACAGGGATTCGCTGCACCACTTTCACCCAATTTCCCGTGGTGTTCTGTGCAGGCAAGAGGGCGAAGCTCGACCCGGAAGCGGGGCTGATGCTCTCGACTCGGCCATGCCAGATGACCCCCGGGTAGCTGTCCACCGTGATGGTCACCGGTTGGCCTTCCTGCATGTGGGTCAGCTCAGTTTCTTTGGGCGATGCCGCGACCCACAGGCGATCGCTCGCGACCAGGCTGAAACCCGATTGTGGTGGTTGCAGGTACGCTCCGGGAGACAGCGAGTCGACATTGGTGACAATGCCGTCGAACGGAGCGGTCACTGTCGCGTTCTTCAGGTTGCGCGCGGCCTCATCGATCCGCGCCTGGGCTTGGAGGTAGGCGGGTTGAAGCTCTAGCGGCGAATCAATGCGTCCACCGAGTTGGGCCAGAATGGTCTGTGCCTGAGCCTTGGCTACCGCAACTTTCTGCTGCGTGGTTTCCAGATTGTGATGGGCATCGTCGTAGAGGGTCTTCGATACGGCGGAGACACTGACCAATTGTTCCAGGCGTGCCAGGTTTTTCTGGTAATAGGGGATTTCCGCCTGGGCCTGAGCGATCTCGGCCTGTGCTTGGGCGTAGCTGGCTTTGAGATTCATGATCTGGTTACGCACATCAGCCAGTTGTGCCTTGGCACTTTGCAAAGCAATTTCGAAGGGTTCAGGGCGTAAGCGGAACAATACCTGACCTTTGGTTACGCTCTGGTTGTCAGTGACCTCAACCGACTCGACGATGCCGGCGACGTCGGTGGAAACACCCACGCGATCCGCCTGGATATAAGCATTATCGGTGCTAATGACTTGGCCCCCGGTGACATACAGCCAGGCGGAGCCAGCAAGCACCGCTGGCAACAATAGAAACAGTCCGAGGCGCACTCTCTGGCGTGAGGGTGGCAAAGCGCTGTCCTGAACCGGCTGAGCAGGGGCTTGCGGCTGTGCCTGCTGGGAGCCGGACGGTGTGGAAGGTGACCTTTCAGCCTCGACGGGCTGCAATCGAGTGGCATTACTGGTCATTTACGGGCTCCTCATCTTCAACCGGCCTTGCGCAGGCTTCGATCAAGTTCTCACGCATGCGAGCTAGAAACTGCTGCAGCAGTTGGTGCTCCTGTTCGGAAAAATCAGACATCGTTTCATGGCGCGTTTTTTCGCCAAGCTGACGCATCAGCTGCAGCAGTGGATGTGCCGCTTCAGTCAGAAACAGCAAGCTCATGCGCCGATCGGTTGGGTGAGGCCGCCGCTCGATCAAACCGCGTTCCTGCATTTTGTCGAGCAATCGCACCAAGGTGATGGACTCGATTTCCAGCAAATCGGCCAGACCTTTCTGGTGAATGCCTTCGTTATGCGAAAGCTTGGACAGCACCTGCCACTGAGATCGCGTGAGTCCTGCCTGTCGGGCGCGCTGTTCGAATCGCTTGCGCATCAACCGCGCCACATCGTGCAAGACAAAACCGATCGTCTGTTGAGTCGTCATCAAAATCACCGAAAAATACATAAGCATGCTTATGATAGTTTGCCTTATCAGATGCACGCTATCTATTTTTCAGTGGTGATTTTTCAGTGGACATGCCCATTGAATGAAAATGGAAATGTTGGAAAAAGCTACTGGGTATCAAGCATAATCATATGTATGATGCTGATGATTTTTGTCGAGTGAACCGAGTGGCGTTATCAACGTCAGCACCGCGTACTCAACACAAAATCAACAGCAAGCCACGGCCTACGGCAAGAACCATAATAATTAGAGGCGTTCCGTGAAAACTCTCCTGTATCCCGCTATTTCGCTTATGAATCGCCTGAGTTTCGGCCTGAAATTCAGCCTGATCAGCATCTTGTTTTTTTTGCCCATGTTGGCGACTAACGCTTATCTGATTCGAGATGCCTACGCCCAATTCGTAGGTACCAGGACGGAGTTGAATGGGCTGGAGCTCCTCAAGGGCACATTGCAAATTCGTTACGACATGCAAAGCCTGGAGAACCTCATTCGACTCCAGAACCAGGTCGGCTTGGCCAATCAAAGTGAAGAGTTGAACAATCGCATTGGCCGCCAGACTTCGAAACTGATTGAGGCCCTGCAAAAGCTCAAGGCCATAGCGCTGACTGGCACTCAAGTCGAAGACATCAATGCCAAGCGTGATGCTTTGGTGGAATGGTTGCGCGCTGCACGCGCTGATACCACGCAAGTCAAGCAGCAGCACGAGATCAAGCAGCAGCTGGCGAACGTCCAGATCCTGGTGATGTCGGTAGTTTCCGGTACCGGGATTTCACTGGATCCCGACCCGAGCGAACGCAAACTGATTAACCTGATAGTGGACAGCGCCGACGACGTCACGCTTGGGTTGGGGGATGTCCGTGCGCTAGGTGCGTATTTGTTGGCCAGCGGTTCCAGGAGCTCGGGCACCCTTACCAAGGTGGAGGCTGCGTTACAGCAGCAGGAGAAGCTGCAGGCGGAATATGGACAACATATCGAGGGTGCGCTGGTTGGCAATAGCAAGGCCCAAACGGCGTTGCAGGCGAAGGCCGCTGTCAGTCGCGACTCATTGACAGTCGGTGGCGGCTTGTTGGACAGCGAATCGTTGAAGGAGTCTGCCGACAACGTGGCATGGCCGGCATTTTATGACTCATTGAGCGCTGAAATTGAGAAAACCGGCCAGTTCACTGATGCGGTGCTGTCCTACCTGGATGGGGAGCTTCAGCGGAGACTGGCCGATGATCAACAACGAATGGTCCTGTTAGTCAGCGCGTTGCTGCTGGTATTTCTTCTCATTGGTTATCTTTACGGCGGCTTTTACGTGTCGATGTGCAGCACGTTAAAAAGCTTCAGTCTTGTCATGGACGACGTGGCGGCCGGCAACATGACGGCCAATGTAAAGATCCAGAGTCAGGATGAGCTGGGAGAATTGGGGAAGGTTATCAACGGGACCATTGGCAAGATCAATCAATTGATTCAGCGAGTGGGACAGACGGTCGTCAAAGTGAAGGGGCAGGCAGATCGCGTCGAGCTGGTTTCCAATGAAAGCAGTCAGGCTGTCTCCGACCAGCGTCAGCAGATCGAGCAAATTGCAACGGCAATGAATGAGTTGTCCGCCACTGCTCAAGAGGTGGCACGCAATGCGACTGCGGCAGTGGTCAGCGCGCAGGGGGTCAGTAAAGAGGTTGTTTCTGGCCGTACTCTGGTCGAGTCCCAGGTCGAAAGTATTCAACAACTGGCCGGCGAAATTGACCAGTCCGTGGTGGTAATCAATCAACTGGCCAGTGATAGCAGTAGCATCAGCCAGGTTCTTGATGTGATCAAAGCAATTGCAGAGCAAACTAATTTGCTGGCGCTCAACGCCGCCATTGAGGCGGCCCGGGCCGGGGAGCAGGGGCGCGGTTTTGCCGTTGTTGCCGATGAGGTGCGCAATCTGGCCAAGCGCACACAAGTGTCCACCGAAGAAATCGAACAAACGATCAGCAAATTGCACAACGGCGTCAGTGCCGCGGTCAAAGTGATGAATGCCAGTCACAGGATGGCCAGCAACACGGCCAATCAATCCACGCTGGTGCAGCGGGCTTTGGAGAACATCTTTAACGCGGTAGGCACGATCGTTGACCAGAACCAGCAGATCGCCGCAGCCGCGTCAGAACAAACGGCAGTCACTCAAGACATTGATCGCAATATCGTGCAAATCAACCAGGCCGGTGATCGCACGGCTGGCGGTGCTTGCCAGACAGAGCAGGCGAGCCGCGAGCTTTCCCTGCTGGTGGGTCAACTCAAGGAGCTGATCGGTGCCTTCCGGGTTTGACGGAGACTGATGCGCGGGTTGAACCAGTCAGTGCGTTGCATGCTTACACGTTCAATTGTTGCCTTCGCGGCGTAGCACCGAAGGATTGATTCCCGTCCATTGCTTGAACGCACGGCTGAAAGACCGGGTTTCTGAAAAACCAAGCTGCTCGGCGGCATCAGCGAGGCTTAGATGCTGATTTGCCAGCAGCTCGATGGCCTGATCGCGGCGTAGATCGTCGAGGATCCGTTGAAAGCTCGTGCCTTCCTGCTGAAGGTTCCGGTGCAAGGTTTGTGTACTCAGGCACAGTTGGCTGGCAATGGCTTGGAGGCGAGGCAAACCCATCCGTAATTTCAGTGCATCAGCCAGCAGCGCACGAACCTGGTTTGAACAGTTTTCCTTGGCATCGGGCCAGCCGAGAATGCCTTGTCCCATCAGCCGGTCAACGTTGGCGTGCCATTCGGCGCGCGTACGACTGATTGGCGTTGTCCAGTACCTGGTGTTGAGAGTCATTGTGTTGGTCGCCTGACCAGGGAGCCAGTCTCTGCGTATGTAGTGCAGCAGACGACTGGCGTCGGGAGCGTCAGGACGGGTAGAGGACAATTGCCGCACGGGCAGCAGCGCACCGATGCTCCAACTGAAAAAACGATGCAGGTACAACATGTAGTAGTCGCAGAGAAATCCCATCGGGTCCAACTCAGGCTCCGTCACCATGACACTCAGTTCGATCTGTTCGTCCGAGAGAGTGCAACGTACTTCGATGTCATCCGTCACGATCCGGAAGAAGTTTGCGACTTGCTCCATCGCCGCGCCCATGGTGCTGCAACCCAACGCCAGATCGACCATCATCGCGCAGGTCCCGCGCTTGGCGCGGTGCCGCGTGAGGCCGTACAACTCGTCGTCGAGTACTTCGGTGGTCGCCCTCAGCAGCCTGGCAAACTGATGCGCTTTGAGCGGGGCTTTACTGGAGGCGAACTCCTGCAAGCCAGCGGCTTCCCAGATGTGCTCCAAGGCTATCTGGTGACGGCGTGCCCCCATCAGCAACTGGTTGGTGGCGTAGCGATAGTTACCGCGCAGCGACCATGATTCATTCAAGTTTTCAGCCATGGGGTTCGCATTCAAATATCGGTGATGCAAAAAGTCGTTTTTTGTCCTTCATACCAAGCCTCGCATTATCGATAGTGTCGTATCAATGTCCATAACAAGAGAACAATAGGATGATTACGGATCTTAGCGATCAGCACCTGCGCTTTCGCGACCGTGTGCGGACCTACATGGTCGAGCAGATGATGACGGCCGATTTCGAAGCCGAACTCAAAGACCCCCTCTGGAGTCATGGAGGCGGCCCGATCTACTGGCAAAAGCTTGAGCAACTGGGGCGCGACGGCTGGATCAAGATGTCCTGGCCGAAGGAACTGGGCGGCGAGGGCGCCGATCCGATCGAACAGTACATTCTGGTCGAAGAGTCCAAGCGCGTGGGCTTCCCATGGCCGGCACTCTCGGCAAACTCCATCGGCCCCATGGTTGCCCGCTACGCCCAAGGCGAAGTGCGCGAAAAGGTCGTGGGTGAAATCCTGTCGGGTTCCGCCTATCTGGCCATCGGCTATTCAGAGCCTGGTGCAGGCAGCGATCTGGCCAATCTGCGTACCCGTGCGGTGCGTGATGGCGATGATTGGGTCATCAATGGGCAGAAAATCTGGACCAGTTGCGCCCCTTTCAGCCAGTACATCTGGTTGGCGGCACGGACCGACCCTGATCCAGCCAAGCGTCACAAAGGTATTACGATCTTTCTGGTACCGACCAATACTCCGGGTTATTCCTGCACAACTATCCATACCTTGGGTGTTGATACCGCGGCGACCTACTATCAGGACGTACGCGTTCCCGACAGTTATCGTGTCGGTGAGCTCAATGGCGGTTGGTCGTTGATCACCGCACAGCTCAATCTCGAGCGTCTGGCGCTGGTCAACTACGGTTACGTGGCCATGCTCTACGACCACACCTTGAGCCTGCTCAAGACCCATGAAGACTTCAAGCATCTGCTGCAACTGCCTTGGGTACAGCGCAATCTGGCGCTAGCCAAGGTCAAGCTCGAAGGTCTGAAAATGATGTGCCTGAAAGCGCTGTGGGTGATGAACAACGGCGGCAGCGGGATGGTTGAGGCCTCCTCAACCAAGGTTTACGGCTCGCAGGTGTATGTCGAGTTGGGCCGACTGATGGGCGAAATCATCGGTTCGCAAGGTTTGCTTCGCGAAGGCTCGGACGTGATTGTCAGCGGTCTGATGGAGAAGCTGTATCGCAAGGGCAGCGTGCTCACTTTTGGCGGTGGCGCCAATGAAATTCAACGGAACATTATCGCGCAGGCCGGCCTGAAACTGCCTCGTTAGGAGATTTGTATGGATTTTTCCCTGAGCGCCACCCAGCAACAGCTGACAGAGTTGGCGACGCGATTGTTTACAGACCAGGCGACTCAGCCACGTCTGCGAGCGGTGGATGCCACCGGATACCATGACACCGAACTCTGGGCTCAACTGGCCGAGACGGGTTTGCTAGGCATCCAACTCACCGAAGCCCAAGGGGGCGTAGGCGAGGATTTTGAAACCCTCTGTGTTTTTCTTGAACGAGCGGCGCAGGCTGTGGCACCGGTGCCTCTGTTGGAGGTTTTGGTTGGCGGTGCTTTGCCGTTGCTGGCACTCGGCAACGCGCCTGTGCTCGACGTGTTGTGGCCGCAGCTGGCCGCGGGTGAGGTTGTATTCACCAGCGCTACAGCGGAAACCCGGCAAAGTGAGTTGCTGGACGTCAACACCCAGGCGCAATTGGTAGACGGTCAATGGCGGCTTTCAGGTTGCAAGCACCGTGTGGCAGTGGCCGACCGACCAGGCGTGTGTTGGACTCTGGCTCGCTATACCGATGGCGTTGGCGTGTTTCTGTTTGACTTGCAAGCGGCGGGTATCGAGCGTCAACAGCAGACCACGACTACCGGCGAGTATGTCTTTACTCTTTCGCTGCAAAACGTGTCAGCCAACCTTCTGTTAAACGCTGCAGCGGCTCCGGCATTTGTCGATAATGCGCAATTGCATCTGTTCGCAGCAGCCACCGCGATGGCCGTGGGTGTTTGCAGCGCGATGACTCGTATGGGGGCTGAGTACACGTCCGAGCGGGAACAGTTCGGACGTCCTATCGCGACGTTCCAGGCAGTGGCTCATGAACTTGCTGATTGCCATATCGATACCGAATGTCTGCGAGGATTGATGGAGCAAGCGGTCAGCCGTTTGAGCCGTCCAGGTGACGTCGCATTGGCAACCGAAGCGGTACTGGCGGCAAGTGCCTACGCTTGTGAAGCCTTGCACCGTGTCAGCCATGCAGTGCAACAAGTGCACGGTGGTACGGGTGTGGATCGGGACTATCCGTTGTTTCGTTACTGCCTGCTCGCCAAGAAGCTCGAGTTGGTGCTGGGCGGGCAATCGGCGCTGCTGGCTCGGCTGGGTGGCCTCATCGCTAATGGATGACGTATAGCCGGACAGGGACAGGGACATGGCTTGGCCGCGAGTAACTGCTTCGCTGTCAAGCCATGTGCTGGTAGTTGAGCAAAGGCCTGGTGTTTTATGTTTTCGCTAAACAAGAAGGGGGCACGGATATAGATCCGCGCCCCCTTCTTGTTATCTGAGTGTGTTACCTCAGCGGTTTTTCCACAGTGGTTTGCGTTTCTGTGCGAAGGCCATGGTGCCTTCGATACGGTCTTCGCTGTTTACGACCCGATCGATTGCTTTATAGGTACTACGCACAGCGTCGTTCTCGCTGGCAAATTGCGCTTGCTCGTTGAGCAATTGCTTACTCAGGCGAATCGAGTTGGGTGACGCTTCAAGCAGCACTTCGGCCAGCTCGCGGGCCACTTGCAGTGCCTGCCCGGCTGGAGCAAGACGGTTAATGAAACCCAGGCTTCGGGCTTCCTCGGCACCCACTCGACGTCCGGTCAGGATCATGTCCATTGCTTGCTTGTAAGGAATCTGGCGGGTGAGACGTTGTAATCCACCAGCCCCGGCCAGTAAGCCGACGCGTACTTCACTCAAAGCAAACTGCGCTTCGCTGTCGGCCACCACCAGGTCACAGGCCAGCGCGATTTCGAAGCCACCGCCCATGGCATAACCATTTACCGCGCAGATTATCGGCTTTTCCCGATTCTGCCGCGCTGTCAAACCGCCAAATCCGTTGCGAGGCATCCACATGCGACGGCCGGTCGAGGCCGCCTTCAGGTCATTACCGGTACAGAAGGCTTTTTGTCCGGCGCCGGTGATTATCGCCACCCACAAGCTGTTGTCGGCTTCATAGGCGTTGAAGATCTGGTCGAGTTCGTCATTGGCCTCAGGGATCATCGCGTTGTTGACCTCGGGGCGATTGATGGTGATCTCCAGCACCGGCCCGTGACGTTCAACAAGCACATGCTCGTAGCTCGATTGCAGTTTGATTGATGGGACAGGAACGCCTTTATCCAGTGCTTGCTGACTGATAGCGAAACGATTAATTCCCTGGTTCAAGCGCATGCACACGCGCTGGCCAAGCCCATCGTTCTCGACAAAGGCAAGCAAGGTCTGTGTGTCGCCTTTAATGCTGTTGGCGACGAAGCGCTCGCCGGTGCCTTCGAGGAGGCCGATGACAATGACTTCCTGCGGTCCGGTTTTATCGTGCAGTACGGTGTAGCTTTCCACCCGGCCCCAGCCCTTGGGATCAATCGTGAATGCTGGCGCGGGCAGGGCGTCGATATACGCTTGGCGTGAGCTGCTGTCGCAATGGTGCCATTCACGTGGCGTGGTCGAGTAAATCCCTACCGCGTGAGTCGAAAGAAAACCTCCGTTGGCACCGACCATGCCCATTGAGCCTGGATCGGCGCGCAAACGCTGCACCAGTTCCACCAGGGCATGGCTGGAGTAGTTGTTGCCGGGTCCACCAAAATACGGCAGGCCACCGGTCAGGGTCAGCCCACGTGGATCATCAGCGGCAAGCCCCAAAGCATCCAGTGCAGCGAACACTGCAATGGGGAAGCAACTGTAGATATCCAGATAACGAACTTGGGCGACCGTGACGTCCGCTTCCTGCAGTGCTTGTTCGTAGGCTTGTGCCATGGCCGTCGAGCTGCCCAGGTCTTGCCGTTCAAGCACATGGCGCTCGTCCAGTGCACTGTAACCATGCAGATACACCCATTTGTCTTCACTGATGCCCAGCGCGCGCGCCGTACCAACGGTCGTCAGCAGCAGAGCCGAGCCCAGGTTGACCTGATCTCGCGCCACCACTGAAATAGGATGAGGGTCGGCAATCATGCGATTGTCCGGACCAACTGTGGCGATGGCTTCGGCGTTCCAGGGCTTTTTGTTGGAAGCATGCGGGTTGCTTTGCGCCACGCGCGAAAACGGGGCCATCAGCTCACCCATCTTCGCGGCATAGGCCTCTCGCGACAAACCCAGGCGCTTGCGACGTGCTTGTTCAAGCAACGGATAGACCGTAGTCGGCATGATCAGGCTCTGATCATTCATATGCTTGGTTCGCATGGCGCCGACGTTCCAGTGGCGATCATCCAGCGGCTGCCCGTGCTCCTCAGCCCAGCTCAGCGTTTGCTGGCTGGCCTGTGCAGCACGTTGGGTCGAAGCCGCTTCACCGCCACACAGCAACGCCAGGCGAAACTCGCCAGCGAACAAACGCTCGCAGATCTCACCGACCAGTTTTTGAGGCTCATCGCCGCAGGCCGGTGAATAAACCGCTACCTGTGGCTGTGCGCCGAGCCGTTCGGCGACTGCGGCAGGCACATTGTTTGGGCTGCCAAAAGGCGCGCGCTGAGGGCGAAGCGGGGCGGGAGCGGAGTCGGCCACGGTACGAATAGCGTAGATTGCATCGATTTTGCCGGCCAATTGCTCGACGCTCAGAGCGTCAGCGCAGGCGACCTTCGCCGCCTGAGCTGCCAGGTCGGTGGGCGACCACTGGTGATAGTCGGCGTCGTCCAGGCGCTCCGACACTTGGCCCACGCCAATCACAATAGGGGTCTGGTCGCTGACAGATTTAAGGCTCATCGGATAGTCCTTTTTATTGATTGTGTTCAGGCCTTGAGGGCGGGTTCGGCCAGGGGGGTCATGTCTTCGAGATGACCATCGGCGATCAGCGTCTCAATGTCCGCGCGGCGCAGACCCAGCAAACGGGTCGCAAGCTCGCGAGTGTGCTCGGCCTGATAGGGGGCTGGACGAATCGTTGGGGCAGGCATATGGAGTGACTGCATCAGTCGATTCTCAGTCGGAAGTGGCGCCGGCAAACCAGGATGTTCAAGGGTTGCAATGAACTCGCGCGCAGCGAAGTGAGGATCCTCGCGGTACTCGCTCAAGCGCTGCATGAAGCCTGCGCTGAGGCCTGCCGATTGAAGGCGTTCGGTGACTTCGCGTGGCGTAAGTCGCGAAGTCCACTCGATGACCAGGGCATCCAACGTCTTCTGGTTGGCGAGCCGACCGTCGCGTGTGGCAAGCGATTTATCATCGAGCAGATCCTGGCGTTGGATGACGGCCAGAAACTTTTGCCATTGCGCGTCGCTGGCAACGGAAATTGCGCACCACTCGTCTTCACCGAGGCACGGAAAAATGCCTTCTGGTGCATTGTGCCGCGAGGTGTTGCCTTGGGCCACGAAGGATCCGGGTTGCAGCGATTCCTCGAGGAACTGTTCGGTATTGGCATTAATGAAAATTTCCGCTTGCGACAGGCTGACGTTGCCACCCAGCCCTGTGCGTTCGCGGCGGATCAGTAACGCGAGTACGCCTGTGACTCCGACCCGTGCGGCCAAGTGATCTGGATAGGTGGTCACGCCATCGGCGAAATAGTCCGGCAGTTCCGGGTCACGCCACAGGGAGGCGAGGCCGGTGCTGGCACGCACCAGAGGGCCATAACCAAGCGTGCGACTTTGCGGGCCAGTGTTGCCCATGGCGCTGCTCTCAAGCATGACCAGGCGAGGGTTGACCTCTTTCAGAACGTCATAACCCAGGCTGAGGGACTCAAGTGTGCCCGGTTTGAAATTAGAGAGCAGTACGTCGGACTTCTCTACCAACTGTTTAAACAGCAGGCGACCGGCTTCGCTGCGCAGGTTGACGCCCATGCTGAGCTTGTTGCGATGACCCTGGGCAATGGATGGCGTGATGGGTTCACCGGTCATTGACTGACGGCCGCCATCAGGAAATGCACGGTTTTCCACCTTGATGACTTCCGCACCCTGGTCGGCCATCAGCCGTCCAGCCTCGGCACCCGCGATAATCACACCCAGATCGAGGACTCGAATCCCTTCCAGTGGGCGACGCTTGAAGGTTGAGGCAAACGAGCGTACGGGATCACCGCAGGTATGGCCTGCCAGGGCTTTCCAGACGCTATCGTCATGTTCGCCCAAGGCGGGTGCCGGTTTGCGGATGCCCGCGCGCTGGCCGTCGAATTCCAGATAACCCGACGGCACACGCCCGGTCCGTCCCGGTGCTACCTGGAGGTCATCGAAGGCGCCACGGACTGCGAAATGCTCATCTTGCAGCACTTGGGCCGGCGTGGCGACGATGGCCAGTGGGACACCTCGGCGCTGGCCTTCAGCCAGCAACTCGACTGCGGTTGATTGGCTGAACAGCTTGCCAATCAGTGCATTGATCTCTTGAGCCACGGCCATACGCTTGGCGATGTTGGCATACATCGGGTCGCGGAAGGGGTGCTCATCGCCCAACCAGTCGCACATACCCTGCCATTGGCGGGGATTGAGCACGCAAAGGCGCATGTATCCATCCCGACAGGCGACAATCGGATAAAGCGGCACGGCGGGTGGTCGACCATGGGGAGTGGAGTCCAGGGCCGACTTACCGGCAGCGGCACTACCGGTCACACCCATCCCCGGGTCCATCAGCTGTGCAATGGCCTCATGAATTGAAAAATCCAGATGGTCGCCAACACCGGCCTGCAAACGTTGCCAGTGGCCCAACAATGCAACCCAACTTGCCTGGATGGCCGCGGACTCCCAGCACAGTTTGCCCGGTGGCAACAACGGCGAGTGACCGGGTTTACCCGAACGGCAGAGAACGCCGCCCATGGCGGTGTGCACGGCGTGTGAGGCTTTGAAATCGCGGTAAGGGCCAGTGAGGCCAAAATCGCTGATCGACAGTTGCAGCAAGTCAGGCTTGTGCTCGCGTAATGCTTCGAAGCCCAAACCCAGAGCCTCCAGTACTCCCGGTCCCTTGCCGTCGATCAGCAGATCGGCATGTTCGAGCAGGCGCTTGAAGTCTTCACGCCCTGCATTGTCCTGTAGGTCAATGACCACGCTTTGCTTGTTAGCGTGGTGGGTGACGAAGTAAAGGCTGACATCATCAAGCAGTGGTTCGCAGGCGCGAGAGGCGTCACCCTGGGGCGGTTCGACCAGAATCACCTGAGCACCGAAGTCGGCGAGCACACGCGCAGCCATATCGGTTTTGCCGTTGGCCAGTTCGATAACTCGCATGCCATCCAGGGGCAGCGCTGAAAGGGCGATTGTCTCGTCTTGGCGCATGGGTTCGATCCTCTTGGGTTAAACCGTTATTATTGTGATGAGGCTTTAATCATATATATCATTGTAATAGCTGCGCGGCAATGCTGTGTTGGCCATTGCCGCGCCAGGATCAGGCGCTCAAAACCCGTCGGGTTTCTTCTGCCACTTGCTGGGGGGTGATGCCGAACATCCGGGCGGCGTTCAATCCGAGCAGGGCTGCCTTGTCTTCCTCACTCAACTCGGGCACTTGCTCAAACATCCCGGCCACCAGCTCGCGCGAGTAAGGGAAGGTTCCCTCGCTGTGCGGGTAGTCGGTGGCGAACAGGAAGTTGCCAATGCCCAGGCCTTTGATGGTGAGCAGGCATCCCAGGTCGTTCTGGAATGAGCAGTGCACCTGGTCGCGGACAATCTGGCTAGGTTTGCGGCTAAGCTTGGGATGAATGGAAGGCGCATGACCCTCATAGACTTCGTCCATCCGCTCCGCCAGCCCCAGCAGCCAGCCGGCACCGGCTTCGACAAACAGAATGTGCGCGTCAGGGTTACGGTCCAGAATACCGCCGCCGATCAGTGCGGCAATCACGTCGACCGCATCGTTCATCTGCCGGGCATAGTTGAACAGGGCAGCGCCGGGGCCGCGAATGGCGCGCAGATTGACGTTACCAGTGCCGGTGTGGAACACCATCGGCACTTTGGCTTCAGCGCATAGCGCAACGAAAGTATCCCAGGCCGGATCGTTGTAACGGGGGGCGGAGTCCAGCCCGGCAGGGGGCATCATGACTGCACGGAAACCTTTGGCGATCACCCGTTTGAGCTCTTCGATACCGTCTTCGATGTTCACCAGCGGGATAATCGCTGCAGGTATGAGCTTGGAGCGAATACCTTCGAGGTAATCCCAGGCCCAGTCGTTGTAGAGACGGCAGGCTTCTCGTGAGGCATCACGGTCAGGAATGCGTGAGACCAGCAACCCCAGGCTTGGGAAAACGAGCTCCGCATCGACACCATCGCGTTCCATGTCGGCAAAACGCAACTTGAGATCACGTGCGCCGAGGCGACGTACATCCAGATCGTCAGAGTCGCCGACCTTATGGGTGTGGAAGTCCACCGGGATCTTGAAAATAACGTTGTTACCGAGCTTGTTCAAACGCATGCGTTTGTCGTCGATTTCGACGTTGGGAGCCCAGTGCTGGAGGTTGGCTGGCAGGCCCTTGGTGAACAGATCAGGCGGCTCGACGATATGGGCATCGCAGCTAAAAACAAAAGGACGCATCTTTAAATTCCTCGTGAAAGTTTAAAAGGCTTTCGTTATTTGCACGATCAGGCCAATTCGCGTCTTAGTTGTGTGGCACTGCCTAACCAGGCGGAGCCGAACATCGCGCGTTTGAGATAAAGGTGAAGGTCGGCTTCCCAGGTGTAACCAAAGCCACCATGCAATTCGATGGTGCGTCTGGCGGTGCGCAGATAGGCGTCGCTCAGATGCGCCTTGGCCAATGCGGCATGACGGCTGAAGCCGGGGTCCTGGTTGGCTGTCGTTTGTGCGGCATGCCAGCACAATGGTCGATTGGGTTCGCCTTCGAGGGCGATGTCGGCAATCTGATGTTTGACCGCCTGGAACTGGCCGATCTGAACGCCAAACTGCTCGCGAACTTGCGCGTACTCAACCGCCAACTCGACACAGCGAATGGTCCCGCCGCAGGCATCTGCAGCCACAAGCGCGCGGCCAGCGGCCAGCAGGCCCGCGGCGTGTTCGATACCACCGGGTAACGGCTCGACCTGCGCTTGATCAATATCGATCTCCGCGAGAAAAGCGGCGGGATCAATGCATGGGGTGTCTCGGCGGATGACACCGTCGGTATCGGGTGTCACCAGACCCAGCCCACCACCGGCGGTGCCGACCACAATCAGCGTCGGGGCGTTGTGGCCGGGAACAGGTACAAAGCGCAGGGTGTGTTGGCCAGCGGTTTCAGGATCGGCTTGCCAGCCAGCCGGCTGCCAGGCTGGTGTTTCCGCGTGCAGGGCCACGGTGCCAATCAGCGAACCATCAGCCAGGCCGGGTAGCCATTTCGCCTTCTGTTCAGGGTCGCCGGCGCGGGCAATAGCCAAACAAGCCAGTTGATGGCCGATGAAGGGCAGGGGGGCTGCAGCAGCACCCAGGGTTTCCCCGATCAGTGCCGCATCGAACAGGTCTAGACCGATGCCACCGTACTCTTCGGGCACCAGCAAACCGGCGAAGCCCAACTCCGCAAAACCCTGCCAGAGGTTCGCAAGAGACTCTTGCCATCCATCGCTACGATCAGCGATGCGGTGCAACAAAGCAGAGTTCGCATGGGTGGCGAGAAACTTCTGTGCGGTTTCTTGAAAAGCGAGTTGATCTTCGTTGAGCAGATAATTCATGGCGAGGGCTGCCTTCAAGAAGTCGCGACGTTGTCTCGGGGTAACCCCAGACCGCGTTCGGCAATGACGTTGCGCTGAATGTTGGAGGTGCCGCCAGCGATGGCCATACCCAGTGAGCCCAGGTATTGGTTGAGCCACTTTTCCGGGCCTGCTTCGGCTTCGCGGCCAAAGGGCGACAGCATGAAATCGTTGCCGAGGATGTCTCGGGCGATATCCGCCACCTCGGCAGCAATGCGCGTGACGATCAGCTTGTTCATCAGTGCCACGTTGCCGGGCTCTTGCTTGGCCAGACGTAGCGCGAACTGACGCTGCATGTTGTGAAAGTGCGCGCTGACCATCCCCTCCAATTGAATCAAACGATCGCGTACACGCGGATCATCAATGGCCGGACGCCCATCAAGCTGGCAACGCTGGGCGAGTTCGACGAGTTTGCGATGCAGGGTGACGGAAGTCTCGGCAGCACCCATGAATCCCGAGCGTTCGGCCGACAGGGTGGTCTTGGAAACTTTCCAGCCTTCCCCGCGGGCACCGACAATCCAGGTAGCGGGCGTGCGTGCGCCGTCGAAAAAGACTTCGCTGAACTCTTCACTGCCATTGATCTGTCGCAGCGGGCGGATTGTGATCCCCGGCTGGCGCAAGTCCACCAGCAGGTAGGAAATACCGGCGTGCTTGGATGCTTGAGGCTCGGTGCGAACCAGCATGAACATGAAGTGCGCCTTGTCCGCACCCGAGCTCCAGATCTTTTGCCCGTCGATGATCCATTCGTCACCTTCCAGGCGCGCTCGAGTTCGGATGGACGCCAGATCCGAGCCTGAGTTCGGTTCGCTGTAGCCCTGAGCCCAGCGAATTTCACCGCTCAGGGTCGGCGCAATGAACCGCTCTTTCTGCCAGGGTTCGGCGCAACCGAGCAAGGTGGGCACCAGCATGCCGTAGCCGACACCAGGCACTTCCATAGGGGCCCGAACGCGATTGAACTCTTCCTGGATTATCTGTGCCCGAGCCAGGTCCGGCGCTTGCTCCGATCCTCCATAGGCCTTGGGCACATTGCGGTACAGGTAGCCACGTTCAACAGCTGCTTGTCGAAACAGTCCTTTGTCGGAGGTTTTAGGCTGCCAGTTTGCGCCGAGGAAGTCGGCGACTTCCTGGCGAAAGGCACTTAAGGCCTCGACATTCGCGAAGTGCTCGCTGGCGCTGCTCATTTGTTTTGTTTCCCGGCAGACAACTCCCAATGCCGCGCCATCATTCGTGCTGCGCGAACTTTAAGGTCGGTAGGTGGCTCAGGCAGCACAAGCGCGCCCTGGGTACGAGAAGGCAGGGCCACCACGGCATCGCAAAGCACAGTGTCCTCACCACGCTGGTTAACCATTTTCAGCTTGACGTCCACCAGGAAAAGACCGTTTTCCTCGCGCTTGCCAACGACTTCACCCGAGATGAACTGGGTGTCACCCATGTAGTTGAACTTGCGGATCTCATCGTATTGCTTGTAGACCCAGCCGCCGTCACCCACCCAGTCGGTCAGATAGCGGAACAGGTAATTTTCACGCATGACGCCATAGTCGTACGCCATCGGGTTGCCAATGGCTTTGGCCCAGTCGCTGTCCCAATGCAGGCGCTGAGCGACATCTGGAATACCCTGGGCATTTTTCACGTAGAACGGCGCGATACGCTTGCGGTTTTGATTCCACATACGACCGGTACGCAGCCCGTAAGGCACCCAACCGTAGCCGCCGCCATGGAAGTTCACGACGTCGGTCACGGTCAAAGGACCGCTTGCGCCGCCGGGCAGTGCATCACCGACATTCAGGTCATCAAAGTACAACGGCGTGGCACCGCGGGATGTTTCGGCGCTATAGATCTCGTCGATACGCGCCAGATCTTCGTCGCTGTACTGCGCCGGACTGATGTCTTTGTATTTGCCGGTCTCGCGCGCTTTTTTACGTTCGGTAAGGATTGCCCGATAGCGATACACCGAGACCACTTCACCGCGCTGGTTAACCTTGATCTGGCTGTTGAATCGAGTCACCGAACGCCCGGCGAACTCTGATTGTTTGACCTCAAGACCGTCTTCACCACCAAAGCTATAGAGGGTATCCCCTGGGAAAATGGGCCGGTAGAACGTCCATTCACCACCCGAGATGAACATGTGGATGCCACGGAACAGGCTTTTGGTGTTGGCCTTCAGCTCTGCATTCATCGGGTCACCCAGCATTGGGCGGTTGATAACGCCGGCCATCATCGACGGCGCAATGACCGAGCCCCAACGGGTGCCCGCGGCATATTCAGGGTTGCAGAACAGCGGGTTGTCACTGCCGCAGGCATAGGCGAAAGAGCGAATATTGTCGACTGTGGCGGTGCCAATCTGTTCCTGATCACGGCTGGCCATGTCTACGCCGAGCAACAGGTGGGCGCGTTCGATGTCGTGGTCGGTCAGCTCGTAGGCAGTGGCTTTCTTGAAATCTTCAGTCAGGGCTTGATCGGTCATGATGTCTCCGTGACAAACGAATAATGAGTTAAGGGCTTAGCTGCCGGTGAACTGCGGGTCGCGACGTTCCATGAACGCCTTGACCGCCTCTTTGTGGTCGTTGGTTTGCGCCGAAAGCACGTTCAGCGTGGCTTCCAGATCGAGTGAAGCCGGCAAGGGCATTTCCAGCGCGGCGTTCAGGTTCTGTTTCATGTAGCGTTGAATGATCGGCGAGCCACTCGCCAGGCGTGCAGCGAGGTCTGCGGTGGCTGCTTCCAGGTGATCGTCGGCGACCACCTGGCTCGCCAGGCCTATGCGCAACGCCTCTTCGGCCTTCAGTCGGTCACCAAGAAACATCAGCTCGCGGGTCTTGGCAGTCCCCAACAAGCGAGTGAGGAAATAACTGACGCCGTAGTCACCCGACAGACCCGCCTTGGCAAAACCCGTCATGAAGCTGGCGTTATCCGAGACCACGCGGAAGTCGCAGGCGGCAGCAATAGCCATTCCCACCGAAACGGTTGCACCACGAATCATGGCGATGGTTGGTTTGGGCATTTCGAACAACAAACGGGTGGCGTCCATGTTGCGCCGCAACCAGTCAATACGCGTTGCCAGACTGTCTGGGGCACGCGGGCGTGCCGGCGCTACAGCCGCTTCCGGGCTTTTCTCTGCCGACTTGCCGCCACCCAGGTCTCCACCCGCACAGAACCCTCGGCCCGCTCCGGTGATCACGACAACGCGCGCTTCGGGATTGGCCGCAGCGTCCTTGATGGCATCAGCGAATGCTCGCATCAACGCTGGATTGAATGCATTCAAGCGCTCGGGACGATTGAACGTCAGCGTTAGAACGCCGTTGTCCAGATGGCTCAGTAACACTGATTCAGACATGCGAGGCTCCTGTTCCAGACTGTTCATTGCGCCACCGAGGTGGGGGGAGTTTCGGCTTGCGCATCGAACAGCTGTCGAACTTCGTACTGGCTGATTTTCAGTGACGGAGTGCGAGGCAGCCTGTCGACGGCCTGCCATTTGACGGGCACCTGATAGGCCACCAACTTGTTGCGTGCGAAAGCAACGAGATCTTTTTCGTCCAGGGTGGCACCTGGCTCCAATTCAAAGGCAGCAACGGGTACGGCGCCGAGGCGTTGGTCGGGCATACCAACGATGCATATTTCCTTGATTGCCGGATGCTCGCGCAGGATCTGCTCGACATCGCGGGGCAGTACTTTGAAACCGCCACGAATAATGGCGGAATCGACCCTGCCGCGAATAAAGAGAAAACCGTCGTCGTCTATCTCGGCGAGGTCTGTGGTGCGAACCCACTGTCCCGTCCCTACCTGTGCGGAGCGCACTTCCAGCAGGCCGACGATGTTATTTCCCAACGGCGTACTGGTCTCAGGATCGATGACTCGCAGCTCGCAACCTGGCTGTGGTCGGCCAACCGATCCACGTTTATCAGCGGAATAGCGTTGATGGTCGCGCAAGCTCCAGCCGGCTACGGCACCCGCAAACTCGGTAGCTCCATAGGCATCGAGCAAGGGAATGTCATAGATGGCTTCAAAGGCTTGCTGCAACTCGGGATCAAGCGGTGCGCTTCCGGTGCGTATGGCCAGCAGACTATCGATTGATTCCTTGGGGACTTGTGCATCAAGAATCATGCGAATGGCAGTCGGTGGTAGCGACACCAGTTTAGGGCGATATTTCGATACGGCTCGCGTCCACTCTATGACCGAGAACTTCTCAAGAATGACGATTGAGCGACCGGCGATGATGGCTGCAACGGCTGCATACATGCCGCCAATGTGCACCAGGGGAATGCAAAGCATCGCGGGCGATGTCTTCAGCTCTGCTTTTCCGGATGCGTTTTTCTTATTTTCATAATGGGCAGCATCAAGCAATGAATGCTCGAAATTGGAATAAGGCAGTGCGATGCGCTTGGCAGGACCTGTGGTGCCGCTGGACAACATCATGATGGCGATCCCTGTCTGAGAGGGGGCGCTGATCCGTTCAGGGGCGACAACAATCTCCGGCAAGGCCTGGACCGTCAGTTCGGCTCGGGAGCTAATGCTCAAGGCCAGGCAGCCCTTGTCCGCCACCGCTTGGCGAATCGCAGACGACTCCCAGTCCTGTTCGTCGGCGATGACGGCATCTACCTGCACCGCCGCCAGATCGCTGGCAATTTTATCGGCCGACTGGAAAGGATTGAGGGTTACTACGCATCGGCGGGTAGCCAATACCTGCAACAGCATGGCCACTGCAGCCGGCTGGTTGCGCAACAAGATACCGACCGAAGCCCCTTCACCGAGACCGGCAGTGGCCAGCAGGGTTTCGCCCCGCTGCATGATCGAAGCCACGTCGCCCCAGCTGTACCACCGCTCCTGATACTCCAGGGCAGATTGGTCAGGGGCTAGCGCGAGGACACTGCGAATGCTTGATGCGAGGTCTAACGTCATGGTGGGCTCTCGTCACTGATTTCCATTGCTTGCCGGATTGAGGGCAAGATGTCGCGATGAAATTATCGTATCAATGAGCTGTATGATTAAGCAAATTATTTCTTTTTGATACAGAGTGCATGATTTGCGCCTGGCTCGGATAAGCCCAAGGCCGGCAACGGTTTGGTGGCAGGGAGGGAGCCTTTGGCTGGAGGTTTTGTGAGGGCGGGGTTGGCAAAATCAGAGCGGTGATGGGCGTGACCATATAGACAGCCAAAAAAACGCATGCAATGATAATCAGCATAATGATTTATAGTTTTATTCGTTCAATCCTGTTGAGCGGGCGCTGTGAGACGGCGTGGTAAATCGTCGTTATATAAGGTGCTCGATCCGTACTGCTATAAGCGATGGAGGTTTCACCCATGCCAGGCCATTTCATCTTCAGTGCGGACTCGCACGTACGTGAACCGAACGATCTCTTTCGTGATGGTTTGCCAGCATCTCTGCGTCAGCACGCTATTCATGCTGTGCGTGAAGGCGAAACCCTTATCACCCGCACCGATGAGGAAGTGATCTTCAAGATGCGACTTAACGTAGTGGACCTGGAAGGGGTCAAGCGCGTCGGGTTGCACGATCTCAATGGCCGTATCCTGGATATGGAAAAAGACGGAATCGACGCTGAAATCTGTTTCCCGAGCCTGGGTTTATGGGCTTATGCCATCAAGAATATTGACGCTGAATATGCGACGGCGCAGGTGTACAACGACTGGAACAATGGGTTCTTCGCCGGCCATCTGGATCGTTTCGTACGGTGTGCGATTCTGCCGATTCGTGATCTGCGCCACACCGTTGAAGAGCTCAAGCGCGTTGCGCGTCTGGGCTTTACCGCCGCCATGCTGCCTTCTGTTACGCCGACGGGCGTTCCTCGCTACAACGACCCGGCATGGGATCCTGTATTCCGTGAAGCCGGTGCCTTGGGTGTGGTTATTGTGATGCACACGGGGACCGGGCTTGAGACGGTGATCCATGAGCGCGGCCCTGGTGCTGCCGTGGTGAACTACACCCGACAAATGAACGACGGTATTGATGCCGTGACCTACCTGGTTTCGGGTGGGGTGCTGGATCGCAACCCTCAGTGTCAGGTCGCGATCATCGAGTGCGGTGCCAGTTGGTTGGGGGCGCTGGCCGAGCGTATGGACGAGGTTTATCACGCACACGCTGCTTTTGTTCAACCGAAGTTGTCGGTCAAGCCGAGCGAAGTCATTCGTCGGCAGATCAAGGCTTCCTTCCAGCATGACCGCGCCTGTATCGCCGCGCGTGCCGTCACCGGGCATGAAGCTTTGATGTGGGCCTCGGACTACCCGCATGCCGAAGGCACTTTCCCGCATTCGCGTGAGATCGTCGCCAGCCTGTTCGACGGGATAGAGATCAGTGAAAAGGAAAAAGCCGATATTCTGGGCGGCAACGCAGCCCGACTGTTCCGCTTGCCGCGCCCGGAGTTTCAGTAACGCGTCCGAGCGTTGTTGACAGCAGCACAACAATAATAAGGACTTGCCATGAGCAGACTAGATGACGACAGGTTCTTCGACCCGGTGATCGAAACGATGCCGCGCGAAGAAATCGAGCAACTGCAGGAGGCCCGCATTCTGCAATTGTTACCTTACGCCTATAGCCAGTCGGCGCTGGTGCGCGAGGTGTGGGATGCGGCCGGCGTCAAGCCCGAAGACATCCGCTCCCTGGCCGATTTTCGAGAGAAAGTGCCCTTTATCGACAAGGACACCATCCGCAGTTTTCGTGACCGTCACGGCGACCCCTACGGTGGATTGGCCTGTGTAGGTCCACCCCATCTGCGTGGAGTCGGTTTCACTTCCGGGACAACCGGCGACCCAACGCCATTGCCGCGCTCGGACTACCACGTTGCGCTTGCAGGTCTCAAGCGAGAACTCTGGCACATGGGTGTGCGCCCTACGGATTATTTCACCTATGCCCTGTTTACTTTCCGCGAAGGCCTGAACACTGATAAGTGGCTGGACTCGGGCATGCGCCCGATTGCAATCCAACACTTGCCGGATCAGATGCCACATTTGGTTCAGGTTTCCCGGCAGTTCCGGCCCAAGGCACTCTTCATGCTTTCAACGCCCTTGATCATGGCGCTGGAGCAGTATCAAAAGAACACCGGCGATGATCTGAGCGAGGCTTTTTCTTCGTACGGTGGTGCCGTGTTCGGCGGTGAACCGATGAGCCCGCATTTCCGTCAGGTTGTCGAGTCGTGGGGGCTTGAGATCTTCGAACTCAGTTCGCTGGGCGACATCACCACCACCATGGACTGCAAGGCCCATGACGGCATGCATACCTGGGAAGACCTGGCGATGATCGAGCATCTGGATCCGTCCGGCTCGGCCCCAGTGGCTGACGGCGAACGGGGAGAGTTGGTGGTCACAGCATTGCTGGACGATGTAGCTCCGCTGATCCGTTATCGCACTGATGACCTGGTGCAGTTCACTCGAAAACCTTGTACCTGCGGACGTACTCACGGACGTTTGAAACCGATTGGACGCAAGGGCGACGAGATGCTGATCCAGGGGCGCTCGATTCTGCCGATGGATATTTTCCCGTTGATGGAACAGTTTCCAGAAACCTGTACGGGCTTGTTCCAGATGGTGCGTCCGCAGCGCGAGATGGACGTCCTGACGTTGCGTGTCGGGTATGACGAAAGTGCATTGACCGATGGTGTCGAGGCGTTGGGCGCGAGAATTGCCGACACGTTGTCGTCAACCCTGCAGGTGCAGGTCAATGTCGAGCTGGTCAGCAATGATTCGCTGCTGAAAAACGGTCCGCCAAACAAGATCCCTCGGGTGGTGAAATCATGAACAGTGAACAACCGTCGTTTACCGTAGCTCCCATGGCTGTCGGTCGTTACCGGGATGCGGCTGGCGTACGCCAGGCATTGGCTTATTCGGCACTTGAAACCGAGCGTTCGACTCGCGCCATGAGCAGGATTCTCGGTACGTTCCACTTCCGTACCGGTGAGAATCTGATGGTGACCGCCTTGATTGACGAGTCAGTTCAGGCGCTCGGCATGGAACGGTCGATCATGCAGTACAACATGGTTGCGGTGTCCGCTGACTCATCGCTCTACGATGCCAAGCGAGTGGAATCGATTATCCGTCGTTTCAAACTGGTGGGGGCGTTTGGCATTACTCAGGCAACGCTGACCGGACTGCAAGGACTTGGCCATGACCCGGAACAACTCTTCCAGGGCATGGTGATCTGGGCCTGGCCTGGGGCTTATGAAGCCCTGGTTGGCAAGCCGGGCCTTAATGTTTATCGCTGTCTGGAGCTAGGGCCGGCAGTCGCCGTTGAGTGCAATGCCGGTGCCGGGGCGCATATTGATCGCTTCGAATGGCAAGTCGAGGAGCAGGACGGTGAAGTGACCCTGAGTAGCCGACTGGAGCGCTGTGAGGTGTTCCATCACTATCGAACGGGCATCAAAGGAAAGGTTGTTCATAGCGTATGCCGTTGTGGGAATCCTGACCCACGTATCGTTCCGGTTTGAAGGAGGGTCGATTTCATGTCACAGCAGTTAACGTCACTGGCCTCTTTCACGCAGATTCGTCAGCACGGTCTCGCCGATGTACTGAGTGAACATCGCCGCTCTCGGCCACTGCTAGACGCCGTGGTGGATGGCGATCTGCGCTTGACCTGGCCGCAACTCGATGCCCGGGTCAATCGCTTGGCCAATGCACTTGAGGCCTCAGGGCTGGGGCAGGGCAGTCGGGTGCTGTGGCTCGGGCAGAACTCGTTCAGGGTGCTTGAGTGCCTGCTGGCCGCCGCGCGTATCGGGGCTGTTTTTTGTCCGGCCAACTGGCGCCAGAGTGAGCATGAGCTGGCGTTTGTGATCGATGATTTCACCCCGGGAGTTGTCTTCTGGCAGGACGCGGAAGTTGGAGAAACGGTGAAGGGTGCCCGACGACTTTGCCAGCATGATTGTAAGTGGGTGCAATCTGATCTGGGAGGTTTCGACGGTTATGAGGACTGGCTGGCGGGGTTCCCCGAGCACCGTGAAGCGTCGCGAATTGATGAGCAACTTCCGGTGCTCGCGATTTACACGGCCGCTTTCGCAGGCAATCCAAACGCCGCATTGCTCAGTCACTCCACGATCCTCTATCAAGGCCTGATGGTGGCTTACGCTGAAAGCGTCAGCGAGTCTTCGGTGTTCCTCAATTCGGGACCACTGTTTCATTTGGGCACACTGGTCACCACGCTCTCCACCTTTATGTTCGGTGGCAAGAATGTGTTCATTCCCCGGGTCGACGCCGAACAAATGCTGGCATTGATCGAAAACGAAGGGGTCACTCATGCCTTCGTCGCCCAGCCGACGATTGAACAGATACGCAAGATCAACGCCGAAGGTCAGTACGACACATCCAGTCTGTGGAGCTCGCCATTGGCGCCGGAGTGGACCAACCCTCTGGTCATGCCAATGTCGGCCCCCCTCAATCGCAAGCCAGTGCTTTACGGCCAGACCGAGATCATGGGGTTTGCAGTCATGGGCTGGTTAGGCGGCGAAGGCGCGGGGCGACCATCGCCACTGGTGCAGGTACGCATCGTCGACGACGAGGGTCATGAGGTGCCTGCCGGGGAAGCTGGCGAAATTGAAGTGCGCGGCTTGCAGGTCATGAACGGGTACTTCAATCGACTTGAGGAGAATGATCAGCGTACTTGGGATGGTTGGTATCGCACCCGCGACTTGGGCAAGCGATTGCCAGACGGTTCTGTGACGTTCGTCGGCCCGAAAACCACCATGATCAAGTCGGGGGTAGAGAATATCTATCCAGCGGAAATCGAAGGTTGTCTGCGGCTATTGCCACAGGTTCAGGAAGCCTGCGTGATTGGTGTCCCGGATCCAACCTGGTCGCAAAACGTGAAGGCGATTGTGGTACTGCGACCTGGACAAACCCTCGCTGAGGCTGCGTTGGTCGATCACTGTCGGCAACGTCTGGCCTCCTATAAAAAACCTAAGCAGGTGGAGTTTGTTGAGGCCTTGCCCAAAGGTCGAGACGGGCAGATCGATAGAGGGGCGGTAGATCGCATGTACGGTGGTGGAGGCTATCCGTCCATAGGTTAAGGTTTTTCACACGCGCATTTTGACGCGCACGCATCGTTGGTCGCACAACGGTGGGTGCGCGTTTTTTTTTGCCCTCAACCAGGTAGCGCGTTCCGTCCTGCAGCTGTTTCTAGCTTGAAAAGCGACTGCAAAACCCTCGCAACTATTCCGGCCCTAAAAAAACCTATCGGTATTTTCAGATTAATCATATTGACGATTAATCACATACAGGATTAGTATGATTGCTATGTTAATTGAGTGGCGAACTGATACTGAAAATCGTCCCTCAGTGGTGCATGAGGCTGGGGATAGCCTGGAAGATATCGATGCTCGACATGAAGAAAAACACTCCGCATAACAAATTCAAAAAAGGTTTGGAGGTTCAAATGTTTGAAGGCAGGTTTTTGCGTGGAAGTCGTTGCAGCCGCGTTTCGATGCATGCAATTGGAGTCTGTCTCGCGGCGGGTGTCGTTCTGCCGGCGGGGGCTATGGAAATCGATACAGGCATCGAAGGTTTTACTGGCCGTTTCGATAACACCCTGCGTTACAACCTTGGAACGCGCATCGATGGTCGTGACAGGCGAATTGGTAATAACGCCAACTCGGACGAGGGCGATTACAAGTTCGATAAGGGGGATATAGTCACCAATCGCCTTGACCTGCTTTCCGAGTTGGAGCTGGACTGGCAAGAAAAGGTTGGGATGAGGTTGTCTGGTTCGGCGTGGTATGACCAGGCCTATGACGATGACGACGTCAAGAAAAACCCCGCTATTGCCGGGCCGACCAGTTACGATAACAACAAATACTCCAACTATACAAAACGCTACTACAACGGCCTTTCCGGCGAGATTCTCGATGCGTTTGCCTACACGAATTTTACCGTTGCGGAACGTCCGGTAAACGTGAAGGCGGGCCGTCACGTTGTGTACTGGGGTACCTCCATTTTCTCCCAGGCAGGCATTTCCTATAGCCAGCACCCGATTGACGGTCAGAAGAGTGCGGCTTCACCGGGTATCGAAACCCGCGAAACATTCATGCCGCTCACTCAGATCTCCATGCAAAGTCAGGTGACTGATACGCTCTCGCTGGCGGCTCAGTATTACCTTGATTGGGATCATATTCGCGTTCCACAAGGTGGCACCTTCCTCGGTTCCACGGACTTCCTGATGGAAGGTCCGGATCGCTTTGGCGGGAATACCCCGCTGGCAAATTTCCGTGCTGATGACCCGCTGGGACCCAACCACAAATCGGGTAACTGGGGGGTGGCGGCGAAACTGACTGTTCCGCAACTCAATGCCACGACCTTCGGTCTCTACTACCGGGAGTTCGATGAGAAAAACGGTTTCTGGGTGTTCCGCGAGCCGGAAAATCCGACCCAGTTTCGCGCAGTATTCCCTCGTGACACCAAGCTGATTGGTTTGAGTATGGACACTAGCATCGGTCCGTACGCTGTTGGTGCGGAACTGATGACCCGGCGTAATGCAGGTTTGAGTTCGGTGGGCTTGAGTACCGCCAATGAGGGGGCCCGAGGCAATACCTGGCACGCGCTGGTCAACACCATTTTCTCGCTGCCCAACACGCCTCTGTATGACACTGCCACAATGGTCGCGGAAGTGTCGTACGACTACCTTGAAAAAGTCACTGACAACGAAGCGTTGTTCAATAGCGAAGACAACAGCCGAGTCTGTCCGTTAGGCAAGGATTCAGGCTGTGCGACCCGCGATGCGGTAGGTTTCAATATATCGCTTACGCCGCAGTACTTGCAGGTATTCCCTGGTGTAGATCTATCGGTGCCAATGACGCTGGGTGGCGGTATCCGTGGTAACACGGCTGACTTTGGCGGTACCAGTGAAGATCTTTATACCTATTCGGCTGGCTTGCAAGCGGACTTCCGCAAGCAAATGACGGCGTCTTTGATTTTCGCCGATTCCTCTGCCGAAATCCGACGCAACGGGTCGACCTACTATGGTGCCGGCACATGGCAAACCACTGACCGTGGCCGGGTAACATTGACCCTCAAAACCACGTTCTGACAGTAGTTTCACTCGGCAAAGTGATGCCCCGGCGTATCAAGTTCTATTCGATCAACGAAGCCTTTGCCTGGCTTCGTAGTGAACTTGGACGTTGGGGCATTCCCTTGACCAGAAAAGACCTTTTGCCTGCGTAGTGTTGCCTTTGATGGCGATAACGTCAGTCTCGATTGCATTACATTGCTGACGACCGGATTCCTATACGAAGCATCGGTCTCATTCGTTCGTGCAATTGCACCACTCACCCCCCCAATTCTCACGCCTACGATTTACCGTTCGCCCGAACGCCCTTTCAGCGAGGAGAGTGAAATGGTTGAAACCGCCAAGGCAATATTTCTCGCCCGTACACTTGGTCCGTCCGGCCATGCCCCCTTACGTCGATCGGCCTCTGTCAGGCGCACATCATCTATTGACGTACTCTGGCCAGGCGGTTACGGAAGCGCCGGGCATTTCTGTGGGATTGCCCGAGACATCTATAGTGACAGGCCAGATAGCGCACCGCGTACCCTGACTTTGCAGCGCTTCGAGGCAGTGGTGAGTCGGGAGCGCGAGATCACTCGACTGAGCACCGTGCCAGCCCGGCCGGCGAGCGCTTCACTGGTTGGGCTCAATGCCGGCAGCCAATTGCGTAAAGCCCTCGAAAGTGCACTGGCTGAGGATCTGGCCAACAGTGCCCCTCTATACCTGCTGCTCGACGACTTGGCGGGCGCAAGTCTGGTGGCCAATTGGGCATGGTCGCGTTGGGAAGATGGCTGGCTGAGCCAATTCATACCGAGTTCCGATGCCTTGGCGCTGGAGCAGCGCCGTAGTCGCATGACCGGTGTTTGCACTGGTTTTGCCGAGGGCTCCTCGGCCATTTTGGATATTCGCGGTGAGTTGCATGATGCCAGGTCGGTCCCGGCGCTTGTGCACCCGGATGACCCGGCGGGCTGGCACAAGCTGCCGGCGAGCAACGGCGTGAACATGCGCCGTGCGCGTCGTATCGATGTGTGGCGTGAAGATGACCGTCTACAGATCGAGGCCATGTTTCAGGACAGTGCCAGTAGCCCCGGCGGTGAGCGTATGGCTGTGCATGAGTATGGCCTGCAAGCCACTGCCGATGCCCACAGCGGAGAGATTCTGAGCCTGGTGGCGCAGCCAAGAGTCCTGCCATACCAGGAATGCCCAGCGGCGGCTGGCAATGTCGCACGCCTGATCGGCCTGCCGCTGGCCGGGTTGCGCCAACAAGTGCTGGTGACGCTGCGACGGGAACTGGGGTGTACCCATCTCAATGATGCCTTGCGAGCACTGGCTGAGGTTCCTGCGCTGGCCGCGTACATCGAGTCTCGATGACGGGTAGCCGGTAGAGTTAGTTATTCTTCAGCGCTAGCTTGACTACGCTCGTCACCCACTCAATCAATGTGCACGAATCCAGCGCAAGTGAGGTTCAACGACCATCGCCTGGAGCTCAATCCGGGTCGACTCCGGAGTCACGACCCGAAATCCAATCAATGCGCAGATCAAAGTCGCCATCCCGAAGCCGCAAACTGCGCATTCAAACCCCTGTGCAATTTCATTTCCTTTCCAGGCGATCAACTGTCCGACAAGAGAGGGAACGAGCATGCCGGCAGAAGTCTGCAGAGCATTATGGATTGCCAGCATTGAACCTCGTTGCTGTACGGGAGTGAAATGCGAGGTGATGGTCATGCTGAAGCTGGGCAACACATTGACCAAGGCTGTTCCAAGGCCCATCAGTGCCGTGATCAGCACGGGTTGATCAGTTGAAATGCCGATCAGTGCGAAAAGCAGTCCGCCCAAGGCGCTGCACATCAATGGAGGGGCGACCATTGTCCAGAAAAGGCTTGCGCCGCGTTTTAACGCTTTCTGCGCAAGGCTGGAAACCGTCAGTCCCGTTATCATGGCCAGAACGGTTACCGTCAGCATGTAATAGCCGGCCTGCAGGGTGTTCAGGTTCAGGCCTTTTTTGAGGTAGACAACGGTCCAGCTGACACCCAGGGCGCTGGGTACGTAGCAGAAGAAGGCTAGCAACGTAATACAAACAAATGTGCGGTTGAGCAGCAGCGCCTTGTAGGGGATTTTGGTTTCGGCGCCATTCTCGGCACGGTCGCCGTGTAGTTGCTGACTGCCTTCGCGACCAAAGGCCAGCCACAAACAAAGCCAGATCAAACCAGCCACTGCCAGGCAAAAATAGGCCAGGCGCCAACCCAAGTGCTCAATGGCGTATGGAAGGATGGCGGCGCCAATCAATCCACCGAGCATGATCGAACTGTAAATGAGCGACGAGGGCAACATGCGTTCTTTAGGGTTGAACCATTTGAAGCAGGCATGTTGGGTGACTGCCGTTGCAGGCCCTGTGCCGATGCCCAGTAATAGCCGACTGACGACCAGTGCTGAAATGCCGCTGCTGAACGTCACCAGCAGTTGCGCCGCCATCCACACGAGCGACATGCCCGTCAGGATCCAGCGCGTCGGCGCACGGTTGGCAAGGAAGCCGACCAGCACGCCTGACAATGAGTAAAAAAAGAAGAATGAGCTACCGACTAACCCGAACTGTTCAGGCGTTAGCACTAATTCATCGATGATCTGCGCACCCGCGAATGCGAAGATGGTCTTATCCAGTGCACTGATGATCATCACGACCAACAGCAAGGCGATAACAACCTTTCTCCTCTTGATATTTTCCGACATGTTCTTTTCTCTCGATCGAGATACTCGACGGTACAGGGGAGGGTGTTCGGGTTAGACGAGATAGGCTTGAACCAGCCTGGCCCAGTAGCTTGCACCGTAAGGAATGGCCAAATCGTTGAAGTCATACCCAGGGTTGTGTACAGAGCAACCGGTAGGACCGCTGTTGCCATTGCCGAGCGCCACATAGCAGCCGGGAACGCGCTCAAGCATCCATGCAAAGTCTTCGCTGCCCAACCCGCCTTTGCTTGCACCTTTGATGTTGTTCGGACCGACCAGGTCGCTGATCACCTGCCTGGCGAGGGCGGTTTCTGCTTCGCTGTTGAAGAGCGTGGATACCTTGGGGCGGTAGTCGACCTCAACTTGCATGTCGTGAGTCATCGCAACGCCCCGGACAACTTCACCAATACGTTTCTGCAGGAGCGCACGCACTTCAGGCGTTGTCGCGCGCACGCTCAATTGCAAGGTTGCATGAGCAGGAATGACATTAGGCGCTTCCCCGGCATTCACCATGCCCACAGTAATGACCGCAGTTTCAGCGGCGGGTACATTACGAGCCACGATGGTTTGCAAGGCTAAAATGGCTTCGGCAACAGCGACTACGGGGTCCTTGGCCAGATGCGGCATGGCGCCATGACCGCCTTGGCCCAGCAGGCGGATGGTCACCTCATCGGAGGACGCCAGCATCGTGCCGGGCTGGACAACAAAGTACCCGACAGGCAATCCGGGGGCGTTGTGCAAGGCGTAAACCGCGTCGCACGGGAATCGCTCGAACAAACCGTCATTGATCATGCTCAATGCGCCACCCAGCGTCTCTTCCGCCGGTTGGAAAATGAGATTCAGGGTGCCGTTGAAGCATTTGCTTTCTGCCAGATACCTGGCCGCGCACAGGAGAATCGCGGTATGCCCATCGTGGCCGCAAGCGTGCATCTTTCCCGCATGCCTGCTCTGATGCGCCAGGTTGTTGTCTTCCTTGATGGGCAGTGCATCCATGTCCGCGCGTATGCCAATGGCGCGCTTTCCATCACCCAGTTCCAGCACGCCGACAACACCGGTTCCACCGATGCCCTCATGGACTTCGTATCCCCACTGGCGCAGATACCCCGCTACCAGTTTGCTGGTTTCAACTTCTTCAAAACCAAGTTCTGGATGTTGATGGATGTGTTGGCGGATCTGCATGAACTCTGCTTGAAGCGCTTCGATTTCCGGCACAAGACTGGGTAGTGAATGCATGGGGTTCTCGAGGGTTTGTCCGATGAAGTCGAGCATGCCAGAGCGTTTTTCTCTATGAGTAATCGTCTTTGCGTATGCCTATAGCTTTTCTGGTGACCCGCTGATCTTGCGCTAAAGCGGATTGGCGCAAGGGTTACCCTGGAATTCGTAAAGGATGTCCTCTGCCAGAATGTTGGCCGCTTGAGTGAGCAATTCCGCTTCGCGGCTGATGAGCGAAAAAACGAATCCAGGCACTTGTTCGGATACTTCCAACACATCGAGTCTTTCGCTGAGATTGCTCAAGGTCATATGGCGCATCGACCAGAAACTTACCGAGTCTGTGCGTAACGCCAGCTCCAGATACATGACCAGAGAGGAGCAGACCATGACATTTTCGGGAGGGGCGAGTCCGCAGTCACTGAATAGCTTGCTGACAGGTGAGTCCTCGAACGTGTCGGGAAGGATCCACATCAACTCGCGTAGTTCGGCAAGGGAGTTCAAATGCCGTTGAGGATGGCCTTTGCGCACTGCCAGCGCACCGGGTTGCAGATACAGTTCTACCGCTCGAAATCCTTCCAGTTGACGCACTCCACCATGGGAAGTCAGGACCAGGTCAAGGCGTCCTTCGCGTAATCCTTCGATGAGCTTGTTAGGCCTCAACTCTTCAATCTGTATCGAAACCTTTGGGTGGCGAGCACTGAATCGGGCCAGGCAATTGACGAACTGAGAACTCGGGGTGACGGGTGACACCCCAATGGTGATGTGACCGCTCGTTCGGCCTTTGAGTGTTTCGATTTCATCCTTGGCTCGTCTGACCTCTGCAAGAATCAGGCGGGCACGGCTCAGTAGATGTTCTCCATAAACCGTCAGCGTGATTCCTCGATTGGAACGTACCAGGAGATGTACGCCTAGCTCCGACTCGAGGTCCTTGATGCTCCGGGATAAGGATGGTTGGGAGATATGCAGGATTCTCGACGCTTCCTGGATGCTGCCGCTTTCGCAGATCGCAAGCAAGGCGCGCAGTTGATGAAGTTTCATTGCGGCTCCAATGCAGTGGTCACAGGCGCCTGCACGAGGCGTTGTCTGAACGGCGAGCAGGTTAACAACAATGTCTGCCGCTCGGTAACGTTGTTGCGATCGAGGTGGGGGCTGATAGGCCACGATTCAGGGGGAAATTTACCGGAGGCAGGTGTATCGGAACCTAGAAAGTCAGGGTCCGAGAAAGCGCTTGTTTGTACACTTGTGAATAAATAGTTGTCGGCGGATTTTGTTAATCGTTATGATCATTTCAACTATTGGCCTCATTTGAAGTAACAGGTGCCTATCATGAGGATACCTTCCGCCCTCCAGGGCCGCCTGCGCTTGCCAGTCATTGGCGCCCCGATGTTTCTGGTCTCCAGTCCGAAGCTTGTCGCTGCCCAGTGTCGTGCCGGTATCGTGGGTTCCATGCCGGCCCTGAACGCACGCACCAGCGAGCAACTCGACGACTGGCTCGCGGAGCTGACGCATGAGCTTGCCCGGCCGCGCATCGACGATTGGGTGGGTGGTCCGGCACCGTTCGCCATCAACCAGATCGTGGCGCGCAACAATACCCGTCAGGCAGCCGATCTTGCCCTGCTGGTAAAGCACAAGGTGCCAATAGTGATCACCAGCGTCGGATCGCCCGGCGAGGTAGTGGAGGCTGTGCATGGCTACGGCGGGCTGGTGTTCCACGACGTGGTCAGTGTGCGCCATGCGCAAAAAGCTGCCGAAGCCGGTGTCGATGGCATCGTCGCCGTTTGCGCCGGTGCGGGTGGGCATGGCGGCACCATGAACCCCTTTGCGTTGATCAACGACATTCGCAGCTTCTTCTCCGGCACTCTGCTGCTGTCAGGGAGCCTTGGCTCTGGCAAGGACATCCTTGCCGCTCAGGTGATGGGGGCAGACTTGGCGTATATGGGAACCCGGTTTCTCGGCAGCGCCGAATGCGAGATTGACGACCTGTACAAGCAGATGATCCTCGCTTCCAATTCCGACGACATTGTTTACACCGATCTGTTCAGCGGCCTGCGTGGTAATTACCTGAAGAAGAGTATCGCTCGCACCGGACTCGATCCGAATTCGCTGCCGCCCCTGCCAGAGAGTGGGATAGGCACCGGTGGCCATGGCGAATTCAAACTGTGGAAGGACATTTGGGCCGCAGGGCAGGGCGTCGGTGCAATCACTGACATTCCTCCAGTAGATGTCCTGATAGCTCGACTTGAGGACGAATACCGTAGCGCATTGAGTCGTTGCCAGGCACTCGGAGTTCGCCTATGACGACGATGCAGGAGGTGGTTACGCGGGAGGATCACGGCGCCTGTGTCGTGCTGACACTGAACCGCCCCGAGGCGTTGAATTCCGTTACCGATGGACTGTTGGAAGCGCTAGAGCAACACCTCGATGTTATCGAAAAGGATGTCTCGCGAGCATTGGTCATTACCGGGCAGGGCCGTGCGTTTTGCGCCGGCTCCGATCTCAATGAGCGCGATGGCGATCCAGCCGTGCGTATGGCCCGAGTTCATCGTTTGGTCGAGCGACTGGCCACTTTTCCCAAGATCAGCGTGGCCGCACTCAATGGTTTCGCGCTAGGTGGCGGGTTGGAGATTGCCATGGCGTGCACATTCCGGGTGGCTGTAGCGACGGCGAAGCTCGGTCTGCCGGAAATCAAGCTGGGCTTGATTCCGGTCTACGGGGGTACCCAGTTGTTGCCCCGCCTTATCGGTCAGAGTCGAGCGTTGCAGATGATGCTCAGCGGCGAGCCGGTAAGTGCAGAGCACGGTGAGCGCATAGGCCTGGTTGATCGAGTGGTCAGCGACGGCGACGATGTACTTCAGCAAGCGTGTGCTATGGCGCTCGCGCACGGCCAATACAGCCTGCCTGCGCAACAAGCGATTCGCCGAGCTGTTCGCGAGGGTGCGGATCTTCTGCTCAGCGATGCGCTGCGGCTCGAGCGCGAGTTGGGGCAGGTCGTTTCTTCCAGCGAGGATGCCCAGGAAGGCCTCCTGGCGTTCGTGGAAAAGCGCAAACCGGTATTCAAGGATCGCTGACGTGCGATCACGTCAATCGCTTTTGCCCCGATCGTCTGAATGAAACCGACAATCCGGGTTACGCCTACACAAAAAAACGCCGGCGATTGCGCCGGCGTTTTTTTATCTGACTCCAAAAGCTCAATACTGACGTTGCGGTAAATGCACGACGATGCCATCTAACGTCGAATCGAGTTTGATCTGACAGCACAATCGGCTGTTCTCGCGTACGTCCAATGCCCCTTCGAGCACACCCAGTTCGTCGTCAGTTGCAGCGTCGATCCTGGCAAACCAGGCGCTGTCGACATAAGTGTGGCAGGTGGCACAACTGCAGGTCCCACCGCAGTCGCCGAGGATGCCGGGCACCAGGTTTTGAGTGGCGACTTCCATGATGGATTGGCCTTCTCGGCCTTCCACTTCGTGCGCGGTTCCGTTGAATTCGATGTAGGTGATCTTGAGCATGTTGAGTACCGTGAATGACAATGTCATTGAATGACGATGGCTAGCAGGTGCGGATGCTCTGTACCTGTATGTCTTGACGAACCTGGCCTAGCAACTGATGGACTTCGACCAGGCGCTGCTCCAGATTGATAAGGCGTTTGTGCATGTCTTCCATGCTCGGCGCGACGTCGCTCGTGGCAGCTGGCATGTCCGGAACGGCGACCAGCACGGGCTTGATGAAGTGGTGAATGTGCTTGCGCAGATCGGCTTCTTGCCAGGGCGCTGCCATTTTGATCATCAGCAATTCACGGATGATCCAGTCAACCAGGAACTCAGGGTCGAGATCTTCGCGCAATTCGCCATTGGTCTTTGCTGCATCGACCACTGGAAGCAGGATGGTACTGACCTTTTTGCGAAAAACCTGGTTGAAGATCTGCACGCCCGCCTGTGTTGTTTCATTGCCGAGCAGCCGCTTGAGCAGGACGTTCTCCGGCGTTTCAATCACCGCCCAGACCAGCAGGCGCTCGACTCGCTCGCACAGATTGCCGGGACCGTTGAGGATTGCGGTTGCCTCGCTCTCGAATGGGCGAGACTGCCTTTGCAATGCAGCACCAAATATTGCTTCCTTGCTGCCAAAACGACGGTACAGGGTTGCCCGCGATATTTCAGCTTCGCGGGCGATGTCATCCACTGTGGTCTTGTCCAGGCCCAGCTTGTCCAGACAGCGTTCGGCAGCTTCTATGACCCGCTGGGTCAACTGTGCATCACGATCTTCGGGCGCACCGGACATTGTCTGTTCTCTGAGCTTGGTGGTCATGGATGCTTACTGCGCCTCGTAGATTTCATAGATCAGGCGGCCCTGCTCATCGCGGGAGCCTTTGCCAATGGCTTGAACGGTGTTCAGCCACTTGTAACGCTCGTCACCGGTCTCAAAGCGAGGCGTTGCAATCAGCGGTGTAGCGCCGGTCTGGGTCATCTGCGCACGCCCCTCGTAGGAGACGAAGATTATAGCGCCATCGTCGGTCTCCAAGGTCAAGCGCACATCGATGGACAGGGTGCCATCTGCACCGATCAGTGCCCAGTCGGCTGCGGCGCGGCCCTTGAGTTTTGCGTTCAGGCGCTCACCTTCCCAGCGAGATGCCAGTACGTCGACAATCACGCGGGTCCCGCGTGGGGTGTTCGGGATATAGACCGGTGTTTCCAATTCCAGAGTGGCAGTGGCCAACGGGATCAGAGTGATGGACATGTTGAATTCCTCTTCTTGTTGTTGTCAGGCGTGGGAGTAGGATTTGTCGGCATTGGCGGCATAGAAGGAAATCTTCTGCGCACGGTTGGCCTTGCCGGGGGTAAAGCGCACAGGCATATGGTTGATGCCATTGGTGAAGTTGGAACGCAGTCGCTCTATGTCTCCGTCCAGCCGGATATCCGGCAGGCGGGTGACGACCTCTTTGATAAAAGCCATCAGTTCGGAGCGTGCCAGCATGGCGCCGAGGCAGCGATGGATACCCGTCTTGGAACCGAAAGCCATGTGATCTCGGGCGTTTTTGCGATGGATATCGAACTCGTCGGGATTGGAGAAAATTTCTTCATCCCGGCTGCCTGAGCAATACCACATCACGACCTGATCACCTGCCTTGATGGTTTGTCCACCCAACTGATAATCCTGGGTAGCCTTGCGCGCAAAGGCCAGGGCCGGGGAGGTGAGACGCAGCATTTCCTCGACGGCATTGGGCAGCAGTGACAAGTCGCTGCGCAGCATTTGCATGGCTTCGGGGTTTTCGATGAGTAACTTGGTGCCATGCAGAATCTGCGTGCGCGTGGTTTCATTGCCCGCGGTGGCGAGAATCAGAAAGAAGCAGCCCAGATCGAATTCGGACAGCTGTTCCCCTTCCATTTCAGCCATGGCGATCTGGCTGAATACATCATCACCAGGTTGCCCGCGACGTTGATGGGCCAGTTTCATGGCGTACCCGAACATCTCCCGTCGTGCTCGCTCCATGCCGGCGTTGCTGGAAACTCGCGTATCACCGGCGCCGAACATGGCATTGGCCCAGTTGAAAAGATTCTGCCGATCTTCGGCGGGCACGCCCAACAGATCGGCCACCACTTCAATGGGCATATGGGCGCCCACATCATGGAAATCGCAGACGCCGTCTTCGATCACAGCATCAATGGAATCCACCGCCAGTTGGCGGATGTGCTCCTCGATTCTGGAAATGGCCTTGGGGGTGAAGCCACTCATGATCAGCTTGCGCAGGGCGCCGTGTCGGGGTGGGTCGCTGAGGATGATCATACGGTCGACGGTGGCGGCAAGCGTTTCCTCGGGTACTTCGGCCGGGGTGACATTGGTCCGGCTGGAGAAGACTTCGGGATTGGCCTCCACTTCCGTAATGTCCTTGTAGCGCGTTACCGACCAAAAGCCGGTACCGTTTGGACGCGCTGTCCAACTGACAGGATGTTCGCTGCGCAGGAAGGCGAAGTAGTCGTAGGGGACACCCTGTTCGAACACGTGCACATCAGATAAGTCGATATCACCAAGCTTCATGGTCTTGCGCCTCTATTGGTCTTGTATGAGACGATCAAAACATAAAGTATCTTTTAGTGATACGCAAATATTGATTTGTCTCATTGGTCCGTTTAGCTTGTATCCCACAACAACAATGCCGCTGTGTGCAGCTCTGAGACGATGTGAGTTGAACGTCTCAACAGCAAACCTGGCGGATGAGGGCAAGCGAGGAGGTGGTGTCATGCGAGATGGGGAACAGGTAGAGGTGTTGATAGTCGGGGCAGGTCAGGCCGCAGGTGAACTCGCGGTGGCTCTGCGTCAGGAAGGCCATGCGGGGCGGATACTGATCGTTGGAGAGGAGAGTTGCTTGCCGTATCAGCGTCCCCCTCTCTCCAAGGCATACCTTGCCGGCATGATCGACCTGCAAGGTTTGTTGATTCGACCGCAGACAGCTTACGAGCGCGCCGCTATCGACTTCCTGCTCGATACTCGGGTCGAGTCCATTGACCGCACGACCAAGCAAGTTCGTCTGGCCGATGGTCGATGCATCCGTTATGAGCGCCTGGCATTGGCCACGGGGGGCCATGCCCGGCGACTGAGTCTGCCTGGCAGCGATTTGCGAGGGATTCACTATCTGCGCAATCTCGCAGATGTTGACGACATTCGCCCCCAGTTCCGCCCCGGACGTAAGTTAGTGGTAATAGGCGGCGGCTATGTCGGACTGGAAGTGGCCGCTGTTGCTGTTCGTGCTGGTCTGCAGGTGACCGTTCTGGAGACCGCCTCCAGAGTATTGGCACGTGTCACGGCACCTCAGCTTTCAGCTTTTTACGAGTCTTTGCACCGCGAGAATGGCGTGCGGATATTGACAGGTATAGAGGTGCAAGGCTTTGCCCCTGGTGAATGTCCAGTGGGTGTCGGTGAAGTGTTGTGCAAGAGTGGAGAGCGGATCCAGGCGGATTTTGTCATCGTCGGGATCGGTCTCGTACCCAACGTTGAGCTGGCCCAGGCGGCAGGTTTGCTGGTCGACAATGGCATCGTTACCGATGAGACCGGACTTACTCAGGACCCGAATATTGTCGCAATAGGCGATTGTGCCAATCAACCGAGTCTCTTCTATGGAAGACGTTTGCGTCTGGAGTCAGTGCCCAGTGCAGTAGAGCAGGCGCGATGCGCGGCCGCGACGCTCTGCGGCAAACCGAGGCGTAACGATTCGCTACCCTGGTTTTGGTCGGATCAGTATGACCTCAAGTTGCAGATGGCTGGCTTGTCTCAAGGTTATGAGCGTGTCGTGATACGTGGTTCGTTCGAGCTGCGTTCGTTCGCCGTCTTCTATTTGCAAGGAGCCAGGATCATTGCTGCGGATGTGGTAGGTCGTCCAGCAGACTTCATGGCAGCCAAGCGCCTGATCGCGGAACGACTGGTGGTGGAGGACGAGAGGCTGGCCGACGATTCTCAGCCACTCAAAGTGCTATTTGCCAATTCGGTTAATTGAGGTGAGCCACCAGGCTCAATGTTTGAGCCTGGTGGTGAGACTTGCCAGCAACCGCACTTATGCCGATGGCTTGCCTTGCGTCAATACAGAGCGAGCATTGGACAGCTCGAGGAACCCGGCATGGCCGTGGTACCGACCCATGCCACTGCCATTGACGCCGCCGAACGGCAGGTTTTTCTCGACGTAGTGCATCATGACGTGATTGATCGTGACGCCGCCTGATGAGCTGCCGTGCAATGTCCGCTCAACGAAGTTCTCGTCGTCGCTGAACACGTACATGGCCAGGGGTTTGCCGTTGCCATCGATATGTTCGAGCACTTCGTCCAGTTCGTCATAGGCAAGAATGGGCAGCACGGGGCCGAAAATTTCCTCCTGCATGATTCGCGCATCCCTGGGGACGTCCACCAACACCGTCGGATGGATCGTAAGGGTTTCGCGATCCGACTGACCGCCACACAGAATGCGTGCGCCGCGTTCAAGCGCATCGTTGATGTAGCCCAGTACCCGATCGAAGTTTCGTTCATTGACGATGCGTGGCTGTTTTTCCAGCTGCAACTGCCCGTTTTCATAAAATTGATGGGCGACCATTGCCTTGACCTTTTCGCCGAATGCTTGTGCGTCGTTGCGCGGAATCCAGGCATGGTCGACGGAAAGGCAGAGCTGGCCGGAGTTGTTGAAACGTCCGCCAACTACTTTAGCGGCAGCTTGCAGCAACTCGACATCCGGTCCAATGATGGCTGGGCATTTACCGCCCAGCTCAAGCGTTACACTGCTCAGGTGCCGTGCAGCGGCTGCCATCACTCGTTTACCGACCGCCGGGCTGCCGGTGAAAAACACGTGATCAAAGGGCAGTTCCTGTAAGCGTTCTGCAACCTCGATCCCGCCTTCGAACACGGCAACATCATTAGGATTGAAGGCTTCAGCAATCAGCTTTGCAACCACTCGGCTGGTAGCAGGCGTTAGCTCGTTGGGTTTGATAATCGCGCTATTGCCGGCCGCGATGATCGGCACGAGAGGTGCCATGACCAGGGCGAACGGGAAATTCCATGCACCCAACAACAGGACGTTGCCGCGAGGCTCATACAAAATGTGTGCAGCGGTATTCGGCAGGTAAGGTGAAGAAGGCACAGGTTTGACGGCCATCCAGTCGGCCAGATGGGCCACTGCTGTGTCGATATCCCCTAATACCGAGGCGATTTCACCTGACTTGCCACCCGTAGGTGTCTTGCGCAGGTCTTCGAAAAGCGCCTGTTCGATATCGTCGATGTGCGCCACGATCACTTCGCGAAGTCGCAACAGGCGCGCTTTACGCAGGTCGACTGTTTCATCGCGACGTGCTCGTCGAGTCTGGCGCTGACTGGTGAAGGTATTTTCGATAGAGGCGTTGAAAGCGGTTTCCAGAGTCATGAATTAAAGCTCCTCAAGGCATGCGGATCACGGGCTTGATGGCAGAACCATCATGGGCGTCGTGGATGGCCTGGTTGATGTCTTTGAAGTCATAGAAACGCAGTAGCTTTTCAACCGGCAGCAGGCCAGCTTTCCAGTACTCGATGAGTTGAGGGATGAACAATGACGGTACCCCACCTTCGCCCGCCATGATGCTGCCTTTGATTCGGGTATTTCTCGACTGCACTTCCATTGGGTTGAAGGTGACGCTGGCTTGCGCACCGGCCATGCCCACAAGAACAGCCGTACCGCCGTGTCCCAGCGCCTGGATAGCCTGTTCCATTACCTTTGGAATACCTGTGGCCTCAACGACACCATCAACCCCGCCACCACTGAGTTCTCGGATAGCCTGGACGGCGTCCTGATCACCGGCATTGATGACATGCGTGGCGCCCAGTTCGAGGGCAAGCTCCAGTCGGCTTGCGACCCGGTCGACCACAATGCGTTGGGTGCAACCGGCGATTTTTGCCGCCATCAATGCCGACAAGCCCACACCGCCAGCGCCGAAGAGGGCAAAGCTGGTACCTGCGCGTGGGCGCAAGGTATTGAGCACGGCTCCGGCACCGGTCTGAATACCACAGCCTAAAGGGGCAAGGATATCCAGAGGCAATTGGTCGTCGATTTTGATCACGCTACGCTCGCTGGCCAGACAGTGGCTGGCAAACGAAGACTGGCCCAGAAAACGTGCAAACACCGGCTTACCGGCCAGTTGATGGGTGCAGCTACCGTCGCTGCAGCGGCCACCCGACATATTCAGTTCGCGAAAGGAGAGGCAGTAAGACGGCTGGCCGGAAATGCACTGAGGGCATTTGCCGCATGAAGTGGTGGTCATGATCACATGATCCCCGGGCACAACACGAGTCACTCCCGTACCGACTTTCTCGACAACGCCGGCACCTTCATGTCCGAGCAGCGCCGGCCACGGCATCTGTGGATTGGCCAATACCGTCAGGTCGGTATGGCACAGTCCTGTGGCAACAATTCTCACCAGCACATCGCCCGGTCCAGGCTCAACCAGGTCAATTTGCTCCATTTGCAGTGGGGCATTGGTATCGAAAGCCAGCGCGGCTTGAATCTTCATTGAACGTTCCCTTTAGTTGTTTTTCGGCGTTTTTGGCGCAGCAGGAGCTCAAGAGTGGCAGGCAGTGATCATGAAAATCATCTGCATGATTGTATCTATATGGCTAAAACAAATCTTTTGCGATGGCTGGAGCAGAATGCGTGCCTCAGTCCATTGACACCAATGATACACATGATTATTGTGATTACACAATTTCTTGGGAGGACCTTTCCTCTCAAACATTGGGCTTCTACCCGCCGATAAAACAAACAATAAGCTGGAGACTGCGATGAAGACAGGCAAACCAATCGTCGAAACCGAAGGTGCAGTACGCCTCTTGTCAAAAGCAGGGGGTGTGCTGGCAGTAGGGTTCACTCTGCTGTTTCATCAAGGGGTTTATGCCACTCCTGGGGTGACGCCTGAAGAGCTGAAACAGCTGGGAACGACACTCACTCCCTGGGGTTCGGAAATCGCAGGAAATAAGGACGGCACCATCCCTGCCTACACAGGGGGCGTGAAACCGCCAGCGGGTGCGAGCGCCTCCGACAAGCATCCGCTTGATCCTTTTGCCAATGACAAGCCGGTCGTGACAATCACTCCGGCTAACATGGCGCAATACGCCGATAAGCTGACGCCGGGTACCCAGGCCTTGCTGAAGCGCTGGCCTGATTACAAACTCAATATCTATCCGACTCGCCGCGGCTTTCCACAGATGGCACCGGATCGAGCTGAAGGCTCAATCAAAAACGCAGCGAATCCAGAGTGCAAAACCACGGATGATGGCGTTGGATTGCGGGGCTGCTGGTTTGGCACGCCGTTCCCGATTCCCAAGAATGGCTATCAGGCCATGTGGAACGCCCTGACGCACGAGCAGACCGAATACGAACTGCGGATGCAAAGCTGGATCGTCGACTCGTCGGGCCATCCGACGATGACCAACGATTCCATACAGCAGGCTGACTTCCCATTCTGGGATTCGACAGCTGCGCCTTATTCGGGAGTGGCTGAAAACTATTACCGCTTCCTTAACAAGACGATTGCGCCTTCACGCGATGCCGGGCAGAAATCCATCGTCTGGTACCCAGCGGAGTTCGATCACAAGGATCAGCGAATCTGGTCTTACACCACTGGCCAGCGCCGTACCCGTCTCGCGCCGGAACTGACCTACGATACGCCGAGCGCTTCATTGTCCGGGGCGTTGAATTATGACGAACTGGGTCTTTTCGCTGGTCGCATGGATCGCTTCGATTTCAAACTGGTTGGGCGTAAGGAGATGTATGTACCTGCCAATCAGTACCGCATGCTGGCAGCGTCGCCAGAGCAAGTGCTCGGTAAGCAGTTTATCAACCCGGATGTGTCGCGTTGGGAGTTGCGTCGCGTATGGGTAGTAGAAGCAACCCGTAAGGAAGGTAAGCGCCATATTGCCGCCAAGCGCAGGTTCTTCATCGACGAGGACTCCTGGTCGATTTTGACCGCTGAGTCGGAGGATGATGCCGGTAAGCTGTTCCGGGTGCAGCAATCCAATGGATGGCCGCAATACAATCGCAACGAGTTCGGTGCTGCCGGGAATATGGATTATTCCACTGTCGCCTACGACCTGAGCAAAGGTCAGTACCTGCTCAGCAGCTTCATCGATCCGGCAAGTGGTTGGGTGAAGCAGGTCAAGCGCTTCCCAGACTTTACTTTCCGCTCGGAATCCATGGCCGGTACCGGCGTTCGCTAAGCAAACCCCTTCGCCGCGGCACGATTTTTTCGTGCCGCGGTTTTTTTTCGCCTGCGATTTGTCGAGTCAATGTTCGGTTGACGATAAACATGTATAGGATTAGTATGATTATGCGAATTGCTTGGCGCGATTGCTTTGAACGGCTGCCAGGAAATTCGCTTACATCACTCCGCACAACAAGTTTAATAAGAAGTCTGGAGGTTGAAATGAGCCATTTTGGCTTACCTTTATATGCCCGCTGTTTTCGAACAGCCCTGCACATGCAAGGTGCGTCAGCTGCCAATCTCAGATGGATCGGCGGCTGCTTCATCGGCGCCGCTTTGCTGTTAGGTGCCAATGCGAGCGAGGGCACACGCCCTGCTATCGATCCCTTGTTCACTCCGGTGGTGCAAAGCAATCTGGCGCCTTCCACTCAGTTGGTCGGTCTGGCCCGTGCCGGGCAACGCCTGGTTGCGGTTGGGTGGCGAGGGCACATCGTTTACTCCGACGATCAAGGTCGCAGCTGGCAGCAGGCCGATGTGCCGGTCAGTGCCGACCTTACCGCGGTCAACTTTCCTACTGCTGAGTCAGGTTGGGCCGTCGGTCACGGGGGCGTGATTCTGCGTACCCGCGACGGTGGCAAAACCTGGGTCAAGCAACAGGATGGTTTTGCTACCGGCAAGCTGATGACCAGCTACTACCAGCAGCGCCTTGATCAGGCCAGCGAAGCCGAGCAGGCGCAATACGCAGGCTTGATGGATCAGGTGCGTCTTAATTACGAGACGGGACCCGAGCAGCCTTGGCTGGATGTGTGGTTCGAAAATGATCAGCACGGGTACGTGGTCGGTAGCTTCAATCTGATCATGGAAACCCGTGATGGCGGTGAACACTGGACGCCCATGCTCGACCGGATGGATAACCCTGAAGGCCTGCATTTATCGGCGATCAATGCCGTTGGTGAAGAACTGTATATCGCCTCGGAGCGAGGGACAGTGTTCCGTCTGGATAAAGCCAGTCAGCGCTTCATCGCATTTAATTCCGGCTATATCGGAAGCTTCTTCGGCGTGACGGGGGATGCCCGTGCGGTGGTTGCTTACGGCTTGCGCGGTAATGCCTGGCGCAGCCTGGATAAAGGTGTGACCTGGGAAAAAATCGACACGGGCACGGAGACCACTCTAACGGGAGCCGCCATGCTCGACCACGGACGCGTGGCGGTAGTCAGCCAAGGCGGTACGTTGCTCCTCGGTGACGCCGCTACCGGTGCTTTGCAGCCAACACAGCTGCTTCGTAGCGTGCCCTTCGCCAATATCGAACCCGCGGCTGCAGACAGTGTGGTCATCGTCGGCACCCAAGGTGCCCAGCTCGAGCCTTTGCCGGCTTCCGGCAGCTGAGGCTGGTGGTATGGAAAATCTGGAGAAATCATGGCTGTAGATACCGAATCACTTCGCCTGCCCGTGATACGGGACATCAAAGACTTCGACAAAAAATCGGGTGACTGGCTGGAGCGACTGATCTTCAATCATCGCGCCTGGGTGGTGATGCTGGTTGTGGTCATTACCGTTTTTTTAGGATTGCATGCTTCGCGTCTGACGGTGCAGGCCAGCTTCGATGACATGATTCCTCATTCCCACCCCTATATCCGTAACTACCTGGACAACAAGAGCGAACTGAAGGGCTTGGGCAACTCAGTGCGCATCGTGGTCGAAAATACTCAGGGTGATATTTTCGACAAGGACTACCTGGCTGTGGTGCGTGATATCAATGACAAGATATTCCTCACGCCAGGCGTGGATCGTGCCTTCATGCGTTCGGTCTGGACGCCAATCGTTCGCTGGACCGAAGTGACAGAAGAAGGCTTTCGCGGTGGTCCGGTCATGCCGTTCGACTACGACGCCAAGGAAAAATCAATAGCCCAGTTTCGCACCAATACGCTGCGCGCCGGTTTGCCTGGAACGTTAGTGGGCAAGGACCTTAAGTCGAGCATGATTTTTGTACCCCTGCTCGATGTCATTCCCGAGACCGGTAAGCCACTGGATTACAGTGAGCTTTCGACTTTTCTGGAAAAAGAGATCCGTGACAAGTATCAGGGCGCAAGCGATGGCCACTATCGTGTGCATATCATCGGCTTTGCCAAGCTGGTAGGCGACCTGATCGACGGGTTGATTCAGGTCATGATGTTTTTCGCCGTTTCGGCCCTGATCGCTTCATTGATCATCTACCTCTATACCCGCGATCTGCGAAGTACTTTGTTGTTGGTGGTGACAGCGACCATCGGCGTGGTCTGGCTGCTGGGGTTGTTGGAGTTGCTTGGCTACGACCTTAATCCCTATTCGATCCTTGTCCCTTTCCTGATTTTCGCCATCGGTTTATCCCATGGCGCCCAGAAGATGAACGGGATCATGCAAGACATCGGGCGGGGGACGCATAAGTATGTGGCTGCCCGTTATACCTTTCGCCGGTTGTTCATGGCCGGGCTGACAGCGCTGATTACCAACGTGGTTGGTTTTGCCGTGCTGATGATCATTGACATACCCGTGATTCGCGACCTGGCGATGACCACCAGTCTGGGTGTGTTGGTGCTGATCTTCACCAAGCTGTTCTTTATTCCTGTAGCACTTTCCTATATTGGCGTCAGTCAATCAGCCGCCAAGCGCAGCCTGCGTGAGAATGAGGCCGGACAGGGCATCACGGGCTTTTTGCAACGGTGCACCGAGCGTCGTCTGGCCTTGCCACTCACTTTGCTGGCCATTCTGGTTGGCGGGGGTGCCATGGCAATCAGCCTGACCAGCCTGAAGATGGGAGACCTGGATGCAGGGGCGCCCGAGCTGCGTCCTGATTCGCGCTTCAATCTGGATGTCGGATACATCAATGAGCATTACGGTATGTCGAGCGATCAATTCGCCGTCATCCTCAAAACCAAAAACGAAGGCATGCGCGACTATGAATCGTTGGTGGCGCAGGACATTCTGGCCTGGCGTCTGCAACAGCTGCCGTCAGTGCTGGCAACCGCCTCGCTGGCGGGCGGGATTCGGCGAGTCGCGTCGGGTTCGTTCGAAGGTAATCCGAAGTGGATGACGTTACCGCGCAATACCCAAACGCTCGGTAACGTCACGCAAACCCTGCTGGTGGGCAGCCCTGAGCTGATGAACCCCAACGCCAGTGTTGCTCCGGTCATTGCCTACCTTAAAGACCATCGCGCTGACACATTGAGTGAAGTGGTCAAGGTGACCGAAAAGTTTGCCGCGGAGTACAACACACCTGACCGACAGTTTTTGTTGGCAGCAGGTCCGGCCGGTATCGAGGCGGCCACCAACATTGTGGTGAAGCAAGCCAACTATCGCATCCTGGGCTTGCTTTATGCCGCTGTCGCGGTCCTGTGTTTCATCACCTTTCGCAGTTGGCGAGCGGTGGTGGTGGCCATGGTGCCGCTGGTGATTACTTCATTCCTTTGCGAAGCGTTGATGGTGATGCTGGGTATCGGCGTCAAAGTCGCTACCTTGCCGGTCATTGCCCTGGGCGTCGGCGTCGGCGTTGATTACGCCCTGTATTTGTTGTGCGTCCAGTTGGGTGCTCAGCGTCGCGGGATTTCCCTCGCACAGTCCTATGGGCTCGCTCTGAATTTCACAGGCAAGGTTGTGGCTTTGATTGGTGTGACCATGGCGGCGGGCGTAGTGACCTGGGTCTGGTCGCCGATCAAATTCCAGGCCGACATGGGCATCCTGCTGACGTTCATGTTCCTCTGGAACATGCTCGGTGCCCTGACGCTGATACCGGCATTGTCGTATTTCCTGTTGCGTGATGTCGGTCGCGACGTCAATGCGCAATCCACCACGGTATCGCTTCCCCTGGCAGGGCTCGATCCTGTAGCCGACAGTGGCATGGAGCAGGAAACAGAGCTTCAAAAACGCATGGCCAGCAGAGCTTGAAGCCTGCGCCATTCTTTGATGAGCAAGGAGGAGACTCGCATGGCCTTGAGTGATAAAGACACACGCTGGAAAACCATCATGTTGGCGTTGGTGGCTGCCGAGGTGGCTTCGGCGTTTGAGGTCAGCATGGCGTTCGCGGCGTTGCCGACGTTCTACAGGTTGTTCCAGGACCCGGCATTGGTGGGGTGGGTCATTACCGCCTATCTGTTGGTGGCGGCTGCCGCTTCGGCAATCTGTGGCCGGATCGGTGATCTGTATGGGCGCAGCCGGGTATTGATCGGCATGTTGATCCTGGCAGCGCTTGGCTCATTGATCAGTGCGTTGTCCTCCTCCCTGGAAGGGATTGTCTTCGGACGGGCCGTGCAAGGGGTGGCGGCAGCTGTCCTGCCTCTGTGTTTCGGCCTGGTGCGGGAGAATATCAGCCAGGCGCGTATACCACTCTGCATTGGTATCGTCGCGGGTACTGCTTCAACGGCGGCCGGTATCGGTTTCGTATTGGGTGGGGTGTGCATCGACTACTTGAGCTGGCACTGGATCTTTTACATCAGCACTGCGGTCGCCGTGCTGGGTTTGCTGTTGGTGATAGCGTTCCTGCCGTCCTCGGCAGGCAAGGCCAGCGACGAGAAGGTCGATATTCTCGGTGGAGTGTTGTTTGCGCCGGCAGTGGCGGGGATTCTGTTCGCCTTGACCAAAGGCAGTGCCTGGGGTTGGTACGATCAGCGCACTCTCTGGCTCGGTGGTGGCAGCCTTGTCTTGCTGGCGTTCTGGGCCTGGTATGAGGCACGGCATAGCAATCCGCTGATCGACGTCCGACTGTTCGCCAACCGCCAGTTGGCCATGTCCAACCTCTGTTATGCCTTGATCGCCTTGGGGGCAATGCAGTTTGCTCAAGTGCTGTTTGTGTTGTTGCAGCAACCCACCTGGACCGGTGTCGGGCTCGGCATGGCTGCAACGGCTGCAGCGGCATTGAAATTGCCTTCGTCGCTGGTGGCTATCGTCGCGGCACCTTGGGGCGGAGTGGTTGCGGGACGTCACGGCGGCAGACGTGCATTGCTGTATGGTCTGTTCTTCCTCGTGACGGGATGGGCGGCCTTGACCCTGCACCACAGCACTATCTGGTTTGTCGGGTTTGCGGTGATCCTCAACGGCATTGGTACGGCCATTGCTTTCAGTGCCGTACCCAATCTTATCGTCGAGGCGGTACCGGCGCAGCGGGTCAGTGAGGTGACGGGGCTGAGCCAGGTGATTCGCACCACCTTCATGGCTATCGGGGCGCAGATGATCGCCTTTATCTTCGCCACTCAAATGATCAGTGACCCGGCCCAAGGTCCCGGTACGTACCCGGCGGGACCGGCGTTCCAACTGGCGTTTTTGACCATCACCCTGTTGTGCGTGCTCAGCGTCTTCGCTGCTTTGGCCTTGCCCAAGCGCCGGCCTGATGCATCGCGCGAGGCCGTGGCGCAACCTGCCAGTCATTCGTAGCTGCATCGCACTAAAGGCCGTCGTCCGAGTGATACCGGGCGACGGCCTTCTTCGTTTTCAAGCCACGATTATTCCAATGACGCTACCAGTGTTGCCAAGCGATCGGCACTGTCGAGGAAGTCGCTGAGCAGGTCATAGAAAATCTCTTTGACTGTCGTTTCCCCATGCATGTCGCCAACGATCTGGCCTACTGGATGCGTGAGAAAGTCGCTGGCCCGGGCCCGCTCGATGCGTGCGCGGGCTTCGAACACCGACAGCGTCTGCAGCGGCATGGCCAAAGGTTTGGGGGCGCCCGGTTGTTCGAAGGCATCGGTGAACTTGCTGCGTAACATCCGGCATGGCTTGCCCGTCATGGCACGCGACTGAATGGCCTCCTCAGAACGAGCGGCAAATAAGCGGGCTTTCATTTCCGGGGTGAGCTCGCTTTTGTCGGTGCCCAGCCAGATAGAACCGCACCAGATACCGTCGGCACCCATTGCCAGGGCCGCGGCCATTTGCCGACCACGACCGATGCCTCCGGCGGCAAGCACGGGGATCGGCGCCACCGCATCGACCACCTGCGGCCAAAGCACCATCGAGGTGATTGTGCCGGTGTGGCCACCGGCTTCACTACCCTGAGCTACCAGCAGATCCACGCCTGCCTCGACTTGGGCCTTTGCATGGTCCAGTCGGCCAACCAGGGAGCCGACCTTGATGCCGCGTGCTTGCAGTTCGCGCACCTTTTCCTTGGGGGGCGTGCCCAGAGCGTTGACCACTAGCTTGATCAGAGGGTGACGCAGCGCCACTTCAATCAGCTCTTCCGCTGATTCGGGCGTCATGTGCAGGCGATCCATGTACTCACTGACCATGCGCTCGACTTCGGTTTCGGGAAGCGGCGCCATGCCAGCGTCATCGCATAGTTTCTTGAGGAAAAGCTGATTCTCTGCCGGAAGTTCAGGGCGACGCTTCTCTGTCGCGTTGCCACTGGCGGCATATTTGTTCGGGATCAGGATGTCCACCGCGTAGGGTTTGCCATCGATATGCTCGTCGATCCAGGTCAGTTCTTGCTCCAGTTGCTCCGCAGTAAAACCGCTGACGCCTAGAACACCCATACCACCGGCCCGTGACACCTCAGCGACAACATCTCGACAATGCGAGAAGGCAAAAATGGGGAGGTCGATGGACAACATCTCGCAGACTTTTGTTTTCATTGTTAGCGCTCTGACTGTCGTGGAATTCGCAATGACCGGAGCTATGACCGGTTGCCTATTATATTAATGATATATACTATTTATTCAAATAGTCCGCTGTGATCTCTGGCAGCAAGCGGTTCGAACAGAACGAGGAGAAGTCCGTGAGCAATCCCAATCTGGTAATCGACAGTAAGCAGTTTCGTAATGCATTGGGGGCTTTCGCGACCGGGGTCACGATTGTTACCACGCGCGACGGCGAGGGTACCGATGTCGGCCTCACCGCCAGTAGCTTCAACTCGGTGTCGCTCGAGCCGCCGATGATTCTATGGAGCCTGGCAAAAACCTCCGGCAGCCTCTCGGCGTTCATGACTGGCGATTACTTTGCGGTGCATGTGCTTGCTGCCGAACAGCAATCACTGTCGGATCGGTTTTCCAAGCGCGGCATCGATAAATTTGCTGGTTTGGAGCTGGAGCGTGGCCCTGGACAGGTACCTTTGCTCGGCGATTGCGCGGCCCGGTTCAAGTGCAAAACCAGCTTTCGCTATGAGGGCGGTGATCACATCATTTTTGTCGGCGAAGTCATCGAGTTTGACCATTCTGCTCATCCACCACTCGCCTTCCACGGCGGTAAATACGCCAAGGTTCACCCTCGTGCACTGGAGAATCCGGTAGACGTCGAAGATGTGAACAGCAGTTTCAACAAGGATTACCTGGGCTTTTTGCTTGGCGTGGCGTCCATGCAGCTGTACCAGCCGGTGCGCAAGGATTGGCAGCAGTTGGGTCTTACCGAGTGCGGCTATTTCGTGCTCAGTGTGCTGGCTGCCGGCAAGCACAAAACCCAGGGGCAGATCGAAGAACTGCTTAAACCCAGTGGTCACCGTCTCGGTGACGAAGAGCTGGGCAAGTTGCTGCAAGCCGAGTTGGTAACGGTGCAAGGCGATGGCCCGGCTCGTCAGTTCGACCTTACTTCACGCGGTCATGAATACGCGGTCAAGTTGTTCGTGCAGGCTAAATCGTCGGAGCAGAAAGCGATCGCCGGATTGGATTGGGACGATCTGGCATTGCTCAAGAATCTGCTGAAGAAGGTCATCCGCAATACGCGTAACTGATGGCGCACGCAATATGAAAAGCCCCGGTGCAGACCGGGGCGCAGCGCATTAGCCGAGGCGTCGAAACAGTGCATGCTGTGTGGCATTTGCGATCAGCCTGCCTTCGAGGTCATAGACGGCTGCGTTGACCAGCCCGGTGGCACCTTGCAATGAAGGGCTGTGCACATCAAACAGCAGCCACTCATCGGCACGAAACGAGCGATGGAACCAGAGGTCGTGAGTCAACGTTGGCGCAAAAAAATCACGGCTCATGCGCGTTGCCACATGTGGAAGCAGCATTGCACTGTTGATCCAGGCGTCGGACATATAAACCAGCGCTGCTTCATGCAGCCTCGGGTCATCGCTCAGGCGATCACGACTGCGAATCCAGTAGCGCATGCTCGGTCGGCGATCACCGCAAAAAAGGAAGGCCTCACCCTCCAGTGGGCGCAGCTCGTGCAGATGCCTTGCCTTGAGCATTCTACGATTACCGTCACTGAGGCGATCCTGATACAGGTCAGCCAGTTGTGCGAGATCCAGCAGTGAGTCAGGGGGCGCAACTTCGGGCGCCGAGTCCTGATGACTCGGCCCGTCTTCCTCGGTTTGAAAACACAGGCTGGCGCGGAACGCGACCTGCTGCCCGATCATTGATTGCACCTCCAGGTTGCTGAAGCTGCGGCCTTGCAGCGTGCTCTGAACCTGGTAGCGCAATTGAGGATCGAGTGGCAGCGGTTTGAGAAACGTAGCGTGCAGCGAGCGCAACCGTCTTTGCGAATCGAGGCCGTGAGCGGCGGCAGTCACTGCTTGAGCCATCAATTGCCCGCCGAAAGCGTTGCCTGTCAGATTCGCTTCACCGTATTGACTGATGAACTCATCCCCGTCGAATTCCAGTTGCAACAAGGCGGCGAAATCGCCCGGGCGTGGAATACGGCTTGAAGGTGCTTGCATGCTGATAGTCCTGTTCGAATGAAGGGCGGGCGGTCGCCTGAACCGTGGCCAAAACGGAAGAAATTTTTGGTGAAACCTGAGGCGTGTGAAATTTGTCAGGTTGATTAAACATATAACTCATTGATATGATTTTTCCAAGCCGACGGGTCTTTACCCGTCATCGGAAATTGATCACGGGAGAGGACCATGGCGAGTTTGGACTTGAATGCGCTGTTTGGTCTGGAAGGCAAGTTGGCGCTGGTGACCGGGGCGTCCAGTGGCTTGGGCTTGCACTTTTGTCGGGTGTTGGCCGCAGCCGGTGTGCATGTGGTGATGGCTGCGCGGCGTGTCGAGTTGCTGGAGGAGCTGGCTGCGCAAACGCCAGGCCTGGTTTCCACGGTTCGAATGGAAGTAAGCGATGGTGCCGGCGTTCAGCGCGCCTTTGATGAAGTGGTTGAGCGCTTTGGCGTGCCGGATATCGTACTCAACAATGCTGGAGTTACGGTCACCAAGCCTGCGCTTGCGCAGACAGAGGCAGATTTCGATGCGGTGATTGGCACCAACCTCAAAGGCGGGTGGCTCGTGGCCACGGAAGCGGCCCGGCGCATGGTTGCTGCAGGTAAGGGCGGGGTCATCGTCAATACGGCATCGATTCTCGGTGAGCGAGTCAGCGGAGCGGTGGCGCCTTATGCAATATCGAAGGCTGGTGTCATTCAGGCGACCAAGGCCTTGGCTTTGGAACTGGCCCGCCACGGCATTCGGGTGAACGCCTTGCTCCCCGGTTACGTGGTCACTGATCTGAATCGTGAGTTTCTATCCAGTGAACCCGGCGAACGCTTGCGTCAACGCATCCCGAGTCGGCGCTTCGGCGAATTATCGGATCTAGACGCACCGCTTTTGCTCTTGGTGGGCGAGGGTGGGCGACACATCACCGGCGCGACGCTCGCCGTCGATGGCGGTCATCTGGTTAGCGGTCTTTAGGAGAACACAGGTGGACGCTCAATCACGCAGTGCAATCGAGCAGTACCTGAGCGACGTGGGTCAGGCTTCTCGTGTCGAGTTGAAGTTGGCTGATTTGCTTTCAGGCGGCGCTATTCAGGAAAACTGGCGCATCGACGCCGAATTCCACGATGGACCTTATCGCGGCTTGCAAAGCCTGGTGATTCGTACGGATGCACCTTCCGGGGTGTCGGTCAGCCACGGCCGTGCCCAGGAATACGCTTTGCTGATTGCAGCTTTCGAAGCCGGGGTCACAGTCCCTCAGCCCTTATGGCTATGCGAAGACCGTTCCGTGCTGGGGCGGCCATTTTTTGTGATGCGTCGAGTTGAAGGCACTGCCAGTGCCCATCTCATTGCTCGCGCAGATTCCAGATATGGCGGTGACCGACGCGAGCTCGCCGAGCGCTTGGGCCGGGAGATGGCCCGTATCCACTCGATCCGGCCGCCACGTCAGGATCTTGATTTCCTGCCGCTCTACGACGAAGCGCCTGCTCGCTATCTGATTGCGCACGCGCGTAGTTTTCTCGATAGCTACCACACACCCTATCCCGCGTTGGAGTGGGGCCTACGGTGGCTCGAACGGCATGCTCCACCGCGTGGAGAGGTTGTGTTGACCCATCGTGATTTTCGCACCGGAAACTACATGGTCGACGAGACCGGGTTGACTGCGATCATCGATTGGGAGTTTTCCGCCTGGAGTGACCCGCTTGAGGATATTGGCTGGTTTTGCGCTCGCTGTTGGCGATTCGGCCAGCCGTCACTGGAGGCCGGTGGTATTGGCGAGCGCGAGGACTTTTATCGCGGTTACGAGACGGAGAGTGGACGACGTATTGATCGCGAACAGGTTCGGTATTGGGAGGTGATGGCACATGTGCACTGGGCGATTATCGCTATTCAGCAGGCCGAGCGACATGTTTCGGGTGAAGAGCAATCGTTGTTGCTGGCTTTGACGGGGCACATTGTCCCCAAGCTGGAATGGGAAATTCTCAACATGACGGAGAATGATTGATGCGTACGCGACCTGAAGGTGCCGATTTGCTGGAAGCTGCGCAGGGTTTGTTGCGCGAACGCCTGCTGGGGGATTTGCCTCCGCAACGTAAACATGAAGCGCTGATGATCTGCAATGCGATGAACATTGCTGCGCGTCAGTTGCGCAGTGGAGAGTTGCCGCAACGGGAGGAACTGCAATCATTGCAGGCACTATTGCAACAGGGGCAGATAGATCTGTTAGCCGGTAATCGCTTGTTGGCTTTGCGCCTTCGTGAAGGGTTTGGTGACCCGGGAGAATCAACGCGTGAACAGCTCATCGCTCATTTGCGCCGCAGTGTTGGCCAGGCGGTAGCTGAAAGCAGTCCTGAGTACCTTAAACAGTAATGTGTGGGGGCAGGGCTTTCGGCCCTGCCGTCCAGTTTTAGCGTACTTCGAACGAACGCGCTTGTTTGCGTGCAGCTTCTACGTCCATTTGAGCCTGGGCTACCGGGTTTCCAATCATCGTGTACTTCAAGGACTGGGTCAGCGCCGTAGTGCGTGGCACATCCAGAGACTCCCAGATTGCCCGCACGGTGCCTTGCACGGCCGCCGGTGGCTTTGCCGCGATCTTTGCCGCCAGCTCATGGGCTCGATCCCACAATGATTCATTCGACGTGATCTCAGTCACCAGCCCGATGCGCAGTGCGGTTTCGGCACCAATCCTTTCGTCATTTCCCAGTAAGGACATGCGCAGCACTTCGCCCAAAGGCAGGCGGTAGGACATGCCGATAGGTTCAACGGCACAAACAAGCCCGTAGGACACATGGGGATCAAAGAACTGCGCATCTTGCGAGCAAATGATCACGTCACTTTCGTTGAGCCAGTAGAAAGCCCCGGCGCAGCACAAACCGTGAACGGCAGTTACGACTGGCTTCCAGACCTTGTTAGAGCGCGCACCCAGGCTTTCGCCAGGGTCACGGGCATTCCACAGGTTGTTGGCATGGCCCACGGGCTCGGTGGCATGGGATTTCACGTCGGCTCCGGTGGAGAACGCCCGGCCTGCTGAACCGCGCAGAACCACCGCACGTACATCATCATTGTCACGGATGTGCGCCCACAGGTGGTCGAACTCGTGCAGCATCGTCAGGGTAAACGAGTTCATGGCCTCGGGACGATTGAGGGTGATGGTGCCGACGCCATCGTCGGACAGATCAAACAACAGGGTGGTGTATTCCATGGTCGCGCTCCTTGAAAATATTGTTGGTTTTGTCGGGCTCAACGGCCGGTCCATTGTGCGGGGCGTCGTTCGAGAAAGGCTTTGGGACCGATGCGCGCATCTTCACTGGTAAGTACCCGGTGAGCGGCCTCTCTATTCAGTCCCCAGAGTGCTTCCAGACTACAGTCCGTGCTTCTGTGCGCCAATTGCAGGCTTTCACGCACAGCCAGAGGGCCTGCGCTGGCAATTTTGCGGGCAAGATTGAGCGCCGTTTCGAACACCTGCTCCTGCGCCACCAGATAATTGGCCATGCCCAGTTCATAGGCGCGACGCGCACTGAGCGGCTCACCGCTGACGATCATTTCCAAAGCAACGGCCCGTGGCAGTACGCGGGGTAATCTGAACATGCCGCCACCGGCAGCTACCAGGCCACGCTTGACCTCCGGTAGTACCAGTTCAGCCTGTTCGGCGCATACCAGCATGTCACAGGCCAATGCCATTTCAAGACCGCCGCCGACCGCTGTAGCGTTGATTGCGGCGATCCACGGTTTTCTCCGGGGAGCCTGGACGAAGCCGGCAAAACCACCGCGTTTGGTTGCCAGGTTACGTGCATTGCCTGAGGCGATTTCTTTGAGGTCGGCGCCTGCACAAAACGTCTTTTCACCTTTAGCGGCAAGTATGCACACACGAATCTGCGGGTCGTCTTCTATGCGGATCAGACAAGACTCGATCAGCCCTGTCATTTCGCTGCTGATGGCATTGCGAGCTTCGGGGCGGTTGAGCGTCAGAACGGCAATGTGTTGCTCTATGATTTCAAGCAACACCGGGCTTGGAGCGATTGCATGACTCATGGGGCAATCTCGCTGGCAGCGGGGTGGACATGCCCGGCATCCTGCGACGCCGGGCCTCGATCAGCAGGCGCGAAAAATCGGCTGGCGCCAATCATCATTGATCGGGTTCCACTCGACCGAAACAGCCATGCCAATCTTTACTTGCTCCGGATCGATACCGACCAGGTTCGACACCAGGCGAATGCCCGGGGCGTCATCAAGCTCGACAACGATAGGGATGTAGATGAAGTCTTCTACGCCCGGAAACGGTGAGCGATTACACACTGCGTAGCTGTAGACCGTGCCAGTGCCAGCCAGCGTCGGCCACTGCGTGTTCTGGCTCTGACAGTGCGGGCAGTAAGGCGTGGGGGGCATGCGAAAGTGCGCGCAATCGCCGCATTGCGCGGCCACCAGTCGACCCTCGCGAGCAGCCACCCAAAAAGGTTCGGTCCAGGGGTCGGTGGTGATATGGACATGTTCGCCCGGAAGGGCACGCGACAGGTGCTGGCTCATGCGGATCTCCTGAGAATAAGGCCGGATACCGGAATCGAGGCCGGACCGCCGGTCACCAGTGCCAGTTCGGCATCGGCAACCTGATTGATAGCAGTGCCACGCAATTGCTCGACGCCTTCGAGAATGTGGGTCATGCCGATGATGTAAGCCTCGGACAACTGGCCGCCATGGGGGTTGACCGGGATAGAACCGGACATGCGGATCGCGCCGCTTTCGACGAAGGCACCGCCTTCACCCTTGCCGCAGAAGCCGTAGTCCTCCAGTTGCATCACCACCATCGGCGTGAAGTGGTCGTAGAGCAGGGCGACGTCGATATCGCTCGGCTTGACACCGGCCTTGGCGTAAAGGCGATTGGCGACATCCTTATGACCGGATGAAGCGAAGTATTCATCGCTCATACCCATCCAGGCAAAGGCGCGGCCCCATTCGGCGCGGCCGCCATGCGTGGCGGCGCTGACCAGAACCGGCTTTTGTTTGAGGTCACGCGCACGTTCGGTCGAGGTCGTGATAACTGCCACTGCGCCATCGGTTTCCAGGCAGAAATCCAGGCGGCAAAGTGGGTCGGCAAGCATGGGGGAGGCGAAATATTCTTCCAGGGTCAGTGGCGTACGGCGGATGGCCTTGGGACGATTCATGGCGTTCAAGCGGCTGTTGATAGCCACTTCAGCAAAAGCCTCGCGACGGGTACCGTACAAGTGCATGTGACGGCGTGCCAACACCGACATCAAATGCCCCGGCCCTACCAGGCCGGAAGGCTGAAGGAAGGAGTTTTCCGGATCCGGCTTGAGTGCACCGAACACCGTTCCAAGACGCTGGGCCCGCTGCTGCAGGGACATCACGGTGACTACATATTTGGCGTCGCCGGCGATAATGGCGGCCGACGCGAGACCGATGGCACCGGCCGAACCTCCGCCACCACCAGTCAGTGTGGCGGTGAAAGTGACCTCCGGAATACCTAGCATCTCCATGATGCTGGCCGTGTCCATGGTATCGATGTACCCAGCCTTGGCACCGCCGTAGTAAGCGAAACCATCGATATCGCGAACAGACAACCCGGCATCGGCACAGGCGCCGAGAATGGCTTCGCCGATCATCTCGTTGATGGTCCGGGGCCAGGATTGCCCGCGGACGTAGTACGGCGTGGCACCGACACCGACGATGGCGGTCTTGTCGCAATGTTCCCAGGTCATTCGCACTCTCCCTCTCGACATTCATCGACTAGGTGGATGAATGTCATGGATGAATAAACATATATATTATTATTGTGATATTGATGATTGGTCAAGGGCTCGTGACGAGGGGTTAATCACTTCAATCTCTGGATAAATGAGACGATGGCTTCATTGAATACGTCATTGCGATCACCAGCGACCATGTGTCCGGCGCCTTCGATATCGACATATTCGGCATGAGGCATCAGATCCAGCAGGAGGCGAGCGCCTTCTTCGCTGACAACGTCGCTCTGCCGGCCTCTGATCAACAACGTCGGTGCTCGGACTTTGGCGGCAGCGTTTTCCATACGCAGGTGCAGATCGGCCAGACGCTCACGGGCGCTTCTGGCCTGGAAGGCTGGATCCCAATGCCAGTAATAGCGGCCGTCTTCCTTAAGTCGCAGGTTTTTCATCAAGCCCTCATTAGTGGGGGGCTTGGGGCGGTTGGGGATGTAGCGCGACACAGCTGCAGCCGCTTCTTCCAGATTGGCAAAGCCTTCGGGGCTGCCCATCATGAAGTCACGAATATGCCGCACGCCTTCAGGCGACATGCGTGGCACTACGTCCACCAGGACCAGCGCTCTTGCACGTGCTGTTTGCGATTCGCCCATTGCCAACAGGGCAGTAGCGCCTCCCAGGGAGGCGCCAATCAGCACTGGCGGTTGCTCGAGCGTGTCGATGACTGCGTTCAGGTCACCAATAAAAGCATCTGTTGAATAGTTACCATCGACTGCCCAGGCGCTTTCGCCATGTCCGCGTAGATCCACTGCGAGCGTATGGAACCCGGCCAGTGCCAGCCGTCTGGCGGCTTTTCCCCAGGAATGCCGGGTTTGGCCACCCCCGTGGAGCAGGATTACCGGTGGCGCATCGGTGCGGCCACCGACATCGGCGCACAGGGCCAGATTCTGAAAGCCGGTGAAGGTTTGGCGCTGCAGTGGCATAGCTAATTCCTTGTACTTGTTTGAATGGAATTTTTTAGCTCAGGTTTTTCGGGTGGGTTTCGGCAAGTCCGGATCGAGTTCGGGATCGATGACGCCATGGCAGAACAATTGATATACCGCTTCGCCAAATCGATCGGCCAATTCCTTGCGTTGTTTGACCGTCTTGCCTTGGGAAATGGCCATCAAACCTGCGAAATCCAGGGCCGATGCGATGAAGGCGAGGGCATCCGGGTCGATTGGATCGCCCTTGGCCGGCTGGCGCATGCGCTGTTTCGAGGCTGCGCTGCGAAAGCGCCTCAAGTAGGCCATCGTGGTTGGGTCAGCCAGTGGACCTTGCTCAAGAATCCTGTAAACCCGAGAGCGAATGATTGATTCATCCTCTGCGGCCAATCGCGACACCAGTGAATAAGGGTTGCTGAAGGGGCGGGAAGCATCGGTGAGTTTGAGCAATTGTTGCTCGAGGTTGGCGTGCATCTGTTCGATCAGCGCAGCGCGGCTCTTGAAGTGGTAGTAGGCCGTGCCTCGTGTCACACCCGCGCGCTGTGCGGTGGCCTTGAGGTTGACAGCGGCTTCTCCCCCTTCGGCCATCAGTTCCACGGCAGCGGTAATCAACTGCTCGCGAGTAATGCGTCCATTTGCGCGTTCAGTGCCGGCGGCAGGTGTCGGGGGCGAGCTCAAGCGATTCTCCAGATGACAGTGTTCTGGATTTAATTGTACATGCGTGAATAAATAGTTGTAGGGCAAAAAGCGGCGTCGCTATGATGCGGGCAGGTGTGAATTCGATACTCATAAGTAAAAGGATTGCCCATGGCCTTGCCCCCTTCGCCTATGCAGATGTACGCCGTTGTAGGTCAGGAATTGAAGCTGGAAAGTTACCAGCTGCGACGCGTTGACGTCCCCGAACCTGGAGTAGGGGAAGTCCGCATTGCGATCAAGTGTACTGGGGTAGGGTTCGCCGATGGATTGTTGAGCACTGGGCAATACCAACTCAAACCACCACTGCCCTTTATTCCAGGTTGCGAGTTCAGTGGGGTAATTGATGCTCTAGGCCCGCAAGTCATAAATGTGGACATTGGACAACCGGTGTCTGCGATTGCCATGGGCGGCGGTTTCGCCGAGTACGCAGTGGTACCGCAAGCGTCGTTGACGCGACTACCCAATGGGATGGGATTTGCCGAGGCAGCAGTTTGCTGGGTTGACTACACAACAGCCTTGCACGCGTTGCGTGATCGTGGCCGGGTGCGACCTGACGAGACGGTGCTGGTGTTGGGCGCTGCGGGTGGTCTGGGTCAGGCAGCGATTCAGATTGCTCGTCTGCTGGGGGCCAGGGTCATTGCGGCAGCTTCCAGTTTGGCCAAGCGCGAAACAGCATTGAAGCTGGGGGCTTGGCAAGTGCTTGACTACACCGACTCCAGCTGGACTGAACAGCTCAAGGCACTGACTGAAGGGCGAGGAGTGGATGTCATTTTCGATCCGGTCGGTGGTGCGGGGCTGGAAACGGCTTTCCGCCGCTTGGCGTGGGGTGGCCGACATTTGGTCTTGGGATTTGCCGGCGGCACGATCCCTGCGTTGCCCACCAACCTGCCATTGCTCAAGGGGGGATCGCTGATTGGTGTGGATGTGCGTCAGTTTGATCTGTATCAGCCACTTGAGGCAGCTGAGGCGCGTGCTGAACTGGCGCAATTGATTGCTGCCAAGCGATTACAACCCGAAACCGGGCGGCGTTTCACGATGGCGCAATTTGCCGAGGCGCTCGCCGCATCCCTTGATCGGCAGCGTATCGGCAAGACAGTGCTGGAGATCAGCTCCTCATAAATGGGTGGAGGCCATGGCGTCGAATCTGATTATTTACGGTTGCGCCAAAGAAGTTGCAGAAAGTATCTATGCTAGTGGACGAATTCTCACCTTTACCGCGTCGAAAGCTGATTTTTTCTGATTGTTAATCCTATGGTGTATTTAAATGATCCAATCAGTAGAATGAATGGGACGCTACATAGCTATCAGGATTGAACAATGAACAATATTGGCGAAACGCCTTCCATCTTCGGCTCAACTGCTGTCAAGAAGCAGCCGCTGCATATTCCAAAGGCACCGCAGATCGTTGCATCGCGTTTGAAGAAGATGATTGTTGGCGGTGAGCTCAAGGAAGGGGATCTGCTGCCGGCAGAGAGCAAGCTGATGGAAGAGTTCGGCGTGTCCCGGCCGACTATTCGCGAAGCCTATCGAATTCTTGAGTCTGAGCGTTTGGTAACCGTCTCGCGTGGTGCTCGCGGTGGTGCAGTCATTCACTCGCCTGATCCAGACCTGATTTCCAACTATGCGTTGATGGTTCTTCAGTGCGAAGGGACCAAAGTGGCGGAGGTCTATCAGGCACGCATGGCGTTTGAGCCATCAGTTGTGCGATTGGTGATCAAGAACGCGCGCAAGACAGCACCGGATGCCTTGCGCCTGGCTGTGGCCAAGGAGCGTGAAGCGCTCGATGATACTTCTGCCTTTGCCCAGTCGATTGCCAATTTTCACCGTGTGCTGGTGGAGTTGTCTGGCAATCGACCTTTGATCCATTTGTGGTCGGCAATTCACCACGTGGTCGAGCGTCATCAGGCGCTGGTAGTGTCGGTGTACCGACGCAATCAAGCCACAGATGACATTATCGCCAACGCCTCGGTTGGATTACGTTCGCAAGAAAAATTGATCAAGTTGATCGAGGCCGGCGATGAGGACGAGGCTGAAAACCACTGGCGCAAACATATGCAGGCTGCCTATAAGACTTGGGTCAGCGGTTACGAAGAAATGTCACTTTCTCAGTTGCTTCAGGACTGATGCTCAACGCCAAGCTAACGCTTGGCGTTTTCGTCAGCATTTGCATAATAACCGACCGCTACTATGTAGTGTCCGCTGCGTTCCAGCAGGGTTTCTTTCGGTTCTGGCTTCTGCGTAACAGGGTTGCGCCAAAGATAGTGGGTGAGGGCTTTATCTCGCCCCTCTATGGCGGTCAGCATCTGTTGGCCAACCGGTTGTCCATCGACGGACATCAGTTGGCGAAAATCGGTACCGATCAGGCGGCGGTTGTACCCATGGGCGACCATTTTCATGTTGTCGGTATCGATGACAAAGACGTACAAGTCGTCGCGCGTCAGTTTTGGGTCCAGTTGGTTGATACGAGCAATCGTATCGTGCGGCTCATTCTTCATGTCCTTCAATGCATCGTCGAGCAAAGCTTGCGCGGCGCTCGGGCTTGAGCGAGGCAAGTAATAACCAACGGCAAAGACCTTGTCGTCGACACGCTGAAAAAAGGCGCGCTTGCGCTCGACCTTGCCATCGTGCCAATTCATCCAGTGATATTCCTGACTATGAATGGCCTGACTTTCTGGTTGGTTCAAGGCATTGGTAAAGGCCGCACCCAATGATGGATCGATCAGCGCGGTGATATTGCGGCCAATGTATAGCGCCGAAGGGCCGCCACTGGCTAGCATTACGCCGTGCGTATCGACTACGTAAACATATTGCTCACCCTGAACAAACGCACCTTGGCGGCTGAATTCGGCCAGTGCCTGGTCGCCTATTTGACGATATCGTTCGATCGCTTTCGCCAGCAATTGTTGGGCTTGGTCGGCCTGACTTTGATAGCTTGGCTCCACCGCAGCACCTTCGGCAGAGGCGTGATTGACCAAGCACGACCCAAGAAAAAGCGACAGAACAAATCCCGAAATTTTCAAACAGAACTCCAGCGGTATGGCTGCAAACCGCTTCAGCGAAGGGCCGCAGGCCAGGAAGGGTCGTACTTGGGCGCGCACTTTACGCCATCGCAAAACGAGGTCAAGCCCATTGGCTCGGCTTGTTCATGGTGGAGTTCCTGACATCCGCCCAGCAAGGAAAGGCCAAAAAACAGCAGCGCACACATGATCGTTTTCATCTTCATCCCCGATTGTTGTTATGTGAGGGTTTAAGATGGCGATCATTGTAATCGTATGCATGTATATTTCAAAGTGGCCTGGACTTCCGTTAATCAGTCCATCACCGACGTTTGTAGACGAAGTCCTCTAAAGCCTGGCGGCACTCTCGAGTTTGCAAACGTGCAATGAAGTTCAGATTCTCCTGGCGAATGATGTTGAGCACGCTTTCCTGCTGGGGTGCCTTCATCAAATGCTTGGCGGCTTGCAGTGCCTCAGGCGAGGCTGTAGCCAATCGTTCTGCGTAGTCTTGGGCAAAGTCCAGGCATTCCTGTCCTTGAGTAAAAAGATGCGTGCACAAGCCCAGGGCGTGCGCTTGTTCCCCATCGATACTTTCCCCACCAAGCAGCAAACGGGAGGCATATCCATGCCCCAATCGTTTGGGCAATAACAGGCTTGCGGCAAACTCCTGGCAGAGGCCGAGTTTTATGAAGGGCGTGGCAAAGCGACTGTTTCGAGTCGCCATTACGAAGTCGCAGTGCGACAGCAAAGTAGTGCCAATGCCAATGGCTGCGCCACAAACGGCGGCTATTAGAGGTTTGTCCAATGCCACTACTGCGGCCATGAAGCGGAAGGCAGGGGCATCGAGGCTGTCTGGAGGCGTTTGCAGAAAGTCCGCAAGGTCATTGCCTGCGGTAAAGCATTCCGGGCCGCCATGAATGATGACAACTCTCACGTTATCATCGGCTCCAGCAGACATGAGCATGCCGCTCAGGCTGTCATACATGGCATTGGTCAGGGCATTGTGTTTGTCTGGACGATTTAGCGTGATCGTCAAGCAATGCCGATGACATTCGGCCCGGATATGTTCAGTCATGCTAAAAACTTCCTTAGCGTCAGCGACATTGGGAAAACGGTATGTTTTTGTCTACCCGAATTTCTCCTGGCATGCCCAGGACTCGCTCGGCGATCTGGTTTCGCAGGATTTCGTCGGTGCCACCAGCAATTCGCAGCGCTGCCGACCATTCATATCCGTGACTGAAACGTGTCGTTGGAGCCTCGGCCAACTCGTTGGTCATGCCCTCCAGGCCCAGATTGTCCAACGCCAGGGCCGATAGCTCCTGCAGAACATTGGCGTAAACCAACTTGCTCATCGCGGAAATTGGGCCCGGGGTTTCACCTTTGGACAGGGAAGTCAGCAGACGGAAGCGGAAATAGCGCAATCCGAGTTCCCGGGTCAGCAGGCTGGCAATCTTGAAACGATCCTGAGTGACCGGACTACCGCTCTTGGAGATTTGCTCCAGCAGTTCGACCACTGACGGAAGTGCCTGGCTTTCACCACCCACGTTGACCCGTTCATTCATCAGGGTCGTCATTGCGCACTTCCAGCCGTCACCGACAGCTCCAACGCGATAGCTGTCGGGAATACGCAGATCTGTGAAGAACACTTCGTTGAATTCCGACTCTCCCGAAATTTGCTCGATTGGTCGTACGTCGATGCCAGGTTGGCGCATATCGACCAGGAAGAAAGTCAAACCCTTGTGCTTGGTGGCTTCAGAATCGGTGCGAGCAATGAGTATCCCCCAGTCCGCGACATGGGCCCAGGAGGTCCAGACTTTTTGCCCGTTGATCACCCAGTCATCGCCATCCTTGATTGCGCGGGTTCGCAGGTTGGCAAGGTCGGAGCCTGCCGACGGCTCTGAGAAAAGCTGACACCAGATCAGGTCGCCATTGAGCGTTGGACGGGTAAAACGCTCGATCTGTTCGGCTGTTCCATGGGTGCGCAGCGTCGGGATGGCCAATTGCGTGCCAATTGTGACCAGCGGGCCGACGGGGACCGCGTAGCGTGACTCTTCTTCCTGAAAGATCACTTCCTGCATTGGCGTGCCGTCCAGTCCGCCCTCGGCGCGTGGCCAACGGATGGCGGCATATCCGGCTTCTGCCTTTTTACGTTGCCACTGTCTTGCGTTTGCGGTGAATGCTTCGACATCCTGATGCCCGTCGGCACCCAGCACGCTGGACACGTTGTCTTGCAGCCAGTCGCGAACCTGTTGACGGAATTCGGCTTCAGCCGGGGAATCGTTGAAATCCATGTTCGTCTCCTCAGTGGGCTTTAAGCAGGTTCAAGGATGTATCCGACAGCAGTCGGTCGACCCATGCCCCAGGCTCGCCCAGTGTCATGGCCAGCAAGCGCGAGCGCTTATAGAAGAAGTGGCAATCGGCTTCCCAGGTGTAACCGATGCCGCCATGCACATGCAGGCATTCACGTGCTGCGTATTCGAAGGCTTCGGTTGCGCTCAATCGGCAGGTGGCGGCGGCCAATGCGCGTTCGTCCGGACTGCCGGCATGCAGGGCCCAGGCGCCGTAATAGGCATTGGAGCGGGCCAGCTCGATTTTCACTGCCATATCGGCCAGCTTGTGTTTGATGGCCTGATAGCTGCCAATAGGGCGACCGAACGTATGGCGTTCAAGGGCATAGTCGCGCGCCAGTCCGCAGGCCGCTTCGGCTCCGCCGATCTGTTCAAAAGCGGTCAAAATGGCGGACTGGTCAACCACCTGTTGCATCGCGGCTGTGGCCTGTGCTCCCGCCAGCAGCCCAATGGCCTGCACCCCATCAGCTTGCAAGGCGGAAAACGGAATGATTTCGTCAGGACTGTTTAGCGGCACTACCTTCAGACCCGAGTCACCTAGCTTGACCAGGACAACGACCGGTTGTCCGTCTTGCTGAGCTGGCAGCAATGCATATTGAGACTGGGCGGCATATGCCAGAGGTCGGCTGCGGCCGCTCAGAGTCTTGCCGTCGAACTGTAAAGGTTGGCCTTCCCAGGATTGCCCGGGCGCAACCAGGCCCGTTGCGACAATGGCCTCTTCACCGGCGATCGCCTGCAGCAGATCTTTTGCTTCAGGGGCGGCACTGAGCTTCAGCAGTTCTGCAGCCAGGAAAACTGTGCTCTGGAACGGAATCGGCGCCAGTGTCCGACCGAGCTCCTCAGCCAGGACACACAGTTCCAGCATGCCCAGGCCCAGCCCGCCCTGATCCTCATCAATGGCGACTGCCGGCCAGCCTAGTTCGGCAACCTGTCTCCAGAGATCCGAATTGAACGGCTGATGCGCTTGAAGCAACTGTCGCACCGTATGGAAGTCGCTGACTTCGCTCAGGAGGCGACGGGACTGGTCCCGAAGCATCCGCTGCTCATCTGAGAAATCAAAATTCATGGAAGCCCCTGCAGCGTTATTGTTTTCTAAACGTATTAATCATATACATAATAAAATCAGATTGTCCAGTGACGCGCGTGGACCTGTGCGGAACACAGAAAAGATCTTGAAACGCCCCATTATTACGCGTTGCGTACTCGCGAAGAAGCGTTATGATTTTCATGTGTTATATTTAGATCATGTTTATCATATGGCTGATTAAGCTGTTATGAAAACGACGATTCCACAGACTAAGGATTGAAGGTGATGAGCGATTTGAAAGAATTTTCGTTTTCGAACGGGAGGGTTGCGGGCGAGCGTCGGCAAGTACTCCATATTCCCAAGGCACCGCAGATCGTTGCTGGTCGAATCAAGAAGCAGATTGTGCGCGGCGAACTGAAGGAGGGGGATCTGCTTCAAGCCGAAGGCAAGCTGATGGAAGAATATGGCGTGTCACGTCCGACCATTCGCGAAGCTTTTCGTATCCTCGAGGCGGAGCATCTGATCACTGTTGCCCGAGGGGCTAAGGGTGGTGCCGTCATACATGCGCCGGATCCGGTGTTGATCGCCAATTACGCGTTGATGGTATTGCAGTTCGAAGGCACCACCGTGGCTGAGGTTTATCAGGCGCGGATGGCGTTCGAGCCCTCGGCGGTTCGTTTCGTGGTCGAGAACTCTGCAGAGCGCGCACCGGCAGTATTGCGCGAGGCGATAGAGCGCGAGCGTGCTTTTATCGAGGATCCGGCAGGCTTTGCCACTGAGGTGGCGCATTTTCACAAGGTGCTCGTGGAGCTATCCGGCAATAAGCCGCTGATCCATCTGTGGGGGGCCATGCACGAAGTGATTACCCGGCATCAAACAGCGGCCGTGGCGTTGCAGCGACGCAGCATTCCCGTAGAGACTTCTATCATGGCGGCAGTCGCTGGATTGAAGTCTCAAGAGAAGCTCATTGGTTTCATTGAGGCGCGCGACATCGATGGTGCTGAAGCTCACTGGCGCAAGCATATGGTGCGCGCGAACAAAGTCTGGGTGACTGGGTTTGAACATATGCGCATTACCGATCTGTTCCAGGTCGGTTGAGTCTCAAGAGCCACCGGATGGTGGCTCAAGATGTCTTCCCTAAGGAATCTCTCGCACATTAATTAGCATTTCCGCGGCGTTGGCCGCGTAGTCCCGGGTTGTTCCACGGCTGCGCAGGGCTTGGTGGCTGCGTTCGGGCTGAAAGCTGTAGCAAAGTGCAGGTTGGCCAAATTCAGCGGCGTTGTGGAAAAGGTCGTGATCGATCGTTCGTCCGCCAGCCACAAGGATAGCGCGTCGCAACAGAGTGGCTTGTTCGGCAGCCTCTTCGTCGAGTGACTCTGTCCACTGGCGAAAACCACGCTCCAGCGTCTGGCCAGTGAAGGGTGCGGGGCCGGTAATACTTCCGTTATCCACCTGCCAACACATCACCTCTTCGCCATCGCGTAATACGCGTGCGCGGGTCGGACCCATGGTCGGGTGAATCCCGTTCCAGGCATAGACCTCGCGATCCTCAACGGTTATCTCATAGCGACGTTCGCAATCTCCGCGCTTGATATGCGCCAGAGTCAATCCCGTTAAATCGTGAACATGTGTGCACTGTTGCCGCATGTCGATCAGCGCGCCGATATCCGAAGCGCGGTTGATCAGAGGACTGCCGACGAGTGCCTGCAAAGGGGCTTGAGCTCCGGAACAGGTCACCCAAGGGGGGCGCGGCGCCGCCATGCGGACTGCCGTTATGCACACGCCATCGTGCTCTATGGTCACGCCGAAGTGATGGAAGTCATCCTCCAGCCAGCCAACTACCTGCCCTGGGGTCACCTGGCGCAGAACTATCAGGCGGCGCAGACAACCACCCCTGCGCGGGAAAGTATCGCTCATTGTCAGTTACTCGATGGGTCACAAGCAGGTGAGGTGGTTGCCCTGGAGGTGGGGCACGATATCAAGCAGGCCAAGCCGGGCTGAATACTCGACTTCATCGAACATGTCTTCCTTGCACAGTCGAACACCTAATTGGCTTTGCATCAGGCAGTCGTGCGGCGAGTCGTAGTATTGGCCGTACACCGAGCGTGCGATGTGACAGGTGTCCGATAGGGTCCAGGTGCCGGGGCAGGTGATTTCCAGTTGCTCGACCAGGTATCCGGCCAAATACAGGTCTTCCAGATTCACTCGACCAGCCGATCCCGAGCAGACCAGCACAATCGACCGATCCTGGTGTTTCTGGAGTTGGCGGATTATGGCGGGTGCATTCAACAGGGCGGCGGCATATACATGCTTGGCGGTATCCGCCTTGCGCAGCGCGACGGTGCCGTTTGTCGTGGAAAATACAACATTGCGACCTGCCAAAGCCTCTTGCGACAAGGCAAGCGGAGAGTAGGTGACGAAGCCTGGAATTTTCTGCAGATGGTTCTCCCCGGCCAGTATGTAACTATCGGGTTCCAGGCCGTTTACTGTGTCACAGGCCATTTGCCGGTTGGCTGCCGGATATACGGCTCTGGCGCCATGGTGCAGGGCGGCGACAATAGTCGTAGTGGCGAACAATACGTCGATGACTACGGCAACCTTGTCGTATAGGAAGTCCGGATCGAGGTCCTCCTTGCGCAGAACCACATTGATTTTTGGCATTAAATGACGCTCCGGCATGCGGGAATCGAAAAATCAGCTTTTTGTCTAGAAACAGCTTAATCATACGTATCATTGCGTGCAAGACTGAATCGTCCGGTTTCGCGGCCGCGTTGGCAGTTCTGTCACGATCAAAAATGAAGGCTTTGCCAGCAAGCCTGTTGTTTATCGTCTTAAACATACATATCATTATGCTCTATGTTGTCGAGATAACAGGCGCTGGCTTGCTCGATGTTGGATGGTCAGGAAGGGGAGACAGACAGTGGCTCAAGCCTATATTTTCGATCATGTTCGCACGCCTCGTGGCCGCGGACGCCCCAATGGCGGTTTGCACGCAGTCAGCTCAACTGAGCTGGCGGCACAGGTGCTGCGTGCCTTGCGTGACCGCAATCAACTCGACAGCGCCGAAGTTGGTGAAGTCGCATTGGGCGTGGTCACGCCATTTGGCGAGCAGGGTTCCAACCTGACGCGTCCTGCGATTTTGATGGCCGGTTACGCTGAAAGCGTGCCGGGTCTGCAACTGGACCGGGCATGCTCTTCGGGGCTCGACGCGGTCAACATGATGGCTGCTCAAGTGATGGCAGGGCAGCTCGACCTGGCGATCGGCGGCGGTGTGGAGTCCATGTCGCGCGTGCCGATGGGCTCCCAAGGCAGTGCCTGGGCTCGGGATCCTGCCATTGCCTATGCCACCGCATTTGCACCTCAGGGAATCGGCGCCGATCTGATCGCCACGCGCAGTGGTTTTAGCCGTGACGATGTTGATGCCTATGCACTGGCCAGCCAGCAGCGTGCGGGGCGTGCCTGGGATGAAGGTCGCTTCAAAAACTCCGTGGTACCTGTCGTCGACGCTCTTGGTTTTCCCTTGCTTGAGCGTGATGAGCACATGCGTCCGCAAACCCGTCCAGAAGACCTGGCCAGCCTGCAACCAGCGTTCGCGCAGATGGGGACCTTGGGTGGCTATGACGCGATTGCCTTGCAAAAGTACCCGGATGTTTTCGAGATTGAGCATGTGCATACCGCCGGTAACTCTTCGGGCATCGTCGACGGTGCAGCCGGGGTACTTGTTGGTTCACTCGAGGCGGGAAAACGCCTGGGGCTAAAACCCCGCGCGCGTATCCGTAGTTTCGCGACCATCGGTACAGACCCGACCATCATGCTCACCGGCCCGGCTCCTGCATCGCTGCGCGCTTTGCAGCGAGCAGGCATGAATGTCTCTGATATCGATCTGTTTGAACTCAACGAAGCGTTCGCATCCGTAGTGTTGGAATACATGCGTGTATTGGACATCGGCCATGAGCGGATCAATGTCAATGGCGGCGCCATCGCCCTAGGTCACCCTCTGGGTGCGACAGGCGCGATGCTGCTCGGCACAGTCCTCGATGAACTTGAGCGCACGGGTGGCAGTACGGCACTGGTCAGTCTGTGCGTCGGCATCGGCATGGGCGCGGCAACCATCATCGAACGCGTCTGAATTCGATCCTCACCCCATTCTGCAAGGACGGGTCATTGCATGTTTGAAACCATTGATTTTGCGTTGGGTAAAGATGGCGTTGCCGTCGTTACCATCGACATTCCGGGACAACCGGCCAACACCATCACCGAGCGGTTTCGAGATGAGCTGGCAGAGATTGTCGAGCGAGTTTCCGCCGATGCCGATATTCGCGGTGTGGTCATTACCTCGGCGAAGAAGGATTTCGTCGCCGGCGGCGATCTGAAGGAAATCGTTCGCACGCTGTCTCGCGAACTGAGCGTGGGCGATGCCCGTGATATGGCCACTCAGATGAGTCCATTGTTGCGGCGCCTTGAGAGCAGCGGCAAACCCTATGTGGCCGCGATCAATGGCTCCGCATTGGGCGGCGGTCTGGAGATCGCTCTGGCCTGCCATCACCGTCTGGTTCTGGACAATCCACGCATTCTGCTGGGCCTGCCGGAAGCTACGCTGGGCCTTATGCCCGGTGCCGGTGGCACTCAGCGCCTGCCTCGTTTGATCGGGATTGCCAGCGCATTGCCGTTGATGATGAAAGGCACCTTGCTGGCGCCTGAAGCTGCGTTGGCTAAAGGTATTGTCGATGGGGTGCTCAGCGTCGAGCAATTGCTGCCAGCCGCTCGCGCCTGGGTTCTTGAGCACGCAGATGCCCAGCAACCCTGGGATAAAAAAGGTTATCAAGTTCCCGGCGGCGCGGGTTTTGCTGATGTTGAACTGGGTAACCTGTTTAACCTCACTGCCACTCAGATCGCTCGCGATACCGGGCGCAATCTACCGGCACCGATTGCCTTGCTCCGGGCGGTAGCCCACGGCACCTGCGTGCCAATCGACGCCGGACTGCACATTGAATCCTGCGAGTTCGCCAAGCTGGTGCTTGATCCAACCGCCTGCAATATGGTCCGCACGATGTTTGTGAACAAGGGCGAGCTGGAAAAGCTGTCCCGTCGACCTAAATCCATCGAGCCGGCGTCGATCGCCAAAGTCGGCGTGGTCGGAGCTGGCCTGATGGGTGGCGGTATTGCCCATAGTGCCGCAGTGGCCGGGTTGCAAGTGGTGTTGCTGGATGCAACGGCGGAACAGGCCCTGGCCGGCCGCCAGCGACTGGCCGACGAGTTTGCCAAGCGAGTGGCGAAGGGACGTATGGCTCAGGAAGTTGCTGATGCGATCATGGCCCGTATTCAGGCTACCAGCGATTATGCCGAGTTTGCCGAGTGTGACCTGGTCATTGAGGCGGTGTTCGAAGACTTGCAGGTCAAGACTGGAGTATTCGCCCAGGCGCAGGCGTTCATGAAGCCGGGTGCGATACTCGCTTCAAACACCTCGACCTTGCCGATTACCGACATGGCCCGGGACTTGAACACCCCTGATGGATTTATCGGTCTGCATTTCTTTTCCCCAGTGGATCGCATGCCGTTGGTGGAAGTCGTGGTCGGTCAGCAAACCAGCGATACCACTCTGGCGCATGCCCTCGATTTCATTCGCCTGTTGCGCAAGACGCCGATCGTGGTCAAGGACTCGCGAGGCTTTTTCACCTCGAGGGTGATCGCGGCGTATCTTCAAGAGTCGCTTGCGATGCTGGGCAGCGGCGTCAAACCGGCACTGATCGACAATGCTGCGCGCCTGGCCGGTTTCGCCATGGGGCCATTGGCGCTGCTGGACGACATCGGCATGGAGAACGGCTACAAATCATCACTGGCTGAGCGTGCCGCGCTGGGTGATGCCTGGAATGAACCCGCAGGCTTCAAGGTCCAGGAGATGTTCTGTGCAACCCTGAATCGGATCGGCCGTCGTTGTGGCAAGGGATTTTACGATTATCCAGAGGGCAAGCGCGCTTTGTGGTCGGGGCTGGGCGAAGTCTACCCTGCCTTGTCCGTGCAACCCGATGTCGAAGAGATCAAGAAGCGCATGCTCTACATCCAGGCGCTGGAAGCGGCGAGGTGCATGGAGGAGGGCGTGATCGGCAACGCCGCCGAAGGCGATGTTGGCTCGATTCTGGGAATTGGCTTTCCGACCTGGACTGGCGGTGTGTTCAGCTTGATCGATACCGTCGGCGGTACAGCCTTTGTCACTGCCTGCGATGAGCTGGCGGATCACTTCGGAGAGCGATTCCGGCCTTCGTCCTGGTTACGTCAGCGTGCCGAGCGTGGTGAGCGTTTCCATGTCCGCGAACAATAAGCTTTGGCCTTGTAAAGGTCTGGAGATCGATCGCCATGAACTTTGATTTTTCTGCTGATCAGGAACAGTTGCGCGATCAGGCCAAGCGCTTATTCGCTGACGGCCTGGTTCGTGCCCGGGCACTGCTGGAAAACCCGGAGACACATGATAAGTCCCTGTGGGTCCAGGTTCAGGAGTTGGGGTGGCCGGCTGCCGCTATCGCAGAGGCCGATGGTGGTCTGGGGCTTTCGGCATTGGAACTGTGTGTTCTGGCTGAAGAGGTCGGACGCACGCTGGCGCCGATTCCCTTCAGTTCTTCGGTATTGCATGCCAGCACGGCATTGCAACAACTGACGGATTGCCAGGTCGCATCCACGCTGCTGGGCGAGCTGGCGGCGGGTGAAAAAACAGCCAGCGTCGCGTTCACCGAGCGCGGCCAGGTGGCATGGACCGAACGGCCCGAAGCGCGAGTCAGTGCAGGAAAGCTGAGTGGTCGCAAGGCCATGGTCGCCGATGCGCCAGTGGCAGATGTGTTCATCGTTTCGGCGTGTGCCGATGACGATGGCCAGGATTGGAGCTGGTGGCTCGTCGACGCGCAGGCTCCGGGAGTAAGCCTGGAATCGGTCGAAGCAATCGACCGGATCCGTCGTCATGCCGACCTTCACTTCGACGATGTCAGTTGCCTGCGATTGGGCTCTGCCGGGCAGGGCAGTGTGCTCGCTGAACGAGCTCTGGACGCTGCTGCTGTACTCAGTGCTTTCGAGCAACTGGGGAGCGCCGAAGCAGCGTTGGAGTCGACCCTGGAGTATGTCAAAACACGGCAAGCATTCAACCGTGTGGTGGGTGGCTATCAGGCAGTCAAACACTCGCTGGCTGACCTATATGTGAAGAACCAGTTGGCGCGGAGCCATTGCTACTACGGTGCATGGGCCCTGACCCAGGCACCTGCGCAATTACCTCGTGCCGCCGCGGGGGCGCGTCTGGCCGCCACTGAAGCCTTGTGCCAGGCCGCTGAAACTGCGGTCGAGTTGCACGGTGGCATCGGTTTCACTTGGGAAAGCGATATTCAACTTTTCTACCGTCGTGCGCGGCTGATGGCAACCCAACTGGGTGGCCGTGCCTTTTGGGCTCGCCGTCTCAAGGCAGCCCTGCTGCGCGAAACGGCTTGATCGGATACAGGAGCGGCATCGATGGATTTTCAAGATACGCCTCAAGAAGCAACCTATCGCACGCAAGTGCGCGCCTGGCTGAGCGCTAATGCGCGCGCTTACGAAGTCCGGCCTGAGGACGGTATGGAGCATGAGCGCTTCATGACGCTGGCCCGTGGCTGGCAACGACTCAAGGCGGATGCCGGCTATGTCGGCATCATGTGGCCAAAGGACGTGGGCGGGCAGGGTGGAAGCCCGATCGAACACGTGATTTTTCACCAGGAAGAAGAGCATTACAGCCTTCCGGTCATCCCTTTCGCAGTCGGTATCGGCATGTGTTTGCCGACGTTGTTTACCCATGGTTCGGCCGAGGTGATGGACCGCTTCATGGCCAAAGGCATGCGTGGTGAGGAAATCTGGTGCCAGTTGTTTTCTGAGCCGGCCGCCGGGTCCGATCTGGCAGGCTTGAGAACCCGCGGTGTACGCGAAGGCGAGGATTGGGTGATCAACGGCCAGAAAGTCTGGACGTCCTATGCCCACGAGTCTGACTACGGCATCGTGCTGGTGCGCACAGACCCGTCTGCACCGAAGCATAAAGGCTTGACCATGTTTTATGTCGACATGCGCGCCCCAGGTGTGGAAGTGCGACCGATCCGTACGCTACTGGGCGATGCGGAGTTCAACGAAGTGTTTTTCACCGACGTGCGCATTCCTGATTCACAGCGCCTGGGCGAAGTCGGTGAAGGCTGGAAGGTTTCCCTGAGCACCCTGATGTTCGAGCGACTTGCCGTCGGTGGAAAACCTTCCGGTGCACCCGTGGCGAGCGAACTGGCAGGACTATTCGATGCTGACGCCCTGGCACGCTTTTACGTGGCTGATGAAGGCATTTCCTTGACCCGTATGCGTTCGATGACGGCGGTTTCGCGCGGTGGCGTACCCGGTCCCGAAGCCTCGATCAACAAACTGGTGATGGCCAAAAACCTTCAGGACATGAGTGCCTGCGCGTTGGAAGCGCTGGGTGCTGATGGCCTGCGCGAGTTCGACGATCTCCAGGCGCGGCGATTCAACTATTGGTACATGTGGTCAGCCGGTTTGCGTATTGCCGGCGGCACCGATGAAATCCTGCGCAACATCATCGCTGAGCGGGTACTGGGTTTGCCGCCTGAGCCGCGTAGTGATCGGGATACGCCTTTTAACCAGTTGGGCAAGGGCTGATCGGTCAAGCACCTCCTGAGTAAACAGCGCGATTAAAACATTGGATTGAGCAAGAACTGCAGGTCGACAAGCACCTAGGCCCCGGTGTGAGCGCCCCATGCCACCCACAAACCGTTGCTTGTTTGGCACTGTGGAGGGTGGCTCGGGAGAGGCGTGATCCATTGCTCTACCTTTGCGGCGCTGCAAGGCATGCCAGGTAGCATGGATGCGCCTGTGCATCGATCGAGCTTTTCGGGCGTACCGAGGCGCATTTGCTGCCGAAGCGCTAAGTGTTTTTTGAGTTTCAATGGTGTTTCAGCGTTTCGTCTACGAGCCCACCGCGCGGCAATAACTTGCCGCGTCGTTCAGCATCGACGAGATAAGCGTGAAGGAAATGGGTGAAGAATCAGCTCTTCGATATGATGCCAATGCCACGCCAGAAGGCTCGCCGCGGCTACGAAACAGCCTATGGCCAACACGTTCAGCCATCGGCGTGCTCTTTCATAATCAGTGTGGAAGGCGGCAAGTACTTCGCTCAGCACACTGACCAAGCCGAATTTTCTCAGCAGTCACGCCCGTTTTCATCTGCATGAATCAACGCAAACGATACAGGCCTTCCTGCCCCAACGTTGCCACCAGCCGTCCTTTCCGATCATGCACATGACCCAAGGTCAAACCCCGCCCCAGACTGGTCGAAGGACTGTGGGCAGAAACCAGCAACCATTCATCCGCCTGTACATCTTGCTGGTGGAACCAGATCGTGTGGTTGAGGCTGGAAACAAACAGGTCTTCCCCCAGTTTGTGCTCGCGGTGAGGCATCAGTGCGGTGATGCCGAACCAGAAGTCACTCAGGTAAGCGAGCACGGCGGGTTGCAGGCGCGTGGGCAGGTTGGGGGACTGAGTGGTGCGCATCCAGTAACGAATCCTGGCTTGATCGTCGCGGCCGAGGACAAACTGTTCCGGGTCCGCCGGGCGTATATCCACTGAACGGGTTTTGCCGATAAATACCCGTTCGATGGGATTGAGTCGTTGATGGAAGGCTTCGCGAACTTGTGCCAACCCCATCAGATTTTCCGGGTCGGGTACGGGGTCGCAGTTCTGCTGGTGCTCCATCCCGTTTTCACCGGCATGGAAGGACAGCGTGGCAATGGCGATGGAGCGGCCGTGTTGCACCAGTCTGACCAGTCGCGCGGCAAAGCGTCGGGTTTGCTGGATGCGCTCTACTTCAATCGACAGCGGAGCGTTGACATCGCCGGCAGCGAGGAAGCTGACTTGAAGCACATGGGGATGCAGATGCGCTTCAACGGTTGCGATGGCAGCCGCAACGGCCAGGCCGAGGGTTTGCCCACCGTAGATCGCAGCATTCTGATTGGCGTGGAAGCAGTTGCAGGTGAAGCGGTCCGGGCCTACTTCCAGCACGTCCAGTAGCGGCGTGACATCCACGCCATCCCAGGTAGTGGAAGTGGTGGCCAGATGTTGCACGGCGGTTTCAGAGCCCACGGAAAACTCCTGCACGCTTCTGGAAAAATGCGTCACGGCCCTCGGTAAAATCTTCGGAGCCGATCAACAGCGCCTGAGTGTCGGCTTCCCAGTCGAGCAGGGTTTCCAGGCTCAAAGGATGACGCCCCAGCAATGACTTGGTCGCTGAAAGCGGGCCAGGTGCGCTGATAGCCAACGCTTGGGCGCGCTGGAGTGCGGTCTCCAAAACCTGACCAGGCTCGGCCAGAAAGTCGACCAGGCCTAGCCGGGCTGCTTCTTCGCCGCCGAGAATTTGCTGGAACATGACCAGTTGGCGAGTCCGAGGCAGGCCAATGCGTTGTGGCAGCGTCCAGAGTGAACCCCAGTCCGGCATGACGCCCACTTTGCCGAACACGGCCCCAAAGCGGCTGTCGGCATCGGCCACGACGAAGTCGCAGGCTGCCGCCAAAGACAGCCCGGCGCCGAATGCTGCGCCTTGCACGGCGGCGATTACCGGTACCCGACCATTGACGATGGCGCGGATTACCCGATGGCCGCAACGCATGTCTTTGCGCATGACCATTGGCCGGGTATCCAGGCCATCCAGCGGCCCCCCCGCGCAGAAGTGCTGACCACCGCTGAGTACGATTACCCGGACCTGCTCATTGTCTTGCAGGTTCTCGAGCTCGTCGGCCAAGCGGCGATAAAGCTCAGGAACCAGGCTGTTGCGTTTTTCGGGCAGATTCAGGCTGACCAGGGCGACGGTATCGTGGTGGCTGACAGTGACGGCTGTGTTCATCATGTAACTCCTTGGGTCGATGGGCTCAAAGCCGCTCGATGATGGTTACGTTGGCCAAGCCACCGCCTTCGCACATGGTCTGCAAGCCATAACGACCTCCGCTGCGCTCCAGTTCATGGAGCAGGGTGGTCATCAGTTTGGTGCCGGTTGCGCCGATAGGATGGCCAAGGGCAATGGCACCGCCGTTGACATTGGTGCGTTCGCTTGGGTAATCCATTTCTTGCAGCCAGGCCATGGCGACGCTGGCGAACGCTTCGTTGATTTCCACCAGATCGATATCGGCCATGCGCAGGCCAGCCTTTTGCAGCGCCCGGCGAGTTGCGGCGATTGGCGCAGTGAGCATCCACACCGGGTCATCACCCAGTACGCTCATATGGACAATGCGTGCACGTGGTTTCAGGCCATAACGATTGACCGCGTCCTCGGAGCAGACCAATACGGCACTGGCGGCGTCGGACATCTGGCTGCTGGTGGCAGCGGTCAACTGGCCGTCTGGCAGGAGTGTCTGCAGCGTGGCCATTTTTTCCAGGCTGCTACGGCGGGCCGTTTCGTCCATACGCAGATCGCCATAGGGCACGATTTCGTGGTCGAAACGCCCTTGCTCAATGGCCGCCAGAGCACGCTCGTGAGAGCGCAGGGCATAGGCTTCCATGTCCTGGCGAGTGAAGCCCCAATGGCGGGCAATGCGTTCGGCCGCTTCGAACTGCGAGAGCTGTTGCGTACCATAGCGGGCGCGGTAGGTTTGCGCCGAGGTCCAGGGATCGGCAAAGCCAAGGTCTTTGGCAATGTACAACGCGGTATTGATCGGCACCTGACTCATGTTTTGCACTCCGCCGGCAATCACCACGTCCTGAGTACCACTCATGACCGCCTGCGCAGCGAAGTGCACGGCTTGCTGGGACGAGCCACACTGGCGGTCGATGGTGACGCCGGGAACGCTATCGGGAAGTCCGGCGCCCAGCCAGCAAAAACGCGCCAGGTTGCCGGCATTCGGGCCAATGGCATCGATGGTGCCAAAGATGACGTCGTCATAATCCTCGGCGGGAATCGCGTTGTGTTCCACCAGTGACTTGATGACATGCGCGCCCATGTCCATGGGGTGTACCTGGGACAGGCTGCCGGCTCGTTTGCCGGTCGGCGTACGCAGCGCATCAACGATATAGGCTTGCTTCACGGAAAACTCCTTGATCGAGTGGGGCGCGCTCAGCGAGCCTGAGTGTGGGGACGCAGAATGTTCTTGGCGATGCTCCAGCGGTGTACTTCCGATGGGCCGTCATAGATGCGGAAGGCGCGAACATCGGCGAAAATCCGCGCGACGATCGTTTCATGGGTGACACCCTGGCCACCGAGAATCTGCACGCTGCGGTCGACCACGCGCCAAATCGCTTCGGACGAAATGACCTTGGCGATGCTCGAGGCATGTCGCCCGAGATTGTCCTGGTCCAAAAACCAGGCGCAGTGCCAGACCGCAAGGCGGGTAATGTGCAGGTCCATTTCGTTGTCCGCCAGCTTGAAGCCGACGCCTTCGTGCTCACCCAGTGACTTGCCGAAAGCCTGGCGTTGGGCCGCGTAACGGGTCGCCACGTCATGGGCGCGACGGGCTCCGCCGAGCCAGCGCATGCAGTGGGTCAAGCGGGCAGGGGACAGGCGCACCTGAGCATATTTGAGCCCCTCACCGGGTTCACCCAATACGTCGCTGGCAGGCACCCGCAGCTTGTCGAAGCGCACCACCGCATGGCCACCGGGGAAGCACGAATCCAGTGCATCCATCGCGCGTACGATCTGAATGCCCGGACGGTCCATGTCAGCGAGGAACATGGTCGCTCGGCCATCTTCGAGCTTGGCCATGATGATGGCGAAACTTGCTCCCTCAGCCCCGGTGATGAACCATTTCTCACCAGTGATTAGGTAGTCGTCGCCGTCACGTACGGCGGTGGTAGCGAGCATGCCAGGGTCCGATCCCGAACCTGGTGACGGTTCGGTCATGCAGAAGCACGAACGAATTTCACCCAGGGCCAGGGGTTTGAGCCAACGCTCCTTCTGGGCCGCGGTCGCGATGACTTCCATCATGTGCATATTGCCCTCGTCGGGCGCAGCAATGTTCAGTGCGACAGGCCCCAGTGGCGAGTAGCCGGCTTCCTCGAAAAGAATCGCCTTGGCCCGATGGTTCAGACCAAGACCGCCCAACTCGCTGGGCATGTGCGAGGACAACAGACCGGCCTTGCGCGCTAGCGAGATCATCTCTTTGCGCAGGTCTTCAGTCGGGCCATGGGCTGTGCAGCGGGGATCTTTTTCGAGCGGGATAATGTGCTCAGCGATAAAGGCACGTGTCCGTTGTTGCAAGTCGAGCAGTTCGGGTGACAGGGTGAAGTCCATGGTTATTTCCGCTTCAAAGGGCTGATGAAGATGGTCGAAGGTGCAAACCCGAATTCATGAATAGAACTTCAGGTTGTTCGAAGCCATCTCTCGCATTTGGGGAGTGACCTGATAAAGCCCACCAAGAGCGGTGTAGTGGTCGCAACGCGCAACCAGCGCCGGCAAGCCGAGCCAATCGGCATACTTGAGGGCACCACCCACTGGCCTTGGGAAGCCAACACCCAGGATCAGTGCCATGTCGATTTCAATGGCGCTTTCGCAGATACCTTCTTCGAGCGCCCGGGCCGCTTCTATCAGCATCGGCAGCATGATGCGCTCGACGATTTCTTCGGAACTGAACTCACGACGCCCTTGTGGCTGCACGCGGGTCAACAGAGCCTGGGTGTCAGGATCAACCGACTTCACCAGTCGGCCCTTGATGTCCCGATCGTAACGATAGAAGCCCAATCCGTTTTTCTGGCCCAGGCGCTGTTCGGTGACCATGAGTTCAACCGCATGGGTGAAGCCAGGCAACATGCGATCGCCATAGCCCTGACTGATGCAGTCGATCACATGGCGCGAAGTGTCCATGCCAATAACGTCCTGCAAGTACGCTGGGCCCATTGGCCAGCCAAAGGCTTCCATGGCCTGGTCGACGGCCTGGTAGTCTGCGCCATCATGAATCAGGCGCAGAAAGGCCAGCACGTTGGCGGTCAGGATGCGATTGACCAGAAAGCCGGGGCAATCCTTGACCACGATCGGCGTTTTACCCAGTGTTGCCGCATAGCTGGCAACCGTTGCGGCCGATTGCTCGCTGGTGTGTGGACCACAGATGACTTCAACCAGCGGCATGACTGGCACCGGGTTGAAGAAGTGCATGCCCACGAAGTTTTCCGGGCGTTGCAGCGCACTGGCGATTTCAGTAATGGACAATGATGAGGTGTTGGACGTCAGTACCGTGGAAGCAGCCACCTGGGTTTCGACTGCCGCCAACACGGTTTTTTTCACGGCGAGGTTTTCCACCACCGCCTCAACCAGCACGTCGACTTTATCCATGCCTTGATAGGTTAGGGTCGGCGTAATCGACTCCAGCACTCGTTCTGCCTGGAACTGGGTCATACGGTTGTTGCTGACCTGTTTATCCAGAAGTTTGCCGGCTTCGGCCATTCCCAGATCCAGCGCTGCCTGAGAAATGTCTTTCATGATCGTCAGTACGCCGTTGGCAGCACTTGTATAGGCGATGCCGCCACCCATAATGCCAGCGCCCAATACGGCGGCGCGGGACAGCTTGCGCGACGCCTTGGCGTAATCCCGGGTTTTCTTGCGCAGGTACTGATCATTGATGAACAGTTGGACCAGTGCCTGAGCGGCCTGGGTCTGGGCGACTTGTGCGAAGGTACGGTTCTCTTCGTTCAATGCCTCAGCCAGGGATAATCCGGCACTGCGCTCGAGCAGCTCAATGGCCAACAGTGGAGCGGGCACCAATGGGTTGCGGGCAATCACGGCAGCCTTGGCATTGGCGCTCTGTTCGGTGTCCAGTGCAAAGCTCAGGCTGCGCTGGCGCCGCAACGCTTGCCAGTCACGCTGGCCGCTAACAGCTTCGGCCAACACGGCTAGCGCACATTGGCGCACGGCTTGGTCATCGACCACTTCGTCGACGGCACCGAGTTGTTTGGCCGCCGCAGAAGTTTGCGGTTTGCCGGAGGTAATCCAGTCAATACTGGCCGCTGAACCGATCAGACGTGGCAACCTGGCAGTACCCCCTAACCCGGGAATAATGCCCAGGCCGACTTCTGGCAAACCGACCTTTGCGGCGTTGCCCAATACTCGGAAGTCGGTGGCCAGGGTGACTTCGAAACCACCCCCCAACGCCAGGCCATTGATAGCGCAAACCGTTGGAAGCGGGAGCTGCGCGAGTTCGTTAAACACCCGGTTCTGGGCCAGGTTGTAAGCCGCCAGTTCGCTTTCAGGCCGTGCAAACAACTGGGTGAATTCGAAGATGTCGGCACCGACGATGAAGCTGTCCTTGGCGCTGGTCAAAACCAGGCCATGGACGTCACCGCTATCGCGAATGGTTTTGCAGGCGATGCGCAGCTCTTCGACTGTCAGGGCATCGAATTTGTTGACGGCCTCGTCCTTGCGGTCGAAGCACAGTTCGACCAGTTGATTGTCGAGGCGGGTCAGGTGCAGCGTTTGACCTTGGTACATGCGATAACCTGCTTTTTGTCGGTTTTATTTAGGCTGGACTGGATCAGGCGCTGGCCAGGCGCGTGGCAAACGCCAGGCGCTCGCGGCATTCGCGAACCATGCGCTCAAGCAGTTCGTCACAGGTTGGCAAGTCATCGATCAAGCCAATGACCATGCCCGCCGTGATGATCCCTTCGTTGATCTCGCCAGCCTCCAGCGCAGCACGGCCGCGAGCACCCGCCACCAAAGGGCGAATGTCTTCAAAGGCACAACCGCCAGGACGACGCTCGGTGGCGACGACTTCATCGGAAATGGCGTTCTTGAATACCCGGGCACTGTTCTTCATGGTGCGGAAGATCAGGTTGGTATCGCGCTCGGTGCCCTTGAGCAGGGCGGCCTTGATGTTTTCGTGAATCGGCGCTTCCTGGGTCAGGCAGAAGCGGGTGCCCATGTTGATCCCTTCGGCACCCAGGGCCAGAGCGGCGGCCATGCCGCGGCCATCGCCAATGCCACCCGAGGCAATCACAGGAATGGTCAACGCCTTGGCTGCGGCGGGGATTAGCACCAGCCCTGGAATATCTTCTTCACCTGGGTGCCCGGCACACTCGAAGCCATCAATGCTGATGGCGTCGACGCCGAGTTTTTCAGCGCTCAGGGCGTGCCTGACGGCAACGCATTTATGGATGATGCGAATACCGGCCGCTTTCATCTTCGGCATGTATTCAATCGCTTTGTTGCCGGCGGTTTCGACGATGGTCACCCCGTTGGCAATGATTGCATCGATGTACTCGTCGTAAGGCGGCGGGCTGATGGTCGGGAAAATGGTCATGTTGACGCCGAACGGGCTGTCGGTCATTTCCCGGCAGCGGCGGATTTCCTTGGCCAAGGCTTCCGGCGTTGGTTGTGTCAGGCCGGTCAGCATGCCCAGACCACCTGCGTTGGATACCGCTGATGCAAGCTCGGCGCGGCCTACCCACTGCATGCCGCCTTGAATGATCGGATAACGGATGCCAAGCATTTCGGTAATACGTGTCTTCATGGTGACTGCCTCGTTCACTTGACTTTGCGTTCATCCAGGCCGAGGGCCCGGCCAATGATTTCTTTCATGATTTCGCTGGTGCCGGCGAAGATTCGCGACACCCTCGCATCGCGGTACATGCGGGAGATTCGGTACTCCTCCATGTAACCGGCACTACCATGGAGCTGCACGCAGTCATCCATGACCCGGCCTTCGAGTTCCGAGGTCAGCAATTTGGCGGATGCAGCGGCTTCGGCACTTAACCGGCCGGCGTTGTGTTGCAGTACCAACTGGTCGACCCAGGTCTGCTGGCAATCGAGCAGGGCGCGCAGCTCAGCCAGCTTGAACCGGCTGTTTTGGAAGGTGCCGACCGGCCGGCCGAAGGCTCGACGATCCTTGACATAGTCCAGGGTCAGGTCGAAAGCGACCTGGGCGTGGGCCATTGACTGGATGGCTGAAAGCAAACGCTCTTCGGCCAGACCTTCAGCGAGGTACGTAAAGCCTTTTTGCGGATCGCTCAGACCGTTGCTCTTCGGGATGCGTACGTTGTCGAAGAAAACAATCACGGTGTCCTGGGCATCGAGGCCCATCTTCGCCAGCGGCGTACGACTTACCCCCGGCCAATCAGCTTCCACCAGAAACAGACCGATTGAATAGCGTTCACTGCCGGTGCGAGCTGCGACGACCATCAAGTCGGCATTGAGCCCATTGGAGATATACATCTTCGAACCATTGAGTAACCAATGATCGCCACAGTCCTCAGCGCGCGCTTTCATGCCGGCCAGATCCGAACCGGCATCCGGTTCGGTCATGGCGACGGCGAGGATGGTCTCGCCACTGACGCAGCCTGGCAGATAGCGCTGGCGCTGCTCTTCGGTGCCGAAGCGTTGCAGATAGGGCCCGACGATGCGTGAATGCAGGGTAAAAAACACCCCTATGTCGCCGTGACGAATCACTTCTTCGTAGACGATCTGCTCGTAGCGCAGATCGTCTACGCCGGAACCGCCGTAAGCTTCATCAGCCCACATCAGCAGCAAACCTTGGGCGCCGGCCTTGCGGAAAATTTCCCGATTACAGCGTCCGGCTTCACGCCAATGGTCGACGTGGGGGGCTATTTCCTTCTGCACGAATTTGCGAACCTGATCGCGGAACAATTCATGGTCGCTATCAAAGATCAGTCGATTCTGGAGCATGTGTTGTCCTCTCAGGCCGCGTCGTTACGTGGATGGAAGCGCTCACCACGCTCGGCACGGGCACGCAGCCAGACCGAAGGGCGGAAACGCTCGCCGAACGCATCGGCCAGCTCATCGCAACGGGTGACGAAAGCTTGGGCACCCAAGGTATCGATCAGGGAGAGCGTGCCACCGGTCCAGGAGGGGAACCCCAGGCCGAGGATGCTGCCCAGGTCGGCGTCGGCAGCGTCGTTGAGAACGCCTTCCTCGACACAGCGTGCGGTCTCCAGCGCCTGGATATAGAGCAGGCGGTCCTTGACGGTCTCGACATCCAGTTGTTGCGCGGCACGAGGAAAGTGCTCCGCAAGCCCATGCCAAAGATGCTTCTTGCCACCCTGTGGAAACTCGTAAAAACCACCGCCACTCTTGCGGCCCAGGCGGCCCAGGAAATTCATTAATTCGACGACTGGCCTTGCATGCAGGCGCAGGAATTTCTCCTCCAGGCCATCTTTGTGAGCTTGATCGATGACGCTTTTCTGCAGATCCAGCGAAACTTCATCGGTCACAGCCAGCGGGCTGGTGGCTGCACTGGCCAGGCGTGCGGCGTTTTCGATCAGGGCCGGGTTGACGCCTTCGGCCAGCATCGCCATGCCTTCATCGGTGTAAGTACTGAAGATGCGGCTGGTGTAGAAGCCTGGACTGTCATTGACCAGGATCGGGGTTTTGCGCAGTTGACCGACGAAGTCCAGGGCGCGGGCAATGGTTTGCTCACTGGTCTTCTTGCCAACGATCACTTCTACCAGCGGCATGCGCTCGACCGGTGAAAAGAAGTGCAGGCCGATGAAATGGTCCGGGCGCTCGGAGCACTCGGCCAGGCCAGTGATTGGCAGGGTTGAGGTATTACTCGCAAATACCGCATCGGGTGCGAGCACTGTTTCGGTTTTGCCGATGACGGATGCTTTGACTTCACGGTTCTCGAAAACAGCTTCAATGACCAGATCACAGCCGTCGAAGGCAGCATAGTCAGAGCAAGGTTCGATCAGTGCGAGGATCGCATCGGCCTTGTCTCGGGTCTGGGTGCCGCGTTCGATGGCTTTGTCCAGGATCCGTCGCGAGTAGTCCTTGCCCCGCGCTGCAGCGTCGGCGTTGGTATCAAGGAGCATGACCTGGACCCCGGCAGCAGCGCTGACGTAAGCGATGCCAGCGCCCATCATTCCGGCACCCACTACACCCAGCTTGTGCACCGTGCTTTTTGCCGGCCCGACCGGACGCCGGACGAGTTTGTCGGCGGCGCCCTTGTTGATGAACATCGTACGCATCAGGTTGCGTGCCACTGGGTTGGCCAGCAACGTGCCGAAGTATTTGGCTTCGACTGCCAGTGCCTTGTCCATGGGCAGTTGAGTGCCTTCAAACACCGCCGAAAGAATGGCCAGTCGTGCCGGGTAGTTCTGTGCGCCGGCGGCTTTGGCCAGCGTGGTACCAAATTGGAAGGAGCGGGTTGCGTGCGGAGCCAGGCAACCCGCACCACCAGGAATCCGATAGCCTTTCACGTCCCACGCTTGACTTGCCTGCGGGTTGTCCAGCACCCAGCGACGCGCTTGCTCCAGCAAGCCGGTAACGTCGACCAGTTCATCGACGATCCCCAACTGCAAGGCTTGCGCAGGCTTCAAGGTGTTGCCTTCAATCAACAGAGGCAAGGCCTTTTCTATACCGATCAAACGCGGCAGGCGTTGGGTGCCGCCTCCGGCAGGTAGCAAGCCGACAGTCACTTCGGGCAGACCGACAATGGCTTTTGGGTCATTGACCAACAGCCGTCGATGGCACGCCAACGCCAGCTCCAGACCACCGCCCAGCGCCAGACCATTGAGCGCGGCGACGAAGGGCTTGCCGCCGGTTTCGATGCGACGCATCACCGCGTTTTCTCGATCGAAGCGGTGCGAAGCTTGCACAGCATCGATACCTTGGTCGAAGGCGTCAACCAGATCCTTGAGGTCGGCACCTGCGATAAAGCCGGATTTTCCTGAGGTCAAGACCGCACCGCGAATGGCAACGTTGGTCAGCACTTCTTCGACCGCTGCCTGCAGATCGCTGACGAATGCAGGCGTAAATATATTCACCGGGCGGTCAGGCAGGTTGATGGTAATGAAGGCTACGCCGTCGGCGCCCAGTTCTAGTTTCAAGGTATTCATAGCGTTCGATTCCATGCTCAGATCCGCTCGATCAAGGTGGCGGTGGCCATGCCCGCAGCGGCACACAAAGTGACGAGTGCAGTGTTCAGATCCCGGCGCTCCAGTTCATCGAGCACGATGCCCACGAGCATCGCGCCGGTGGCGCCCAGTGGGTGGCCCATGGCGATTGAGCCGCCATTGACATTGACGCGTTCGGGATCGAGGTTGAAATGGCGCATGTATCGCATCACCACCGAAGCGAAGGCTTCGTTGACTTCGAACAAGTCGATGTCGGCGATGGTCATCCCGGTTCGGGCCAGCAGTTTTTCGGTGCAGGCCGCAGGGCCCGTGAGCATGATGGCCGGCTCTGAACCGATTGAGGTGTAGCTGCGAATACGGGCGCGAGGGCGCAGCCCTGTCGTGCGACCGAACTCGGCATTGCCGAGCAAAATGGCCGCCGCACCGTCAACGATCGTGCTGGAGTTACCGGCAGTGTGGACGTGACGGATGGCTTCGATATCCGGATAGCGCTGCAGCATCACAGCGTCAAAGCCATTCTGGCTGCCAGTGGCCTCGAAAGCGGGTTTGAGTCGAGCCAGATCTTCCAGGCTCGCCCCATGGCGAATGGCTTCATCTCGCTCCAGCAGTGGCTGGCCGAGCAGATCCTTGACAACGAATTGCGATTGCTGGAATCGACCTTCGGCTTCTGCAACGGCCGCTCGTTGCTGGCTGCGCAGGGCAAAGGCATCGACGTCTGCTCGACTGTAGCCATCTTGCTCTGCAATCAGGTCAGCACCGATGCCCTGGGGGATGTACCAGGTTTTCCAGATCACTTGAGGGTCGGTGTAGACGGCACCGCCATCGGAACCGATAGGCACCCTCGACATGCTCTCCACACCACCGGCAACGATGGCCCGTGCTTCGCCAGCGCGCAGTGTCGAAGCCGCAAGGTTGACTGCTTCGAGGCCAGAGGCGCAGTAGCGATTGAGCTGCAGGCCCGGCACGCTCTGGTCGTAATCGGCAGCCAGGGCGGCGACCCGGGCAATGTTGCCGCCTTGTTCACCGGCGGCCATGACGCAACCCAGCAGTACATCGTCGACCAGGCTGGTATCGAGCTGGTTGCGATCGCGCAGGGCGCTCAAGGTCTGGGCTGCCAGCGCGGTGGCACTCACTTCATGCAGTGCGCCATCCGGGCGGCCCTTGCCGCGTGGGCTGCGTACGTGGTCGTAGATAATGGCGTCATTCACGTCAAGGATCCCTCAATGTCTGCGCGGCGCCGAACTGCCGCATGAGGCTTAAAGATTATAATCATACATATAATAGAGCAAGAGGCAGGAGCATCGGATTCGTATGAAAACCGGGCGCTTGGAAAATCGCTAACGCAGATTGACAGCTGATTAAATCATATACATCATTATGACTAGTGATATTGTTTTGTCTGCTAAATCATTGCCGCAAATAAAGGAGTTCCGAATGACTCTCGAAACAACACCTTTGCCGGACCTGGCCCGTTTACGCGCATGGCTGGAAACTGAAGTGGGCGCCGTACAATCCTTGAGCGTGAGCGCAGTTCAGGGCGGTGCGAGCAACCTGATCTATAAAGTCAATGTCAATGACCGCCAGTTCGCGCTGCGTCGACCGCCCCTGGTGGCTAACGACGCCAGCTCCAACAACATCCTGCGCGAGATGAAATTGCTGCGTGCCATAGCCGAGACGCAGATACCGCATACCCGGTTGGTCGCCGGTTGCGAAGATCCCGAGGTCATTGGAGCGCCGTTTGCTTTGCTCGAATGGCATGCTGGTTTTGCCGGTAAATCACCTTTGCCGCCAGGTATAGAGGGGAACCCCGAAGCCTCGCGACAAATGGCTTTCGAGCTGGTCGATGCCCTTGCCGAATTGGCCAATACCGATTGGCAAGCAATCGGTCTGGAGGGCTTCGGCAAGCCTGAGCGGTTTCTCGAACGCCAGGTATCGCGCTGGAGTGCGCAGCTCGAGCGCTACAAGGTTCGCGATATCCCCGGGCTTGATGAGCTGGGGCAGTGGCTTGTCGCGAACACTCCGGCAATGCAGCGATCGGCACTGATCCATGGTGATTACCAGTTCATCAATGTCATGTATGACGCCAGTGAGCCGGTCAAGCTCAGTGCCATTGTCGACTGGGAGATGGCGACCATCGGTGATCCGCTTCTGGATCTTGGCTGGATGCTGGCCGGTTGGCAGGAGGTCGGTGAGGAAGCGACCTATGCGAATTACATCGACTGGCAGTGGATGCCTACCCGGCAGGAACTGGCCCGGCGTTACGCCGATAAAACCGGTCTGGATATTTCCCGGCTGAATTACTACATGGCGCTGTCGATGTTCAAACTGGCGATCATCATGGAGGGCGCGTATGCCCGCTATGTAGCCGGCAAGTCCACCCACGAGGTCCATGCCCGGATGGAACACGACGTCCCGGTCATGGTTCAGCGCGGCTTGCGTTTCACCACTCTTAATTCCTGATCAACCAGAAAAGGTCGAAAACCATGTGGGATTTCAGTACTGAACCGGCGTTTCAAGAAAAACTCGATTGGATGAGTCGCTTCGTTAAAGAAGAGATCGAGCCGCTGGATACGCTCTGGCCAGACATGAGCGCACCGTACGATACCAATAACCGTGTCGCGCGTTCGATCATCAAGCCGCTGAGTGATGAGGTACGTAAGCAAGAACTGTGGGCCTGTCACTTGGGTTCGGAGTTAGGTGGGCAGGGATATGGTCAGATCAAGCTCGCGCTAATGAATGAAATTCTTGGACGATCGAGTTGGGCGCCAACCGTGTTCGGGACGGCAGCGCCCGATACCGGCAATGCCGAGATTCTGGCCATGTTCGGTACTGCACAGCAGAAGGCTACGTATCTTCAGCCGCTGCTGGATGGAGACATCGTTTCTTGCTATTCGATGACCGAACCACAAGGTGGTGCTGACCCATCAGTGTTTACGACGACAGCCGTGCGTGATGGTGACGAATGGGTGATCAATGGGGAGAAATGGTTCTCCTCAAATGCTCGTTACGCAGCCTTTTTGATTGTGATGTGTGTCACCGACCCGGACGCACCTATTTATGCAGGTACCTCCATGCTGTTGGTACCAACAGACACCCCCGGGGTCAACATCCTGCGTAATCCAGGTGTCTATGGCGAAAACCCGGGGGAGGGAGCCCACGCCTATATCCGGTACGAAAACGTGCGGGTACCTGCCGATGCCTTGCTGGGTGAAGTCGGAAAAGGTTTTGCAGTTGCGCAGGCGCGCCTTGGTGGTGGTCGGGTGCACCATGCTATGCGCACGGTAGGTCAATGCCAGAAAGCTATCGACATGATGGCGGAGCGGGCACTGTCGCGTGTCACCAAAGGTGAGCCGCTGGCCAGCAAGCAGATCGTGCAGCAGTACTTGGCAGATTCATTTATCGAACTTCAGCAATACCGCTTACTTGTTTTGGAAACGGCATGGCGGATCGATAACGGCCATGACTACAAAGCCAACCAGATGTACATCGCCGCGATCAAAGCGGCCGCACCGAAGATTTATCACGACATCGTTCAGCGCACGATGCAAGTCCATGGATCGCTCGGCGTATCGGACGAAATGGTGCTTGGCCAAATGTGGACCTATGCCGCTTGCATGGGGTTGGTCGATGGTCCGACTGAAGTGCATAAAGTGACGGTCGCCAAGAACCTCCTCAAACGCTACCAACCGGCGCAGGGGCTATTTCCAACTGAGCATCTGGTATCGCGCCGCGCTGCGGCAATGGAGAAATTCAAGGACTACCTGGAGTAGGCGGCGATGGACAAGATCGATTATTTCAACCTCACCGGAAAGGTCGCGCTCGTGACGGGGGGCAGTCGGGGTTTGGGGAGGGAGATTGCTCTGGCCTACGCCCGTCAGGGTGCGGACGTGATCATTGCCAGCCGCAAGCTTGAAGCCTGCCAGGAGGTCGTAAGCGAGATCACCGCAATGGGCCGGCGAGCATTGCCCTTTTCTTGTCACATGGGGAAGTGGGCCGAAATTGAGACGTTGGTCCAGACCGTATATGCCGAGTTCGGTCGAATCGACATCTTGGTGAACAATGCTGGAATGTCTCCCCTGGCGCCAGCCTCCCATGAAACAGGTGAGGCCTTGTTCGACAAGGTGCTGGAGGTCAATTTCAAGGGGCCATTCCGTTTGAGCTCACTGGTGGCGTCTCGTATGGCCAGGGGAGATGGCGGTGTCGTTATTAACGTCAGCAGCACTGGGGCACTGCGGCCGTTGCCGGCAGTAGTGCCTTATTGCGGAGCCAAGGCGGCGCTGAATGCAATGACTGAGTCCATGGCCAAAGAATATGGACCTAAGGTCAGGTTCAACACGTTGTCGGCAGGACCGTTCTTGACAGATGTGGCGAAGGCTTGGCCTGTCGAGGCACGTGAAAAATTCGACAACGCCTTGGGACGACCCGGCCAACCTCATGAGGTTGTTACGGCTGCGCTTTATTTAGCAAGTCCGTTCAGTAGTTTTGTCACTGGCAGTCTTGTGAGGGTTGATGGTGGTATTAGCTGATTAAGAGCCCCTGCAACTGTATGTCAAAGTGCGTGCGCGCAGTGCCAAGGCCGGCAGCTTCGTCGACGCCGTGCGTTGGTTGGTGACATCGGGTGTAGGGGCAGGAGTGTCTCCGAACTGGAAGTTTGCGCCTTGGTGTGCGTTCTAGCATCGGCTCGACATCACGGCATACAGAGTTTCACACACGTGCCCTAACTAAACTTGAACGTTTCCATCGCGCGACAGCTGGCTGATTCCATCCTTAATGAAAAGAATTCCAATCGTAGTGAAAACTCACGTCAGTTTGCGTTCTTGGCAGAGCATATGCCGACGCTTACCAAGGGGCGCTGCGCAGTCTGATCAATAGTTTGTCAGTTTCGATCATGAATGCCACGGCGCTCCTTTTATCCATTTGGATGACTGGCGGGGAGAAAGTCTCCTGGGCTTTTCTCTGATCGCTAGCTGTAGATCTACTCGGATCGTAGGCCTAGTACTATGCAGTCCTTCATTGCCTTCCTCCATTTATCTCTACCGGCTTGACCTGACCTCGGTTCGGTCAGTCAAGCCACTTCCTTATTAGTCAGTGCCAAGTTAGTTAACTATTTCGACATAGGGGCATGCAGCATTTCGCGTAACCCCTCTGTGGCAGTTTCCATTTTAAGATCTAATGACTTCATTTTATTTTCTAATGACCACTGAAGCTAAGGTAGGTAGTAATTACAATAGGCTGTGTAAACCAAAAGTTTATAGTGACATCTATGGAAACCTTCAGGAGTATCGAGTGCCTTGTGCGCAGCGCCGGGGGACGACAGCTTTTCCAACGACGCTTGCTAATTGAGCGATACCAACTTCGGGACGAAGAGAAAGGAGCTAGTCGCTCAATCGGTTGGTTATTGGGAGTGAAAAGCATGTGGCTCGCGGAACAAAAGCCAAAATGGACTCAGCGCTTTCGGGGACTGGATCTGATATGCAGCTCAAATTGGCTTGCCATCAGACAGCGCAGCATTCAATGACCCTCTGAGAAGGCTGGCCACGTGCTCGCTAACCTCCTCAAAGCTGAGAGTGGCAGACCCTCCATTGCTCAGCACTATCGTTCCTTTCAAGGGAGGGTGTAGGCGAACTCGTATTTTTTCCAAAGTGTACTTTCGGTCACCAATTAGCTGGTCACAGGCGTCCTTGATGTCCTCTTCTCCAGAAACCAGTACCTTGGCGAATACCTTATTCCCTAGCTCCAGTCTGGAAATTTGCATCGAATCCAGGCTTCCTGCACCCCTGACCGCTTTGAGTAGGTTTTCTGCCCATACCAAAACATCAACTTGCAGCTCTTCAATGCTTACTGTGAAGTCGGTTATCTCAGAGAATCTGCTGAGCACCGCCTGCAGGCTTCGGGGAGAGTTGATAAATTCCAGGGTGGGAGGGGCTTTCGTCAGTCTGAAGGCAGACTGTCGATATTCCATGCGATCAAAGCTGGTTTCATTCCCAAATGGGTCGGTGATGGTGTCGGTATAGTTGACTTTCTCAATGTACCTAGCCTCTAGTGTGTCATCACGGACTTTATCAATAACGAAGCCATGTTGTTGGGTGCTGTTGAACTCCATAGATTTCATGCGTGCAGCCAACTGCGCGATAGATAACGGCCATTCAACGTTCAACCACTTGTAGCGCATCCAGTTAGCCCTCGGTTTCTGCGAGCAATTCGTTTTTCAGCTTCAGTGCTGTCTGCTCAATCAGAGAGAAATACCTTGCCCGTTCCTTGTCCTCTACGGGGGAGATGCCTTTGCGGTGCGAGCCTTTGTGGTACTTGAACTCGCCCTGCACCCCATACCTGAATCCTAAGCAGTTTTGTTTGTCTTCAAATCCCGCTTCGAACTGAACGATGTTAGGTGGATTCTCGATTTGCTCGGATTTCCAGGAAATGTGCGTGATATAGAACCCACGCTGGCTGAGCTCTTTATATTCCTTGGATTGAACTAAGTTCTGACCACTCAACGCCATGCTGTGTACGACTGCGAACATTTCCATGCGCGCTTCGCTCTCAGCAGTGTCAAGATCGATGTCTAGGTTTTCATCGCTTTCTTCTGATCTACGTAGAGATGAGACCTTCAGGTTCATGACATTTCGCAGCTTAAAGCCCGGTAGCTTCGAGATCAGGGACGTGAAAAACTTTGATCGCAGCTCTGGTGTAGAGAGTTCTGCCAGTTCGACTTTTTCTTGGGCTAAGGGGGCCTTTCTGCGCTGTTCCACACATTCTTTGATGGCCTCAACCACCCGTTTGGCTTTGTCCGTAGCGGGAAGTCGGACGACCGTTTTTCCGTTCTCCACTAGAAAATCGATTTTTGCCTCATTGCGTTCGCGCTGAAGAAGCTTGGCACGGTTGTGGTTGAACTCGTCGTATTCCACCTTTATGACATATCCACCTTCCCTACCGATGCGGTGTTTCACTTCCTCGTTCGGGCCAATGGTCTTCATGTAACTTTCAACGGCTTCTCTGATGTCGTCCAGAGCGATTTCTGAGTCGAACTGGATGTTCGTGGTCTTGTCTCTACGGCCCGGTGGTTCACGCTTGTCGACAATCGCTTCAATGTCGTGAAAACCGTGTGGAATCATGGATATGTAGTCACAGATATCCTCTCGTTCGTCCTTAGCGGAACAGAATATCCCCCGATCGCGCAGCAATTCCCGAAGTACTGACACGGTCATTCGCTGTTTCCCGGAAATCAGCAGATCGTAGATGTCGTTATCGTTGGCGCTAAGGTGATCCAGATATTCGTTCATGCCCAGGTACCTAAGTCGATTGAGGAGTACGTCGATTTAATTTCGATGATCGGCTCGTATCGAATAGCGAGTACGTACTCACTCAGGTCTGTGCTGCTCCCTGCTAGCCCCTCGATGTATTGTTGCTGGGACTTTTGGAACGTTGGCGATGAGTTAGGAACGGGGCTCAGCGTTTTGATGGTCACCTGTGTTCGTTCGTCCAGCAGTTCATACTTGCGAAGGATGTCAATGAGGTAGGTGAACTCGTGGGTCGTTTCTCCCTTCCTAGAGTAGAAGACCACAATTTTTCGTTCGGCCTTTCCCTTGGGATCTCGGGCTTCGAGGATGATCACAGGAGAGGTCAAGGTCTCAAGCGTTGCGCCTTTTGCTTTTTTCACCTGAAGGTTGGCTTTACGCACTAATTGCGGATGGTAGAACGAGCAGTACTCCGGCCCAGGCAGCTCCGGATTCCGTTTGCCTCTCATTCTCTGGATCTCGTGGCTGACATTGTCGAGCCAGAAAATTTCTTTGGGCCCAAGGACGAAGAGCTTTTTGCCCTTAGGCAGATGCAGGCTCTCATTGGCAACAAAGGTCAGCGTGGTGTTGAAGTCTGCATCGTATTCGCCGTCATGGTTGTAGACGAAAAGCAGTCCGCAGATCGAATAGGTCACATCGTCATGCGCGTGCTTGTCTTGCCATTCAGCGCTCTTGTCCGCACACGCGGTTTGCTTCCCCAAGCTAATCAATGCGGATTTAATGGCTGGTGACTTGATCGACCCCTTTGCGTAGCTCTTCAGGTCGCAATGCACGTAGGTACGCTTCGCTGAATAGGGCTCATCGTAGTAGTAGACAACATCACAGGGGTGCGTAGTAACACCGTGTTCCTCTGTTGCCTCACAAGGCCAATCGTGGTTCGTCGGGCCGATCCTATCCCAGAAGAACTCTGCAAAAAGCTCGCTGGCCAGGATTTCGGCTTGCCTGGCGATGTTGTCATTTTCAGCCACGTACTCAGTGTCCTTTTTAGTGTTGGCAGTGTGTTGTTACGAGTGCTTCGATGGAGTGCTAGGTACGCCGTGGTCAGGTCAGGATGACCCTCTGGAGCTGGTCAACGCATATGGTAAGCAGGTAACCCTCAAGCCCCTCTGGCACGCCCTTATCGCTTGGAGTCGCCTCCAAATAATTTTTGCCTGATATTAGCACCGGGTTCAGCTTTTAATGACTCAGGTTCAAAATCTAATGAATCTCTATGCCATAACTCTCAAGCAGGTATTGGGTCGCCCGGAGCTGAAAAGGATGATCTTCCACCAGCAAGATGCGCAGATCGTCGTTGAACATTGGATTGGTCACTCTTCGTCGGTCGATCAGGGGAAGATGACATTATTTCGTGAGAGCACCGAGCAATCGGTCAGTTTACTCAGCGTGAGGTGTAGGGGAATTCAGCGCTGGCCGAGAGTAATTGTCTGTTTGATGAGTGATCGGCCATTTCACGCTGCGTAATGGCCGATCAGCTGTTTTCATCAGTGGCTGGAACGCCCCGTCATTTCCAGTGCCATTTGACTGGCGTAACTGTCGGTCATGCCCGCGATGAAGTCGATCATCCGCAGAAATGATGTGTGCAAAGGGCCGTGAGGATCGGGCGCATTGTTTCCCAAAAGGTCGAGAATGCGACGGCTCTTGAAGGACGGTGTTCGACCGTTGTGCTGTTCCAGTGCCGCCCCGCAGAAAGCGTTCAGCAAAATTTCCAGCGTGGTGTAGGCACCGATTTCATGTAGGGTCTTGCGCTTGTCCTGGAAGATTTTTTTGCGTGCCATGTCCTTCGCATTCAATACGCAGCGCTTGGCGGGACCGTGCATGTGCTCCACCAGATCGCCGGGCAGCGTACCCGCCAGCAATGCGTCCTGTTGCTCGACGAAAGCGCGCGCTGCGGCATTGGTCAGGTGTTCGATGGCTTTGCCGCGCAAAATCGCCAGTTTGCGCCGGCGGGAATCTTCAGGTCCTAGCAGACGGTAGGTTTCCGGGAGATCGTCGCCCACCAGATCAAGCAACAGCGACTCGACTTCGGCGTACTCCAGCAACTCCATTTCCAGGCCGTCTTCCAGATCGATGAGCGCATAGCAAATGTCATCGGCGGCCTCCATCAGGTACACCAGCGGGTGGCGTGCCCATCGCTGTTCCTCAAGTTGCGGCAGACCCAGTTTCAGGGCGATCTGCTCCAGCAACGGCAGCTCACTCTGGTAGCAGCCGAACTTGTGCTTCTTGTAGCCCAGCGAGTCGGCGTGTTTGGCGGTCCACGGATACTTCAGATAAGTGCCCAAGGTGGCGTAGGTCAGCCGGGTGCCCCCGTCGAACTGGTGATATTCCAGCTGGGTGAGCACGCGAAAGCCCTGGGCATTGCCTTCAAAGTTGAGGAAGTCATTGCGTTCGGCCTCGCTCATCGCGTCCAGCCAGCCACGACCTGCAGCTTGCTGAAACCAGTGACGGATCGCGTCTTCGCCGGAGTGTCCGAACGGTGGATTGCCGATGTCATGCGCCAGGCAGGCCGATTGCACGACCATGCCCAGGTCGCTGGGTTCACACCAGTCTGGCAGTGCGCTGCGGATTGTTTCGCCGACACGCATGCCCAGTGATCGGCCGACGCAGCTGACTTCCAGCGAGTGGGTCAGGCGCGTGTGGATGTGATCGTTACTGGTGACCGGATGGACCTGGGTCTTACGCCCGAGGCGACGAAACGCGCCTGAGAAAATAATGCGGTCGTGGTCTTTGTGAAAAGGACTGCGGCCGAGCTCTTCCGGGCTGTGCACAGGCTTTCCGAGGCGTTCGCGGGTAAGCAGGGTTTGCCAATCCAAGGCTGATTCACTCCGTCAGGTGGACTAATTCCTTACTTTCCCGGTTCACGTCATGACCTGCAAGCGGAACTACAGACCGGCAGCGTCTATGTCGATGAGCAACAGGCGTTCGCCATTGTCGAAAAATTGGCCGGCAGTCAGGCAATACTGGTTGCTGGTGGCATCCCGGTACGTGTTGGAGAGTGTCAATCGGCGCTCCTCCCAGCCTTCGGCCAACAGGTGATAAAAGTACGGGCGCCATGACCAGTTGTGGCCGAGGTAGCGGTTATCGGATTCCCAGCCGTTATTGCGCCATTCGAGGTTTGGCGTCAGTTGCGTGCCGTGGCGGTCGCATTGATAGAAGCGTAACAGCCATGGAAAGGCGTCCAGCTGCGGCAAGGCGCTGAGTGGGGCGCGGGCCTGCGCCCAGGCTTGCAGGATCGACATCAGCTCGCTGAGCTGCTGGCGCATGACCATCAGGCGACCGCGCTCTGCGAGTTTTTGGTGAACGTAGCGCTGGCGCAGTTGACCGAAGCGCTCGACAAAGGCATCGGTGGCAAAAAAATCAGCCTGCGCCCTGGCAAATAGAAAGCCCTGCACGTAGCGCGAACCGCACTCGAGGGCAAAATTCAGTTGAGCGTCCGTTTCCACCCCTTCGGCAATGATCCAGCACCCGGTTTTCTCCGCCATCTGTGCCAGGGCCTTGACCACATCGCTGCTCGGTCCTCCCAAGGCGGCCGCTTGAAACAGTCGCATGTCGAGCTTGAGGATATCGGGTTGCAGCGCCAGGACACGGTCGAGCTGTGAATAACCCGCGCCGAAATCATCGATGGCAATCCGCGCACCCGCTTGCCTGTAACGCGCCACCACGTTTGCAAGACGTTGTATGTCGCCGCCCAGTTCGGTGATCTCGAAGACGATGCGCTGCGGATCGACCCCATGCATGGCCAACTGCTTGAGGCTGGGCAGTGCCTGGTCCGGGCGTAAGCGACTGATCCAGCGCGGGGACATGTTGAGGCTGAGGAACCAGTCCGCTGGCGCTTCATGGAAGCGGCTCAGGGCATGCTCGCGAATCTGGCGATCCAGACGACGCAGCGCAATGGCGGGTGTTCGCGGGTCGGCAAACAGGGGGCCCACCGAAGCCAATTGGCCATCGGCCTGACGCAGTCGCCCCAATGCCTCGACCCCGGCGATACGGCCGGTGGCGGTGTCGATGAACGGTTGAAAGCAGGCGAGCGGTTGCCCGTCGATCACGAGGCCTCCTTAGTAGATCTTGTTTTTGGATGAACCTGGTGGCCGGGTAGGCACGCAGGGTTGAACCTCTCGATAAAGAGGTTCATCCCGGTGATGTTGCAAGAATGCAGCCAGATAAGGGTGTTACGGTTTGCGCGAAGAACCTTGCAGGACCAGCTTGATCAGCGGCCCCAGCGTGGTGCCCAGGCGGACCAGTCGGGTCAGGCTGCTGACGCCACCATTCTTGGCGCCCTTGCCGGTCATGAAGCCGAGCAAGGTGACCGCCGCCATGCCCCAGAGTGGCGCATGCTTGATGCCGAAACCGTCTTGCAGGTTTTGCGTCATCCCGCGAACACGCTGCAAGGGTTGCAGCAGTTGCGCGGATTCGTGGCGGATTTCCTGGCGATGCATTTCCATGCGCAGGCGGATCAGCGCCTTGCGCATTTCTGTGCGCGAGCTGTTGTGAGGCAGTTCAGGCAGGCTCATGGCAACAGGCGCTCCCGATCATTGGCCAGTTCTTCCAGCGTGCCGTGGAAAGGCGAGGATTCATCGAAGATTGCCGCTCGCAAGCGCATCCCGCAGAAGACGCAGGCCAGGGTATAGAACACGCAGAGACTGATAATGGCCGGCAGGCGATAGGTGTCCCAAAACAGGATCAACACCAGCGTCGACAACCCCACCAGCAACAGCAAGGCAAACACCAGTGCCAGGCCTGCAAACAGCAACAGGCTCACGGTGCGGGCTTTTTGTTCCTGCAATTCAATACCGAACAGTTCGACATGACTGTGCAGCAGTCCGAGAAATGCGGCACCCAGGCGCCGCGGTGAGGAGCTTGGGCCCGTCGCGGACGAGCCGGATTCGCCGATCGCCATAATCAGCGCCGAGTCGCCAGCAGGCCAATCAGGAAACCCACGCCGGCCGCGATCCCGACCGATTGCCATGGGTTGGCCTGCACATAGTCTTCGGTGGCGGTCACGGCAGCCTTGCCGCGTTCGCGCAGAGAATCTTCGGTCAGCTTCAAGGTTTCCCGGGCCCGCAACAGGCTGTCGTGAATTTGCTCGCGCAACTCATCCGCCTGATCACCCGCCAATGTTGCGGTGTGCTCCAGCAACCGTTCAGTGTCGCTGACGAGCGTCTGAAAATCGTTCATCAGGATTTCTTGAGCAGTCTTTGCCTTGATGCTGGCCATGGGTGATCTCCGTAAGTGGCTTCTGTTGCGTTCGAGTATGTGCCTTGCGCGAAGGTTCAGTACAAATCACTGGTACAACTTTTGCTATGTCGTGGTGCGTTAGTCCGTGCCATTGCGCTGTTGCTGGGCATGATTCGGGCAAAACCTTATCTCAAATAATGAAAACTCGCGCAAAGGTTCCAACCTTGTGCGCCAAAGCGGCACGCCGGATCAAGGTCCTGGTCCGGGGCGGATGCAACTTGGTGCATGAATTGTCTGCGCGAACTGCTTTGGTGCTTTTTTAGCCTTCAGGTCTGCCAATCCCATGGAAAATCTGCAAAGCGCTGTGGACAGTCTGGTCCATAGCTCCAATACGTTGTTCATTTTGATCGGCGCAGTCATGGTACTGGCCATGCACGCCGGTTTTGCCTTCCTCGAAGTCGGCACGGTTCGGCAAAAGAACCAGGTCAACGCCTTGTCGAAGATCCTCAGCGACTTCGCCATTTCGACCTTGGCCTACTTCTTTATAGGCTATTGGATTTCCTACGGGGTGACCTTCATGCACCCGGCGGCTGTGATCAATGCCGATCATGGCTACGGGCTGGTGAAGTTTTTCTTCCTGCTGACCTTCGCGGCGGCGATCCCGGCGATCATCTCCGGCGGCATCGCCGAGCGTGCGCGATTTGTGCCTCAATTGTGCGCGACGGCATTGATCGTGGCGTTCATCTATCCTTTCTTCGAAGGCATGATCTGGAACGGCAATTTCGGCTTGCAAGCCTGGTTGCTGGAACACTTCGGTGCCAGCTTCCATGATTTCGCCGGGTCGGTTGTGGTCCACGCCATGGGCGGCTGGCTGGCGTTGGCGGCGGTGTTGCTGCTCGGGCCTCGGCAAGGTCGCTATAGGGAGGGGAGGCTGGTGGCGTTCGCACCGTCGAGCATTCCTTTCCTGGCGTTGGGGTCGTGGATCCTAATCGTTGGCTGGTTTGGCTTCAACGTGATGAGCGCGCAAACATTGCAGGGGGTCAGTGGTCTGGTGGCGGTGAACTCGTTGATGGCCATGGTCGGTGGCACCGTGTCGGCGTTGATCGTCGGGCGCAATGACCCGGGCTTTCTGCACAACGGTCCGCTGGCCGGGTTGGTGGCGATCTGTGCCGGTTCCGACCTGATGCACCCGGTGGGCGCACTGATGACCGGCGCGATTGCCGGCGCACTGTTTGTCTGGTGCTTTACTGCCGCTCAGGGCAAATGGCATATCGATGACGTGCTGGGCGTTTGGCCGTTGCATGGCCTGTGCGGTGTCTGGGGCGGTATCGCCTGTGGCATCTTTGGCCAAAGCGCGTTGGGTGGCCTGGGCGGGGTGAGTCTGATCAGCCAGTTGATTGGCACTGCGCTCGGGGTGGTGGTGGCGTTCACCGGCGGATTGGCGGTGTACGGCGTGATCAAGGCATTTCATGGCCTGCGCCTAAGCCAGGAAGAAGAGTATTACGGTGCGGACTTGTCGTTGCACAAGATCGGCGCGGTCAGCCAGGACTAGCGTGGGCCCGACCACTGGCTCGACGGCCTTTGATCCCGGGCCTAGAATGAACGCTCAATTTATCGGGTCCGGTGGTCATGCCTCCTGAATGTCAGCTGTTCGGCACCCTTGGTTGCCATCTCTGTGAAGTCGCCGAAGAAGAACTGATGCCCCTGGTGGAGCACGGTTTATTGGTTGAGCTGGTCGACATCGCTGAAAACGAAGCGTGGGTCGAAGCCTACGGTTTGCGGATTCCCGTACTGCGACGTCTTGATACCGGGGCTGAGCTCGACTGGCCGTTCGATGCGGAACAGGTCGTGGCGTTCTTGCGCTGATCCCGCCCACCCGTCGCAGTCCTTCACTCATGCATTGGCGCAAAACGGGTTAATCGGTTACTGTATGTGTATACAGTAATTCTGATTGCCTGCCACGCTTCTTGTTTTCGGGTTTTGGGCGGGCAATCCCGGACGTCAGAGGGATGAGCCGTGGTCAACGTCGAACAATTGAAGAACAGCGTGAACCGTATGTCGGCGGATGTGGTGCGCGAGGCTGTCCTCGAGTTGCGTCTGGATGGCTTGGTGACTGAAGGAAAAACCCCTTTCAACAAACTGCATTTCAATACCTGTTTTGCTGAAATAGAAGCCTTGTTCCAGCGCGCGGGCTATCACCGGCAGCTGGATGTCGTGGGTTATCAAGGGTTGTTGTACGCCCTGTACGACCCGGGTCGTTGGGAAGCGGTCGACGTGCTTCGCTGGCTCAAGGAATTCACCGAAGCGGCCGCGCGGACGCAGTCGATACGGGCTTGAAGATTCTGTTCTAGGTTCGTTCCGGCCGCTGTTGGATAATGCCGTCCTGTATTGACGGTCAGAGTTTTCGTATGTCCATTTCATCGTTTTCCGCTGCACACAACCAGGCCAGCACGCTTTATCTGCCGCCTGGTCAGTGGCAGACCGTATTCGATTGCCTGTGCGAGCACTTTAGCGCTATCGGTCGTGAACAATGGCTGGACAGAATTGCACGGGGTCGCGTTCTCGACGGCCAGGGCGTTCCAATCGACCTTGACCTGCCTTACAAGGAAGGCCTGCGGATTCACTATTTTCGGGAAGTGCCGGACGAAAAACCGATCCCCGTGACCGAGACGATTCTGTACGCGGATGAGCATCTGGTGGTGGCGGACAAGCCGCACTTTCTACCGGTGACGCCGGCGGGCGAATATGTCGAGCAGACCCTGTTGCGGCGGCTGATCCGTCGACTGGATAACCCGCATCTGGTGCCATTGCACCGCATCGACCGGCATACGGCGGGGCTGGTGCTTTTTTCTGCCAACCCGCAGAGCCGCTCGGCGTATCAGTCGTTGTTTCCTACGCGGCAGATTGAAAAACGCTACGAAGCCATTGCCCGGGCGTTGCCTGAACTGAATTTTCCATTGGTTCACAAAAGCCGTCTTGTGGATGGCGAACCGTTCTTTCGCATGCAGGAAGGGCCAGGCGTCAGCAATACCGAGACGGCCGTCGAGGTCAGGGAAAAGAATGGCGACCTGTGGCGTTATGGGTTGTATCCGGTAACGGGCAAGAAGCACCAGCTGCGCGTCCACATGACCGCCCTGGGCGCAAGCATTTGCAATGACCCGTTCTATCCAACGGTGCTCAAGGATGTAGAAGATGACTATGCCAATCCGTTGAAACTGCTGGCTCAGGGATTGAGTTTTGTGGACCCGGTCACGGGCGAGCCGAGAATCTTCGAAAGCGCCATCACCCTTCAGTGGTGAGCGGATTTACCGACTACCAGCCAAGAAAAAGCCCGCTTTAAGCGGGCTTTTTCGTATCCGGTTGTCAGCGCAAAGATTACAACTCTTTAACGGTGCGAACCTGATCCTTGTTGATGCGTGTTTGCTTGCCGTCCAATTGTTCGAACTCGTAGAAACCCGAATCCTTATCAAACTTCGGCGAGTCGACAGCCTGGATTTCTCGACCGTCATTCAAGGTGATCACTGTAGGCGAAGCGCAACCGGCGAGGGTCGCGAGGCCCAGCGCGAGCATGAAAGTGGCGAGGGTCCGTTGAGTCATGAGTGTGTCTCCGAATATGAATTCTTTTTGGTTACTGAGCTTGAGACGTATACCGCGCGTGCAAGTTCATTCTCGTGTCAGTCTGACACAGTGTAGTGGGTGCTTAGTAGTTCAGGCGTATTGAGGTTGGCCAAGCGAGGGTCATTGTCCGGGCATTGCAGGGCGGTAGAACCCAATTGACGCATCACGCGACCGGGGCTGCGTTCGCCGTCATTCCAGGCTTTTTCGAAATCGGCCAGCAGTGCCACGGGGATCACGCACAGCAAGGGTTCCCAGTGTTCGCCATGGCGCAGCATCAGCGGTTGGTCTGGGTGCCGGCTGGCGGTTTCTCGCATGCCTTGGAGCAGCGCGGCATCGATGCGCGGAACGTCACACGGCAGTACCAGCAGATGCGTATGGCGAGCGGCCCTCAACCCCGCGCGAATACCCGCCAGGGGGCCAGGAAAGTCACCTTCATCGTCATGAACCAGCTGGTCAGCATAGGGTGCGTATTTTTCCAGGTTTCTGTTGCAGGAGATGATGAGGTCATCGCTCAGCGACCGGGTTTTGCGATGCAGGTGCGCAATCAGTGGCTCGCCGTGCCATTCCAGCAGCCCTTTGTCTTGACCGCCCATTCGCTGGCCACGGCCACCCGCCAGGAGCAGTATTGAGCAGGGCGGTAGTTGCGAATTCGAAGTCATGGCCGGTCTCCATGGGGGCGGCGAAAAAAGGGGGCGCTGTGATATAACACCGGGCTGTTTCTCCTACAACTGGATGAGCCTATGAAAGCCAAGGCTGATGTACCTTTCGCCCCGCTCAACATCGCGGTGCTGACTGTCAGCGATACCCGTACCCTGGAAACCGACACGTCGGGACAAGTCTTTGTCGACCGCTTGAGTGCTGCCGGGCATAACCTGGCTGCACGGGTACTGCTCAAAGATGACCTCTACAAAATTCGCGCGCAAGTCGCTAACTGGATTGCCGACGATGTGGTGCAGGTGGTGTTGATCACCGGCGGCACCGGGTTCACCGGACGCGACAGCACACCGGAAGCGGTGAGCTGCCTGCTGGACAAGCAAGTCGACGGTTTTGGCGAGCTGTTCCGGCAGATTTCGGTAGCGGATATCGGCACTTCGACGGTTCAGTCCCGAGCCCTGGCCGGCCTTGCCAATGGCACGTTGGTCTGCTGCTTGCCGGGTTCGACCAATGCCGTGCGCACCGGTTGGGACGGGATCCTGGCCGAGCAGCTGGATTCGCGGCACCGCCCGTGCAATTTCGTCCCTCATCTGAAACAGGCGGCACCCTGTGAATCCCGCGGGTAAGCCAGGCAAGACTGGCAGCTTGATGGCTGTCGAGGTGGCACTGGCACGTTTGCTCGAAATGGCCGAAGCCTCGCCGATCCGCGAGCGTGAACGCTTGCCGTTGGCGCAGGTTGAGGGCCGTGTGCTGGCCGAAGACCTGATTTCGACGCTTGATCTGCCGCCGTGGCCCAACAGTGCCATGGACGGGTATGCCTTGCGCGTGGCCGACTGGACAGGAACGCCGTTGGTAGTCAGCCAGAAGATTTTTGCCGGGCAGGCACCAGAGCCTTTGAAGCCTGGGACCTGTGCACGAATCTTTACCGGTGCACCTGTTCCCGCGGGTGCCGATTGCGTCGAGATGCAAGAAAACGCCGAGGTGCAGGCCGATGAGCGCGTTCGCTTTACCGAAGCCATGGCTGTCGGCCAAAACATTCGCCCGCAAGGTCAGGAAACAACTGTCGGTGAGTTGATCCTGTCCGTCGGCACGCGTCTGGGGCCGATTGAACAGGGCCTGGCTGCATCGTTGGGGCGCGCCGAGCTGGAAGTGATTCGCAAGGTCCGCGTTGCGGTTCTGTCCACAGGGGACGAACTGATTGAGCCTGGCCAGGCGTTGGGGCCGGGGCAGATCTACAACAGTAATCGGGTATTGCTGTGCAGTTGGTTGCAACGCTTGGGTTATGAAGTGATCGATGCTGGTATTCTTCCGGATAACCTGGAAACCACCCGGGCTCGTCTTGGCGAGTTGAAGGATGTGGACCTGATTCTCTCGACCGGTGGCGTCTCTGTGGGCGAGGCCGACTTCCTGGGTATTGCCTTGCGCGAAGAGGGCGAGTTGACGTTGTGGAAGCTTGGCATCAAGCCCGGCAAGCCGCTGACGTTCGGGCATTTTCGCGGTGTTCCGGTGATTGGTTTGCCCGGCAACCCTGCGTCGACGCTGGTGACTTTTGCGTTGTTGGCAAGGCCTTACCTATTGCGCCGTCAGGGCGTAAAAGCAGTTGAGCCCCTGAAGTTTCAGGTGCCAGCGGGGTTTGACTGGCCCAAGCCCGGGAATCGCCGCGAATATTTGCGTGGCCGTCTGGAGAACGGTCGGGCAATCATCTACAAGAATCAAAGTTCGGGTGTGTTGCGCAGCGCTGCCTGGGCCGATGGCTTGGTAGAGGTGCTGGAAGATCGCACACTGATAGAGGGCGACTTTGTAGGCTTTATACCGCTCAGCGACGTTCTTGGCTGATTGTCGTCACGCGGCACCCTGCAAACCCGGTTGATCGAACCGGGTTTTGCGTTTAGGGCATTGCTCAATGAGCCAGCAGCGTCACGACCTGGTCGAATCGACTGTTGGCTATCCAGGCCAGAAGCGAGAGGACTACGGCTGTTCCCCCTGCTGAATACGCCAGTCGGTGTTTGATGGATTTGACGTCGCCACGGACCTCATCCATATCCCGTCGGATGTATTTGAGGTGTGTCTCCAGTTCGGTGACGCGAGGTTCCATATCAATTTCTCCCATGGGTTTTGCGCTGTTTTTGAATTCGGCCTGATGATTGGCGCGCTTTTCTGCGAACGGAGCAACCGGAATGACCGGTGACCGGATGTCATGGCTTTGCATTTCACGTCCTTGTGTAGTTTCTGCTGAATGAATGATCAACCGCACCGCCAAGTTGTACCAATCACTCGAGGCGGTCAATTGGGCCGATTCCTCATGTTTTGTAGGAAAAGTCGAAGTGCTTCGGGCGCAGGGCCGATGGACATAAAATAAATCAATTTTTTGCGACTTTTATGGGGGGCGCTGAGGTCAACATCTGCCATATGGAATCAATCAGGGGGAGTGACCACCATGAGCGAACACAAGGCGTTGTTGATTTTGCATGGCAAGCAGGCGCTCAACGAGGCAGTTCGTACGGCTGTAGAAGACAAACGCGAACAAGGTTGGGAATTGGCCGTTCGATTGACCTGGGAGGCAGGTGATGCGCGGCGCCTGGTGGACGAAGCATTGGCATCAGGTTATCGCCTGATCATCGCGGGCGGCGGTGATGGCACGTTGCGCGATATCGCCGAGGCGATGGCTGATCACTCGACCCAGGCCAGCCTGGTGCTGTTGCCCCTGGGGACCGCCAATGATTTCGCGCGCGCCGCCGGTGTGCCTCTTGAACCTGCCCAGGCACTGGATCTTCTCGATGTTGCACCGAGTGCCATCGATTTGGGCGAAGTGGGCGGGCAGGTGTTTCTGAACATGGCCACGGGCGGTTTTGGCAGCCAGGTCACGGCAAACACCTCGGAGGATTTGAAAAAAGTCCTTGGCGGGGCTGCTTACCTGTTTACCGGTCTATCCCGATTCAGTGAACTGCATGCCGCCTACGGCGAGTTGCATGGCCCTGACTTTCAGTGGAGTGGCGAGCTCCTGGCATTGGGCATCGGCAACGGACGGCAAGCTGGGGGCGGGCATGTGTTGTGCCCGCAGGCACTGGCTGACGACGGTCTTCTGGATATCAGCATTCTGCCGGCTCCGCAGGAAGTGGTCGGCACGTTGAAAAGCCTGTTGAGCGAAGGCTTTGGTATCGACAACCTGTTTGTGCGGGCGCGCTTGCCATGGGTCGAGATCAAGGTGTCGGAAGGCCTCTTCATCAACCTCGACGGTGAACCGCTGGAAGGTGACAGCCTGCGTTTCTCGGCCCGTCCGGCAGCACTGCGGGTGCATTTGCCGGAACATTCGCCTCTGTTGAGTGTTCGCGGATCGGTCAGTCGTCCAGGCTGATGATTTGCTCACGCACGGCGAACAGCACCAGGCCGGCCACGTCGTAGATCTGCAAGCGTTTCATGATCTGTGAACGATGGGTTTCGACCGTCTTGATGCTCAGGCCCAGGCCATTGGCAATTTCCCGGGTGGATTTTCCGCGAACGATCAACCGCAGGATTTCCAGTTGGCGCGCTGTCAGATTGTGAGAATCGGTTTGCGCCTGGTTTTTCTGGTTACGAGTCAGCGCCTGATTGATGACGGTATGGGCGATAGCCGGACTCAGGTAGCGTTCGTTATTGCGCAAGGCATCCAGGGCGTGTTCGAGTTCGGTGCCCGTCGTGTCCTTGAGCAAGTAGCCATGGGCGCCGGATTCCAGTGCCTGCATGATGAGGGCGGGGTCGGTGTGCATTGAAAGGATCAGCACTTTGCTTTGCGGGCGAGCCCGCTTGAGCCGCTGCAATGCATCAAGGCCGCTGGTTTCCTTCATGGAAATATCCAGCAGCACGATGTCCGGAGACAGCTGCTCGACCATTTCCAGAAGCTGCGAGCCATCGCTGGCCTCACCAATGACGGCGTACCCCGGAATATCCAGCACCAGAGCGCGTACGCCAGCCCTGATCAGCGAGTGGTCATCCACCAGAAGTAAGTTACAAGTCAATGCATAACCTTATTCGTACTGGCCCGTTCAAGCGCACGGGGCGCCCAGGGAAAGAGGGCTTCGATTTGAGTGCCTTTGCCCGGCTCGCTGGTCACACTCAGTGTGCCACCCAGTTGATCGATCCGTTCTGACATACCCGCCATTCCGCGTTGCCCCGCACGACCGGGATCGGTCTCGGGCTCAAAGCCCAAACCGTCATCGCTGATCAACAGGGTCAGGCCTCGGGGCAGGCGTTGCAGGCGAACCAGCAGATTTTTCGCTTCTGCATGGCGCAGGATATTGGTCACCGCTTCCTGGGTGATTCGAAAGGCGGCGACCGCCATTTCCTCTGGAATACCGGTCAATCGCTGATGACATTCCAGGCTCCAGTTCACCGACGTATTCGCCAGGGTCTTCAGTAGATGCGCCCGCAGGCTCGCTTCGAGTCCAAGGCTGGTCAGCTGTCGGGGATTGAGGATGGCCGACACATCACGAACTTTGGTCAGGGTCTCTTCCAGCGTGTCGCAGAGCACCGCGCATTGCTCTTGAAGCTCGTCGGGCATCCGGCGCTTGAGCCATTCACTTTGAAGTTTTGCCGCGGTCAGCAACTGGCCGATGTCGTCATGCAGTTCTCGGCTGAGGCGATGACGTTCGTTTTCCTGGACTTCCAACAGCCGGTCGGCCAGCTCTTGAGGCTGAAATTTTATCGATTTGCGCGACAGGCGATGTTGCGCCCAGACACACGCCACAGCCGCCACATTGAGCATCAGCAGCGGCAGCGGCAGGCGAGTGGAAAAGCCGTAAACCAGCAGGCTGCCGAGCGCCGAAGCAGTGCATAGCGCCAGCGTGAACCGGCGTGCGTTTTCTCGGGAGGGTGGCCAAAGGGTGATTGACTTGAGGCTGGCGTACATAGCGGATGGAGCCAATGGATGTTCGCTGCGGGCAGACCGGCCATGCTGGCTGACGGGTCTCTGTCTTGTTGTTTGATACATTGACTTCGGCGGGGCGTACGTCAGTGTTCACCCCGTCTGTAACGCCGTTGGGCTGTACGCTGCAGTCACTTTGCCATTATTTGACGTCAACTAATGGTCGGCATAATACCACTTCAGATACCGTTGGTCGCGCTCGCTAATATGTTTGTAAGCGCGCAAACACGAAGTTTTGGACGAGAGTTCCACAATGGAAAAAGTTGGGTGTTTATCGTTTTGGGATGTCGATTTTTCCTGGGTTTATTACCAGGCAAAACCCTAGGAAAGGGAAGGCTTTCTGTTGTCGACGAAAATTAGTTAATTGTCTGTTCTTGTCGTTATCAGGTATGAGTTATTCAATTGCGACATGCGCTCAAAGTTACCGTGCTTTCATGGCAGTAAAAATATCAGGCACGACAGGCATAGTTGCCTGTTGTCTTTAAGCGCGCCGTCCCGAGTAGGAAATCAGGGTGAACGGTTTGGAAGGGGCCGGAAGCTGAAACTGGCTTTGTCCGATCTGAAAGGCGAAGGCTTCGATCAGTGATGTCTGTTCACTGTCGTCGAGGCTGAGCTGGCCAGTGGTCTGATCGATGAGTTCGAGTTGCCAGGCGATCAGCGTCAGGCAGTCTTTCAATGCGTCCAGGGCCTGGTCGTGCAGGTCGATGTGGTTCTGGGCCTGATTCAACAAACCATGAATGTGCAGGGAAAATTCCGAGACGGCCGCCAACGCCAGTGCATCAGCCTTGCTGGCCAGTTTCAGGAGGGTGCTAAGCATGCAGTCGATGGCATCTTTGTCATTGCTGATCAATTGCAAATGACTCAGGCACTCCTCGGTTTTGGCCAGGAGTGTTTCAGCCTCGACGAGAAACTCCGGGATCCGATGAGCCCAATCTTTATGGTCGTACGGCATGCTTATCTCCACAACGTCATGTCAAATGAGGGAACGCCGTGTGTGTCGACGAAGACAGGAAATGTCCCGGCAGTGCCGTTTCGTCGTGAGATCGCGATTCGTTCGGCCTGCAAGCAGGCATGGGAAACCGAGAGGGTGGAGGGCCACTTACCTGCGATCGCACACAAAAGCCTGACTCCGTTCATGCAATGAGAATGGCGTCACATTAATGGCTATTGGATATTGCGAATATCAGGCTGCTCCTGATTGATGCTAGGGGAATCCCTTACACAGGGGAACCAAACGAACGAACCGAGGTCGCGTCGCTGGAAATGTTGCAGATGTAATCACCGCGCCAGTAAAGCATGATGTTAATGTGACATCAATGCCTGTGCAGGGCATTTTGTACGGGGGTCAAGGTCCGGCGAAATCTGCCGATAACTCCCTTTAATGAATTCACCCGTAAAAGCCCAGGAGTCATTGATGGCCGGCATTCTCGACACAGTAGACCAACGCACGCAATTAGTGGGTGAGAATCGCCTGGAAATTCTCATGTTCCGGTTGGCCGGGCGCCAGTTGTTTGCGATCAACGTCTTCAAAGTGCAAGAAGTGTTGCAACTGCCGAAACTGACATTGATGCCTCAGCGCCATCCGTTTGTGTGCGGCGTGGTCAACCTGCGTGGCCAGACCTTGCCTGTGATCGATTTGTCCCAGGCCATCGGCATGCGTCCGTTGGTGCCAAGCCCCACCAGCACGATCATCGTCACCGAATACAACCGGTCGGTGCAGGCGTTCCTGGTCGGTGGTGTCGACCGAATCGTCAACATGAACTGGGAAGCCATTCTGCCACCGCCGACCAGCGCTGGTCGCCAGCATTACCTGACCGCCATCAGCAAGGTCGACGACCAGTTGGTGGAAATCATCGACGTCGAGAAAGTCCTGGCCGAAATTGTCCCGTACAGCGCCAAGGTATCCCGCGAAAAACTTGAAGACCCGGTGCTGGAACGTGCTCGTGGCCGCGAAGTGCTGTTGGTCGACGACTCGAACGTAGCCCTGGCGCAATTGCGTGACACCCTGGGCCAGCTGGGCGTGAAAATGCACATTGCCAGCGATGGCTTGAAGGCGCTGAACATGCTCAAGGGCTGGGCTGACAGCGGCGTTTCCATGACCGACAAATTGCTGATGGTCTTCACCGATGCGGAAATGCCGGAGATGGATGGCTATCGCCTCACTACCGAAATCCGTAACGACCCGCGCCTGCGTGGTCTTTACGTCGTGTTGCACACATCGCTGTCCGGTAGCTTCAACGATTCGATGGTGAAGAAAGTCGGCTGCGACAACTTCCTCTCCAAATTCCAGCCGGACAAACTTGTCGACGTGGTGCGCCAGCGCCTGATGCTCGACGAAGTACCCGCCTGATAACAACACAGTCCTTGTGGGAACAGACTTGTTCCCACAAGGACTGCCGTCGCCAATTTTCAGCCTTTGATTCAATGATCAAGCTCGTATAGGGTGGCGTTTTTACCCTCCAGGGAGCTGGCCATGCTGCGTCTGAGCGCGCTTTATCGTTACCCGTTGAAATCCGGCAAGGGCGAGACCTTGCAACAGGTCGGCCTCGACAAACTGGGCCTCGACGGTGACCGACGCTGGATGCTGGTGGACGAGGCCAGCGGGCGCTTTCTGACCCAGCGTGCGGTGGCGCAGATGAGCCAGCTGTCCGCGTTGTGGAATGCACGCGGTGGCCTGACCCTGAGCGCTCCGAGCCGTTCGCCCATCGACATCGCGTTGCCTGCCGGCGACGCCGAACTGCGAGGCGTGACCATTTGGCGCGACAGCTTGCGAGTGCCGGATGCCGGTGATGAGGCCGGCGCCTGGGTCAGTGAATTCATCGGCAAACCGACGCGTCTCGTCCAGGTGCCGCTGGATCGCGCGCGCATGACGGAGGCCGGTTATGGCAAGGATGATGACCAGGTGGCGTTCGCCGATGGCTACCCGTTGTTGCTGATCGGGCAGGCGTCACTGGAAGATTTGTCGCAGAAGGTTGGCCGCGAGCTGGAAATGTTGCGTTTCCGGCCGAATCTGGTGATCGAGGGCAGTGACGCCTATGCCGAAGATAGCTGGAAGCGCATCCGCATCGGCGATGTCGAGTTCCGGGTGGTCAAGCCGTGCTCGCGCTGCATTCTGACCACCATCGACCCGCAAACCGGCCAGCGTAGCGACGATCGCGAACCTCTGGCGACCTTGCAGAAATACCGTGCCGAGGAAGACGGCGCGATGTTCGGCCAGAATCTGGTCAACGACAGCAATGGCCAACTCGAAGTCGGCATGCCTGTCACGATCCTCGAATAAACGCCCCGGAATGAAAAATGCCCGTATCGCAGGACACGGGCATTTTTTTGCTGTGAAACCCGGGGTTTTAGCCGCGGTATTCGCACAGGTAAGCCGTATCGACGGCTACTTTCAGCTGGAACTTGCTGTTGGCCGGTACGTTGAACTGGCTGCCGGCGGCGAAAGTTTCCCAGTCGGTGCTGTCTGGCAGCTTGACGGTCAGGGCGCCGGTCACCACGTGCATGATTTCACGCTGGCTGGTGCCGAATTCGTATTCGCCCGGAGCCATGACGCCAATGGTCGCAGGACCTTCAGCGGTGCCAAAGGCGATCGACTTGACGGTGCCGTCGAAGTACTCGTTGACTTTAAACATGGGCGATTCCTCGAAAAGGGCTAAAAAGGGCCGGCCAGTATGCACAAGGGCTTCTGCGTCGTCACCTGTCCAGAGGAGGGAGAATCAATGGCAGCAAGCGTGCGGTATTGCGCGCATCTTCCAGCGCCCGGTGTTGTTGTCCGGTGAATTGCATGCCGGCCAGTTGCAGCGCGCCGTTGAGCCCCAGCGGGCGTTCCAGCCGTCGAGCCTTGGCAAAGCGCTGCTTGAGGTTCATGTGGGGCACCCGGCTGAGCTGGCTGTCGAGTTGCAGGCTCTGCCATTCCTGCAGCAGCTGTTTGCGATCGTAGTCGCCCCAACTGGCCCAGCCTTCCAGGCGCGAATGATGATGGCCCAGCCAGCGCTCGAAGATCGCCCAGACCTCGATCAGAGGCTGTGCAGCGTCGATATTGGCTTGGGTGATGTGCGTCAGTTCCCGGCAAAACGGGGTCAGCAGTGGTCGGCGCAGCGGGCGTACGAAACGCTGGAAATGATCCAGTTCCCGACCCTTGCGGTCCACCAGGGTGGCGCCGATTTCGATGATTTCCATTTCCGTTACTGGCCAGCCACCCTCATCGGTGGTGGCTTCCAGATCAATGACCAGCCAATGAGGCATCGCAGGTTTCCTGGTATCCGCGTCCTGATAGCGCTTGAGCGTAGCCAAACCCGAGGGATCCGCCTAGCGCCTTATTCGACCTCCAACAAAATCTGACGATTTTTTACCTGATCGCCGACCTGTACCTGCAAGCGCTTGAGCACGCCGTCGATGCCTGACTTGAGCGGATGCTCCATTTTCATCGCTTCGAGTACCACCAATAGCTGGCCCTTGGTGACCAGGCTGCCCTCACTGACCAGGACGTCGACGATGGCCCCGTCCATCGGCGCTTTAAGCGTGCCGGAGCTGACCCCCGCCTGGGTGCTGACCAAGGCGTGTGTGCGATCCACCAGGCGCAGGCTGCCAGGGCCGGTGAACAGCCAGAGCTGCCCGGCTTCCAGGCGATAGGCATGACAGCGACGGATGCCGTCGATCATCAGGGTCGCCCGTTGACCATCGCTTTGAATGACCTGTAACTCAAGCGTCCGCGTACCGACCTGAATCCGATACGGCTCGCCCGGCACCGCGTTCAGTTCCACTGGCCAATCCTGATCCTCCCGGCCGATGCGATAGGTCAACGGCACGCTGGCGTTGTTGCGCCAACCGGCGCGGGGCGCTCGGTAAGCCTGCGCCGAGGCTTGATAAAACAGCGCTGCTGCAATGGCCAGTTCTTCTGCGCTGGGTATATGCGGGGCGAGGCAGTGATGGTCGGCGAAATGAGTGGGGATGAACCCGGTGCTGAACTCGCCGCTGATGAACTGTGGGTGTTCCAGCAAACCGGCCAGCAACGGCTGATTGCTCTGGATGCCCAGCAGAACGCTGTCCTGCACGGCTCGCAACAGCTTGCGTCGCGCTTCTTCGCGAGTGGCGCCATGCGCGATGAGCTTGCCCAGCAGCGGGTCATAGAACGGACTGATGGCCTGACCTTCGATCAAGCCATGGTCGATGCGTATGCCGGCCTGCAGCGCGGGCTCCCAGGCGCTGATGTGCCCGGTCTGGGGCAGAAAGCCCTGGGCCGGGTCTTCGGCGTACAGACGTACCTCCATGGCATGCCCGTTCAACTGCACCTGATCCTGTTGCAACGGCAGTGGTAGGCCTTCGGCGACGTGAAGCTGCCACGCCACCAGGTCAAGCCCGGTGATCAGTTCGGTCACCGGGTGCTCCACCTGCAACCGGGTGTTCATTTCCAGAAAATAGAACTGCCCGTTCGCATCCAGCAAGAACTCCACGGTCCCGGCGCCGACGTAATTCACTGCTCGTCCGGCCTTCAGCGCTGCTTCGCCCATGGCCTGGCGCAGTTCGTCGGTCATCACCGGGCACGGCGCTTCCTCGATGACTTTCTGATGACGACGCTGGATCGAGCAATCGCGCTCGCCGAGGTAGATCAGGTGACCTTGCTGGTCACCGAACAGCTGGATTTCGACGTGACGCGGATCGACCAATGCCTGTTCAAGGATCAGCTCGTCGCTGCCAAACCCATGCAAGGCTTCGGACCGTGCGGTACGAATCTGCGACAACAGATCGTTGGCCTGGTGCACCAGTCTCATGCCGCGCCCGCCACCGCCGGCGCTTGCCTTGATCATCAGCGGGTAGCCGATGCGTTCGGCTTCACGGCTCAGTGTCGCATCGTCCTGCTCAGCGCCTTGATAGCCTTTGATGCACGGCACACCGGCCTTGATCATGGCGAGTTTCGACAGGCGTTTGCTGCCCATCAGTTCGATGGCTTCGGGGCTGGGGCCGATGAAGGTGATGCCAGCGGCTTGGCAGGCCAGTGCGAATTCGGCGTTTTCCGAGAGGAATCCGTAACCCGGATGAATCGCGTCGGCGCCGGTGCGTCGGGCGGCGTCGATGATGGCCGGGATGTTCAGGTAAGACAGCTGCACCGGGGCCGGGCCGATAGCCACGGCCTCGTCGGCCATGCGCACGTGAAGGGCATCGGCGTCGGCTTCGCTGAAGACGGCCACGGTGCGATAGCCCAGCGCCTGGGCGGTGCGCTGGATGCGACAGGCGATTTCACCGCGGTTGGCGATCAGGATTTTCTTGAGGGCGGGCATGGTTTATTTCCTTGGTTTTGCGGTGAATGTGATGGCCTTATCGCGAGCAAGCTCGCTCCCACAGGGGTTAGGCGACCCGACTTGCCCGCGAGGCGTTCAAGGGGCCCAACCGGGTTTGCGCTTCTGCACGAAAGCCATCGTCCCCTCTATCCCTTCGGCCCCGGTCACCGCTTCGCTGAACCACTCGGCCGCCTCATCCAATAGCGCTCCGGAAGGCTGTCCGGCACTCGCCAGCAACAGTTTTTTAGTCACCGCATTCGCCTCCGGCGCGCAACACAGCACATGCGCCAACACCTCATCGAGCCGCTCGGCCAACGCTTGCGCGTCGTGCTCGACAAAATGCACCAGCCCCATACGCCGCGCCTGTGTGCCATCGAACCGGGCCGCAGTCAGGGCCAGTCGCCGGGCTTGAGTCAGCCCGATGCGCTGCACCACGAACGGTGCGATCTGGGCGGGCAACACGCCAAGGCTGGTTTCCGGCAGACCGAATTGCGCCTGATGATCCGCCAGGGCGACATCGCTGACGCAGGCCAGGCCCAAGCCGCCGCCGAGCACCGCGCCTTGCAGCACCGTGATCACCACTTGCGGCGCGTGCTGTACTTCTTGTAGCAGCGCGCCGAACGTTCGATTCAAATCGCGGTATGCCGAGGCACCTTGGGCGCGGGCATTGGCCATGTCCTTGATGTCGCCACCGGCGCAGAAATGCCCGCCGGCACCGCCAATGACCAGCGCGCGAATCTCGCGGTCGTCGCGCACGGCCAACAACACCGCGCGCAGTTCGGCGACCATCAGCAGGCTCATGGCATTGCGGCTTTCCGGGCGATTGAGGGTGATGTGCAGCACGCCGTTATGCGCTTCGAGCAGCAAAGTCTGGCAAACGGGCAGGGCGCTCATTTCTTTTTCCCCGGCAGGATGCCCATAAGTTTGCAGATGATTCCCAGCATGATTTCGTCGGCGCCACCGCCGATCGACACCAGCCGCACATCGCGATAGGCCCGGGCTACCGGGTTGTCCCACATGAAGCCCATGCCGCCCCAATATTGCAGGCAACTGTCACTGACTTCGCGGCCCAGGCGCCCGGCCTTGAGTTTGGCCATGGACGCCAGTCGAGTGACGTCCTGGCCTTTGACGTACTGCTCGGTGGCCTGATAGACCAGCGCCCGCAGGCATTCGATTTCGGTTTGCAGTTCGGCCAGGCGGAAATGGATGACCTGATTGTCGATCAGGGCATTGCCGAAAGTCTTGCGCTCCTTGCAGTACTCGATGGTGCTGTCGACGCAATATTCCAGGCCCTTGATCATGTTCGCCGCGCCGAACAGGCGTTCCTCCTGGAACTGCAGCATCTGCATCATGAACCCCGCGCCTTCATGGCCGATGCGATTGCGTTGCGGCACGCGCACGTTGTCGAAAAACACCTGGGCGGTTTCCGAACTGCGCATGCCGAGTTTGTCGAGGTGCGAGCTGAGGCTGATCCCGGGGGTGTTCATCGGCACCATGATCAGCGACTTGTTGATGTGCGGTTTGTCGTCCGAGGTATTGGCCAGCAAGCAGATGAAATCGGCGCAGGGCGAGTTGGTGATCCACATCTTGCTGCCATTGATCACATAATCGTCGCCCTCCTTGCGGGCGCTGGTTTTCAACCCGGCCACATCGGAACCGGCACCGACCTCGGAGACGCCGATGCACCCGACCTGTTCGCCGGTGATCGCCGGACGCAGGAACTCGTCGCGCAATTCATCGGAGCCGAAGCGCGCCAGCGCCGGGGTGCACATGTCGGTTTGCACGCCGATGGACATCGGAATCCCGCCACAATGGATGGTGCCGAACTCCTCGGCGGCGACAATCGAATAGCTGTAGTCCAGCCCCATTCCACCGAACTTTTCCGGTTTCGAAATCCCCAAGAGGCCCAGCTCGCCGGCCTTGCGAAAGATCTCATGGATCGGAAAACGCCCGGCTTTTTCCCACTCATCGACGTGCGGGTTGATCTCGTGATCGACGAACTGGCGGACGGTACGACGCAGCGCTTCATGTTCCTGGGTGAAGATCATTTTTATTGTTCTCCTGTTCGCCCTTAGAAGCGGGCTACGCCAAAACTGTTGGTGTGCAGCGGCCGCACGTCGGCCTCATGACAGATATCCAGCAAGTAGCCGAGCAAGGTCCGGGTATCGCGAGGGTCGATCAGCCCGTCGTCCCACAAACTGGCGCTGCCGTAGAGCGCGGTGGACTGGCTGTCGAGTTTCTGCGCGGTGACCTGCTCCAGCATGTCGAGCATTTTCGGGTCCGGCACCAGGCCGTCCTTGAGCTGTTTGGCTTCGGTGACGATTCGCAAGACCTTGCCGGCCTGGGCGCCGCCCATCACTGCGGTGCGGCTGTTCGGCCAGGCGAAGATGAAACGCGGGTCGAGGCCGCGGCCACACATCGCGTAGTTGCCGGCGCCATAGGAGCCGCCGACGACGATGGTCAGTTTGGGCACACGGGCATTGGCCACGGCCTGGATCATCTTGGCGCCGTGCTTGATCACGCCTTGCTGCTCCGACTCGGTGCCAACCATGAACCCCGTGGTGTTGTGAAAGAACAGCAGGGGGGTCTGGCTCTGGTCGCACAGCTGGATGAACTGCGCGGCTTTACTCGCGCCCTTGGGCGTGATCGGGCCGTTATTGCCGATGAAGCCACAGGCGCGACCCTCGATCTGCAGATGGCCACAAACCGTCTGCTGATCGAACTCGCCCTTGAACTCGAGAAAGTTCGAACCGTCGGCGATCCGCGCGATGATTTCGCGCACGTCGTAGGGTTTTTTCGGGTCGTCCGGGATCAGTCCCAGCAGCTCGTCGATGGGGTAGAGCGGTTCATCCCAATGGCGCTCGGGTAGCCACTGCAACTGATCGTTCCACGGCAGCAGGCTGACGATTTCGCGCACCTGTCGGACCCCGTCGGCATCGTTCTCGGCCAGGTACTCGGCAGTGCCGGCGGTTTGCGCATGCATCTCGGCGCCGCCCAGTTCTTCGTCGGTGGCCACTTCGCCGGTCGCGGCCTTGAGCAATGGCGGCCCGGCGAGAAACAGTTTGGCCTTGCCACGCACCACCACCACGTAATCCGACAGCCCCGGCTGATAAGCACCGCCCGCTGTGGCAGAGCCGTGGACCACGGTAATCTGCGGCAACCCCATGGCCGACATGCGCGCCTGATTGGCAAAACTGCGCGCGCCTTCGACGAAAATCTCCGCGGCATAATTGAGGTTGGCGCCCCCGCTTTCCGCGAGGGTGATCACCGGCAGTTTGTTTTCCATGGCGATCTGTTGCAGGCGCAGGGACTTTTTCAGGCCGCTGGGGGAAATCGTCCCGCCCTTGATCGCGCTGTTATTCGCCACCACCAGCACACGCACGCCGCTGACATAACCGATCCCGGCGATCAGCCCGCCACCGGCCGAGCTGCCGTCCTTGTCGTCGTGCAGTTTGTAGCCGGCCAGGCTCGAGAGCTCAAGGAACGGTGCGCCGGGGTCGAGCAACAGATTGAGCCGTTCGCGGGGTAGTAATTGCCCACGCTTTTCAAATTTGGGTTTGGCTTCGGCTGCCTTGTCCAACAGGTTTTGTTCGAGCTGACGAACTTGCTCGATGACGGCCAGCATCGCCGCGCGATTCTGGGCGAACTGTTCGCTGAACGGGTCGATGTGGGACTGGATGACCGGCATGGCTTATTCCTTGTCCTTGGACCTGAGCACTTCTGGTAAGTAAGCGCGATGGAAGCCGTTGTAGGACTCGCTGTTCGTCGCCTTGTGAATCGGCCAGGCGCGGCCGCCTAGGCTTGCGGCACCGTCGATGCGCAAGGTACTGCCGCTGACGAACGCGGCGGCGGGGCTGAGCAGGAAAACAATCGCCGCGCTGACTTCCGATTCGGTGCCGATGCGCTTCAGTGGCACATGTTCGAGCAGGGTCGGGATGACGGCCTTGAACGCGCCTTCGTACGTGTCCATGCCACTGGACGCGACCCAGCCCGGCGCCACGGCGTTGACCCGAACCCCGGCGTAACCCCATTCGAACGCGGCGGTTTTGGTCAGGTTGTCCATGCCTGAACGCGCGGCGCCGGAGTGGCCCATGCCCGGCATGCCGCCCCACATGTCGGCGAGCATGTTGACGATGGCGCCGCCGTGCTTGCTCATGGATTGATTGAACACTTCCCGGGCCATCAGGAAACCGCCCACCAGATTGGTGCGCACCACGGTTTCGAAACCCTTCTGATTGATCGAGGCCAGCGGCGACGGGTATTGCCCGCCAGCGTTGTTGACCAGCCCGTGAATCGGCCCGTGCTTGCGAATCAACTCGCCGACTAGGTGCTTGACCGCGTCTTCATCGCGAATGTCACAGGTCTTCCAGTCCGCCTGGCCGCCGTCCTCGGCAATTTCCAGGGCGACGGTTTTCAGTTTGTCCGCGTTGCGTCCCACCAGCAGCACATGGGCGCCAAGGGCCGCGAGCTCGTGGGCGGTGCAACGGCCGATGCCGCTGCCGCCACCGGTGACGATGATGTTTTGGCCCGCAAACAAATCGGCTTTGAAAATCGAATCGTAGGCCACGGCGGCAGTCCTCTAGTTGACCTGGTCGGCGATGCGCTGGGGCACCGGAATCTGTATTTCCAGCAATTGCTGGGCAAAGGCTTTGCCTTGCGGGTCAATCCGCAGGCTGGCCACACCACCGCCACCGAGGGCGTTTTCCAGCAGAAAATTCAGGCTGTGGCTGGCGGGCAAATACCAGCGTTCGACTCGTCCGTGGACCGGGTCAAGGACGTGACTCATCCAGTCGACGATCACCTCCGGCGTCAGTGCTTCGGCGATCCACGGCAGGTATTCGGGATCGCGGGCGATGACGCCCATGTTGCTGTGGTTGCCCTTGTCGCCGGAACGCGCCACCGCGAGCTTGACCAGGGCCACGCTGGCGTCGGCCGGACCGGTGGGTTTGGGCGGTTCGAACGGCACGGGCAAATCGGCGGTGTCGAGCACGTCGAGGGCGGGCAGGGCGCACGGGTGGCGCTGGCCACTGAAGTCAATTTCCAGCGTGCAGGCGGTTTTGTCGATCAGGAACGAGAACAGCCGGATCAGCGGATAAACCGTTGGCCGGCCACCGACAATACCGGTCAGCCCCGGTGCCATGCCCGTGGCGGCCTGGGCAATTTCCCGGGAGAACACAATCAGTGCCTGTTTGCTGGGATGGCGCACGGCGAGTTTGATCACCACTTCGCGGCTGTCCCGGCGCTGGCCGTGGGGACCATAAGTGGCTTCGCTGCCCAGCAGCTCGATGTTGACCTCGCTGTAGGGCGCCCATCCGCGCCGGGTGAAGATCTCCGACGTCTTGTTGATGATGGCTTCGCTGACTCGCCGGGCCTTGTCGACGGCATCGATGCCGGCGATCAGGCAACTGGCGGTGCAACGGAAACCGTCCGGGTACGTAGCGCTGACCTTGTACTGATCGGTCGGTGGCAACCCTTTTGCGCCATGCACCCGAACTGCGTTCTTGCCTTGTTGCACCAGCTTGACCTGAGTGAAATCACAGACCACGTCGGGCAGCAGATAGGCGCGCGGGTCACCGATTTCATAGAGCATCTGTTCGCCCACCGTCAGCGGCGTCACCAGCCCGCCGGAACCTTCGGGTTTGCTGACGATGAACTGGCTGTCGGTGCTGACCTCAACGATGGGAAAACCAATGTGTTCGTAGTCGGGGACGTCGCGCCAATCGGTGAAGTTGCCCCCCGTGCATTGGGCGCCACATTCGATGATGTGACCGGCGAGTGCCGCTTGGGCAAGTTTGTCGTAGTCGTGCCACGACCAGCCAAACTCGTGCACCAGCGCGGCGCTGACCACGGCGCTGTCGACGACACGCCCGGTAATCACAATGTCCGCACCCAGCCGCAGGGCTTCGACAATGCCCGGTGCACCGAGGTAGGCGTTGGTGGAGACGCACAGCGGCGGAAGCGGCGCGCCGCTGAACATTTCATGCAGGCCAAGGCCGGCCAGCCGTTTGAACTGCGGCTGCAGGTCATCGCCCAGCAGCACGGCGATTTTCAAGTCCACCCCGGCCTGGTCGCAGGCTGCTTGCAAGGCAGCGGCACAGGCTTGCGGGTTGACCCCGCCGGCGTTGCTGATCACGCGAATCTTCTGTTCGGCGAGTTGCTTAAGCAACGGACTGAGGACTTCGATGAAGTCGCCCGCATAGCCGGCCTGAGGATCTTTCATCCGTGCGCCGGCCATGATCGACAGGGTGATTTCGGCCAGATAGTCGAATACCAGATAATCCAGCCGCCCACCTTCCACCAGTTGCGCGGCGGCAGTCGACGTATCGCCCCAGAACGCGCTGGCGCAACCGATGCGGATCGTTTCAGGCACAGCCTTGTCCATAGCCACCTCCGACAGAAGTATCCCGAGACTACCAAGCAAGCGCTTGGTTTGTAAACGACAGAAATATCTTCTGCCCGAGCGCTTGCTTGGTTGCCGTTGCCAGCTTAAATTGCCCGCAAAACCCCGCTGTTTTGGCGGTGAAAGGCGCATTCGACTGATCGACTGTAGGAGAGAACGGGTGGACGAGCAAAAAGCCCTGAAGGTCATGCGCGAACTGGTCGCCAACGGCCAATTGACTGACCCGGACAGCGCCCGTGGAAAATTGCTGCAAGTAGCGGCTCACCTGTTTCGCAACAAAGGTTTCGAGCGCACCACCGTGCGCGATCTGGCCGGCGCCGTGGGCATTCAGTCGGGCAGCATTTTTCATCACTTCAAAAGCAAGGACGAGATCCTGCGGGCGGTGATGGAAGAGACCATTCGTTACAACACCGCGTTGATGCACGCATCTCTGGCCGAATCCACCAGCGTGCGCGAACGGGTGCTCGCGCTGATTCGCTGTGAATTACAGTCGATCATGGGTGGCAGCGGCGAGGCCATGGCGGTGCTGGTCTACGAATGGCGTTCGCTGTCCGAAGACGGACAGGCCAAGGTGTTGGCGTTGCGCGACATTTATGAAGACCTCTGGCTGCAGGTGCTGGGCGAGGCCAAGAGCGCCGGTTTTATCCGTGGCGATGTGTTCGTCACCCGCCGCTTTCTGACCGGTGCATTGTCCTGGACCACGACCTGGTTTCGCGCCGGTGGCAGCATGAGCCTTGAACAGTTGGCCGAAGAGGCGTTGATTCTGGTGCTGGAAGAGCGCTAATAAGCTTGTCTTGGCTGGCAGGAACTGGCTAAGTGGACGAAACGCCTGGCTTGATTGGATTGACGCGTAATTTTCGGGGAGTGGGTTGTTTTGATGTCTTCGCCAATTCGGATGGCTTCGCGGTTTTTGCTGGCAGCGCTTGCAGTGCTCTGGGTCATACCGTCCCAGGCCGCACAGCTGGTGCGGATCGGTGCTGCACATTTTCCGCCTTATACCGTGCGCCCGGAATCCGGCGCCGATACCGGTTTGCTGCCGCAGCTGGTTCAGGCACTCAATGCCTCGCAAACCACCTATCAGTTCGTGTTGGTGCCCACCTCGATTCCCCGTCGCTTCGGGGATTTCAAGCAGGGCCGGGTCGACATGGCGATTTTCGAAAACCCGGACTGGGGCTGGAAAGACATTCCCCACACCAGCGTCGACATGGGCCTGGAAGACGCCGAGATTTTTGTCGCGCAGCGCTTGCCGGGTCGCGAGCAGGGTTATTTTGCCGAACTGGCCGGCAAGCGCCTGGCGCTGTTCAGCGGCTATCACTATGAGTTCGCCAGCTTCAATGCCGACCCGACATTTCTCGCGAAGAACTACAACGCCACGCTGACGTACTCCCATGACAGTAATTTGCTGATGGTGCTGCGCGGGCGTGCAGATGTTGCGTTGGTCACGCGCTCCTACCTGAGCGATTACTTCCTGCGCAACGACAAAGTCGCCGATCAGCTGCTGGTGTCCGAGCGTGTCGATCAGGTCTATCACCACTACGCCATCCTGCGCCCGGCTGCACCGATCAGCGGCGAGGCCTTCGGGCAGTTGCTGCAAGGGTTGCGGGACAATGGCCAGATGCTGAAGATTTTCAGTCCCTACAAGATCGACCTGGTCGCGGTGCCGGGCAGCTGAGCACACGCCGTAGGTCGCGTCGTTACCCACTTCTCTTAAATTTCCGGCACTGGCTCACGTCACCTCGTTGAACCGTCGACGATTACCGTGAGCCCGACCCATGTCCAATCTGAATGACCTGACTGCCCTGGCCTTACCCACAGGCGGCTTTCTTGTAGCTGATGAAACTGAAAACCGCTTGAGCCTGAGCCTTGAAGGGCAGCCGCTGATTCAACTGCGCCTGACCCGCGAGCCCGAGTTGCAAGTGCACATGGACGGCGGCTATGGCAGCCATCCCATCTCGGTGGCGTGTTATTGGCTGTTTGCCCGGGACCCTGCCTGCCAGCGGCTGACCTGGCAGCTCGACGAAACTCCGACCGATGCGCTGCTTAGCGGATTGCTGATCGCCACCGACAGTGCCGGCCAGTATCGCTGCGAACGAACGCTGTTCTGGCAGTTGCCTCAACCTTGGCTGGGCACGTCACCGACAGCGAGTTATCCACAACAAATGGTCATCAGCAACGGCAAGCGTCATCCGTTACGGCCAGTGAAACCAAAGGGCGAGGTGTACCGGCGTTTCGATGCTCGCCTCGGCGCGTGGATTTCCCTGCGCACGCTGGAGATCGATGAAGACCTGGCCCGTTTCAACCGCTGGCAGAACAGCGCGCGGGTGGCCAGTTTCTGGCAGGAGGAGGGCAGTCTGGAACAGCATCGCGCCTACCTGGACAAACTCGAAGCTGACCCTCACACCCTGACACTCATCGGTTGTTTCGACGATCAGCCGTTTGCGTATTTCGAAGCGTATTGGGCCAAGGAAGATCGTATCGCGCCATTCTACGACGCGGGTGATTACGACCGTGGCATTCACATGCTGGTGGGGGAGGAAAGTCATCGTGGCCCGCACAAGGTCGCGAGCTGGTTATCGGCGTTGGTGCATTACCTGTTTCTGGATGATCCACGTACGCAACGGGTGGTCGCCGAGCCGCGCGCCGACAACGCGAAGATGATCGGCTACATGGAACAGCAAAGGTTCTACTGTGAGAAAGAGTTCGACTTTCCGCACAAGCGCGCAGCCTTGATGGCGCTGGGGCGCGAGCGGTTTTTTGATCGGTGTTCGCTGGCCTGAGCCGGCGCTGAAATGCAAAAAATCGTCCGACGACCGTTCAGGCCTTCGGACGATTTTTTTCAGTCAGCGGTCCTGCGCTTCCTTGGCGTCCATTTCCGCATTGCGTTCGGCGACGCGTTTACGTTGCTCTTCGGTCAGATCGACCTTGGTGGCGGTGTCACGCAACATCATCAAACCGCCAACGATCGAGCCGATTGCAACGACCAGAATCAACCAGGCATACCAGGGCATAGGGCTCTCCTTGAAGGCAGGCGATTGGCGAGGATTTCGTCAACCGATCGTGCATACCACTTTGAGCGATGGGATTTCGCAGTGGTTCCATTCTATGCCTGATATGTCAGCGCTGCCGCGCGCTGTTTACACCCCGGTCAACATCGCATCGGCTGGCGCGTCCGCGCGTAGCTGCGCGGTCAGCATGAAGTACACGAAGCCCACGGCCATGAACCCGAGGAATATCAACCCGATCAGGGCGTTGAACCACGCCATCGCCACCAGGCATACGACTGCAAGCACCAACGCGATCATCGGCACCAACGGATAGCAGGGCGCGCGGAAGGTGCGTTCCAGGTTCGGCTCGGTTTTACGCAGTTTGAACAGGCTGAGCATGCTCATGATGTACATCACGATCGCACCGAACACCGCCATGGTGATCATCGCCGCCGTCAGCGTCATGCCGCCGAGGTTGATCAGGCCGTCGCTGTAGATCGCCGCGATGCCGATCAGGCCGCCGACGATGATCGCCCGGTGCGGGGTCTGGAAGCGCGACAGTTTGGCCAGCGACTTGGGCAGGTAGCCGGCGCGGGCGAGGGCGAAGAACTGCCGGGAGTAGCCGAGGATGATCCCGTGGAAGCTCGCCACCAGGCCGAACAGGCCGATCCACACCAGCATGTGCAACCAGCCGGAACTCTCGCCGACCACGGTTTTCATGGCTTGCGGCAGCGGATCGTTGATGTTCGACAGGGTGCGCCAGTCGCCGACACCGCCGGCAAAGAACATCACGCCCATCGCCAGCAACACCAGCGTCAGGATGCCGCTGATGTACGCCTTCGGAATCGTGCGTTTCGGGTCCTTGGCTTCTTCGGCGGCCATGGCCGCGCCTTCGATGGCCAGGAAGAACCAGATCGCGAACGGAATGGCCGCAAACATCCCGGCAATCGCCGGCGCGCCGAACACATCGGAACCGGCCCAGCCATTCAGGGCGAAGTTGCTGAAACTAAACGCCGGGGCAACCACGCCCATGAACACCAGCAACTCGGCGACCGCCAGCACGCAGACGATCAGCTCGAAGGTCGCCGCCAGTTTCACCCCCAGAATGTTCAGGCCCATGAACACGATGTAGGCGCCGACTGCCGCGTGCTTTGGATCAAGGGCCGGGAATTGCACGTTGAGGTAGGCGCCGATGGCCAAGGCGATGGCGGGCGGGGCAAAGACGAATTCGATCAGGGTGGCCAACCCGGCAATCAATCCGCCTTTCTCGCCAAAGGCGCGGCGACTGTAGGCAAAGGGCCCGCCTGCGTGAGGGATGGCGGTGGTCAGCTCGGTGAAACTGAAGATGAAGCAGGTGTACATGGTGGCGACCATGAAGGACGTCACCAGAAACCCGAGTGTGCCCGCCACGCCCCAACCGTAACTCCAGCCAAAGTATTCGCCGGAAATCACCAGCCCGACCGCGATGCCCCACAGGTGCAGCGTGCCCAGCGTGGGTTTGAGTTGTGTGTTCATGTTTTTGCTCCCTGAACGGTTTGGAAAGCTCGGGGAGGGTGTTGCAGCGGGCGTGCCAGTGTTGTGATAGCAGTCGTAAAGCGTAAAAAGGCGTCGTATCGGGGATGTTCGGCGCTGGATGCAGCCTTTTTTGTGCGCCAGTTGAGGGCGTTGGCGTTTGTTACGCCGTCATCGCGAGCAGGCTCACTCCCACAGGTTCTGGATCGAGCACAAAATTTGAGTAAGACACAAATCCTGTGTGAGGCCTTTTGGTGTGGCAGTTGGCTGCAATCTCGTTTGTTACGCCGTCATCGTGAGCAGGCTCACTCCCACAGGTTCTGGATCGAGCACAAATTTTGTGTCCGACAAAAATCCTGTGGGAGTGAGCCTGCTCGCGATGACGGCAGAACAGCCACCACAAAAACCAGGCTGTAACGCCCGCATAAACCCACTCTTTACGCTTTCTTTATGCCCTGCCGCCCCCCTCGATCTCGTTCCTTTACAGCCTTCCTTCCGACAATGGCTCCACACGCGGCAATACGCCGTTACACGGAGATCTTCCATGAGCGTTCTGGACGGAGTGTCACTGCTACTGGCAGTGGGGCTGTTCATTTATCTGTTGGTTGCGCTGTTGCGCGCGGACCGGAACTAGGAGCGGCTATGCACAGTTATGACTATTGGCTGATCCTGGCCTTCTTCGCCGTGGTGCTGATTCCGGCACCGTTTCTGGGGCGCTTCTACTACAAGGTGATGGAAGGCCAGCGCACCTGGCTGACACCGATCCTCGGACCGGTCGAGCGTGGCTGCTATCGGGTGGCTGGCGTTGATCCGCAGGCCGAACAGAGCTGGCAGAAATACACCCTGGCCTTGCTCGCCTTCAACCTCGCGGGCTTTTTGCTGTTGTTTGCGATCCTGCTGTTCCAGGACCATTTGCCACTGAACCCGCAAAACCTGCCGGGCCAGGAGTGGACGCTGGCGTTCAACACCGCCGTCAGCTTCATGACCAACACTAACTGGCAGGCCTACAGCGGCGAAGCCTCGTTGAGCTACCTGAGCCAGATGGTCGGCCTCACCGTGCAGAACTTCGTCAGCGCCGCCACCGGCCTCGCCGTGCTGGTTGCCTTGTGTCGCGGTATCGGGCGCAAATCGACCAAATCCCTCGGCAACTTCTGGGTCGACATGACCCGCGCCACCCTCTACGGCTTGCTGCCACTGTGCCTGCTGCTGGCGATGTACCTGGTCTGGCAGGGCGTGCCGCAAACCTTCGCGCAGTACGTGAATGCGGTGACGATGCAAGGTGTCGATCAGGTGATCCCGCTCGGCCCGGCGGCCAGCCAGATTGCGATCAAGCAACTGGGCACCAACGGCGGCGGTTTCTTCGGCGTCAACTCGGCGCACCCGTTCGAGAACCCGACTGCCTGGTCGAACCTGTTCGAGATGGCGTCGATCATTCTGATCCCGGTGGCCCTGGTGTTCACCTTCGGCCATTACGTGAAGGACCTGCGTCAGAGCCGCGCGATTGTGGCCTGCATGTTCGCGTTGTTCCTGATCGGCGGTGCGACCTCGCTGTGGGCTGAATATCAACCCAACCCGACCCTGAACAACGTCGCCGTCGAACAAACCGCGCCGCTGGAAGGCAAGGAAGCGCGCTTTGGCACCACCGCCACCGTGCTGTGGTCGGTGACGACGACAGCGGCGTCCAACGGTTCGGTCAACGCCATGCACGACAGCCTCAACCCGCTGACCGGCATGGTCGCGCTGGTCAACATGATGGTTGGCGAAGTGATCTTCGGCGGCGTCGGTGCCGGGCTTTACGGCATGTTGCTCAACGTGTTGATCGCGGTATTTCTCGCCGGCCTGATGATCGGCCGCACCCCGGAATACCTCGGCAAAAAGCTGCAAGCGAAAGAAGTGCAATTGCTGGTGGTGACCTTGCTGGTGATGCCGGTCGGCGTGCTGGTGCTCGGTGCGATTGCCGCGAGCCTGCCCGGCCCGGTCGCGGCGGTGAGCAACCCCGGTGCCCACGGTTTCAGCCAATTGCTCTACGCCTACACCTCGGCCAGTGCCAACAACGGTTCGGCGTTTGGCGGGTTCAGCGCCAACACCCCGTTCCACAACCTGATGCTGGGTCTGGGCATGTTGATCGGCCGCTTCGGTTACATCCTCCCGGTACTGGCCCTGGCCGGCAGCCTGGCGATGAAGAAAACCGCTCCGATCGGCCAGAACAGCTTCCCGACCCACGGCCCGCTGTTCGTGACCCTGTTGACCGTGACCATTTTGCTCGTGGGTGGCTTGACCTTCCTGCCGACACTGGCGCTGGGTCCGATTGCCGAACACTTGAGCATGGCGTTCTAAGGAGCCGATGATGAATATGCCCGCAACTAAAGCCGCCGTCGTCAAGGCGCCGGAACAACCGAAAACCGCAATCTCGGCCCTGTGGCGCCCGGCGCTGGTGCAAGCCTTCGTCAAGCTCGACCCACGGCAATTGCAGCGTGCGCCGGTGATGCTGGTGGTCGAACTGACCGCCGTCCTGACCACCGTGCTGTGCTTCATTCCGGACAGCGCCGTGCCAACCTTCGTCGCCGCGCAAATCGCGCTGTGGCTGTGGTTCACCGTGCTGTTCGCCAACTTCGCCGAAGCCTTGGCCGAAGGTCGCGGCAAGGCCCGCGCCGACAGCCTCAAGGCCGGCAGCGAAGGTTTGAGTGCGCGCCGTAAAACCACCCACGGCACCTTTCAAGTGGTGCCGGCCACCAGCCTGCGCAAGGGCGACGTGGTGCGGGTCGAAGCCGGGGAAATGATCCCCGGTGACGGCGAGGTGATCGAAGGCATCGCGGCGGTCAACGAAGCGGCGATTACCGGTGAATCCGCGCCGGTGATCCGCGAGTCCGGGGGCGACCGCTCGGCCGTCACCGGCAACACTCGACTGGTCTCCGACTGGCTGCTGGTGCGCATCACCGCCAACCCCGGCGAGTCGACACTGGACCGCATGATCGCCCTGGTCGAAGGCGCCAAGCGCCAGAAAACTCCGAACGAAGTCGCGCTCGACATCCTGTTGATCGGCCTGACCCTGATCTTCCTGCTGGTGGTCGTCACCCTGCAACCGTTCGCCCACTTCGCCAATGGCAGCCTGCCGCTGGTGTTCCTGGTGGCGTTATTGGTCACGCTGATTCCGACCACCATTGGCGGCCTGTTGTCGGCCATCGGGATCGCCGGGATGGACCGTCTGGTGCGGTTGAACGTGATCGCCAAATCCGGTCGCGCCGTGGAAGCCGCGGGGGACGTGCACGTCCTGTTGCTGGACAAGACCGGCACCATCACCTTCGGCAACCGTCGTTGCACGGCCGTGCATGCCGCACCGGGCGTGAATGCCAGGGAACTGGCCGAGGGCGCCTTGTTCGCCTCGCTGGCCGATGACACGGCTGAAGGCAAGTCCATCGTCGAGTACCTGCGTGGGACCAACCCACAGCCCGAGCCGTCCGCCGAACTGCTGACAGCCGTGCCGTTCAGCGCCGAAACACGGTTGTCCGGTGTCGACTATCAGGGCCGCGTGTATCGCAAAGGCGCGGTTGATTCGTTGCTGGCCTTCGTCGGCCTCAAACGCGCTGACCTGGCCCCGGCCCTGTCCCGGGAAATCGACAAGATCGCCCAAAGCGGCGGCACGCCGTTGCTGGTCTGCGCCGACGGTAAATTGCTTGGGGCGATTCATCTCAAGGACGTGGTCAAGCCGGGCATCCGCGAGCGTTTCGCCGAGCTGCGCAAACTGGGGATTCGCACGGTCATGGTGACCGGCGACAACCCGCTGACCGCCGCCGCGATTGCGGCCGAGGCCGGCGTCGATGACGTGCTGGCCGAAGCCACGCCGGAGAAAAAACTGGCGCGCATTCGCCACGAGCAGAACGACGGTCGCCTGGTCGCCATGTGCGGCGACGGCGCCAACGACGCCCCGGCCCTGGCGCAGGCCGACGTCGGCATGGCCATGAACGATGGCACGCAAGCGGCACGCGAAGCGGCGAACATGGTCGACCTCGACAGCGACCCGACCAAGCTGCTGGACGTGGTGCAGATCGGCAAGGAATTGCTGGTGACCCGTGGTGCATTAACGACCTTTTCCATCGCCAACGACGTGGCCAAGTACTTCGCGATCCTGCCGGCGCTGTTCGCTTCGATCTACCCGCAACTGGGCGTGCTGAACGTCATGCAGTTGACCAGCCCGCAGAGCGCGATTCTCTCGGCGATTGTGTTCAACGCCTTGATCATTGTGGTGCTGATTCCGCTGGCATTGCGCGGCGTACGGGTGCAAGCGGCGAGTGCAGCGGCGTTGCTGCGGCGCAACCTGCTGATCTATGGGCTGGGTGGGATCGTGGTGCCGTTTGTGGGCATCAAGGCGATCGACATGCTGCTGACGGCGTTGCATCTGGTTTGACTGAACACGCCCTTGTAGGAGCGAGCTTGCTCGCGATGGTGGTTAACGATAACGCATGCTTCCTGACTGTACGCGGCGCTTTCAATTGCATCGCGAGCAAGCTCGCTCCTACAGGTTTATTTGCGAATTCGAGGATTTTGAAATGTCCACAATGATACGTCCGGCCTTGAGCCTGCTGGTCCTGATGACCCTGATCACCGGCGTGGCTTACCCCTTGGTGGTCACCGGCGTGGCCCAGGTTGCATTCCCCGACCAGGCCAATGGCAGCCTGGTGCGCGACGCCGAGGGCAAGGCCCGTGGTTCGTCGCTGATTGCCCAGGATTTCGTCGGTGACGCCTGGTTCCACCCACGCCCATCGGCGGGTGCTTTTGCCACCGTGTCGAGCGGCGCCAGCAACCTGTCGCCGAGCAACCCGGCCCTGGCCACTCGCGTGATCGACGATGCCAACAAACTGCTGGTGCCAGGGCAGGGGCCGGTCCCCTTGGCGTTGGTGACCACCTCCGGCAGCGGCCTCGATCCACACTTGCCACCGGCCGCGATTGCCTATCAACTGGCGCGAGTGGCGGCGGCGCGCAACCTGCCGCTGTCAACGCTGCAGAACCTGCTGGCCGCACACATCGAGCAGCCTTTGGTGGGGCCACCGGTGGTGAATGTGTTGGCGCTGAATATGGCATTGGAAAAGTTGTAAAACGGTGACACCGCCAATCGCTAGCAGGCTAGCTGCCACGTGGAATGCATACCCCCTGTGGGAGCTAGCCTGCTAGCGATGGCGATATAACAATCACCACATCAGCCGCTGAAAAAAGAGAACTTCAAACATGAGCGACTCTGGCCGCGCCGACGCGCTGTTAGCAGACCTGCCCCGCGATGGCCGTGGCCGGCTCAAGGTTTTCCTCGGCGCCGCGCCTGGTGTCGGCAAGACCTACGCCATGCTGCAAGCGGCCCATACCCAACTGCGTCAGGGCGTGAAAGTCATCGCCGGCGTGGTCGAAACCCATGGTCGCGCCGAAACTGAAGCCCTGCTCGGCGGCTTGCCGCAACAGCCGCTGGTGCGTTCGGAATATCGCGGTGTGCTGCTCGAAGAAATGGACCTCGACGGCTTGCTCGCTGCCAAGCCGAAACTGGTGCTGGTGGATGAACTGGCCCACACCAACGCCCCGGGCAGTCGTCACACCAAACGTTGGCAAGACATCCAGGAATTGCTCGCCGCCGGCATCGACGTGTTCACCACGGTCAACGTCCAGCACCTCGAAAGTCTCAACGACCAGGTGCGCGGCATTACCGGCGTGCAGGTCCGCGAAACCCTGCCGGACTGGGTGCTGCAAGAAGCCTACGAACTGCTGCTGATCGACCTGCCGCCGCGTGAACTGCTGGAGCGCCTGCGCGATGGCAAAGTCTACGTGCCGGAGCAGGCGCGAGCGGCCATCGACGCCTTCTTCACCCAGACCAACCTCACCGCCCTGCGTGAACTGGCCATGCAAACCGCTGCGGCCCAGGTCGATAACGATCTGGCCCAGGGGTATCGCCAGCTCGGCCAGGCAGCACCGGCGGTGCGCGGGCGTTTGCTGGTCGGCGTCGATGGCGATGCTCAGGCCGAGCGTCTGGTGCGTCACGCCAGTCGAGTCGCGCAGCGTCGGCATCTGCCGTGGAGCCTGGTGCACGTCGACAACGGCAGCGTGCGCGACGAACAATCGCGCCTGCGCCTGCAAAGCGCCCAGCAACTGGCGGAACGTCTCGGCGGCGAAGTGGTGTTGCTGCGCGCCGGCGAGGTGGCGAAAACCCTGATCCAGCACGCTGCCGAGCGCCGCGCCAGCCTGGTGCTGGTCGGCCAGTCCCGACAGCGTTTGCGTCGGCGTCTGTTCGGCGGCGGCCTGGCTTCACGCTTGCTGCGTGATGCGCGCGGGCTGGAAATCAACGTGCTCGACAGCGATCACGAACAGCATCAACCACGCCAGCGTTCGGCGCAGTCGCTGGTGTGGTTCGACTACGCCCTCGCCCTCGTGGCGACGGTACTCGCCAGTGCCCTGGCCTGGGCCGTGGCCAGCGTGTTGCCGCTGCCGAACATCTCGCTGGTGTTCCTCGCCGCCGTGTTGCTGGTGGCGGTGCGCAGCAGCCTCGGCCCGGCGCTGGCCTGTGCGGCGCTGTCGTTTCTGACCTATGACTTTCTGTTCATCCCGCCGAATTTCTCCTTCAGCATCCAGCGCGAAGAGGACGTGCTGACCTTGCTGTTTTTCCTGCTGATGGCCGCGCTCACCGGCAATCTCGCGGCGCGGCAGCGCCGGCAATTGCAGGCGTTGCGTGACACCCAGGAAGAGACCACCGAGCTGCTGGACCTGTCGCGCAAACTGACGGCCGCCACCGACCGTCAGGCGGTGGTCAGCGCGGCGGCCCAGCACTTGAACGGCTGGAGTGACTTGCAACTGTGCCTGCTCAATCGCGACGGGCCAGCGGGCTGGAAAGTTGAAACCGGTGGCCCGCTGGAGCTTACCGAAGCAGAACGCGCCGCCGCCGATTGGGCCTGGCAGCACGATCAACCGGCAGGTGCCGGCACCGGCACGCTGCCATTCGGGCGTTGGTGGTGGTGGCCGCTGTCGGTGGAGGATGGGCCGCTGGCGTTGCTCGGCGTGTGCGCCAAGGAAGGTCAGACCTTGAGCGGCCAACGCCGGCGCTTGCTCACGGCGTTGAGCCAGCCGCTGGCCCAGGCGCTGGCGCGGGCGCAATTGGCCGAGGACCTGGAGGCGGCGCGGCTGCATGGCGAAACCGAACAATTGCGCAGTGCCTTGCTGGCCTCGGTGTCCCACGATTTGCGCACGCCGCTGACCTCCATGCGCGGCAGCATCGACAGCCTGCTGGCCCTCGGCGAAGCGATCCCGCTTGAGGATCGTCGCGAACTGCTCGAAGGCACGCGCGACGAAGCCGAACGCCTCGACCGCTACATTCAAAACCTGCTGGACATGACCCGCCTTGGTCACGGTGCGCTGAAGCTGGCGCGGGACTGGGTCTCGCCGGCGGACATCGTCGGCAGTTCGCTCAATCGCCTGCGCGCGGTGCTGGCGCCGTTGCAGGTCAGCACCGACGTGCCGCCCGAGTTGCCGCTGCTGTTTGTCCACGCCGCGCTGATCGAGCAGGCGCTGGTCAACGTGCTGGAAAACGCCGCGCGGTTTTCACCGCTCCATGGGCGCTTGCAACTGCGCGCCGGGGTGACGGACACCGAACTGTTCTTCTCGGTGAGCGACGAGGGCCCGGGCATTCCCGAAGAGGAACGGGCGAAGATTTTCGACATGTTCTACACCGCCGCGCGAGGTGATCGTGGCGGGCAGGGCACCGGCCTGGGGCTAGCGATTTGTCAGGGGATGGTCGGCGCGCACGGCGGGCGGATCAGTGTGACCGATGGCATCGAAGGGCGCGGCACCTGCATCACGCTGCACCTGCCATTGCAGGAACAACCGGCCTTTGAAATGTGAGCGATGGAAGTGAACGCTGAATATGAAGCCTGATACCCTTTGGATCTCTCCATGCCGCGACCGGAAACCATGAGCCAGACCGCGACCATTCTGGTCATCGACGATGAACCGCAAATCCGCAAGTTCCTGCGCATCAGCCTGGTTTCACAAGGCTACAAAGTGCTGGAGGCCGGCACAGGCGCCGAAGGCCTGGCGCAAGCCGCGCTGAACAAACCGGATTTGCTGGTGCTCGACCTCGGCCTGCCGGACATGGACGGCCAGCAGGTACTGCGTGAATTTCGCGAGTGGTCGACGGTGCCGGTGCTGGTACTTTCCGTGCGCGCCAGCGAGGGGCAGAAAGTCGAAGCCCTCGACGGCGGCGCCAACGATTACGTGACCAAACCGTTCGGCATCCAGGAATTTCTCGCCCGAGTGCGCGCCTTGTTGCGTCAGGCGCCAGTGGGTGAGGCGCAGCAAGCGGCGCTGGTGTTCGGCCCGTTGACCGTGGACCTGGCCTATCGCCGGGTGCTGCTCGACGGCGCCGAAGTCGCGCTGACCCGCAAGGAATACGCGGTGCTCGCGCAACTGGCGCGGCACCCGGGGCGGGTCATCACCCAGCAACAACTGCTCAAGGATATCTGGGGGCCGACCCATACCGACGACAGCCACTATTTGCGGATTGTGGTCGGGCATTTGCGGCAGAAACTGGCGGATGACCCGACCCAGCCACGGTTTATCGTGACCGAGGCGGGGGTGGGGTATCGGCTGTTGAGTGAGGGCAGCCTCTAGGTTTTGCAGTGAATGATTCGACCGCCATCGCGGGCAAGCCCGGCTCCCACAGGTTTAGAGGTGATCACAATCTCTGTGAACGACACTCACCCTGTGGGAGCGGGCTTGCCCGCGAAGAGGCCTTTGAATTCACCTGAAAACTTCAGGAATCCCGCTCATTCTCATACCGGTCCAACGTATCCCGCGCAATCTCTCGCCCCAGCGCGATCAACTCCGGCGCCTTGTAAAACTCGAAAAACCGACACACCCGCTTCGGCACGTTGATCAAGATATCCGGCGGATAACCGGCGATCTTGTACTGCGCCAACGACGTCTGCATCACCTCGAAACTCTGGTTGATCAAATCCAGCAAGGACGCCGGCCCGACGTTATCGATGATGAACGACCCGGTCGCGGACTTCGGCGCGCCGTCGCGTTCAGGGGCGGCGGCCGGTTGTTGGGCTTCAGGTTCGGCGGACTCGACCCAAGGATTGATCTCGGCGGCCTCTGCCATCAACGCTTCCTTTTCCAGCAGCAGCAACTGTTCTGCCTGCTTGCGCCGGAATGGCATCTTCGAGCCTAGGGAATTAAGAAGACTGTTGAAACGGCTCTTGAATGCCGCGGGACGCTCGATCACCGGCATCTTGTAGTGACGCTGGTTGGTGGAGTTGAGGTTGACCGCGATGATCAAATCGCAATGGCTCGACACCACCGGCACGATCGGCAGCGGATTGAGAATACCGCCATCCACCAGCATGCGATTGCCCTGCATCACCGGGGTGAACAGGCTGGGAATCGCCGCCGAGGCGCGCATGGCCTGGTGCAGGCAACCTTCCTGGAACCAGATTTCCTGCTGGTTGGTCAGGTCGGTGGCCACCGCCGTGTAGGGGATGCGCAGGTCCTCGATATTGATCTCGCCGACAATCTTGCGGATCTGTCCGAACACTTTCTCCCCGCGAATCGCCCCCAGGCGAAAACTGACGTCTACCAGGCGCAGTACGTCGAGGTAGTCCAGGCTTTCGATCCAGTTGCGATATTCATCCAGTTTGCCGGCCGAATAAATCCCGCCGACCACCGCGCCCATCGAACACCCGGCGATGCAGGCGATGTCGTAGCCGCGCCGTTCTATTTCTTCAATGACACCGATATGGGCATAGCCCCGGGCCCCACCTGAACCCAGCACCAGTGCGACGCGCTTTTTCATGAATCGCCCTCGTCTGACAAGGTTTAACAATGCACCCATCGTGGGGCGTGCTTCAATCGTTAAGGTCGTTTCGTGAAGAGAGGACGTCGTTTTTTCGACACTCCATGGCGGCACTTGGTTATTCTCGCGAGCGCTATAGTTTCCGTAGGCGATCAAAGGCACTTTTCACGCGCCGGACCGTCATACCAGCACGACTATTGACCTGACTTGAGGTGTTATTGATGAAAGCCTGGATCTGTGTGCCGTTGATTGCCCTGGCACTCGCCGGTTGTGCCGGCAAAACTGCCTACCGCGATAGCTGCGGTAGCCAGATCGATGCCGCGTGGCATGAACTTGACCTGGCCAAGGCCGAAGGTTTTGCCGGGACCGTCAGCTACTCCAAGGCCCTGTCGCTGCTGACCGGTGCCAAGACCCAGCAGCAATTCGAAGCCTATGAAGGCTGCACCAGCAAGGCTGAAAAGGCACGTTTCTACATTCGCGAGTCACGCGCGGGCCGTTGAGGCATGATGTAGGCCATCAGCGCAACTCGACTCTGGGAGCAAGGGATGTCTGCGTTAGTTGATCGGTTAGTGGCCCATGTCCTGGGCCTTGAAATCCGTTTGCTGGCCTGCCAGGCACGCTTGAGTGCGCGCACCGACCCGGAAGCGTTGCACGATCTGCGCACCACGGTTCGCCGTTTGCGCAGCCTGCTGCGACCCTTGCGCGGTTTGCCCGGCGTCGAGCAACTGGAAGTGGCGGCGTCCCGGGTGGGCGACCTGACCACGCCGCTTCGCGATCGCGAAGTGCTGGCGGCGTACTTGCTTCAGCACGATCAACCCGAGGCCGCGCAACGGCGCATGGCGCAAATGGCCGAGGCCTATCCCGCCGTGGCCGCCAGCCCCGAGCTGGCGCAGCTGCTGATGATTTTCGACGCATTTCCGCGTTTTCTGCGGGCTTCCCAACGTCAGGGGTTGCTCAAGGGGTTGCGCCAGCGCATCGAAAAGCGTCTGACCAAACAGTGGAAAAAGCTCGACGTGGCGCTTCACGATCCGGCCCACGACCGTCATCGCCTGCGCTTGCTGATCAAGCGCGTGCGCTACGGTATTGAAGCCTATCCGGAACTTGATCGGTTACCCAAACCTGCGTTGCCACGGTTGAAGTCGGCGCAATCGGCCCTGGGTGATTGGCATGATTGTTATCAATGGCTGGCCAAGGCCGAGCACGAAGCCGATTTGCACCCGTGCGTTGCCGTCTGGCAAACCACCATGGCTGAAGCCGAAGCCCGCGCCGACCGCGTCCTCGACAAACTCAGTGCCGCCTGTTTCAAATCCTGAATCCACACCGAATCAACTGTAGGAGCGAGCTTGCTCGCGATGGACGTGAACGATGACGCGTGCTGTCTGGAAACACGCGTCATCGTTCACGTTCTTCGCGAGCAAGCTCGCTCCTACAGTTACCGGGCAACATCCGGCTTTTCTGTCAGTCAATTTGGCTGAAACAGGCACTGTGTTGTCTGGGGCGGCCGGTTAAGATCCCCTCATCTTTTTCCCGTCCTTGAGGTTTGCATGCGCTTTTCCGATCTGCTCGACGCCGTCCGCAGCCAGCCGCTGGAGCTGTCTATTCCGGCCGAATGGGCGCAGGGGCGTGCCAGCTTTGGTGGCCTGGTCGCCGCCCTGCAATACGAAGCCATGCGCGCGAAAGTCCCGGCGGATCGGCCGGTGCGTTCGTTGGCGATTACCTTTGTCGGCCCGGTCGAGCCGGAAGTGCCGGTCAGTTTTGAAGTCGACGTATTGCGCGAAGGCAAGGCCGTCAGGCAGGTGCTGGGGCGGGCCATGCAGAAGGGGCAAGTGGTGACGCTGATCCAGGGCAGTTTCGGCGCCTCGCGTCCATCCGAAGTCGCGGTCGCCGCGCTCCCGTCGCCCGAGATGAAGCACTGGGACGACTGCCAGGAACTGCCGTACATCAAAGGCGTGACCCCGGAGTTCATGCGCCATCTGGCGATGCGCTGGAGCGTGGGCGGCTTGCCGTTCACCGGCAACACCTCCCGCGAGATGGGTGGCTGGGTGCGCCTGCGGGGGGATGTGAAAGAAGAGCCGGTCACCGAGTCGCACATCCTTGCGCTGGTCGATGCCTGGCCTCCGTCCTTGCTGCCTCACCTGAAGAAACCGGCCATGGGCAGCACGCTGACCTGGACCATCGAATTCGTCCAGCCGTTGCTGGAACTGAGCACGCTGGACTGGTGCAAATACCTGGTTGAAATCGAACATGCCGCCGACGGCTACGGTCACGCCGCCGCCAAACTGTGGAGCGCGGACGGCCGGTTGATCGCGATGAGTCGGCAGACGGTGACGATTTTCGCCTGAATCAGTGACGGCGGTGGCGCTCACGCCAGGCGCGCCACCAGCCACCGCTCAGGAAAAACCGTGGAAACGTCAGAAACTGCTCGACCAGCAGGCGCGACAGCGCATCTTTGCGATCACTGAAAGGCTCGGCGGCTTCGGCTTCCAGGCTGTGACCGTGACGTTGCAGCGCCAATGCGGCGAGCAGCCCGACAACGCCAATGGCGATGTTCACGAAGCTCAGGCCGAACACCCCGGAAACAATCAGCAAAAATGCCAGGATAAACAGCGGCACGGCGATCAGGTGCAACACCAGGTTGGTCGGGTGCTGATGATTCTGCGGGTAGGCGCGCCATTGCCAGGCGGGAAGGTTGGGGTGACGTTTGCCCATGATGCTAATCCTCGATCCATGTTGAACACATGCTTGAAGAATAGGCCCGGGCCGTGCGGGCGGCGAATCGAGGTTGGCTATCGGAGTGATAGGCGGTCATGGTCAGGATTGATGCTGGCCGGGCTGGCCCCTTCGCGGGCAATCCTTGCTCCTACAAGGGAATTTCTGCGCTCACATAGCCCTGTAGGAGCGAGGCTTGCCCGCGAAAGGGGCCCTTACAGTTTCAACTGCCCGATCGCCTTGCTCAATTCCCCGGCCAACGCCGCCAGCTCATGGCTGGTCGTCGCCGAACCCACAGTCTGCTGCACGGTGTTCTCGGTCACATCACGAATGCTCACCACCGCCCGATTCATCTCTTCCGCCACCTGACTCTGCTGCTCGGCCGCCACGGCAATCTGCGTATTGCTTTCGCGCATCTGCGCCACCGCGTGGGTGATTTCCGCCAACGCAGCCCCAGCCTCCTGAGCCTGCTGCACACAGTCGTCGGCCTTGAACGAGCTTTCCTGCATGAAATCCACCGCGTCGCGGGTCCCGGCCTGCAGCGCGGACACCATCAGCGTGATCTCGTCCGTAGAAGTCTGTACGCGCTTGGCCAGGTTGCGCACCTCATCCGCGACGACCGCAAAGCCTCGTCCCATTTCACCGGCGCGGGCCGCTTCGATGGCGGCGTTCAAGGCCAGCAAATTGGTTTGCTCGGCAATGCTGTGAATCACACTGACCACGCCGTTGATCTTCTGGCTGTCCTGGGCCAGGCGCTGAATCATTTCGGCGGTCTGCTGAACGCCTGTGGATAACCCGGCAATCGACTGTTGCACCCGGCTGACCACGGCCTGCCCGCTGCCGGCCAGGGTGTCGGCGGTTTGCGAGAGGTCGCGGGTGGCGCCGGCGTGTTGGGCGATGTGATAGACCGTCGCCGTCATTTCGTTGATCGCCGTGGCCGCCTGATCGGTTTCGCTCTGTTGGCCGAGCATGCCGTGACGCACGTCGTTCATGCTCGAGGCCAGCCGGGCGGCGCCGAGGTCCAGCTGCCGCGCGGTGCTGGCGACGGTGTTGACCACCCGTTGATACCCGGCCTGCATGGCATTGAAGGCGCCGGCCATCTGCCCGACTTCATCGGTGCAAGCCAGCGGGACACGTGCCGACAGGTCGCCGGTTTTCTCGACGTGGAGCATCACGTCTTTCAGGGTGTTGAGCTGGCTGAGCAGGAAGCGGATCAACAACTGCGACGCGCCAAGCATCGCCAGCATCAGGATCAGCACCGCGACCGCATACTGGGTGAACCGTTCGCCGAACACCTGCATCAGGCTCGGGCCGTAGGCCACAACCGCGACCTGTTGTCCGTCGGCGCGGGTGATGACCTCGGCACCGATCAGCGGGCTGTCGCCCAATAAAGGCATCGGATCAATATCGACCCAGCCGTTGCTGTCAGTCAGTTCCAGCATGGGCTGCCCGTTCAATCGCGGTGCCTGTCCGCGATGGAACGTCAGCCAATGATCGGACGGGGGCAACGCTTGCCCGACGGGCCACGCGTCGAGCAATCGCGCCTGGGCTTGTGCCGACGCTTGAGACGCTTGGCTGCGGGCCTGTTGCTCGAGATGCACGGCGTACAACACCAGCAACAGCGTGGTAACGAAGGCGACGGCGTTGACCGCCCAGAATTTGTATTTCAGCGAGATGTTGCTAAGCCAGGCACCCATGGAGGTCTACTCTGATAGCGGAAACAGTTTTGGCAAGGTGCCAGCATTGTGCCGCTACTCGACGCGTTGATTCTTGATGCAGGTCAAGCGTGCGTGCCTTGCCGCACCGAGCCATTGGTGGGCGTAATGCGCTATCCTTCGCGGCTTCAAAATTCCCTCGCTACAGGATTACGCCCCATGAAAGCTGCACTCGTCGAACTCATCAGCAAAATCAGCTCCGGGTGCATGAGCGAAGACGAAATCCTCAAGGTCGCTGACGAAGCGGCCCAGGCCTACGCCGATCAAGCGGCTTTTCTGACGGCCAATCCAGACATCAACTACGACGACACCTTCCCGATTCCGCTGGGCGAGTGGGTCGTGGTCGGCAGCTTGCCGGAGACGGTGCTGTTCCAGGCCGACACCTACGTGGACCTGTTCGCCCGGATCGTCGCCTCGTTCGGCCCCGGCGTCGACTTCAATATCAAGCCCAAACAACTGGCCAAGACCGAAGCGCTGACGGCGCTGAACCGGATTCAGGTGCAAATGAGCAGCATGAACAAGGAAAACGGCGGCTACGTGCTGATGAACTTCAGCCAGTTGCTCGACGACGAATTGCAAGTGGTGCTGGTGTACGGCAACGACGTGCCACGGGTGCTGGAGCTGTGCGCCGAAGTCGGCATCGCGGCCGCACCTTCCCTGGAAGCCCTGAAGGTGGCGATTCACGTTTGACGCCTTCGAGGCGCGAATAAAACGGAACCCTCGCCATGGCCGACTATCCTAAGAGGGCACACCATTCTTAGGGAGCGTCACTATGGGTTCCACGTTCAATGGCCTGATCGGCCTGATTATTCTTGCCCTGGACATCTGGGCAATCATCAACGTGCTGAAAAGTGGCGCTGACACCGGGATGAAAATCATCTGGGTGCTGCTGATCCTGCTGCTGCCGGTCCTGGGCCTGATCATCTGGGCCATCGCCGGGCCACGGGGTAACGTCCGGATTTGAGGAGGCCCCACGCCGACATGTATTTATTTTCATGTCGGCGCGCTGTAATCGATTTGAACGATCAACCCGGGTAAAAGTCCAGATAGAAGTAAGCCCACTTGCGGGTTTGTTCGAGGAGGCACTGATGCAAAAGTGGAAAATCACTTTCGTGGATGATCACGGTGAAACAGTCGACGAAGTCTTCGAGTGCGACGAGTGCCCGGACAACGAGCACGCCGCCAAACTGATCAAGGCCCGACTCCTGCCTGTCGCCGCCGAACTGGATCTGAACGATCTGGAAGGGCGAACCCCCGATGCCAGCGTTAAAAACCTCAAGACCCAGAACAGCATTCAAATCCTCGGCATCACGCCAATCTGAACATCTCCTGTCACATTCTCAACCAGGCCTTGGCAGCGCCTCTCGCTTGAGGCTACTCTGCAAGCGAGATCAGCGAATGGATCGCTAAGGTCTGGTCTTGTCAGCTACATGCTTGTTTCCCATCGGCAACCTGGTTGCCGCCTAGCCTTCACCATTCGGTTGCGGGCGTCGGGAGTACGGAAAGTCTATCCATCAATTTGAGGAGGACGTTTCATGAGCACAGCCTATCAAGAAGACATCAGCAGTTCGGTGCTGCGCCGCATGAAAGAAGGCGGTTTCGACTTTTCACGTTTCCATCCCATCGAGTTCTACGCCATTTTCCCGGACGAGGAGCGGGCACGCAGGGCGGCAGGGCATTACTGTGGTGAATCCTTGAATGCACAAATCAGCGTGCGCGATGACGGCGCGTGGTACCTGGAACTGAGCAAAGTGATGTACGCCACCTATGACGGCATCGGCGACTTTGAGCAGGACTTCGAGGCGGTGGTCGAGCCTCTGGGCGGCATTATCGAAGGATGGGGCGTCAAGCAGGAGGTACGAGGGCTACTCGCATAACATTATGAACAGCGACAACATTCACTAACGGCTGACCTTTGGGTTGGCCGTTTTAGTTTGTGGTGCTCGCCTCCTGTAGGAGCGAGCTCGCTCGCGATGGTCGTCAACGATAACGCGTGCTTTCCGGATGAACGTTTTGTCTCAACGTTTTTCGCGAGCAAGCTCGCTCCTACAGATAGCGCCAGCCATTGAGCACAAATCCCGAAACAAAAAAAAGCCGCCTGAGCAAGGCGGCTAAAAGGGAAGTTCGGTGAGCATTTCCAGCGAATGTGCGGATTATCCGCGCCGCGTGCCGGGCAGTGAAATCAACTCTGACTATGCTGGTGATAGGCGATGACATCGCCTTGCAATGAAGCGGGGGCAATCAGGTTGGGGCGTTTGCTGCACAGGGTTGGTGCAGTGTTAACGAGGCAATTATCCAACCGATTGAAATCAAAGCGTTTCTGCCGATGGCACGGGCCTTGCGAAGCCTAGATGTCCGGGTGACAAGGAGTACGGCATGATCCGCACCTATTTTGATGAGATGTACGATGCCGGCGGCCAGGTCCGCCCGCATTATCGGGAGTTTGCCCGTTGGCTGGCCGATACGCCTGACGAGCTGTTGGCCCAACGGCGACGCGAGGCCGATCTGTTGTTTCATCGCGCCGGGATTACCTTCACGCTCTACGGGGACGACCAGGGCACAGAGCGCCTGATTCCTTTCGACACCATTCCGCGCAGCATTCCCGCGAGCGAATGGCGGATCGTCGAACGCGGCTGCATCCAGCGGGTCAAGGCGTTGAACATGTTTCTCGCCGACCTCTATCACGAGCAGCGCATCATCAAGGCCGGCATCATCCCGGCCGAGCAAGTGCTGGCCAACGAGCAATACCAGTTGGCGATGCAAGGGCTGGATCTGCACCGCGACATCTATTCGCACATCTCGGGCGTCGATTTGGTGCGCGACGGCGACGGCACCTACTACGTGCTTGAAGACAACCTGCGCACACCGAGCGGCGTGAGCTACATGCTTGAAGACCGCAAGATGATGATGCGGCTGTTCCCCGAACTGTTCGCGGCCCAGCGCATTGCGCCCATCGACCATTATCCCAACCTGTTGCTCGACACCCTGAAAAGCTCCAGCCCGATCGATAACCCCAACGTGGTGGTGTTGACGCCGGGCCGGTTCAACAGTGCGTTTTTCGAGCATGCGTTCCTGGCTCGGGAAATGGGCGTCGAACTGGTGGAGGGCGCGGATCTGTTCGTGCGTGACGACAAAGTCTTCATGCGCACCACGGATGGGCCGAAAGCCGTCGATGTGATCTACCGACGCCTCGACGATGCGTTCCTTGATCCGCTGGCGTTCAATCCGGACTCGATGCTCGGCGTTCCGGGGCTGCTGTCCTCTTACCGTACCGGCAACGTAGTGCTGGCGAATGCCATTGGCACCGGGGTCGCGGACGACAAATCGGTCTATCCATTTGTCACCGACATGATCCGTTTCTATCTGGATGAAGAACCGATCCTGAAGAACGTGCCCACGTTCCAGTGCCGTAACCCTTCTGAACTGTCCCACGTGCTGGCGAATCTTCCAGACCTGGTGGTCAAGGAAACCCAGGGCTCCGGCGGTTACGGAATGCTGGTGGGACCGGCGGCCACGGCGGCGGAAATCGAGTCATTCCGCGCCCGGATCAAGGCCAAGCCCCACGCGTACATCGCGCAACCGACGCTGTCGCTGTCGACCTGTCCGACCTTTGTCGAAAACGGCATCGCTCCACGCCACATCGACCTGCGTCCGTTTGTATTGTCTGGCCGCGAGACCCGGGTTGTGCCGGGTGGCCTGACCCGTGTCGCCCTGCGCGAAGGCTCCCTGGTGGTGAATTCCTCCCAGGGCGGCGGAACCAAGGACACCTGGGTGGTCGAGGATTGAAGGAAGCTTGCCATGTTAAGTAGAACTGCCTCGGATTTGTATTGGATGTCGCGTTACCTGGAGCGGGCGGAAAACCTCGCACGGATGCTCGATATCAGTTATTCGCTGTCACTGATGCCACAGGATGGTCGCGGTGATGGCTTGCATGAACTCGCCATGCCCTTGCTGATTACCGGCACCCTGGACGATTACCTCGAGCGCCACGGCGAGTTGCATGCCGAACGGCTGTTGCACTTTTTCGCCCTGGACGCGGCCAACCCGGCGAGCATTTACAGCTGCCTCGGCGCGGCGCGAGCCAGTGCCCATGCGGTGCGCGGGCGAATCACCGCGGACATGTGGGAAAACATCAACGCCACCTGGCTGGAAATTCGCGGGATTGCTGAACAGGGCCTCAGCCGCTACGGCATGAGCCGTTTCTGCGAGTGGATCAAGGAACGTTCCCACCTGTTCCGTGGCGCGTCCTACGGCACGATCATGCGCAACGATGCGTTCCGTTTCATTCGCCTGGGGACGTTTATCGAGCGGGCCGACAACACCTTGCGCCTGCTCGATGCGCGCTACGAAATGGCCGGCGACCAGGCCGAAGCGGTCAGCGACGGCACGGCCCATGCTTACTATCAATGGAGTGCTTTGCTGCGGGCGTTGTCGTCGTTCGAGGCCTACACCGAGATTTACCGCGACGCGCCCGGTGCCCGGCATGTGGCCGAGTTGCTATTGCTTCGGGCCGACGTGCCGCGATCCCTGCGCGCCTGCACCGAAGAAATCGACCAGATCCTCGCCCAACTGCCGGGGGCCAACGGTCGCCCCGCGCAACGTCTGGCGGCGGAGATGGACGCGCGTCTGCGCTATACCGGCATCAACGAAATTCTCGACGAAGGCCTGCACGCCTGGCTGACCGAGTTCATCCCGCTGGTGCGCCAGTTGGGCAATGCCATTCACAGTTCCTACCTGGAGGCTGCATGAGACTTTCCATAAGCCACGAGACCACCTATCACTACGAAGATCAGGTGCGGGCGAGCATCCAGTATTTGCGACTGACCCCTCATGACAGCGAGCGCCAGCATGTGCTCAGCTGGCAACTCGACCTGCCGCGCCCGGTGCGCGCGCAACTGGACCCCTTCGGCAACATCCTGCACGTGTTGACCATGGACGAGCCGCACGAAGCCATCATCATCGGTGCCCGTGGTCAGGTCGACATCGACGAGCTGCGTGAAGCCGAGCATGAGAGCCAGTCTTCGCTGCCGTTCCTGCGCTTCACCCGCCTGACCGAGCCCGACGAAGCCCTGCGTGCCTTTGCCGAAAAGGAATGCAAGAAGCGCCGGGATCGTACGGCCCTGATCGACTTGATGCATGGCCTGAACTCGCACATGACCTACACGCCGGGTTCCACCGAAGTGGACACCAGCGCGGCCCAGGCCTTTGCCGGGCGTTCGGGTGTGTGCCAGGACCACACCCACGCATTCCTCGCCTGCGCCCGCAGCCTGGGCATTCCTTCGCGTTATGTGTCGGGGTATTTGTACAGCGAGAACAGCGAGCACCTGGCCAGTCACGCGTGGGCAGAAGCCTGGCTCGATGACGCGTGGTACAGCTTTGACGTGACCAATGAACTGGCACGGCCGGAGCGGCATTTGAAGCTGGCGGTGGGCCTGGATTACCTGGACGCCTGCCCGGTCCGCGGCATGCGCCGGGGTGGTGGGTGCGAGCAGATGCATGCGAAGGTGTTTGTGTCACCGACGCCGATGCCTGCGCCAGTGGTTTCTGTCCAGCAGCAGTAAACCGGAGCACCGCAATCCCTGTAGGAGCTAGCTTGCTAGCGATGGAGTGTCAGTCGACATCGTTTTGGCTGACACACCATCGCTAGCAAGCTAGCTCCTACAGGGGTTGAGTGAGGCAAGGAATAGCGTCAGGGCTTCACCTTCCGCCCAGCCATATGCTTCAAATACCCCACCAACATCTCCAGATCCTTCTCCGGCAAAACCGCCGCCGTAAACCCCGGCATCTTCGCCTGTGGCCACTGGCGCAGACTCTGCGGATCACGGATATAGCGCTTCAAGAAGTCTGCCCCGAAATACTCGGTCGGGTTGAACGGAATATTCAGGTCCGGCCCGAATTGCGCGTCCCCGGCGCCATTCAGTCGATGGCACGCCAGGCAGTTTTTTTGAAACAACGCAAACCCCTGGTTCACCGGATCGTCCGCTTTCAACGCCGGGTCGGGCAGCAGGGCCGGGAATCGCTCGGCCACCGGCGCCATGCGCTTGATGCTCGCCAGTTCGAACGGCCATTGTTCGGGGCTGATGTTGCCCGCCTGCGGATCCGTCCAGACCAGATAGAACGGCCCGGCGCTCGGTTTGCCTTCCGACAGCGCGGGCCACGGCTTGGCCGGGTCTTCAATCGCCACCCAGGCCCGAGCGCCCTGGGCATTGAGCAGCGGCGCGGCCGCCAGTTCGGCAGCGAATCCATCCAGTGCCACGGCCTGCAGGTGATCCTCAGGCTTGATGCCGGTCAACAAAGCCGCCACGGGCACGGCGCGATAGCTCATGTCCCGTTTGTAGGAAACGTCGTTGGTGATGGTGATGGTCTGGGCTTGAGGGTGCTTGAGCAGTTCCTCGGTCTGCCAGGTGCGACTGTTCGCGCCCAGCTCCAGGTTCAGCTGTGCGGCAGAGAGGGGCGTGCTGAGCAGCAAGGCCCCGAGCAGAATGAGCGTTTTCAAATGATCGCCGTCCATGTCGTGGAAGTGCCCAAAGGTTGGCACACCCACGCTGGCCCGGGTAGCGAGCCAGTCACATTTTTAAGTGGCGATATAAAAACCCTGGCGCTGAATTTTTAGTAACCGACTAGCCGAGCACCCTCGTCAGGTTCGGCAAAATCAATAACAGCGTAGTGGCGAAAAGAATGAGCCCGGCTTGACGTACTTTCGAATGTTTGAACATGGCTGACCGCCTTTTTTGTTATTTCCTGATGCCTGCCTGCATATCTCCATGACGGCAGAGCGTTGCACTTCCTGTAGGACGAGCGCCTCGGCAAAACCCGACGACAACTTCGTACATGTTCACCTTAGGGCCCACGTCACCCGTGGCTTAGATCCATTTCATATGGAGTGCACAGTTATCGCGATAAAAAAGGCATGAGGCCTATTGCCAGCTTCTTTGGCGCCCGTTTGCTAGACCTCTCGGTGTCCGAAACGGGTCATTTGTGTAGCACGCTACCGTCCGTCTGAGCGTGTCCGTCAACGCGGGTGAGCATTGCGGTCATTGAATCGGCGGTGGCTCGGCATAAGGTGAAGGCTCTCGTTTTTACTTACTGCCCAGGCTCGAGGACGTCATGACCCAAGCTTTGATTTTCGACGCGTTACGCACCCCCCGTGGCAAAGGCAAGTCCGATGGCGCGTTGCACAGCGTCAAACCGGTGAACCTGGTGGCTGGCCTGCTCCGGGCACTGCAGCAGCGCACTTTGCTGGACACCAGCCAGGTGGATGACGTGGTGCTGGGGTGCGTGACACCGGTGGTCGATCAAGGCGCCGACATCGCCAAAACTGCCGTCCAGGTGGCTGATTGGGACGTCAGCGTGTCGGGCGTACAGATCAACCGCTTTTGCGCATCGGGGCTGGAGGCGGTGAACCTCGGGGCGATGAAAGTGCGTTCCGGTTTCGAAGACCTGGTGGTGGTCGGCGGTGTCGAGTCCATGTCCCGGGTGCCGATGGGCAGTGACGGCGGCGCCTGGGCGATGGACCCGGAAACCAATCTGCACAGCCATTTCACCCCGCAAGGTGTGGGCGCAGACCTGATCGCCACCCTCGAAGGCTTCAGCCGCCACGACGTCGATGCCTACGCGCTGCACTCCCAGCAGAAAGCCGCGCGGGCCCGGGCGAATGGTTCGTTCAACAAGTCGCTGGTGCCGGTGCAGGATCAGAACGGCATCATCCTGCTCGATCACGATGAATTCATCCGCGCCGAATCGACGCTGGAAGGCCTGGGCAAACTCAAGCCGAGCTTCGAAATGATGGGGCAAATGGGTTTCGACGCGACGGCGTTGAGGGTCTACAGCCATGTCGAGCGGATCAACCACGTGCACACGCCCGGCAACAGTTCCGGCATCGTCGATGGCGCGGCGTTGATGCTGATCGGTTCCGAAGCCAAGGGCCGGGCGCTGGGCTTGCAGCCGCGGGCGCGGATCGTCGCCACGGCGGTGACCAGCACCGACCCGACCATCATGCTCACCGGCCCCGCGCCGGCCACGCGCAAGGCGCTGGCCAAGGCCGGGCTGCGGGTTGAAGACATCGACCTGTTCGAGGTCAACGAAGCGTTTGCCTCGGTCGTACTGAAATTCATCAAGGACATGGCCATCGATCCGGACAAGGTCAACGTCAATGGCGGCTCCATCGCCATGGGCCACCCACTGGGCGCCACCGGCTGCGCGATTCTCGGCACGCTGCTGGATGAACTGGAGACGCGCCGCCTGCGCTATGGCCTCGCGACGCTGTGCGTCGGCGGCGGCATGGGCATTGCCACCATCATCGAACGTCTCTGAGCCCCGACTTCAAGGAAACCTTTCATGACCCACGCCATTCGTTACGAAAAAGGCCAGGACCAGATCGTCGTCCTGACCATCGACATGCCGGGCCAGAGCGCCAACACCATGAACGCGGTTTACCGCGAGGCCATGGCTGACTGCGTCGCTCGCCTGGTGGCTGAAAAAGACACCATCGCCGGCGTCATCATCACCTCGGCCAAGCACACCTTCTTCGCCGGCGGTGACCTCAATGAACTGATCAAGGTCGGCAAGCCGGAAGCCAAAGCGTTCTATGACATGGTACTGACCCTCAAGGGCCAGTTGCGCACCCTGGAAACCCTCGGCAAACCAGTGGTGGCCGCGATCAACGGCGCGGCGCTGGGCGGTGGTTGGGAAATCTGCCTCGCCTGCCATCACCGTGTGGCGCTGGACAATCCGTCCGTGCAATTGGGCCTGCCCGAAGTGACCCTCGGCTTGCTGCCGGGTGGCGGCGGGGTGGTGCGCATGGTGCGCATGCTCGGCTTGGAAAAAGCCCTGCCGTACCTGCTCGAAGGCAAGAAAGTCCGGCCGCAGCAAGCACTGCAGGCCGGTTTGATTGACGCGTTGGCGAACAATCGCGATGAGCTGCTGAGCAAGGCGCGGGCCTGGATTGTGGCGAATCCGACTGCGGTGCAGCGTTGGGACGTAAAGGGTTATCAGATTCCTGGCGGCACGCCGTCCAACCCGAAAGTGGCGCAGATGCTGGCCATCGCACCCTCCATTCTGCGCAGCAAAACTCAAGGCTGCATGCCCGCGCCGGAGAAAATCCTGTGCGCAGCGGTTGAAGGCGCCCAAGTCGATTTCGACACCGCGCACTTGATCGAAACCCGTTACTTCACGGAACTGACCACCGGCCAGGTCTCGAAAAACCTGATTGGCACGTTCTGGTTCCAGCTCAACGAGATCAATGCCGGCGGCTCGCGGCCGCAGGGTTACGCGCCCTATGTCACGCAGAAGGTCGGGGTGCTCGGCGCCGGGATGATGGGCGCAGGCATCGCATTTGTCAGCGCCTCGGCGGGCATTGAGGTCGTGCTCAAGGACATCAATCTGGCGGCGGCGCAGAAGGGCAAGGCCCATTCGGCCGCGCTGCTGGACAAGAAAGTCGCTCGCGGCCAAATGGATGCGCAACAACGCGAGGCGATTCTGGCGCGGATCATTCCCACGGAAAATGACGCGGACCTGGCCGGTTGCGATCTGATTATCGAAGCGGTGTTTGAAGACCGCGAGCTCAAGGCCCGCGTCTCGTCGGCAGCGCAAAATGTGGTCGGGCCGCAGGCGGTGATTGCTTCAAACACGTCGACCTTGCCGATCAGCGGTTTGGCCACGGCCGTGCCGGATCAAACCAAATTCATCGGCCTGCATTTCTTCAGTCCCGTCGAGAAAATGCCACTGGTGGAAATCATCAAGGGCGCCAACACCAGCGACGAAACCCTGGCTCGCGGGTTTGATTTCGTCCTGCAAATCAAGAAAACCCCGATTGTGGTCAACGACAGCCGCGGTTTCTTCACATCGCGGGTGTTCGGCACCTTCACCAATGAAGGCATCGCCATGTTGGGCGAGGGCGTGAACGCGTCGATGATCGAGACCGAAGCACGCAAGGCCGGCATGCCGATCGGGCCTCTGGCGATCTCCGACGAAGTTTCCCTCAGCCTCATGAGCCATATCCGCCAGCAAACGGCCAAAGACCTTCAAGCAGAAGGGAAACCGCTGATTGAGCACCCGGCATTCGCCGTGATTGACTTGCTGCTCAACGAATACAAACGACCGGGCAAAGCCGCAGGGGGCGGTTTCTATGAGTACCCGGCCGGCGGCCAGAAACATCTCTGGCCGGAACTCAAAAGCCGTTTCGAGAAAGCCGAGGGGCAGATTTCACCCAAGGATGTGCGTGATCGTCTGCTGTTCGTGCAAGCCCTCGAAACCGTGCGCTGCGTGGAGGAGGGCGTGCTGACCTCGACGGCGGACGCCAACATCGGCTCGATCTTCGGCATTGGTTTTGCCGCCTGGACCGGCGGCGCGCTGCAATTCATCAACCAGTACGGCGTGAAAGATTTTGTGGCTCGCGCCCAGTACCTGGCCGAGCAGTATGGCGAGCGGTTCGCTCCGCCCGCGTTGCTGCTGGAGAAAGCGGCCAAAGGGGAGGTATTTTAAGGGACCGGTGACGCATTCCAGGGCTTGCCTTGCCCCCCCGTTTCAAGGCAGGCTCTGGGGGTGTGCATTATTCCCATCACGTGTCAGGTATTTTTTATGTCGTTACGCATCTGCATTCTGGAAACCGACATCCTGCGTCCGGAACTGGTCGATCAATATCAGGGTTACGGGCAGATGTTCCAGCGTCTGTTTTCGCAGCAACCCATCGCTGCCGAGTTCTCCGTCTACAACGTGATGCAGGGCGACTACCCCAGCGATGACCTGACGTTCGACGCTTACCTGATCACCGGCAGCAAGGCCGATTCCTTCGGCACCGACCCGTGGATCGAAACCCTCAGGGCTTACCTGCTGACCCGCTACGAGCGTGGCGACAAGCTGCTGGGTGTGTGCTTCGGCCATCAGCTGCTGGCGCTGCTGCTGGGTGGCAAGAGCGAGCGGGCGACCCAGGGCTGGGGCGTCGGCACTCACAACTACAAACTGGCGGCCAAGGCGCCGTGGATGAGCCCGGTGCGCGAAGAGCTGACGTTGTTGATCAGCCATCAGGATCAGGTGACGTCTTTGCCGGAAAACGCCACGGTGATCGCTTCAAGCGATTTCTGCCCATTCGCCGCGTACCACATCAACGATCAGGTGCTGTGCTTCCAGGGACACCCGGAATTCATTCACGACTATTCCCGCGCGCTGCTGGATATTCGTCAGCAGGCGCTGGGCGAGCAGGTATATACGAAAGGCATGGCGAGCCTTGAACACGAGCACCACGGCGCTACGGTTGCGGAGTGGATGATGCGGTTCGTGGCGCATAAGCCAGAAACTCAAGGGATTTAACGAGCGCACACGCACCTGTGGCGAGGGGATTTATCCCCGTTGGGGCGCGGAGCGGCCCCCAGAAAATAGCTCTGCTACGCAGTCCAGCGGAAGCAAGCTTCCTCGCCACAACGGGTTGTCAAAGCCAGCCCGATTTCTTGAAGCTGGCCCACAACCCCACACACCCCACCGCAATAAACCCCAACACCGCAAAATACCCGTAGTGCCACGACAATTCAGGCATGTTCTGGAAGTTCATCCCGTAAATCCCGGCCACCGCCGTCGGGAATGCCAGAATCGCCGCCCACGCCGCAAACTTGCGCTGCACTACGCTCTGCCGTGACGCCTCCAGCAACACCCCAATCTCAATCGTCTGGCTGGCGATATCCGCCAATGTCGTCAAGTCTTCCATCTGCCGGGTCACGTGGATCTGCACATCTCGAAAATACGGGCGCATGTTCTTGTCGATGAACGGAAAACTCAGCTTCTGCAACTCTTCGCCAATCTCCACCATCGGCGCCGCGTAACGCCGCAGGCGCAACACGTCTCGGCGCAGGCCATGGAGCTTCTGGATGTCATGTTCATTCAGCGCGCTGCACAGCACGTTGCGCTCCAGCTCATCGATCTCGGCATGGATCGCTTCGCCCATCGGCTGGTAGTTTTCAATCACGAAGTCGAGGATGGCATAGAGCACGAAATCTTCCCCGTGCTCCAGCAACAGCGGACGCGCCTCACAACGTTGTCGGACAAGGGCGTAGGACGCCGAGTGGCCATTGCGCGCGGTGATGATGTAACCATTGCCAGCAAAGATATGCGTCTCGATGAACTCAAGCTTTCCTTCATGACGGATCGGCGAGTACGTGACGATAAACAGCGCATCGCCGAAGGTCTCCAGCTTCGGTCGGCTGTGCTTTTCCAGGGCGTCTTCGATGGCCAGTTCGTGCAGGTTGAACTGGCGTTGCAGGTTGGCCAGTTCCTGGGCATTGGGCTCTTCAAGGCCGATCCAGACAAAGTGGCCAGGTTTGGCGGCCCATGCCGCGCCTTCGTCCAGGGTGATATTGGAGACTTTCTTACCCGCGCTATAAACCGCAGCAGCAACAACTCGACCCATGATGGTGATTCACTTCTTATAAGTAGGCACTAAACAAAAAAAACCGTGGCAGGCTGGGTTCAGCTTAGCCTTGTCTATTGCTTCAGAGTCAGTGAAATCTGCCGAGTTCGCGGCAAAAGTTTGCAGGCAAAAGAAAACCCGCACAGGGCGTAATGCTTACTGTAGGAGCGAGCTTGCTCGCGATGGACTCAAGGGCGCCGCGTTTATTCAGTAAACACGCGGCATCGTTAACGACCATCGCGAGCAAGCTCGCTCCTACAGAGTTTTTATGCGTAGGGCGGGTTTTTTGATCAGGCGGCTTGCAGTTGCCGGTCCATGGCTTCGATGCACTCGCGCATCTGCTCGCGGCACTGCGCAATCAGCAGCGGCATGTCGTCCAGGCTCAATCCAGCCGTGGGGATGGCCGGCAAGGAACGGATCAGAATCTTCCCACTGCGCCAGCGATTCAATCGCATGTGTTTGACGTAACTGCTGACACACACCGGCACGATCGGGACGCCGGCGGCGATGGCCATCTGGAACGCACCTTTCTTGAATGGCAGCAGTTCTTCGCCGAGGTTTCGCGTACCTTCCGGGAAAACCCAGATGGAAGTGTCTTCATTTTGCAGGGTGTTGGTCGTGGTCAGCATCGACTGACGCGCCTTGTGCGCATTGCCGCGATCAATCAACACATTGCCCGCCAGCCAGAACAACTGCCCGAACAGCGGCACCCACTTCAGGCTCTTCTTGCCGATGCACACAGTCCGCCGGGGCACCACGTTGCCGAACACGAACAGGTCATAGTTGGACTGGTGATTGGCGATGATCACGCAGCTGTCGGGCTTATCCATCAACGGCCCGACCTCGGCCTTCACACGCAGGCGCAAAATGCACATCGCGGGCCACGCGTACAGGCGCGCGCACAAACGACTGTTGTCCGGATTGAACGGACGGCACAGGCCGAGAATCACCCCGAGCACGCCGGCCACAACAAAGTGAAGGCCCATCAATAACATACGCAACACAAACAGCATTTACAGGCCCCACCGGGACAAAAGGTGGCGCAGTGTACGGATGTGCACTGTTTTCGGCAATTGCCGCTATAGAGGTAGGAGATGGCCGATGTTTGAGCGCATGTTTCCGACTTATTGGTCAGATGCGTCCTAGAGCGGTTGTCGTCATTTCAACAGAGGCTGTAAGAAAAAGCCCGACGCGATGGTCGGGCTTTTCGGTACGGCGTGCCTGGGTCAGCCCAAGTGTTGCTGATCGAGGATGATCGCGTTGTCCAGGGTATCCAGCAGCGCCTTGCGAACTTTCAGCTTGGTGTTCTTGTGCGCCGTCATATTGATCTTCTTCAACTGACGGGCCACGGCCAGCGCCGCACCTTGCAGTTCTTCGGCCGCGACCACTTTGTCGAGGAAACCGGCGTCTACCGCGCTCAGCGGATCGAACATTTCACCGTTGATGACCGAGCGATGGAAGGCCGACTTGCGCAGACGATCGCGAGCGATCTCGATACCGGCGTGGTGCATGGTCATGCCGATCTGCACTTCGTTCAGGCCAATGCTGAACGGGCCCTCGACGCCAATGCGGTAATCTGCCGACAGCAGCAGGAACGCACCCTTGGCCACGGCGTGCCCAGGGCACGCCACAATCACCGGGAACGGGTGCGACAACAAACGACGGGCCAGGGTCGAACCGGCGGTTACCAAAGACACCGCTTCCTTGGGGCCTGCGGTCATCACCTTCAAATCATAACCGCCCGAGAGAATTCCCGGCTGACCGGTAATGATCACCACGGCGCGATCAGTCACCGCCTGATCCAGCGCAGCGTTAAACGCAGCAATCACGTCCGGGGAGATTGCATTGACCTTGCCATTGCTCAAGGTCAGGGTCGCGATACCGTCTTCGAGATGGTAGGAAATCAACTCACTCATGACGCTATTCCTTGTATGAAAGTTGGGCAGACGTTACCCACCGCGACAGGCCAGGTAAAGCGCCGTGACTGACCCGCCGGTCACCCTTTCTTTATCCGCCTCGCGCAACCCGCTACGTCCGCCGGGCATTCCCCTCTATATAGAAGGGGCACGCGACGCCGGAGATTGGCAGGTTTGCCATGCCCCGAAACCCGCCGGAACGGCTGAAACGCTAAGCACATGAAAATTCTGCAAAAAAAGTTTGCCATCGGAAAAGCTTTCGACTACATTAGCGCGCCTCGACAGACTGAATATGTTTGACGAGATACGGTGAAGTGTCCGAGTGGCTTAAGGAGCACGCCTGGAAAGTGTGTATACAAGAAATTGTATCGAGAGTTCGAATCTCTCCTTCACCGCCATATTCAGAAAGCCCCTGTAATTCAATGAGTTACAGGGGTTTTTCTTTTTCAGTTGTACTACTCAATTGTACTACTCATCTCCTCCCGCTTTCCGTCACTCCGATTCAGTCCCTTCGCATTCCGATTTTCTACGTTTCGCTCGCAAATCCCCTCGATAGCTACCGTTAGTCCGATTCCAAGTCTGCGGCTGCTGCATTGGCGGTCTTGGCTCATGGCTATATATAGCGAGTAGTTTCGGGGAGGGGGCTGCGCTCTGAAAAACTGACCGACCATTTTCTTTCGATCGTTGAAAAATGATGAAAAATGGTTTGGTCCAGCGGTAGTGCGACCTGTACGCCGATTCGGTCTTTCACACACAATTTACGCACAGGTTTATCCACAGGTAGTACGTTGCAACACCCCAATAAACGCATTATCTTGTGGTCGCCTCCCTAAAAACCCCTACATGTAGGGTTTTGCGTGCCGTACATCCTCAATATTTGTGAGAAAACTCTTTTGTCGGAGGGTATGGCCGCGTCTGAAATAAAGCTTTTGAGGGTGTTATTAATGGCCTGCTTAGGCCCTCAGGAGGCCCTCAGGGGCGTGTTTGCATAATTAGGAGGGGTCGATGGGCGGTCCGCCAAAGAAAGATGCTCAGAATGCATCTGGGAGGCTTGCAGCGGTAGTCGTAAGTGGATATGATGGCCACGCAAACGCAGAAACCGCCAATTAAGGCGGTCTCGGCTGAAGTTGTCTGCGGGTAGTCACGCCAAGTTTCGCGACAGTAACGTGGCTACCTGCACCCTCCAAAGCATGCATTTGTAAATGCACATATCTGGAGAAGGACGCTATTTAGCCCTCTGATGATTATTTCGTCAACAGGGAACTGATTGGTGGTCAGCTCAGATGGGTGCGACTAAATCGTACTTATTGGGTATATCTCATGGCTAAAAATATCAAGCGTTCCTCCCCGAAGGTGGCCAAGCTGGCCTCTGAAACCCTCCGCGATCCTCATGCATCTGCAATTGCCAAAAGTCTCGCTGCCTCCACGTTGGCCCAAGCCAATACTGGTAAGCAAACGAGTGCCGAAATGGAGGCGAAAGCAGGTCGGGTGCTCCAGAGCGACAAATACAGTGAGGAAACGAAAGCCCTCGCTGCGTCTGTTGTCTCCCAGTCCAACCAAGCGCGGGGGAATTAATCATGCCTTACCACGCGGTTGTAACGGTCGATTTGGATAACGGCGTCAGCTCAACAGCTCGCACGAAATTCAACGAGGAGCTGAAGAAAAAGAACTTCAGCAAGCACAAACTCACGACTCTCTGGACAGCGGTTTTTACACCAGCGACAACGAGAGAGGGCGCAGTCAAATACGCCCGCGACAGCATTGATGCTGCGGCGGCATTAGCAGGGATTTCCACCTACGAAGCCTTCGTGTCAGTCAGCGAGGCACCGCCAGTCGAGTGGAAGAAGACGGGGAAAGAGTCGCTAGTTGAAGCACTTATGCGACTCCAGAAGTAAGGCTTTGGGCCCCACTTCGGTGGGGTTTTTCACGTCTGGCCATCGGGTTTTTAGCTACTGATGATTTTGACGCAGCTTCTCTATAGCTGCGGTGATCGCGTCTGCATTCAAATCTAACGTTCCCAGTGCGGTGGTGATGTTGTCGTGAGTATCCAGAGAGCCGCGTGCCTCGATCCACAAGGCCACTTCCTCAAGTCCCGCAGCGATTGCGTGCTGGTTGAGAAGAAGCAGTTCTAAGGCATCTGCCATGGTTTCGTTGCTGTCAGTCATGAGGCGTCGTCCTTGATTGCGTCGAATGAGGATCGTAGCTCGGTTCAAGCTTGATTTCCCAGTCCCGGCGAAAATCGCGATAGCACTTCTGATTCGATTTCCCAAATTCCCGCCAAAAATAATGACCCCGAGTTTGGAAGGCACCCCCTCCATTCTGAAAACGGTCGTCATGTCCCAGGTGCTTAGCAATGCGCGAGTGGGCCAACTGGAAACTCGACAAATCTCAAAATAAGTTAAGCGGCACTGAAGCTCTACAGCCTCAGAACGAGACGTTGAAAGCGAGCATCAGGCGACGTACTGCCGTTGGTGTGAACTCGCTACCACGAGGGGTACGCAAGCCTTTGGTGTTGAGGCAATCAGCTACTGACTGAAGCGTATTCACTTTGTTGTAAAGGCAGGCGAGCAGGTGGGGTTGGATGGTCGCGTGATGCGCGTTCACGTTCTTCATGCGTTGATCATTGGCGACTGTAATGTCAGCGACTGCACGTCCCTTGGCGAGTGCGTCAGACCTGTTTTGAACCTTCTGTATAGCAACTACATCACCATCGTCAGCACGCTTCTGAAGCGATGCCAGAGCCTCACGGGTACGGCTGGCAATGAACTCGCGTTCCTGTTGTGCCAGTGCTGCGAATAGGTGGAGTTCGAAGGTCTTTGCTTGCGGCATGGTGGCGACCTTGAATTCTGTCTGCTCCATCAATCGTGCAATGTGGTGGACCGAGCGTGAGAGTCGATCCAGCTTGGCAACTACCAGTTGTGCGTTCTCTTGCTTGCACAGAGTCAGAGCCTTTGCACCTTCAGGACGATCCTCAATAGCCAGCTTGCCCGATACCACGTCGATGAACTCGCCAACAATCTCCCAGCCATACTGATCAGCAGCACGAGTGATGTAGTCGCGTTGTGCATCCAAGCCCAGACCTGAATCACCTTGGCCCTTCGTTGACACTCGAATGTAAGTGACGACTTTCATTTGCTGATCCTTGGTGGACTGGCTGCCTGTGGGTCTATTGTCAAGCTGAGCGCCGCATTTTGTCAATTTGTAGAACGACCATTCTTGCAAATGATAAATTGTAGCTGCTCGAACTTCTTTGATGTCAAGGGGTGAAAGGTGCTGGTGCTCAACATCGGTTAACTCAAGGTCATCAAGCTGGAATCGGTTGAGCTCAACTGTAACGCCGTCGATGTAAGCCTTTGTCGACAGTGAGAGCCTAAAGTGATGGTTATTGCCGGAGCTTGAGAATTCCAGCGGTGATGGCAGACGCGTTTGCATCGAGAGTTTCCAATGCGGTGACGGCGTTCTCATGAGTTTCGATTGAGCCACCGGCTTTAGCCCATAGGGCCACTTCTTCGATTGCAGCGGCTAATGCGTGTTGATTGTATAGTAATAGCGTCAGCACGTCCGCAGTTGACACGAATGCATCGTTGTCGCTTGTCATTGTTACGATCCTTAGTGGTGAGTCGATGGCTGTTAAAACCTTGTTGTTCTTTGAAAGCATCGCCCAACTCGATCAGGCGTTATTTTTTCTAGATCAAAGCTCAGTTCGATCTGGTTATAATTTGAGAAAATAAAATAAACCAAAGCACAGAGGTGCAAAATATACGACAGGCTTTATCAGGCTCAGAATTTTAACCGTTAAATCCAGAAGGTCTTCACCTACGAAATTTTCTCGGCAGTCAGAGTGTATTGGTTCTGCGTCCGTTGTGAGCAGAGGCACCCAGTATTTTTCATAGAATGTTGGATGTTCGGACTCAACAAAGTAAAGTGAATGTCCTCCGGGGTGATATCGATTTATAAAGTCTCGCCCATTCTCTCTAGAAAATCCGACACGTCCCGCATCTCCCATCCCAATCAATAACGAGCGAGCAACTATTAAAACGCAGTCTGATGTACCGCATTCGTTAATAGTTACGTCGGATTTATTTACAATGTGATCAATGTTAGCTCCATGCTGAAGTGGGCTCCCGCACAGAATAATCCTCCGTATTTTTCCGTCAAACTCATTCATAGAGAGTGCTCGGGATAAAATGTAGGTTCCATAGCTATGAGCCACAATGTAAATGCTTTTTTCTGGGTTTTTATTGAGGACACCAATTAGTCTTCTAGCTATTTTGTCCGCTTTTCTGTCTCTTAAGTATGGTATGGAAAATGATATTAAGTCAAAAAAACCGTATTTCATTTCAACAGGTTCAAACTCTCTTGAGTACTTGTTGATCGCCTCTTTAAGTGTTTGTTGCCATTTCCCATAGGTTCTAATTCCATGGATTGTGATTAATAATTTATCTGTGCTGCTACTGATTATTTTTTGTTCTTGTCCGAGCACGCTATCAACGCAAACCATAATTTTTGTTAGCCAGTCGATGGAGTTCATCGAGGCTGGAATAACTACAGCAAAACGATGTTCAAATTTTTCTTTGTACTCCCCGATGTCCTTTAATTCTGCAGTCAACCCTATGGTCAAGTTTGGCTTTAAATATCGCTTATTTGGATTGTATATGTCCTCTAGGAGTTTGAGGCTGTGTATTGCCTGAGGGACGCCATCACTCTTTTTAGGTAGGAGTACATCCAGAATCATTAAGTCATAAAGCGCATGTAGTTCGAGCCTTGCAGCGTCGGCAGAATCACATACTGTCACAGAGACGCGACTCAAGCCTCTGGTCTCTATTTCTTTACAAATTAACTGCGTTCTCTTGATGTTGTCATCAACGATGAGGATTTTAATCATTCGGTAGATTCTCGATCACGGAAATTAACTCCTCCTTCCAAACAGAACTCGCAGAGTCAAAAAATATGGTTCCTTTGTAGTCGTTGCCGAACATTGCTAACAAGTCATTAATTTGAGAAAGGCTAAGTTTGTCTCTGCCATCGCTGAAATTTGAATAGCCGGTCAACACAACAAAGGGGGAAAGCTTGTTTTGTTTTTTTAATCGCGTAGCAATTTCTTTTCCTCCTAGAACTCTGAATCTACCACCATTCTCAGCCTCTGTTCTGTCAAATGTGGGCATGCTCATATCAAGAATAATCAAATCAAATTTGTCTGACGCCGCCAACGTCAATCCCATGTTGTACGACGCTGCTTCAAGTACAGTCATGTTTGAAAACTGCTTAACAAATTCGATTATTTTTTCACGTTTAAAGTGATTATCTTCCACTAACAAAATCTTCATGATTCAGCCTCACGATAACTGAGAAACGCCCTTGTTCATAAGCGATGTCAAATTCGAACCCTTTAGATGAGTTGCACAATAAGTTGTGAATTTTATATAATCCGGAGCCTCCTTCTTTTCGGCTTAGGCTAGAGTTGTCATCATTCCATTTTTTTCGTTGCTCTCGAATAAACTCTTCAGGGTTGGTGAACTTTGATGCGTCGGCGTAGTTGATAACAGTAATTGTGTCAGTATGGTCGTTTCGTGTCATCGATACACTTATTGATCTGGATTCGAAGTTGTATCTATAAGCGTTTTCTAATGCAGTAAATAATGCAACGAATAAAGCTCTAGCCTCGCGATAGCTCAACTGTAAATCCGATACATCCTGAGACAGCACAAGCTCAATATTTTTATGCTTGTAGAAAGAGTCAACCGACCTTACAACTGCTTCGATTATCACTTCTAGTGGTTCAAAACTTGTTCCTTCTTCTGCCCCCACGAATCTGAACCAGTTCAGTACAACTTCGACGCCGTTATTGAACAACGAGCGAGCGTCTCTAATCTCCTGCATCAGTTCATTCATGGGGATGTTACCTTTTGCTAGTATTATTTTTTGCTCTAAAAGGTCAAGCTCCCGCAATATCGTAACTTTAAGGTCATTATCAATTAGCGCCTGAGCTTCTTTAGCATGCTCATTGGTGACCTCCCACATAAAACTAATGAGGCTAGAAAAAAAATCATCAAAACTATTGTTCGATTCGACTATTTTTGAAATTTCGACAACGTAATTATAGTATGGGGAAAAATCAAATATATACTCGCCAGACTTTTTGAAGTCTATTCCGACTCTGAATCTATTGTTGATTTGTTTCAGCTTATTATCGGCGGCGTAAGAAAACTCTTTGAAAGCTTCATCTATCTTGTCCAAGGGGCCTGGCAATACATAGCTATAGCGGGCACGCCAAAACTCGTTGGATGAATACAGTCCGCCCTCGATCATCGTTATTAATTTGGTTCGCTCAAAGCAAGAGCGTAGCTGTTCTTCGAAAACAACATGTCGGATTTCGGCGCTCAGATATTTATCTAGTCCATAGTTCTCATTGAGTGAGAAGTCTTTAGCGATCTGTATAAATATTTTTGCCAGAATATCAGTTTTCTCGCTGGAGGGCGCAACTAATGGCACCCCGCCATCTGTCTTTTTATCAAGATCGAATATGTCTTTTGACGATCCTGCTGCGAGAATATCATCAAAGTCATCAAGAATGATTCCACCCTCAATCGATTTGATATGATCAAACATCGATCTATAAACACTTTTTCTATGAGTCTCTAACGCCTGAATATCTACGAATAGCTTGCCAGTCTCGATTTTCGTTCTGAACTGATCTGCGAATAGGTTTTCGATAATGCGAATTTTTTCTCGAATCAAATCACTACTTGAGTCATTGTTTCTCGAAATCAGTATGTTCAATATTTTAACGCGTTCGTGTATGACCTCAAGATTGCTATTGTAAGTTGCTATATTGTCCAGTTGGTTGGGAGTGCAAATGTTCCCTAGAAAATATTCATCAACGGCATTCAGCTCCAAACTTTCAAAAATCTCGGAAGGGCGATGTGTTTCGTGTATATCAAGCCACTCTTCAAATAGTTCCGTTTTATATTCGTCATACGCACTATTGATCTCGCGACCATAAATATCCAAAACTACAATTTCAGATATATAAGAGCCGTTGAAACCATTCGCTGAAAGATTCTCGATCTCGCTGCATAGCCGATTTATGGGCAAAAAGAAAAATGACACTTTATTAGCCAAATACTCTCGAATAGAAAAGTCTATAAGCTCTCCCCAAGAGTTGTTGCTGATATATGCTTTTGATTGCTGTTGGATGTAGTCAGATAATATCGGAAATTTATTCCGATCAAGTTCAAGTGCTGCCTGGCTTTCAAGATCGTATTTTATTGCTCGATGGTATGGGATTTCTTGTAAAGCGATGTCTTTGTTAAGCTCAAGCGTATAGTTTTTGATTTTTGCTTTTGGAGTGTTTTTTTCACCTAGACTTTGAATTACCTTCCGGCTCAGCTCTATACTTGCTGCCGGATGAACTTCACTCAAAATGGAAATCAGATGAAAACTCACGGACTTGCACCACGACTCGCTTCGAAATTTTATCAGTAAGCGGTTGAGGTAATCTATTTTCTCTCGGCTGGCAATATCAACAGAAACGATGTCTGAAAAAGCATTTGCAATTAGGCCAAATAACGTTAATCCAAAATCAAGCTTTATGTACTTTCCAGCTCTTGCATAAATTTCAAGAAGCCCGAATATATCAGGTGAACGCTGCTCTAACGCTTCATTAATAAACTCAATTACCTCATGATAGCTTCCCTTGGTATAAGCAGACACTACAGCTCCCACCAGCTTGCTTTCACTGAAGTCTTTGCAGTCACTCAGCAAACAGATCAACTCTTGGTCGTCTACCTCTACTACAATTTGTTTCACAATTGGCGCAATTTTATCCGGGATCGTTTTACCTTTTGCGTACATTTCGATAAGAACGTTTTTGAATAAAACGTACTGATCAAATATTGACTCATTTCTATAGTGATGCAGTACAGACAAATCTAATTCGCGTTCGGGGTCATAGCTAATGGGTAATGTCAGTGTCGATATACATGAAGCCCAATTGCCAGCCTGATCTTCTCCAGAATTACGGAACTCTGAAAGTCGTTCTAAAATGTGTTCAATAAAAAAATCAACAGAGTTGCTTTCTGACAAAAGAAGAAGATCATTAAGTTTGTTTTTGATCTCTTTTTGAGTGAAGTATTTTTCTATTTTTTTTAAATACTCTTTTGTGTCGCTTTTATCTACCTCCTTCAAAAGGTGAGCTCTATTCTCCATAGACCACCAACTAAGTGACATCGCATCCACTGAATCTAGAATACCGTTGGCGCTTACACTGTCGCTAGCTAGCAAGTGAACATTAAAAAATTCTCGCAAACGAACAAATTCATGGAGTTCTTTAATGCGATTTTTAAATATCCCTAACGTCCAATAGATGCTATTGCACTTGTCGATATATCGAGTTGTCGAATAAGAACTGTAGTAGTTGGTTTTGCTGTAGATTGGCAAAAGCGTTTTAGGAAGCATTTTATTGGATGCCAAACTCATGATTAGGTCTAATCGTTTGGCTTTATTGAGTTCTCCCAGTTTTCTCAATATATTAAAAGCTGGATTAGTTTTGTGGCTTGTGAGATATATTTTGGGGTCTATGGATTCAAGGTTTTTTTTCGCAGAGCTTTTCTTTGTCGCCATAAATTACACTCCTGTCCTACCCCAGTTCATCCTAAAAAATTATTATCAAATCAGAGCTGGCTTTTTACAAATATCCACCACGATTTTGCCACTCTCAAATTGTAAGTTCCAGCACTCTTCGGGGATTTATTTTCCGTCAACGCTCACAGCGTCGCTCCTTAAAAAGGAATCTAGTCAATACCAAAATTTCAGTCCGATAACAATTTTTCAAATTCTTCGATCAGGCTTTTCAAGTCGATTCCCAAGACTTTGCACAAATCGCGAAGCTGCACGATATCCAACCGACGTGTCCCACTTTCTACGTCACTCATGAAGGACTGTGGACGCCCCAACGCCGTTGAGCACTGGACCTGAGTCAGACCAGCCGCTTTTCTGAATTTCTTCAACAGCACCAATAGCACAGCGTGTTCGGGTCTATAGATCGTCTTGGACATGGCTGACTGGCTACGAGTGGAAAGCCTTCCAACCTATATCTGGTTTTCAGATATCTGAATTTGGGATAAATTCATTTCTCAAGGAACCCCATCCAAACCACCATCCATGTCGCAAGGATGAACCATGAACGAAAAGCTGTTTGTGCTGACCAGCCAGAAGAAGAACACGAACCACGTCTTACACCTCATCATCACCATTCTGACTGGAGGTCTATGGTTGATCGTTTGGCTGATCGTCACGTCAAACAAAAATAGCCACAACAAGAAGCTCGACAAGCAAATCAACCATGTCTTGAAATACAAGGAGCAGGGGCTGAGCGACGCCGACACCTACAAACAGGTCAAGGTGGACAAGGCGAATTCTGATGTAATCCAAGGGCGAGTGATTTTTGTCGTGCTGGTTGTCGTTTTCCTCTACTTCTACCTGCGGTAGCTATTTCGGTGCGATGCACGATCGATGCACGATGAGTGGGGGGACCATTCCTAAGAAGCCTTTTAGGATTGCTCCCCCTTGAGCGGTGTCTCAAGCTGCAATTGAGTCCCTTTTCCAATTTCTGATGGCCTTTGGGCTAACAGTTAGTCTGCGTGCAATCACCTTATCCGGAACGCCTTCTTTAACAAGGGCTAGTGCTGCTTGCTTTTGAGGGTGCTCCTTTCTCCTACCATCGAGTTTGACTGGAATCTTCTTGCTCAGAGACCAATCAATCACAGCATGAAGCAGATAGGTTTCCATCAGATACTGTGCAACTCGCTCGTCCTGTACATAAAACCGGACTGGACTTGTGCTGTCCATACGGCGGATGGCCGTTCGGGTCACCGCTTGCAGGGACGGCTCCAGTAGCCTGGTGGTGACGAATGCGGCCTGCATCACCTGCATATCTTGCTCATATTTTCTGCTCAGGTACTCCAGCCCCTTCATGTCTGAAGGACTAGGATTGCCACCAAATAGCAGGATGGCTTCCGTCGCGGAGTCGTATCCGTTCAAACCGCGACAATCCATGGGCACTTGCTGCACTCGCCCTTTCTCTTTGTGCCTGACCCATTTGTTTGCAAAGAGGAGCGGCTTGCTGCTGGTTTCCATGAGAATTGTGTCCAGTGCAAGGTCGTAGAGCTTGTTGTTCTCCTGATCGGCGTTCATCTTCGCTTTGCTGAAAATCTGACCCTTCGGCATGATCGGGTAGATAGTCACTGGGCTAGTGTAGTGTCCGCTCTCAGGTGCAAAAATCGACTCTTTGAAGGTAAACCCGTGGAGTCGGGCAAATAGCTCAAACTCGCCACCAGTGATGTTCGCAGCCAGTACATGCACTTCCTCTGCCAAGGACAAGACGTGCCACCAATCGAGACATTCCTCAACTGCACGTACGTGGCGAACGCCGTCCTTCTGAGGCTGGTCGATGAACACCGGCACTTCACACAGAAGCAGTCGGAAAATGTGGGCTGCTGAGGTACTTAAGGTGGAGCAGCCAATCCCCGCCGAATCTGCACGATTGGTATTCACTTGGTCGCTGACGATCTGCTTTGACTCATCCTTGATCCACAGTTGACCGTTTGTTTCTTCGGTGTAATCGAGCACGCGACTCAACTCTGTCGGATTCAGGGCGAAATCAGGGTAATCAATTACCTTGGGTACTTCGTCGATAACGAGAGTCCATCCACGCAGCAGCGAATGCTGCACTCGCCGAACGGCCTCCTGAGTGCAGATGATGAACGAATCACACTTATCTCGAAGGGCGGACTCCAGTTCAGGAGCAACCAGTTCACCACCCCGGTTATCGACTATGCGATAAGGGATACCGACACTTGAGGCGCGTTGTGCAATGTGGTCAATCAGGACAAGAGTCGGAAGGGCTAGGAGGACGTGTCTGCCTGCTTCCTGAATGGCTGGAAGGCTAGATAGCAGAGCTTCAGTTTTGCCTGCTCCGGGGGCAGCGATAGCGGTATAGATCGGTTTGATATGGGTGATGCAAGACATTCAATGTTCTCCTTTTCAAGTTCATTCCATTGGCGTTACCTCTGGTATTGCCGGTTAGTGTTGGTAAATGACGCCCACAAAAAAGCCTCTTCTAAAACGCTGTCGTAACAGTGTTCGTGAGAGGCTATTCGAGGTGTCGGTCTGTCCGTCGAGACAGGCGATCATCATACACTTTTTAGGTGAAAAGTCAATCCGCTCTATTGACTTTCTAAGTTTTTAAATTTTTCTAAAACCGGTTTCCAGGGAGGGAGAGCGCCTCCTGCTTAGTCCAGACAGCTATTCAAGCCCGTAAACACTTGTCGGAACGGAAGTGGGTGGTTGGAGCATGACGAAAGTGATGCAGTTTTGATGGGTTTATCGATGGTTTCTGTGACTGTGTAATTCAGCCTCAAAACCAAGCGGTTGATGCTTCCCCTCAAGAAAGTATGGGGAGTTTTGAGATTGCCGCCAACTTCTGTGCCGCACTCGCACCTTTTGAATATACGTCGTATGTCACTGAGCCAGTTTCGTGCCCAACCAGCTCTTTTGCCAAAGCGTCTGGTACGTCAGCCCTGATCAGTTCAGTAACTACTGTGTGACGGAAGCTGTGGAAGACGTGGAGCTTGCTGAAGCCTGCTGCTGTTCGCAATCTACCAAACGCCTTGGATATTGCGTGTGATCGTTTGCCGTACTTGTCGGCTGATTCTGCGGGGATGAGGAACGTATCCGTTGCGTCTTTACTGAGTCTATCTACAGTGGGCAACAGGCTTGGATGAATCGGCACTACTCGTTTGCTCGCCTTGCTCTTGCTTCGTGGGAATTCGAAGCACCGAACGCCATCAACAGTGATAACGCTGCCTTTGTTTAGTTGGCAAAGCTCTTCGATCCTCGCCCCGGTGTACCAACCGAGTGCGATGAGGTCTGCAAGCGGTTTGTCCCTGTTATCCAGTGCGGCTTGATGCAGCATGAGGGTATCGGCACGCGTGTACATTTCCCTTTCTTGGCCTGCTATCTCAGAGCCTCCGCCCTTTGGCAAATCGTGGCCTACGAACGGGTTTACCTTGTCCTTATATTCTTCACGCCAAGCCGCATCGTACTTCATAGCCCACTTCCAGAACGCAGTGCCTGCCATTAGGTACTGACTGAGGGTATTGGGTGCTCGGTTCAAGGACTTCAGCCAGCTATCAACAGTGTCAAAGCTGAGAGGCAGTTCCTCTTTCTTGAGGAAGTCTGACAGCCGCTCCATCTTCCCCACTTGCTGATCGACGTGCTTCGCCGCACCACCACGACTCTCCCTGAACTCTCGGTAGGTCTTCAGGCGAGCTTTGGTAATTGGTGATGCTGGTTTGTAGCTGGACGGGCTGCCTGTCAAGGCGTCCAGTTCTGTGCGTTGCAATGCAGTCAACTGATAGCTCTTTACGAGCTGGGCAGGAACCAGCCGTTTGAACAGGTGGGCAAGCTTTTCCTCGAACTGGATTTGGCCTGCCAGACCATTTTTCATTTTGTCGGTAACCAGTTTGGTGGCGAGCGCGACCACGTTAGGATCAGCCGCCATTTTCGCCAGCATTTCAGGATCAGCCTGTGGAAGCTCTGGCACTGTCTCCCCAATCAGTTTGCGTTTCTGTTGAAGTGCGATCTGGTCGAACTGCTCCAACTGAAAAATGACACCTTCTTGCCAGTCTTCGGGGAGTGCTCGTTTCTCGCGTGCTGCTGCAATCGCTGCTTTCCAGCCAGCCAGAATGCTCAGGCGTCGGGTCATGGCCTCAGACCGTAGTCCGGTCTTTAGTGACTGAATAAGAACGGACTTCCCACCCATAGCTTTTTGCACATCAGCAGGCACTGCCAGTCGCACATACCAAGTGGATTCGCCTTTCTTCTGAATCAGATTGTCTGCCATTGGAGCGCCGTGAAGTGGGGGAGTGGTACAGCGAATTGTACTACTCAATTGTACTACTATGCATGCTAAAAGCCCCGGAATACGGCGGTTGATGGTCGAAAGGGGTGTTGAATTAGAATCTCTCCTTCACCGCCAAATTCGATGTAACCAAAACCCCTGATTTCGAAAGAAGTCAGGGGTTTTGTGGTTTCTGGGGTCTGAGTTTCGTTCTACAGCTGCCACTGCCCACCGAATTACCTAAGACGTGTCTGAAGTTGGTGTGGGAAAAGTAACAGGCGTGTGGGACGTGATGCTGGAAAGCGGGCTGGCCGGGTGCTTTCATTGGTCCGGGCACAACACGAGCCGTTTTCGGTGGGGTATTCGGCGTGGCCCTCAAGGCACAGAATGAATGCAGGGACAGCGCACACAGCGGCCCGTTATCTGGAATGGATTCACGTTATGCAGGAATTCACTTTGAAACAGGCCGAGCTGGAAAAGGTTCATGTCGAAATCGTCAAGCTGATAGCCGAGCAGCGCAAACTGAACGCCGAAGCAGGCAAGATGACCCGTGAAACGTTTTGGTATCCGGTGGCTGTTGCCACTGGACTCATCGGCACTGTGGCCACCGTGACAGCCTTGTTGATCAAGCTTTTATAATCCCCCAATCCCAAGACTTGCTGTCACGTTGCCGGCGTTTGACGCTGTAGCTCAATATTTATCGAGGCAGCCTTAAGGCCGGTTGAAATCAATCAGCCAGCGGGCCATTCGTCGGGCATGCGGAAAACTGAATTACAAGTCCGGTAATGACCGGCTAGTCTCGAAAGCTTGGTGGTCGATATTTTTCGGGCAAATAGGGCTTGCCTGAGTCGATCCCGCTTTTGAGAGGGGTGAAATATGGCTGATCCGTATATCGAGGACGACGGCGCAGAATTTCCGATCAACAATTGCGTGCAGTGTGGCCAGACGCATTATGACGTGGGCTTTGGCGACGATCAGGCCAAGCTCGGGAAGATGAAAACCATGGTGCGCCAAGGGCCGAAGGCAAAATTCTTGCCCAAGGTCGCGGCCCCCACCAGGAAGTAATCACCACCAGACTAACCCCGCCATCGAGTGGGGTTTTTCATGCCTGAAGGGATAGTGTGACCGCGTGTGTTGGTCGTGTAGGTTTTCACAAAGTTTTCACAAGATCCTACGTAGTCTCAACTCATCCGTTAGAAAGCAACACCTGGCCCGTTCCCCAGCGGGCTTTTTTTTGCCTGTCGTAAAACCTTTTCCATAAAAACTGTCCAACCGACGCCAATAACGAGGCAGCGGAGGATTTTGTGTGGACGTTGCCTCTTCTAAAGCATTTAATCCCCGGCCTTTCGGTTTCTCTATTTTTTGAGGTTTTCGTCATGCGTTTAACACTGCCCGCTCTGGTTCTGGGTCTTTTGGTTGCTCAGGGTGCAATGGCTGCTGGCGATGGCACTGCCGCGCTGGGTGGCGGTCTGGGTGGCGCGCTGGGTAATGTGGTCGGCCAGAAAATGGGCGGCAGCACCGGTGCAGCGATCGGTGCCGGCGTCGCAGGCGCAGCGGGCAGCGCAGTTGCCGCACGTAAAGGCAGTCGCACCAAAGCCGCCATTGGCGGTGGTGTCGGCGCGGCCGGTGGTTCGGTGATCGGCAACAGCCTGGGCGGCAAGAACGGCGCGACTATCGGCGCTGGTTTGGGCGGCGCATTGGGCGGCGGCGTAGGCAGCAACCTGGCCAAAGGTCACAAGAGCCACTGATCCTTTGATCAGCTAAAAAAGCCCGGCACAGTGCCGGGCTTTTTGCTTTATGAACGTTTCTTCATCTAGAGCCTCAAATCCAACATATCCCCCGAACAATACGAGGCGTGCCATGACACCGGATACCAGCGGCAAGACAGTTGGATGCACAAGTACTCGACGTTTGACGTTGTCCGCGTTTGTTGTTGGATTGATGTTCGCTCAGGGCGCGATGGCGGCTGGCGACGGTACCGCAGCAGTGGGCGGTGGTCTCGGCGGTGCGCTTGGTAACGTCGTCGGCGGGCAAATGGGCGGCAGCACGGGCGCAGCGATTGGTGCCGGCGTGGGTGGCGCTGCCGGGAGCGCGGTCGGAGCGAAAAAAGGCAGTCGCACAGAAGCGGCGATTGGCGGTGGATTGGGCTCGGCGGGTGGTTCTGTAGTCGGCAATAGCCTGGGCGGTTCAACCGGTTCGACCATTGGCGCAGGTCTGGGCGGCGCGGCGGGTGGCGCGGTCGGGAACAATTTGGGTAGTGATAACGGCAGTTCCCATTCCGGTGGCGGCCACAAGCACAAAAACAAACACAGAAATAAACACCGCTGATTCGACTTTCAGCGACAGAAGAAACCCGGCCCAGTGCCGGGTTTTTCGTATCTGTGCGTAGGAGGTCGGAACGTTTGGCGGCGCGTCGCCTCGAACTTCATACACACCTTGAATGTTGAGAGGCACGCCATGACTCCCGAAACCGAAGGCAAGGAACAAAAAGGCCCGAGTGGGCTTCCGTTTATCAACGATCCGGGCAACGAAGATCCGGGTTCCCTGATGGATGACGCGACGGTGCCGCTCAATGATTCGGATGACGCCGGCGATGTGGGCAATCTTGAATATGAAGAAGAGGATGAGGACGAAGACTGATTGGGTTCGTGGCACGGTCGACCGATCGTCTCTTCGATAGAACGCGCGATAACGACGCCCCTCAAAATGTCAGGGCCTATTTTGCAGGCCTTCTGAGAGGTGCTTTATGAACGCTGATCCGAAAGACTCCGACATCGACGATACCCCTGAATATCCGCTGCCTTCGCCGACCGATTCGTTGAGTCGGGATCAACGTCCGCCGGATGATGACATGGCAGTTGAGCAGGTGCCGGCGGATGATGTGAAGCGGGGGGATGTTGAGGCGGACCCCGGTGATTCGGATATGGCTGGGGAGGATGGGTCGGGGGAGGCGAGTTGAAACTTAAGTAACCTGTCCCATCCGGCATGGCGAGCGTGATGTCGATCAGTTCGATCTAGGCTTCCTTGCTAATGATTTTTTGCGCCTCGACGATTTCTTCGATGAGTGAGTCAATTGTTTTGGCTTTCGAATAAAATATCGGCTCTTCCCAGTGGTGATTCTTGATCACTCTAATTTGGAAGGCACCGTTAATGTTGAATGATGGATACCAGCCAACATCTAGCAACAGCCTTGCGCAATACTCCACTTGCAGCATGTCTTCTTTTAGAAAATCAATCTGATCAGAAGGCGAGATGCCTTTGAGTGAGGAAAGATCATCATGAGTGATGTTTCCGCTGATAAACGTCAGGTCAATCACTTATTAAGTCTCCTGAACTCAGTTTCCGAAATGGGATGTCCATGGATCGTTCTAGCGCTTAGTTCGATACGTATCCAACGACTGGGTTTCCCTTCGCTTGCTCCAATGTCTGTGTCGTACTCTCTGACTTTCCAGGGTTTGCCATTGGCAGCAGGGTATCCATTTGCATATGCCTCTCTCTCCAAGCTCTCCACGTCGATACCTTGCTTGTATTTGGCGGGGCCCGACTTTGTTGAGTTTATTGTTTCTTTCCAAGTCATGTTTTTTGAGGCGCTATGTTTATAGTTGTGCGGGGTCCAGTCTACTTTTTCTGGGAACGGAAGTTTGGGCTCCCCCTCATCAACCCCAACCTTCCGCGCCGGATCCCCATCCAATTCCCCCTTACACCCACCCACCCCCGGACATTCACTCAACCCCAACGGATCAATCCACCCCGTCGGGTTCAGCGCATACCGGTACCCATTCAACCCACCCGCAAGCTTTAACGGGTCTTGCGTCAGATACCGCCCAACTTCCGGGTTGTAGTAACGATGCCGGTTGTAATGCAGACCTGTCTCCGCATCGAAATACTGCCCCTGAAAGCGCAGCGGTTGATCGAGCACCTGATGGGTGTCGCGGTTGAGACGGGTGAGGCGGCCGTAGGCGGTGTATTGCGCGGCCCAGATGATGTCGCCGCTGTAGTCGGTGAGTTCCTGTGGTGTGCCGAGGTGGTCGAGTTGGTAGTAGAACGGGCAGGCTTTGCGCGGTCCTTTGCCGTCGAGCATGGCCAGCGGGCGGAAGGTGCCGGGTTCGTAGACGTAGCTGCGGTAATGCTCGCGGCTGCTTTCGGCGACGAGGCGGTCGCCTTGCCAGAAGAATTCGGTGGTTTTGCCGTCGACGGTTTTGGCGATGCGACGGCCGAAGGCGTCGTAGCGGTAATTGGCACTGCGGCCATCCGGCATCGTGACGCCGGTTAGCCGGTGCTGGCAGTCGTAGCGGTATTCGGTGACGAGTTTTTGCGCGGTGCCGCGCCGCTCGCGAATCAGGTTGCCGAAGGCGTCGTAGTCGTAGTGCCGGTCGCCTTGCATCAGCAGCCGATTGCCGTAGACGGTGGTCGGGCCCGGACGGTCCTGCATCAGCAGGTTAGCGGTCGAGTCGTGGGCGAAGGATTCCGGTTGGTGGTCGCGGGAATGGCGGACGCGGATCAGGCGGCCGAGAGGGTCGTATTGGTAGTTGCGTTGGCCGAGGCGTGTGTCGGCAATGTGCTCGAGATTGCCGTTGGCGCTGTAGGCATAGTCGCGTCGATACAGCGATTGTCGGTTTTGTCTGACGGTGTGGGCTTTCAGACGACCTTGTTCGTCGTGCTGGTAGTCGCTGATCAACAGGCCCTGTTCGCGGCTCTGTTCGCGGCCGGCGAGAGCGGTATGTGATGTCAGTCGGGCGCCATTCAGGTCGATGGCGATGAGCGCGTCGCCCTTGGCGTGTCGGTAGTCGAGTTTGCTGTTGTCCGGCAAGCGCACATGGTTGAGCCGGCCGCAGGCATCGTAGCGATAGCGAAGCGTGCCCCAGCCCTGGTGCTCGGTGATCAGGCGGTCCTGGGTGTCGTATTCGAATTCCAGTGGGTGGTCGTGACCATCGTCGACGTTGACCAGTCGACCGAGGCTGTCGTAGCAGTACTGGACCTTGATGCCGTCGGGCAGCGTCTTGATCAACAGGCGCCCGGCCGAGTCGCGCTCGTAACCCGTTACCTGCTGCGAGCCGTCATCACCGAACTCGATTTTTTCCAGCAGGTGGCCATTGAGGTCGTAGGCATACGCGGTGCGTCGACCGTCGAAACCGGTTTCCTGTCGGATCAGTCCATTTGGCGTGTAGTCCAGCAGGTACCGTTCGCCGGCTTCGTTTTCGATCTCGGTGAGCAGCAGTTGCGCATGGTCGTAGCGGTAACGCAGTTGCGTGCCATCGGGATTGAGCCGGCGGCTGACCCGATGCAGGTCATCGGCGTATTCAAAACGGGTGATGCGCCCGAGTTCATCGCGCTCGGCGGTGACCTTGCCGTAGGCGTTGTAACTGAATGTGCGACTTGCACCGGTGGGCGAAATTGTCTGGATCAGCCGCCCAACGCCATCCCATTGGTACCGAGTGACGGCGCCGTGTGGGTCCTGGCGAGCAGTCTGCCGTCCCAACACATCGTAGGAAAAATGCCATTGGCCACCGTCTGGCAACGTTTCTTCGACCAGTTGGCCCAACCCGTTCCAGGCAAAGGTATGGCGGCCGTTGTCCGGGTAGCGGATCGACAGCAACCGACCTTGTTTATCGTGGTGGTAATGGGTGACATGCCCGTGGGGATCAATCGCTTCGGTGACATCGCCCTGAGCATTTCGCTGGTACTTCCAGACCGCGGTGCCGCGATGTCGCGCATGCAGGAAACCGTGGCGATACTCGTAGGAAGTCGGTTCACCTTCGGATGGAATCAGCGCCGCCAGCCGTCCGACTTCGTCGTAGCGGTACCGGGTGATCGCCCCGAGCGGGTTCTGATCGGCTATCAACCGGCCCTTGTCGTCATAGATCTTGCGGTGTTCTGCGCCATTGGGCTCGACCCGGCGTACCAATCGCGCCTGATCGTCGTGCTGGTAGACCTCTTCGCTGCCATCGGCGTTTTTGACGACGACGCAACCCTTGTCATCCCAGGCGTAGGCGGTGTCCATCTGCGAAAACGACGCCCAGTGCCGAATGCACCGCGCAGCTTTGCCAGAGCGTTCCCACTCCCAATAGAAACTGGCCCCACCGGCCAATTGCCGCTGAAGAATCACGTGCAGATGGTCGTAGTCGTAGCGCTCGCTCTCGCCGACCGCATTGGTCGCTTCGATCAGGCGATGGCGGGCGTCATAGCGGTAGGTAACCAGCGTTTGCTCGGTACGCCAGCAGGCTTCCAGCGTGTCGGCGGGCTGAAAACGCTGATACTCGACGGCAACGATCTGCCGACGCTCATAGCGCAAACGCAGTGAACGCCCGGCGCCGTTGTCGAGGCGCTGAATCCTGTCAGCGTTATCCCTGTGCACCGTCAGTCGATTGCCATAGGCATCGCTGATTGCCGTCAGTCGGCCTGTGTGAAAGTGGTAAAACCGCGCAGCCTCACCCGTCATGGAGAGGATCAGTTCCTCGGGCGTATCCCCCAGATATATCGCTGCCCGTGACAGGCTGTTGTGAATCGCCGGTCGCTCGGCGCTCGGCAGCGGAAAGGTCGTTCGGCGGTTTTCGTGATCAATCCACAGGACGCTGTCGCCATGGATTTCCAGCCGATGGGCGAGGGAATGGCTCCAGCCGAACCCCAGCCCGCAATCAATCTCCACAGCGCTGGTGCGATATAGGCGGGTGAAGTCGAAGGGCAGGATTCCGTCCAGTGAGCCGTCGGTCAGGGTCAGCAGTTCTTCACCCGTGACCATCGATACCGGGCAGCCTTTGGTGCAGGTCAAGGCTGCGCAATCGGCACTGTCGCCACTAGGGTTTTTTGCTTGTTGCGAAGCGTCGTCGCGGTGTTCCTGCCGGCTCAGGCGGGTCTGGGATTCGGACTTGTTGCGAGCAATGGCGACGGGATGTTTCACCTGCACAGCGGGTGATTTATCGACGCTGATCTGTAGCGGAACGACCGGGGCAGGATTGAGGGGGGCATGCCGCGCGTTGACCATCAGTGGCTTTAGCGAACCGGCGTGATCCGTCAGGTCAGTCCTGGCCGTGAGTTCGGCCAGGCGCGTTCCCGCCCGGGCCAGCCATTCGCGGGCGCGGGCGGACTTGATTTTGCCCAGCACCTTAACGCTCATCCCGAGCTTCAAACCTGCAGGCCCGGTGAGGCAGGCCAACAGGAAACCGATGAGGATTTCTGTGCGAATCTCGGCGACGACTTCGGCGATGTATTGCGGCGGCAACATCCTCAGCCAACTGGTGAAGGCGGCGAGATGAATGAACATCAAGGGCTCGTCGCTCAGCACCAGCAACACGTTGGCGATGGCTTCAGCCGAGGCATTCAGCAATGACTCAAGTTCTGCCGCCGTCAGGTACTCGAGGAGTTTTTCGCTGTTGGCTTGCAGGTCCGACACCAGGGCGTAAACCTGATTTACGTCATCCCACACACCGTGCAGCGATTTCTCGAAGCCGCGCCAGTCGGCCCGCTGCAGCATGCCGTAGCGCTGAGTGAACCCGGCCTCACCGAACTCCACCCACAACGGCTGAAACTCGGTCGCCCATTCGTTGCGCAGCCAGCCTTCGAGGTGGCTGATGACGTCCTGGTAGGAGGCGTAGAGCGCCTTGACGTGATCAGTGGAAACATCGGGAAAGAACGTGATGCGATAACGCAGGCCGCGTTCGCAATCAGGGATTTCGAGGATGCCGCTGGGGCCGATCTGGTGAAGAACCGGCTTGCCGAATGTCAGCTCGCCCGCGACATCGGAAATCAAGGGTTCGAGCAACACCGGCGTATCGCCAATCGGTACAAAACGCACCGCCTCGAACATGTGCACCAGCGTCAACGGGCCGCTGGCCGGACAGGCGGTCACGGTCGAGCTGACGGGGGTGGCAGACGTTTTTGGTGTGACAAGCCGGACTTCATCGCCGACCTTGAACACCTGCTCGATATCCAGCGCGGTGCCGGACCAGAAGCTTTCAGCCCAGGCGTCGTAGTCATTGAGGCAAAGCCGAAAATCACCGAGCAGGGCTTCGACGTCCGGCCGCCCGGGGTTCATGGCGGCAACCACCAGGAGTCCGATGGCATTGTTCAAGGCCAGGACCTTGTCGGGATCGAACATTCGCAGCCCCTCGCGCGGATCAATTAAGAGCGCGGGACTGTGCGGGGGATCAGCGGGGAAAGAAGTCGGGCAAAGAGGTGTTTGGTGTAGGACGAGTCGCTAAATCATGGCGAGTCTTGGGCTTTGGTCGTTGCCCTGGGGTTACCGTGCTCGCTATGCTGCTGAAACCTTTAATCGAACATCGACCCGGCGGCGCCTGAACCGCCCGGGATGTCATTAAAAACGGATCAGATGTGATGAATGCACCGCTCAAAGAGTTCGGCCCGATCAAAGCCGTGATTTTCGATATGGATGGCTTGCTGCTCGACACCGAGGGCATTTACACCGAGGTCACGTCCATCATCGCCCAGCGTTACGGTCGGACGTTCGACTGGAGCGTCAAACAGAACATCATCGGCCGTGGCGCGGGCGATCTGGCGCGTTACGTGGTCCAGGCGCTGGACTTGCCGATTACCGCCGAAGAGTTTCTGGTGATTCGCGAACCCCTGATGCGTGAGCGCTTTCCCACCGCGCAGGCCATGCCAGGCGCCGAGGAACTGGTTCGGCATTTGAAGGCCAACAATATTCCGATTGCCGTGGGCACCAGTTCGTCGAGTCAGTCGTTCGGCCAGAAAACCACGTTGCACCGCGACTGGTTTGCGTTGTTCGACTTTATTGTCACCGCTGATGATCCGGAAGTCGGCGCGGCCAAGCCGGCGCCTGACATCTTCCTCACGGCGGCACGGCGCCTGGGTGTTGCACCCGAGGATTGCCTGGTGTTTGAGGACTCACCGTTCGGTGTCACGGCGGCGAAAGCGGCGGGGATGACGGCCATTGCGATTCCCGATGCGGCGATGGCGGACGCAAAGTACGCACACGCTGACGGCATTCTTCGTACGCTGAAGGGCTTCACGCCCGGCGCTTACGGCTTGCCTGCGCTTGAATGGGCCTAAGCGAGCACTCACAAATAAATCCTGTAGGAGCGAGCTTGCTCGCGATGGACTTGAGGGCGACGGGTTTACTCAGGTAACCCGCGTCATCGTTGACGTCCATCGCGAGCGAGCTCGCTCCTACAGGGTTTGTTGCGTTGTTTGAGGTATCAGGCGCCGAAACCACCGTCGATGGTCAGGCTGGCACCGGTGATGTATCCCGCTTCAGGACCGACCAGGTAGGCCACAAAACTGGCGATCTCTTCGGCTTTACCGTACCGACCCACGGCCATCAACGGGATCAGGCTGTCGGCGAAGTCGCCATCGGCCGGGTTCATGTCGGTGTCGACCGGGCCCGGTTGCACGTTGTTGATGGTGATGCCGCGCGGGCCGAGGTCGCGGGCCAGGCCTTTGGTCAGGCCGACCAGCGCCGCTTTGCTCATGGCGTACGGGCCGCCACCGGCGAAGGGCATGCGGTCGGCGTTGGTGCTGCCGATGTTGATGACACGGCCGCCTTCGGTCATGTGCTTGGCGGCGGCCTGGGTGGCGATGAACACGCTGCGCACGTTGATGGCGAGGGTCTGATCGAAGTCTTCCAGCTTGAAATCTTCCAGCGGTGCAACAGCCAGCACGCCGGCGTTGTTGACCAGGATGTCCAGTCGACCGAAAGCTTCGACCGTGGCGGTCACTGCGTTGCGGATGGCCTCGGCGTCGGCGCTGTCAGCCTTGATGGCGAGGGCCTTGCCACCCTTTGCGGTGATGCTGTTCTGCAATGCTTCGGCTTTGGCCGTGGAACTGACGTAGGTGAAGGCAACGGTTGCGCCTTCAGCAGCCAGGCGATTGACGATGGCGGCACCAATGCCACGAGAACCGCCTTGAATCAAAGCCACTTTGCCGCTGAGGTTCTGAGTAGTCATAACGATCTCCAAAGTCCGAGGCGAGATGTCTCGGTTGATGGAGCCTAGTATCGATTTTGAATTACCCACTGTGTAGCCAGTCATTACGATAGTCTGTGTAAACCAAAAGTTTATAGTGGCGCTTATGGAAACCTTCAGCAGTATCGAATGCTTCGTGCGCAGTGCCGAAGTGGGCAGCTTCGCCGAAGCCGCCCGGCGTCTGAGCCTGACCCCGGCAGCGGTGGGCAAAAGCGTCGCCAAACTTGAAGCGAGGCTGGGCGTGCGTTTGTTCCAGCGCAGCACCCGCAGCCTGACGTTGACCGAGGCGGGCCAGTTGTTTCTGGGGGAGGTCAGCGCCAGCCTGCACACGATCCAGAATGCCGTGGCCAATCTGGCCAGCGCCGAAGGCCGTCCGGCCGGCACACTGAAAGTCAGCATGGGCACGGTGTTCGGGCGCTTGTACATCGTGCCGTTGCTCGGGGAGTTTCTGCGGCGTTTTCCGGCGATCAACCCGGACTGGCATTTCGATAACCGGCAAGTGGATCTGATCGCCCAAGGTTTTGATGCGGCGATTGGCGGCGGTTTCGAATTGCCCCAAGGAGTGGTCGCACGCAAATTGACGCCCGCGCATCGGGTGTTGGTGGCCTCGGCCGAGTACCTGGCGAGTCGTGAGGCCATCGTTGAACCTGACGATCTCAAGCATCACGACGGGATTCTGATTCGCTCACCGCAAACCGGCCGCGTGCGCTCCTGGCAGTTGACCAGTCGCACTCAGCAACACAGCCCGTTGACGCTGAAGGCGCGGATGACCATGAGCGATTCAGAAGCGGCTTGCGCCACCGCGACCCAGGGACTGGGCATTGCGTTGGTCAGCATGCCGTTTGCTTCGGGGTATTTGCAGGCGGGAACGTTACAGCGGGTGTTGCCGGACTGGTATGTCGATGATGGCAATATTTCCATTTACTACGCCGAGCACAAATTGTTGCCGGGTAAGACTCGGGCGTTTGTGGATTTCATTATTGAGCAGTTTGCGGAGCAGGGGTTGGGGCGGCGGTTTAGTGCGGTTTGAGCCAAGCTTGGGACCGAGGTGTCACCATCGCGAGCAGGCTCACTCCCACATTGGATTTGTGAACGACGAAGATCACATGTGGGAGTGAGCCTGCTCGCGATGAACGATAACGTGGTCTACCTGCCAAACCGCCCCGGCCAACCCAGGATCTTCTTCGGCCGCGGCGTCGCATACGTGCGCACTTTAGACGTCGACAACCCCAACCGCACCAGCGATTCGGCGATTGTCACCGCCGCCGTCACGCCATCCACCACCGGCACGCCGGTGCGCTGGCGGATCTGCTCATCCAGCCCGGCCATGCCGCCGCAGCCCAGGCAGATCACCTCGGCCTTGTCCTCAAGCACCGCCCATTCCGCCTGACGCACAATCGCCTCCAGCGCTCGCTCGGGATCGGACTCCAGTTCCAGCACCGCCAGACCACTGGCCCGCACCGACGCGCAGCGATCCCACAACCCCGACAGCTTCAGCCGACCCTCAATCAGCGGCACGGTGCGGTCCAGGGTGGTGACCACCGAATAGGCATGGCCGAGGAACATCGCCGTGCTGGCCGCCGCCTCGGTGATGTCCACCACCGGCACATTGAGCAACTCCTGCAAGCCTTCGCGACCGTGCTCGCCGTAACCGGCCTGGATCACCGCGTCGAAAGGCTGGTCGTAAGCCATCACCCGGTCCATGACCCCAATGGCCGCCAGGTAGCTTTCGAAATTGCCTTCGACGGAGTCGGCACCGAAGTAGGGCGTCAGCCCGATGATTTCAGTGCCGGGCGCGGCCACGGCTTGCGCCGAACGAGCGATGGCCTCGGTGATGGATTCGGTGGTGTTGACGTTGACCACGAGAATTCGCATGGGGAGTCCTTATCACGGGGTGACCCAATTTATTGTATGCAAAAGTTGTATGCAATAAAATCAGGCTCAGCCGATTCGGGATCCAGGCGATTTCGGAAGGGATATAACTTTTCAGGAGGCAGAAACGAAAAGTGCACACGAATGGCACCCAGGGTGACATTCGTGTGTGCACATTTCTGTAGGAGCGAGCTCGCTCGCGAAAGTCGTCAATGATAACGATGGTTCCCTGATACCCCGCGGCGCGCTCTGGCGCATCGTCGGAACGCCGCCCGGAGCAACCTCGCTCCTACAGGGGGAGGGGTGGCGTTATGACTTGCTAATAATGTTCCCCGCATGCAACCCGCATTCTTTCTGCGTGGCTTCTTCCCACCACCAGCGACCTTCACGCTCATGCTGGTTCGGCAGCACCGGGCGGGTGCAGGGCTCGCAGCCGATGCTGATGAAACCGCGTTCATGCAGGCTGTTGTACGGCAGTTCGAGCATGCGGATGTAACCCCAGATCTCTTCGCTGGTCATTTGCGCCAGCGGGTTGAATTTGTACAGGGTACGTTCCGGGGTGGAGAACGCGGTGTCGACTTCCATTACCGCGACCGCGCTGCGAGTGCCAGGGCTCTGGTCCCGGCGCTGGCCGGTGGCCCAGGCTGTCACGCCGGACAATTTGCGACGCAGCGGCTCGATCTTGCGGATGCCACAGCATTCACCGTGACCGTCCTTGTAAAAGCTGAACAGGCCTTTTTCCTTCACGAACGGTTCAAGTTTCGTGTAGTCCGGCGACACCAGTTCGATGTCGATCTTGTAGTGCTCGCGCACCTGATCGATGAAGCGGTAGGTCTCGGGGTGCAGGCGGCCGGTGTCGAGGCTGAACACCTTGACGTTTTTGTTCAGCTTCCAGGCCATGTCCACCAGCACCACGTCTTCGGCGCCGCTGAAAGATATCCACAGGTCATCGCCAAACTCGGCGAACGCGAGTTTCAGGATGTCCTGGGCGGATTTGTTGGCATAGGTCGTGGCGAGTTCCACGACATCGAACGATGGGCTCATCAGGGCGGCTTCCTACAGGTCGGTGGCGCTGGGCGCTCTATATGGGCCAGATGGTAACAAAATCCGGCACCGACTGGCGCGTCCTCTGCGTTGCGCAGGGCCGTGCGAGTCGCTAGAGTTCGGCAGTCTTTTTGCTCGCTCGACTCAATAATCACTACAAATGGGAGTGTCTTGTGGAAATTGCCTGTCTGGATCTTGAAGGTGTGCTGGTCCCGGAAATCTGGATCGCCTTCGCCGAAAAAACCGGGATCGAATCCCTCAGGGCTACCACCCGGGATATTCCCGACTACGACGTGTTGATGAAGCAGCGCCTGCGGATTCTCGACGAACACGGCCTGAAGCTGACTGACATCCAGGAAGTGATCGCCACGTTGAAGCCGCTGGACGGCGCCATCGAGTTCGTCAACTGGCTGCGTGAGCGCTTCCAGGTGGTGATTCTGTCGGACACGTTCTACGAGTTTTCCCAACCGCTGATGCGTCAGCTGGGCTTCCCGACCTTGCTGTGCCATCGCCTGATCACCGACGATTCCGGCCGGGTGACCAGCTATCAGTTGCGTCAGAAAGATCCTAAGCGTCAGTCAGTCTTGTCCTTCAAGAGCCTGTATTACCGAGTGATTGCGGCGGGGGATTCCTACAACGACACCACGATGCTGGGCGAAGCGGATGCAGGGATTCTGTTCCATGCGCCGGACAACGTGATCCGCGAGTTCCCGCGGTTTCCGGCGGTGCATACGTTTGAAGATTTGAAGCAGGAGTTCATCAAGGCTTCGAATCGGGCGTTGACCTTGTAAACCGATACCTGTGGCGAGGGAGCTTGCTCCCGCTCGGCTGCGCAGCAGTCGTAAGTCCAGCATATGCGTTCCATCTGAGGATGCGCGATGTCTGGTTTTGGGGGCGCTTCGCACCCCAGCGGGAGCAAGCTCCCTCGCCACAAAAGCTCGGTATCAGAGGTTCTGCAGGGTATCGAGCAGCACCTTCACCTTGGTGATCGATTCCTGATACTCCGCCCGCCACTCCGAATCCGCGACGATTCCGCCGCCACCCCAGCAGCACACCTGCCCATCCTTGACCAGCAAACTGCGAATCGCGATGGAACTGTCCATCTCGCCGCGAACGTCCAGGTACAGCAACGAACCGCAATACAGCCCGCGTCGGGTCGGCTCCAGTTCGTCGATGATCTGCATCGCCCGAATCTTCGGTGCGCCCGTGATCGACCCGCCGGGGAAGCTGCCGGCAATCAGGTCCAGCGCATCACGGTCATCTGCCAGTTCGCCCGTCACGCTGCTCACCAGGTGATGCACGTTCGGATAGCTTTCCAGGCTGAACAACTCCGGCACGCGCACCGAGCCGATGCGGCAGGTGCGGCCCAGATCGTTGCGCAGCAGGTCGACAATCATCAGGTTTTCAGCGCGATCCTTGGGGCTGGCCAGCAGTTCGGCGGCGTTTGCCGCATCTTCCGTGGCAGTCAGGCCTCGGGGGCGGGTGCCTTTGATCGGGCGGGTTTCCACATGACGCTCGCTGACTTTGACGAAGCGCTCGGGCGACAAACTGAGCACCGCACCGCCGTCGGGCAGGCTCTGGAATCCGGAAAAGGGGGTCGGACACGCGGCCCGCAGCGCGACATACGCGGTCCACGGATCGCCTTGGCACTCGGCGCGGAAACGCTGGGCAAAGTTGACCTGGTAGCAGTCGCCGGCCTGAATGTACTGCTGGATGCGTTCCAGCGCCTGGCGGTATTGCTCCGCGCTCAGGTCGGCGCTCATCGGCGCCTTCAATTTGAAGGGCTCGACCGACTCACTTGTTGGCTGGCTGAACAGCGTAATCAGGCGCTGGCGCTCGCTGTCGATCAGTGACGGGTGGAACACCAACTGGCTGGTCATCCGCAGGTGGTCGCTGATCAGTGCCCAGTCGTACAGCCCGAAACGCGCATCGGGCAATTGCAGATCGTCCTGCGCCTGACTCGGCAGGTTTTCCAGATGCCGACCGAAGTCGTAGCTGAGGTAGCCGATCAGGCCGCCGGCGAAGGGCAGTTCAAACGGTACCGTTGCTTCGCCAAGCCGGGTCAGATTATCGCGAAGGCGTTGCAGGAAATCGGCGCCTCGCTCGTCAGGCAAAACCGCCAGCTGTTCCAGCGGCCAGGCGCTGAGCAAGTCAAAGCGACCACGGTCGGCGGTGGGACGGCCACTGTCGAGCAGCACGGCACCGGGCGCATGACGAATCGCCGCGAAATACTCGGCGGGGTTGGCGCGATAGGGGAGCGGGTGTACGGAACAGGTCAGCATGGGCGGGGCAGATCAGCCATCGAGGCGGGGTGGCGATTGTAGTCTCCTCGGGGAATTGCTCCTAGAGGGGATGTCGGGGATTGGCAGATTGGAGGCAGCTACTCGAACCTGTGGCGAGGGAGCTTGCTCCCGCTGGGTTGCGAAGCAGCCCCACACACTGGCAGCCGAATGAATCAGGAAATCCGGTTTACGACTGCTGCGCAGCCGAGCGGGAGCAAGCTCCCTCGCCACAGGTCACCCCTCAACCGCAGGAATATGCCCGAACATTTCCTGTACGAACGCCACGCGCTCTTCGACGGTATCGGTCACACCTTGTGCCTTCAACGCTTCGAGCCGCGCTTCAACGGCATGGGTACGCAGCGTCAGCCCACAGTCATTGGCGATCTGGATATTCAACCCCGGCCGGGCATTGAGCTCAAGAATCAGCGGGCCTTTCTCCTGGTCGAGCACCATGTCGACCCCGATGTAACCCAGCCCGCACAGCTCATAGCAGCCGGCGGCGAGTTTCATGAAACCGTCCCAGTAGGGCAGTTGCACGCCATCCACCGCGTTGGTGGTGTCCGGGTGTTTGTTGATGATGTTGTTCAGCCAGGTGCCGCGCAGGGTCAGGCCGGTGGCGAGGTCGACGCCGACGCCGATGGCGCCCTGGTGCAGGTTGGCCTTGCCGCTGGACTGGCGAGTCGGCAAGCGCAACATGGCCATGACCGGATAGCCCATCAGCACGATGATGCGAATGTCCGGTACGCCTTCGTAGCTGATGCTCTTGAAGATCTGGTCCGGGATCACGCGGTATTCGATCAGTGCGCGGTCACGGTGACCGCCCAACGAATACAGGCCGGTGAGGATGCTGGAGACGTGGTGCTCGATTTCCTCATGGCTGATGATCTTGCCCGACACCGTGCGATAGCGCCCCTCGAAACGGTCGGCGATCACGATAATGCCGTCACCGCCCGCGCCCTGGGCCGGTTTGATCACGAAGTCGTTGCGCCCGCCGATGATGTCGTCGAGGTTGTCGATTTCCTTCTCGGTGGAAATCACCCCATACAGTTCCGGCACATGAATGCCGGCGGCGATGGCGCGTTCCTTGGTGATGATCTTGTCATCGACAATCGGGTACAGGCTGCGCTTGTTGTACTTGAGCACGTAGTCCGCGTTGCGCCGATTGATCCCCATGATGCCCCGGGCTTCCAGGGCTTTCCAGGTCTTCCAGAAGCCGAACATCAGGCGTCGGCCTTCTTCAGGAACGCCTTGAAACGCACCAGTTCGGTCAGGCGGTAGCCGCGATAGCGTCCCATCGCCAGCATGAAGCCCACCAGGATCAGCAGGATCGCCGGGAAGGTGAACACGAAGTAGACCAGCTCTGGCACGGTCATGATCAGGTGCGCCAGGGATGCCGCGAACAGCGTGCCGATCGCCACTTTCATGGCATGACCGGACCCGCGCTCTTCCCAGGTGATCGACAGGCGTTCAATGGTCATGGTCAGAATCACCATCGGGAACAGCGCCACCGACAGTCCGCGTTCCAGGCCGAGCTTGTGACTGAACAGGCTGATCGCGGCAATCAACACCACCACGAACGTCAGCACCACCGACAACCTCGGCAGCATTTGCAGCTTCAGGTGTTCAAGGTAGGAGCGCAGCGACAGCCCCAGCGCCGTGATGATCGTGAACAGCACGATGCCGAAGCCGAGCTGGGTTTCGCGGAAGGCCAGGGCAATCAGCACCGGAGTAAAGGTGCCGAGGGTCTGGATGCCGATCAGGTTGCGCAGGATCAGGATCACCAGCACGCCAATCGGGATCATCACCATGATCATGAAGGTCTGCTGGGTTTGCAGCGGCAAGCCGTACAGCGAGTATTCGAGGAAGTTGGCGTCGGTGTTTTCGTCGGTCAGCTTGGCCAGGCGAATGGCGTTCATTTCGCTGTTGTTCAGGCTGAAGGTCACGTTGGCTTTTTTGCCGCCATCGACGGTGATCAGGTTTTCGTCGCCGGTCCACCACAGCAGGCGGTCGGTCGGCAGGCCTTGTTCACCGGTTTCCGGGTTGAAGTACAGCCAGTCGGTGCCATTGAAGCTGCGCAGCCAGAGCTCAGGCAGTTGCGGTTGGTCGGCCACCAGGCGAATGGTGTGGACCTTTTCCACCGGCACGTGGGCGATGGACAGGACCAGCTCGACGATCTTGGCTTTGTTCGCGGTGGACGGATCGCCGTTCAGCAACAGTTTCACGTTGTCGTCGTTGAGGTTGTTGACGCGCTTGATGGCTTCGCCAATGAAGGTCTCGACGTCGGCCGAATGTTGCCGGATCGGCGCGAGCAGGGCTTCGGCGGCGATTTTCTCCGGGCCTTCGACAACGATGCTGTCGCGGAAAGTCGGGCCCTTGACCTTGGATTTTTCACCGGTGTAGCGCTTGGTCAGCACCAGGCGGTAATAAAGGGTCTGGTTGCCCTTGGCCCGACGCGCCGACCAGGTGACCTTGCGGTTACCGTCGACGCGGTTCACGGCCACGCCGTAGTTGTTGGAGATGAAACTCTCGTTGAGGCTGACGTAATCGCGGCTCAGCGGCGGCACGAACATCTGGATCTTGACCGGGTCCTTGGCACTGGCGACGAACTCGACCTTGGCGTCGATGTTCCACAAGTCGTCCGTGGCGTCTTCGGTCACGGGAATCCCGAGCACGAAGATCTGATAGGCCGTAACTGAAATGCCCAGCACCACCAGGATGGCGATCAGGACTTTCAGGTGGAGGGTAAGAGAGCGCATTGGAATTACTCTGCGGTATGAGCGTCGGTGGCGCAGGCGGGTTTGCCAGCAGCGTATTTAAGACTGGGGTCGACCAGCGCATCGAAACGCTTGAGCGCTTCGGAGCCGATCAGGAGCGGGTATTGGAAGGCGCTGCGGTCCGTCAGGTTCACTTCGATGCTGCGTAAAGCCGAACCCATGCAGATATCGAGCTCGATCACCGGACGGGCGGTGTACTTTTTGCCTTCTTCCGGATCGTAGTCGCCGGCCCGGCGCTTGATCTTGCTGACACGGGCCAGCGGCCGTTCGATCGGGTGCGAGTGCGCGGTGTCGATGGCCAGGTAAAAGCGCACCCAGGATTCGCCATTGCGTTTGAAGCGTTTGATGTCACGAGCACTCAGTGAAGCTGTTTTCGCACCGGTGTCGAGTTTGGCGGCGACTTCCAGGTCAATGCCGTCCAGGGACGCGTACTCATTGAGGCCGTACACAGTCTTTTCCCCTGCCGTGGCAAAACCGGGCAGGCAAAGGAGATAAAGGAAGGTGGGGAAGGGCTTGAGTCTCATAAATCCTGGTGCGCAGCGGTCCGTACTTCGATTCAAGGCCCTGGCATCGCTGCGCAAGCTCCCTCGTATGCCTATCAGCTATTTATGACAAGCAGTGCAGATGTCTCAGACAAATGCGGGCGGCATTCTAGCACGGTGGTTTTATGGCGCCAGCGCTGGCCCGGGGCTATAAATAAAGCGGTTGCTTCGTTATGGTGCAGCCGGTGATCAGAAGATTGTCGACAATATCTAATTATCCTTTGACTGTGACGGCCGTTTTCGCTAGTTTTTGCGGCATCAGCTTTCAAGGTGTCGACAATATGCTGGATCAACTTGATCCCCCGGTTACAGCCCAGGACGATTCGGAGACACTTTCCGAAAACGTCTTCCGGCGCATTCAGGCGGCCATCGTCAAAGGCGAGATCGCCCCGGGCAGCAAAATCTCCGAGCCAGAGCTTGCGCGGACTTATGGCATCAGCCGTGGGCCGCTGCGTGAAGCGATCCATCGCCTGGAAGGCCAGCGCTTGCTGGTGCGCGTACCGCACGTCGGCGCGCGGGTGGTGTCGCTCAATCACGCCGAGCTGCTGGAGCTTTATGAAATCCGTGAATCGCTTGAAGGCATGGCCTGTCGCCTGGCCGCCGAGCGCATGACCCTCGAAGAAATCGACGAGCTGCGTCGCGTCCTCGAAACCCACGAGCGCGATGAGGCGTTCCAGGCGGGCGTCGGTTACTACCAGCAGGAAGGCGATTTCGACTTTCATTACCGGATCATCCAGGGCAGCGGCAACCGCACCCTGACGCAGATGCTGTGCGGCGAGCTGTATCAACTGGTGCGCATGTACCGCATCCAGTTTTCCAGTGTGCCCAATCGTCCGCATCAGGCCTTCGCCGAGCACCACCGAATTCTCGATGCCATCGCCGACCGTGACGGTGAACTGGCCGAGTTGTTGATGCGCCGCCACATCGGCGCTTCCAAACGCAATATTGCCCGTCATTACCAGGACGGCGCTAAACCGACAGCCACTGAACGAGGTGAGTCATGAGTTCCAACAAGAGCACTCCAGGCCAGCGTTTCCGCGATGCGGTCGCCAGCGAACATCCGCTGCAAGTGGTCGGCGCGATCAACGCCAACCACGCACTGCTGGCCAAGCGCGCCGGTTTCAAGGCGATTTACCTGTCGGGTGGCGGGGTGGCTGCCGGCTCCCTCGGCGTGCCGGACCTGGGCATCACCGGCCTGGATGACGTGCTGACCGACGTGCGCCGCATCACCGACGTCTGCGACCTGCCGCTGCTGGTGGACGTGGACACCGGTTTCGGTTCCTCGGCGTTCAACGTCGCGCGCACCGTCAAGTCGATGATCAAGTTCGGCGCGGCGGCGATTCACATCGAAGACCAGGTCGGCGCCAAGCGCTGCGGTCACCGCCCCAATAAAGAAATCGTGTCGCTGCAGGAAATGGTCGATCGCATCAAGGCGGCCGTCGATGCGCGCACCGATGACAGCTTTGTGATCATGGCCCGTACCGACGCCCTGGCGGTGGAAGGCCTGGAGTCGGCACTGGATCGCGCCGCGGCGTGCATCGAGGCCGGCGCCGACATGATTTTCCCGGAAGCCATCACCGAACTGGACATGTACAAGCTGTTCGCCAACCGCGTGAAAGCGCCGATCCTGGCCAACATCACCGAGTTCGGCGCCACGCCGCTGTACACCACCGATCAGCTGGCCGGTGCCGATGTGTCGCTGGTGCTTTACCCGCTGTCGGCTTTCCGCGCGATGAACAAGGCGGCAGAAAACGTCTACACCGCCATCCGCCGCGACGGCACGCAACAGAACGTCATCGACACCATGCAGACTCGCATGGAGCTTTACGATCGCATCGACTACCACACCTTCGAGCAGAAGCTCGATGCGTTGTTCGCCGCGAAGAAGTAACGAACACCCTGTACCTGTAGGAGCGAGCTTGCTCGCGATGGTGGACCAGACACCGCGGGGTATCAGTTTTCCCGCGTCATCGTTGACGACCATCGCGAGCAAGCTCGCTCCTACAGGGAAGTTTCCCAAATAATTTCAAGATTGGAGACAGCAATGGCCGAAGCAAAAGTACTCAGTGGCGCCGGGCTCCGTGGTCAGGTTGCCGGGCAAACCGCCCTGTCCACCGTGGGCCAGTCGGGCGCCGGCCTGACTTATCGCGGCTACGACGTTCGTGAACTGGCGGCTGACGCACAGTTCGAAGAAGTGGCTTACCTGCTGCTGTACGGCGAATTGCCGACAAAGGCACAGCTCGCCGCTTACGTGAGCAAGCTGAGCAAGCTGCGCGACCTGCCGCAAGCACTGAAAGAAGTGCTGGAACGCATCCCCGCCGACGCCCACCCGATGGACGTGATGCGCACCGGTTGCTCGTTCCTGGGCAACATCGAACCGGAGAAAGACTTCTCCGAGCAGCACGACGTGACCGACCGCCTGCTGGCCGCGTTCCCGGCGATCATGACCTACTGGTATCGCTTCAGCCACGAAGGCAAGCGCATCGAGTGCGTGAGCGACGAGCAGTCCATCGGCGGCCACTTCCTGCACTTGCTTCACGGCAAGAAACCGAGCGAACTGCACGTCAAAGTGATGAACGTGTCGCTGATCCTGTACGCAGAGCACGAGTTCAACGCCTCGACGTTCACCGCGCGCGTGTGCGCATCGACCCTGTCGGACATGTTCTCCTGCATCACGGCCGCCATCGGTTCCCTGCGCGGCCCGCTGCACGGTGGTGCCAACGAAGCGGCGATGGAAATGATCGAGCGCTTCAGCTCGCCGGAAGAGGCGATCAAGGGCACCCTCGGCATGCTCGAGCGCAAGGACAAGATCATGGGCTTCGGCCACGCGATCTATAAGGACAACGATCCGCGCAATGAAGTGATCAAGGGCTGGTCGAAAAAACTCGCTGAAGAAGTGGGTGACACCGTGTTGTTCCCGGTTTCCGAAGCCATCGACAAGACCATGTGGGAACAGAAAAAACTGTTCCCGAACGCCGACTTCTACCATGCGTCGACGTACCACTTCATGGGGATCCCGACCAAGTTGTTCACGCCTATTTTCGTCTGCTCGCGCCTGACTGGCTGGGCCGCGCACGTGTTCGAACAACGCGCCAACAACCGCATTATCCGCCCGAGCGCCGAGTACACCGGCGTCGAACAGCGCAAGTTCGTGCCAATCGAACAACGCTGAATGGTGGAGGCCTGATCACCCGGAACCTGTAGGAGCCGAGCTTGCTCGCGATGACGGACTGACATTCAACAATGATGTCGACTGTTACACCGCTATCGCGAGCAAGCTCGGCTCCTACAGGGATCGGGTTGAATTCGAGCCAAGTGCCAGGCCCCACCTTTTGAAACTACCGTGACCGAGTCCTGACGATGAACACTGAATTCCGCAAACCGCTGCCCGGCAGCCATCTGGATTACTTCGACGTCCGCGCGGCGGTCGAAGCCATCCAGCCAGGGGCCTATGACACCCTGCCATACACCTCCCGCGTGCTGGCGGAAAACCTGGTGCGTCGCTGCGATCCGGCCACGCTCACCGAATCCCTGAAGCAGTTTATCGAGCGCAAACGCGACCTCGATTTCCCCTGGTTCCCGGCCCGTGTCGTGTGCCACGACATTCTTGGCCAGACCGCGCTGGTCGACCTCGCCGGCCTGCGTGACGCCATCGCCCTGCAAGGTGGTGACCCGGCGCAAGTGAACCCGGTGGTGCCGACACAACTGATCGTCGACCACTCGCTGGCCGTCGAGCGCGGTGGCTTCGATCCGGAGGCGTTCGAGAAGAACCGCGCCATCGAAGACCGTCGCAACGAAGACCGTTTCCACTTCATCAACTGGACCAAAAAGGCGTTCAAGAACGTCGACGTGATCCCGCCGGGCAACGGCATCATGCACCAGATCAACCTGGAGAAAATGTCTCCGGTGATCCAGGTGCGTGACGGCGTCGCATTCCCCGATACCTGCGTCGGCACCGACAGCCACACTCCGCACGTCGATGCGCTGGGCGTGATCGCCATTGGCGTCGGTGGCCTGGAAGCGGAAAGCGTGATGCTCGGCCGTGCCTCGTGGATGCGTCTGCCAGAAAGCATCGGCGTCGAACTAACCGGCAAGCTGCAACCCGGCATCACCGCCACCGACATGGTGCTGGCGCTGACCGAGTTCCTGCGCAAACAAAAAGTCGTCGGCGCATGGCTGGAGTTCTTCGGCGAAGGCGCGTCGGCCCTGACCCTGGGCGACCGGGCAACCATTTCCAACATGGCCCCGGAATACGGCGCCACCGCGGCGATGTTCTACATCGACCAGCAAACCATCGACTACCTCAAACTCACCGGCCGTGAAGACGAGCAGGTGCAGTTGGTCGAGAACTACGCCAAGACCACAGGCCTGTGGGCTGACAGCCTGAAAGGCGCGCAATACGAGCGCGGCCTGACCTTCGACCTGTCCTCGGTGGTGCGCAACATGGCCGGCCCGAGCAACCCGCACGCCCGTGTGGCAGTGTCGGATCTGGCAGCGAAAGGCATCTCCGGGAAATGGGAAGACGTGCCGGGCCAGATGCCGGACGGCGCGGTGATCATCGCCGCCATCACCAGCTGCACCAACACCAGCAACCCGCGCAACGTGATCGCGGCCGGCCTGCTGGCGCGCAACGCCAACAAGCTGGGCCTGACCCGCAAGCCGTGGGTCAAATCGTCCTTGGCACCGGGCTCGAAAACCGTTGCCTTGTACCTCGACGAAGCGGGCCTGACCGACGAACTGGAGCAGCTCGGCTTTGGTGTCGTGGCCTTCGCCTGCACCACGTGCAACGGCATGTCCGGCGCACTCGATCCGGTGATCCAGCAAGAAATCATCGACCGCGATCTGTACGCCACCGCGGTGCTCTCCGGTAACCGCAACTTCGACGGCCGGATTCACCCGTACGCCAAGAACGCGTTCCTCGCATCGCCACCGTTGGTGGTCGCCTACGCCATCGCCGGTACCATCCGTTTCGACATCGAAAAAGATGTGCTGGGCGTGGTCGATGGCAAGGAAATCCGCCTGAAAGACATCTGGCCGAGCGACGAAGAAATCGACGCGGTCGTAAAAGCCTCGGTTAAGCCGGAGCAGTTCCGCCAGGTCTACATCCCGATGTTCGCCATCCACGAAGACACCGGCTCGAAAGTGACGCCGCTGTACGACTGGCGCGAAATGAGCACCTACATCCGCCGTCCGCCGTACTGGGAAGGCGCGCTGGCCGGTGCTCGTCCGCTGAAGGGCATGCGCCCGTTGGCGGTGTTGCCGGACAACATCACCACTGATCACCTGTCGCCATCGAACGCGATCATGCTCGACAGCGCCGCCGGCGAATACCTGGCGAAAATGGGCCTGCCGGAAGAGGACTTCAACTCTTACGCCACCCACCGTGGCGACCACCTGACCGCGCAGCGCGCCACCTTCGCCAACCCGAAACTGTTCAACGAAATGGTTGTGGAAAACGGCAAGGTCAAGCAGGGTTCGCTGGCTCGCGTAGAGCCCGAAGGCCAGGTCATGCGCATGTGGGAAGCCATCGAAACCTACATGGAACGCAAGCAGCCACTGATCATCATCGCCGGCGCCGACTACGGTCAGGGTTCGTCCCGCGACTGGGCGGCCAAGGGTGTGCGCCTTGCGGGTGTGGAAGCGATTGCGGCCGAAGGCTTCGAGCGCATTCACCGCACCAACCTGGTGGGCATGGGCGTGTTGCCGCTGGAATTCAAACCGGGCACCAATCGCCATACCCTGGCCATCGACGGCAGCGAAACCTACGACGTGATCGGCGAGCGCACCCCGCGTGCCGAACTGACGCTGGTGATCAACCGCAAAAACGGCGAGCGCGTCGAAGTGCCGGTTACTTGCCGCCTCGACACCGCCGAAGAAGTGTCGATCTACGAGGCGGGCGGCGTGTTGCAACGCTTTGCCCAGGACTTCCTCGAAGAGTCGGCGGTTGCCGTCTAACACACGCAGCACAGACACGGGACTTTGAGTCCCGTGTCCGTTTTGAAGGAGCATTCATGTCTCACGCACCGCAAATCAAAATCCCCGCTACCTACATGCGTGGCGGCACCAGCAAAGGCGTGTTCTTCAGCCTGCAAGACCTGCCCGAAGCGGCTCAGATTCCGGGCCCGGCCCGCGATGCCTTGTTGCTGCGCGTGATCGGCAGCCCCGACCCGTACGACAAGCAAATCGACGGCATGGGCGGCGCGACTTCCAGCACCAGCAAAACCGTGATCCTGTCGAAAAGCATCAAGGCCGATCATGACGTCGATTACCTGTTCGGCCAGGTGTCGATCGACAAGCCTTTCGTCGACTGGAGCGGCAACTGCGGCAACCTGTCGGCGGCGGTCGGTTCGTTCGCCATCAGCAATGGCCTGGTGGACGCCAGCCGCATTCCGCACAATGGCGTGGCGGTGGTTCGGGTGTGGCAGGCCAACATCGGCAAGACCATCATCGCGCACGTGCCGATCACCAACGGCGAAGTGCAGGAAACCGGTGATTTCGAGCTCGACGGCGTGACCTTTCCGGCCGCCGAAGTGCAGGTCGAATTCATGGACCCGGCGGCGGAAGAAGAGGGCGGCGGTGGTTCGATGTTCCCCACTGGCAACCTCGTGGACGACCTCGAAGTACCCGGCGTCGGGACCTTCAAGGCGACCATGATCAACGCCGGTATCCCGACCATTTTCGTCAATGCCGAAGACATCGGTTACACCGGCACCGAATTGCAAGGCGCGATCAACGGCGATCCGAAAGCCTTGGCAATGTTCGAGACCATTCGTGCCTACGGCGCCTTGCGCATGGGGCTGATTTCGAACCTGGACGAAGCGGCCAAGCGTCAGCACACGCCAAAAGTGGCGTTCGTGGCCAAGCCGGCGGCTTACGTTGCGTCGAGCGGCAAGGCGATTGCGGCGGGTGATGTCGACCTGCTGGTGCGCGCGCTGTCGATGGGCAAGTTGCACCACGCGATGATGGGCACCGCCGCGGTGGCGATCGGCACGGCCGCCGCGATCTCTGGCACGCTGGTCAACCTCGCCGCGGGCGGCATCGAACGCAACGCGGTGCGCTTCGGGCATCCGTCCGGCACCTTGCGCGTAGGCGCCGAAGCCAGTCAGGTCAACGGCGAATGGACCGTGAACAAAGCGATCATGAGCCGCAGTGCGCGGGTGTTGATGGAAGGCTTCGTCCGCGTGCCGGGTGACTCCTTCTGACCCGGATCCCGAGATAAACACAATACCCTGTGGGAGTGAGCCTGCTCGCGATAGCGGTGGGTCAGTCGACATCAGTATCGGATGTGATTCAGTCATCGCGAGCAGGCTCACTCCTATAGTTAATTGCATTGCCAAAACAAGAAATTTGTCACTGACTGAGATTTAACCTGAACCGAGGTCCCATCAACGAACCACTTCCAGAGTGAATCGAACATGAGCGCCAACGTCGACCTCAACAACCGCCCCGACTACGACAGCGTCCTGCAGGACATTGCCGATTACGTCCTGAACTTCAAAATCCAGTCTGTCGAAGCCCTCGACACCGCCCGCAACTGCCTGATCGATACGTTGGGCTGCGGCCTGCTGGCGCTGCGTTTTCCCGAATGCACCAAACACCTTGGCCCCGTCGTCGAAGGCACGGTCGTCCCTTTCGGCGCGCGCGTGCCGGGCACCAGCTACCGACTCGACCCGGTCAAAGCCGCATGGGACATCGGTTGCATCGTGCGCTGGCTCGACTACAACGACACCTGGCTCGCTGCCGAATGGGGGCATCCCTCCGACAACCTCGGCGGCATTCTTGCCGTGGCCGATCACCTGTCGCAAAAACGCCTGGCCAATGGCGACACACCGCTGACCGTTCGCACCGTACTGGAAGCCATGATCATGGCTCACGAGATACAAGGCGTGATCGCCCTGGAAAACTCCTTCAACCGCGTAGGTCTTGATCATGTCTTACTGGTGAAAGTCGCTTCCACGGCCGTGACCGCCAAACTGATGGGGGCCAATCGCGAGCAACTGTTGTCGGCGTTGTCCCACGCCTTTGCCGATGGTCAGGCGCTGCGCACGTACCGGCATGCGCCGAACGCCGGGTCGCGCAAATCCTGGGCGGCGGGTGATGCATCCAGCCGTGGCGTGCGCCTGGCCGACATCGCGATGCGCGGCGAGATGGGCATTCCCGGTGTGCTGACGGCGCGGCAGTGGGGTTTTTACGACGTGCTGTTCAGTCACACCAACAACGACCTGGCGCTCAAGCCCGAAGACAAACGTGCCTTCAGCTTCTCGCGGCCCTACGGCACGTATGTGATGGAAAACGTGCTGTTCAAAATCAGCTTCCCGGCCGAATTCCACGCGCAAACCGCCTGCGAGGCGGCCGTGACATTGCATCCTCAGGTGAAGAATCGGCTGCACGAGATCGACAAGATTGTCATCACCACCCACGAGTCGGCGATCCGCATCATTTCCAAGGTCGGCCCGCTGGCCAACGCGGCGGATCGCGACCACTGCATTCAATACATGACCGCCGTGCCGTTGGCCTTCGGCACTCTGGTGGCCGAGCAGTACGAAGACGACTTCCACGCCGCGCACCCGATCATCGACGTGCTGCGCGACAAAATGGTCATCGTCGAAGACCCGCAGTACACCCGTGAATACCTGGAAGCGGATAAGCGCTCCATCGCCAACGCGATCCAGGTGTTTTTCAAGGACGGCTCCAGCACCGGGAAGGTGGTGGTGGAATATCCAATCGGCCATCGCCGCCGCCGCGCCGACGGTATCCCGTTGCTGGAAGACAAGTTCAAGGCCAACCTCGCGACCCGTTTCACGGCGCAGCGCAGCGCCGAGATTTTTGCGTTGTGCAAGGATCAGGCAGCGCTTGAGGCAACACCGGTCAACCGCTTCGTGGACCTGTTCGTCATCTGACCAGGCTTACACAAACCCCTGTAGGAGCTGGCTTGCCAGCGATGGTCGTCAACGATAACGCGCGCCTGCTGGATGGGCGCGGCGCTCTTGAGTGCATCGCTGGCAAGCCAGCTCCTACAAAGGGCATCGTGTTCAGGCTTTAGACCATTTCTCCAGCGGCAATTTGGTGATCGCAAACCCGGCCAGCAACGTTGCCGAATACACCATCAACTCCCGTGAAAGACTTTGCCCCTCGTACCACGCGCCAATCACCACCGCGAACACCGGGAAAATGATGAACACGAACGACAAAATGATCGGACTCAACCGCTTGAGCAACAGGAAATAAACGATAAACCCGCCCACCGACGCCACCAACCCCAGATAGAACAGGGCGCCCCAGGAACGCAGGCTGATTGCATCGAACACTGGCGCTTCAACGTTCAACCCCGCAATAAACAACATCAGCCCGGCGATGCCGATCGGCAGGGTGTTGTAGGTGATCACGCTGATCGCACTGCCATGTTTTTTGGTCACCACGTAACACAGCGCATGCATCACCGCCGCGCAGAGAATCGCCAACACGCCAAACAACTCGGCATGATCCAGGTGCAACCCTTGGCTGCGGATAATCATGAACAGGCTGCCAAAGCCGATGGCGATGCCGAGCCCTTGTGACGGGTAGATTTTCTCCCGCAGAAACAGCGCGCTGAACAGCAGGATGAACACCGGCATGCAGCTGAAGAGCAGGGCGGTCAGGCCGGATGAAACGTGCAGCTCGCCGTAGTTGAGCAAGTAGTAGGGCAGGCTGAAATACGACAGCGTGACGAACACGAAAAACCAGCGGCTCTGTTTTGGAAACAACAGGGGCTCGCGACGTAGAAGCGCAAAACTCAAAAACAACGGAAAGGCGATCAGGAACCGCAGGCCGGCAGCGGTCAGCGGCGGCACGGTTTCAACGGCGATCTTGATGCCCAGCCAGGTCGTGCCCCAGCTCAGGCACACGATCAGGAACAGCACGCTGGTGACCAAGGCGGGGAACCAGGAGTTTGCAGGGTTCGAAGTCGTACTGAGAGCGCTGGGCATGGTCTTATTCCTGTTTGTCATCGGAATTGACCTTCTTCTGCAAAAGGTCTATCCCTGATTGCACCTGTTTTCAGCACGCTATTCGGGGCGCGAATGACTGTCAAAGTAAGTATTGCCATGGTGTCAATCCTGCGCGACGGCCTCGCCAACGGCGTTGGGGTGAAATACAAACGCCTGGCCGACGCGGTCGAGAAAGGGATCGCTGAAGGTCTCATCGAGCCGGGCTGCAAGCTGCCACCGCATCGATTGTTGGCAGACAGTCTGGGCGTCACCATCGGCACCATCAGTCGTGCGTACGGAGAGCTCGAACGTGTGGGGTTGGTCGTCGCCCGCGTAGGAGACGGCACCTACGTGCGTCAGCGCGGGATGGAGCGGCCGCGGGATGTTGGCTTTCGCAACGTCAGCGACGAGCCGCAGCCGTTTTTCGACATGAGCCGTAATCAACCGATTCCGGGGCAGGAAGCGCTGTTTTTGAGTCAGTCCCTACAGGCGCTGGCCCTTGATCCAGAGGCGTTGCAGTCCATCAGAGGCTACGTCGCCGAGGCTGGATTGCTGCGCTACCGTGCCGCCGGCGCGTACTGGCTTCGGCACCACGAATTTGTTCCAAAGGCCGAACAGATCGTCTGCGTGAACGGCGGCCAACACGGCTTGTTGTGTGCCTTGATGGCACTGTTGAAGGCGGGCGACACCCTGCTGACGGAGCACCTGACCTACCCGGGTTTGATCAGCGTCGCACGGATGCTGGGGATAAAACTGATCGGCGTCGGCATGGATGATGAAGGGCTTTTGCCTGACGCTCTGTCGGAAGTGTGCCGCCATCATCGTGTCACGGCGCTGTATTGCACGCCGACGATCCAGAATCCTACGGCGGCCGTGATGTCCGTCCCACGACGTGAGGCCATTGCAGAGGTCTGTCGACAGCACAATCTGTTGATTATCGAAGATGAAGCCCACGCGGTATTGGCGCAACAGCGACCATTACCCTTGAGCCATTTCGCGCCGGAGCGTTCGGTGTTGATCGGTAGCCTGAGCAAAGCGGTATCGGCCGGATTGCGGATCGGGTACCTGCACGCGCCGCAGCCGTTGATCGGACGCTTGAGCGCAGCGGTGCGCGGGACGTGCTGGATGGCCAGCCCGCTGACGATGGAAGTGGCGAGCCATTGGATCGAACACGGGATTGCAGAGCAGTTGCTGGCTCAGCAGATTGCTGAAATCGGTCGGCGCAAGGTGTTGGTCAGTGGTCTGCTGGAGGGGTTGGCGTACAAAACCCATCCCCATAGCCCGCACTTCTGGATCGAAGTCCCAGAGCCGTGGCGGGCGTCGCAGATTGAGGCGGAGCTCAAGGAGAAGAATTATCGGGTCGCTACTGCGGAAATGTTTGCGGTCGGGCATGGGGCGGTGCCGCAGTTTATTCGGGCGAGTGTGTGTAATTCTGCGGGGGATGACGGGATGTTGTTGCGGGGGTTTGATGCGCTGGCGGGGGCACTGGCTGAGACCGAGTAATCGTTCATCGTCGGAACGCCGCCCGGAGCCGGCTCACTCCCACATTGGATCGTTGTCGTACACAGGATTTGTGTTCGCTGGAGATCAAATGTGGGAGCGAGCCTGCTCGCGATGGCGGCCTGACAGGCGCTAGAAGAACTACTTGAACCGCCGCTCGACCCCTTTCTCCACCAGGATCTTCGCCGAAATCTCTTCCACCGAAAAATGCGTGGAATTGATGTGCGGGATGTTCTCGCGGCGGAACAGATTCTCCACTTCGCGCACTTCGAACTCGCACTGCGCATAGCTCGAATAGCGGCTGTTGGGTTTGCGCTCGTTGCGGATCGCGGTGAGGCGGTCCGGGTCGATGGTCAGGCCGAACAGCTTGTGCTGGTGGGCGCGCAGGGCGCTCGGCAGCGTCAAGCGCTCCATGTCATCTTCGGTCAGCGGATAGTTGGCGGCACGAATGCCGAATTGCATGGCCATGTACAGGCAGGTCGGGGTCTTGCCGCATCGCGACACGCCGACCAGGATCAGGTCGGCCTTGTCGTAATAGTGCGTGCGGGCACCGTCGTCGTTGTCGAGGGCAAAGTTCACCGCTTCGATGCGCTCCATGTAATTGGTGTTGGCACCAATGGAATGGGACTTGCCGACGGTGTAGGAAGAATGCTCGGTCAATTCCTGTTCGAGCGGCGCCAGGAAAGTCGAGAAAATGTCGATCATGAAACCATTGGACGTTGCGAGGATCTCACGAATGTCCTGGTTGACGATGGTGTCGAAGATGATCGGCCTGCAGCCGTCGGTTTCGGCGGCTTTGTTGATTTGTTGTACCATTGCGCGCGCTTTATCCGCGTTGTCGATGTACGGTCGCGTGAATTTGCTGAAGGTAATGTTTTCGAACTGCGCCAAGAGGCTTTGACCCAGGGTTTCGGCTGTGATGCCCGTGCCGTCGGAAATAAAGAAAGCAGATCGTTTCATTTGCACCTTGGGCCTTAAGCTCGTGACGATTCTTGGATATGATAGGCGCGATTTGCCGGCCGCCAATGGCCCGCATTCTCACTTATTTTCCAGGTCCAGGCCATACAGCTGGCAAACGCTCCCAAGAGCAGCCGGCTTCTGAGCTTTTCCAACACAGTTAGTGGAGAGATCACCTTGGTAGAGTACGTAGTTTCCCTCGATAAGCTCGGCAAACACGATGTTGAGCATGTGGGGGGCAAGAACGCATCCCTGGGCGAGATGATCAGTAACCTGGCAGGTGCCGGTGTATCGGTGCCCGGTGGCTTCGCCACGACCGCTCAGGCTTATCGTGATTTCCTGGAACTGAGCGGCTTGAATCAACAGATTCACGAAGCCCTCGATGCCCTGGACGTCGACGACGTGAATGCCCTGGCCAAGACCGGCGCCCAGATCCGTTCGTGGATCATGGAAGCCGAGTTCCCCGAGAAACTCAACGCCGAGATCCGCACCGCGTTCGCCACGCTGTCGGCCGGCAACCCTGACATGGCCGTGGCCGTGCGCTCTTCCGCTACGGCCGAAGACTTGCCGGACGCTTCGTTCGCCGGTCAGCAGGAAACCTTCCTGAACATCCGTGGTGTCGAAAACGTCATTCGCGCCGCCAAGGAAGTCTTTGCATCCCTATTCAACGATCGCGCGATTTCCTATCGCGTGCACCAGGGCTTCGACCACAAGTTGGTAGCCCTGTCGGCCGGCGTACAGCGCATGGTCCGCTCCGAAACCGGCACTGCCGGCGTGATGTTCACCCTCGATACCGAATCAGGCTTCCGTGACGTGGTGTTCATCACCGGCGCCTACGGCCTGGGTGAAACCGTCGTACAAGGCGCGGTGAACCCGGATGAGTTCTACGTCCACAAAGGCACGCTGGCGGCCGGTCGCCCGGCGATCCTGCGTCGCAACCTGGGCAGCAAGGCCATCAAGATGATCTACGGCGAAGTCGCCACGGCCGGCAAATCGGTCAAGACCATCGACGTCGACAAGGCTGATCGCGCACGTTTCTGCCTGACTGACGCTGAAGTCAGCGAACTGGCCAAGCAAGCGATGATCATCGAGAAGCACTACCAGTGCCCGATGGACATCGAATGGGCCAAAGATGGCGACGACGGCAAGCTCTACATCGTTCAGGCCCGTCCTGAAACCGTGAAGAGCCGCACCCAGGCCAACGTCATGGAACGTTACCTGTTGAAAGAAACCGGCACCGTGCTGGTTGAAGGTCGCGCCATCGGCCAGCGCATCGGCGCCGGCAAGGTCCGCATCATCAAGGACGTGTCCGAGATGGACAAAGTCCAGCCAGGCGATGTGCTGGTCTCCGACATGACCGACCCGGACTGGGAACCGGTCATGAAACGCGCCAGCGCCATCGTCACCAACCGTGGCGGCCGTACTTGCCACGCGGCGATCATCGCCCGTGAGCTGGGCATCCCGGCCGTGGTTGGTTGCGGCAACGCCACCCAGCTGTTGAAAGACGGCCAAGGCGTGACCGTTTCCTGCGCGGAAGGCGATACCGGCTACATCTTCGAAGGCGAACTGGGCTTCGACATCAAGAAAAACTCCGTGGACGCCATGCCTGATCTGCCGTTCAAGATCATGATGAACGTCGGCAACCCGGACCGCGCCTTCGACTTCGCGCAATTGCCGAACGCCGGTGTGGGCCTGGCCCGTCTGGAATTCATCATCAACCGCATGATCGGTGTTCACCCGAAAGCGCTGTTGAACTACGACGGCCTGCCACAGGACATCAAGGACAGCGTCGACAAACGCATCGCCGGCTACAGCGATCCGGTCGACTTCTACGTCGATAAACTGGTCGAGGGCATCAGCACCCTGGCCGCCGCGTTCACTCCGAAAAAGGTCATCGTGCGTCTGTCGGACTTCAAGTCCAACGAATACGCGAACCTGATCGGCGGCAAACTGTACGAGCCGGAAGAAGAAAACCCGATGCTGGGCTTCCGTGGCGCTTCGCGTTACATCAGCGAATCGTTCCGTGACTGCTTCGAACTCGAATGCCGCGCCCTCAAGCGCGTGCGCAACGAGATGGGCCTGACCAACGTTGAAATCATGGTGCCGTTCGTCCGCACCCTGGGCGAAGCGAGCCAGGTGATCGATCTGCTGGCCGAAAATGGCCTGGCCCGCGGCGAGAACGGTCTGCGCATCATCATGATGTGCGAACTGCCCTCCAACGCGATTCTGGCCGAAGAATTCCTCGAGTTCTTCGACGGCTTCTCCATCGGCTCCAACGACCTGACTCAGCTGACGCTGGGCCTGGACCGTGACTCCGGGATCATCGCTCACTTGTTCGACGAGCGTAATCCGGCGGTCAAGAAGTTGCTGGCGAACGCCATTGCCGCGTGCAACAAGGCGGGCAAGTACATCGGCATCTGCGGTCAGGGCCCTTCCGACCACCCTGATCTGGCCAAGTGGCTGATGGAGCAGGGCATCGAAAGCGTTTCGTTGAACCCCGATTCCGTCCTGGAAACCTGGTTCTTCCTGGCGGAAGGTCAAGCCTCGGCTTGATCCTGTGAGAGAAAGGGCCGGTCACTGATGTTGTGACGTCACTGTAGGAGCGAGCTTGCTCGCGATGATCGCTAACGATAACGCGTGTTTGCTGGTTAAACGCGGTGTCCTGAAGTCCATCGTCGGTACGCTGCCCGGAGACAAGCTCGCTCCTACGGTGATTGATATCACAGTCACCGATCGGCGTTTTTAGAGATTCAAGTAGGGCGGGCTCCTCTGGACGCCGCCCTTTTTTGTGCAAGAGCATTATGCAAAGCAGCAGCAACCTATTTCCTGTCGCCCTGATCAGCGCCGAACGGCGTGGCGATCTGAGCGAAGACGTGTACCGATTGAAACCCGGTAACAGTCCCGACGGCACTGTCGAACTGGCAGTGACCCGCTTGGGCATGGCGGACGGCTCCGATGCGCGGGGCGTTCCGGTGATTTTGCTGCATGGCAGCTTTTCCAATCGCCGGTTCTGGTTTTCCCCGAAAGGCTTGGGCCTGGGGGCTTACCTGACACGCCTGGGATTCGATGTGTGGATCCCGGAAATGCGCGGCCACGGCCTGTCCCAGCGCAACCAGAACTATCGCAAGAACCGAGTCGCCGACTACGCTCGTTATGACCTGCCGGCCATTGGCGCGTTCGTGCGTGAGCAAAGCGGCCAGATCCCGCACTGGATCGGTCATTCGCTGGGCGGCATTACCCTGGCGGCGGCATTGGGCGGCGAATACATCGGCGAACCGGTCGTGGCGTCTGCGGCGTTTTTCGGTACGCAAGTCAGCCGCACCTACTGGCCGCTGAAGATTCCGCCGGTGGAGTGGGGTGGGCGCTTCATTCTCAAGCGTTTTGCCCAGCTGTCCGGTTCACGGCTCAAGCGCGGCCCGGAGGACGAGCCGATTGGCCTGGCCCTGGAAAGCATGCGCTGGTACGGGCTGTTCGGGCGTTTTGGCGATGCCGACAAGGATTGGTGGTCCGGATTGGCTGACGTGCAGCTGCCGGTCCTGGCCGTGACGGCCGCCGGCGATCATCAGGACCCGGCGTGGGCCTGCCAAAAGTTGTTCGACCATATTGGTTCGCCGATCAAGCAATTCATCAACCTTGGCCGCGAGCAGGGCTTCGGCGACAATTTTGGTCATGTGGAAATGCTGGTCAGCAAAGCTGCGCAGGCAGAGGTCTGGCCGTTGGTGGCCCGCTGGCTAACGGATCAGCAGACGCCATTGCTCGGTGACAAACCGGATTTGGCCACGGCAATCTGAGCCTGACGCTCTATCAAGGGCATTTCGCTCTGATCGGCTTGCGGCTAAGATATGACGCATTGAGCTTTTTCGGTCACTTTGCGACATCCTCGATTGTCTTCAGCTTTTACAGGAGTTTCTCGATGAATCATTACCTCACGCCTGACCTGTGCGACGCCTATCCGGAACTGGTGCAGGTGCTGGAACCGATGTTCAGCAATTTTGGCGGCCGTGATTCGTTTGGCGGCGAAATCGTGACCATCAAGTGCTTCGAAGACAATTCGCTGGTCAAGGATCAGGTCGAGCTCAAAGGCAACGGCAAGGTGCTGGTTGTCGACGGCGGCGGTTCCCTGCGCCGCGCGCTGCTGGGCGACATGCTGGCCGAGAAAGCCGCGAAAAACGGCTGGGAAGGGCTGGTGATCTACGGCTGCATCCGCGACGTCGACGTCATTGCGCAAACCGATCTGGGGGTCCAGGCCCTGGCCAGTCATCCGATGAAAACCGACAAGCGCGGCATTGGCGACCTGAACGTTGCGGTGACCTTTGCCGGCGTCACGTTCCATCCGGGCCACTTCATCTACGCGGACAACAATGGCGTGATTATTTCGCCTAGCCCGCTGAAGATGCCTGAATAAAGCGTCGAAACAACCGAAGGGGTGAGGATGTTCGAGGAAGAAAACGCGCAGTGGGGGCTGGTGCATGCCCTGGTGCTGGATGGTAAAGGCGGCGCGCGTTCGATAGCCCGGACTGAACTCGATGACTTGCAGCTGCAGGCGCATGAAAGCCTGTGGCTGCACTGGGATCGCAGTCATCCTCAAACCCAGACATGGTTGCGTAAATCCAGCGGCTTGAGTGAATTCAGCTGCGACCTTCTGCTTGAAGAAAACACCCGTCCGCGACTTTTACAGCTGACAGACAGCGAACTGCTGCTATTTTTGCGTGGGGTCAATCTGAATCCGGGAGCCGAGCCGGAAGACATGGTGTCGGTGCGGATCTTCGCTTCGGCGCAGCGGGTCATTTCACTGCGTTTGCGTCCACTGCGCGCCACCGATGAATTGCTGGTGCAGCTGGCGGACGGAAAAGGGCCGAAAACCGCTTCTGAACTCGTCCTCTATATGGCGCAGTACCTCACCAACAAAGTGCAGGATCTGGTCAGTTGCCTCTCGGATGTGGTCGATGAGGAAGAAGAAAAACTGGATGCCGACGAACGGTACACACCGGAGCACGGCGCCATTTTGCAGATCCGTCGTCGCGCGGCTGCGTTGAAGCGGTTTCTCGCTCCGCAGCGGGAGATTTTCGGCCAGCTGACACGGATAAAACTGCCGTGGTTTGTCGATGACGATGGCGATTACTGGAACGAATTGAACAACAGCCTGACCCGTTATCTCGAGGAGCTGGAATTGACCCGGGAGCGGGTGGGGCTGGTCCTCGAGGCAGAAGACAGACGTTTGAGCGTGCGCATGAATCGCACGATGTACCGCTTCGGAATCATCACCGGGATCTTTTTGCCGATGAGTTTTCTGACCGGTCTTTTGGGGATCAATGTCGGGGGGATTCCATTCTCTGCCAGCCCTTATGGCTTCCTGATTGCGTGCCTGATGATGGTCTCGGTGGCGCTCGGGCAGTGGTGGTTATTTCGACGTTTGCGCTGGGTCTGACCTTGCGTCATGTGACCCGGGCAAAATTGGCCGCGTCTTTCACAGACATCACGAGAGGTGCGTATGCACGATCCGTTTGAACAGTCTTTGCGCGACATGCTCAATGCCTCACCGTCCACCCGGGACGACGATGCGTGCCTTGGGCGTGTCCTGAAAACCGCCAACCGCCAGGTCGGCGCCGGTGATCTGTTCAGCCTGCTGGGCCGTTGGCTGCCCGCGCTGATGATCGCCCTGAATAGCGGATCGGCCCATGTCACGCCGGTTTCCCGTCACCGTAAACCTACTGTTCGCACTGCTGATAAGGCTGATTGAATATGGAACTTGATCTCTGGACACAGAGCCTCGTCACTGCAATGACTGCGTTATGGACCAAGGTTGCAAACTTCATCCCGAACCTGTTCGGCGCCCTGGTGGTGCTGCTGCTGGGGTTCGTTGTGGCCAAGCTGCTGGACACCTTGCTGTCCAAGCTGCTCGCAAAACTGGGCCTTGATCGCCTGATGGGCGGCACCGGTCTGACGAAGCTGTTGTCCCGTGCCGGCCTTCAAGTACCGATCTCGACCCTGATCGGCAAAATCGTCTATTGGTTCGTCCTGCTTATTTTTCTTGTTTCTGCCGCGGAATCTCTTGGACTTGAGCGAGTCTCAGCTACGCTGGATATGCTTGCGCTCTATTTACCGAAAGTATTCGGTGCGGCGCTGGTGCTGCTGGTAGGGGTTTTGCTCGCTCAGCTGGCCAACGGGCTGGTGCGTGGCGCGGCAGAGGGCGTAGGGCTGGATTACGCCGCTGGCCTGGGGCGAATTGCCCAGGGCCTGGTGATCATCATCAGTATTTCGGTTGCGATCAGCCAGTTGGAGGTCAAGACTGACCTGCTCAACCATGTGATTGTGATCGTTTTGATTACCGTTGGTCTGGCGGTGGCGCTGGCCATGGGATTGGGAAGCCGGGAAATTGCCGGTCAGATTCTTGCGGGGATCTATGTGCGTGAGCTGTACCAGGTTGGGCAACAAGTGCGTGTTGGCGAGGTCGAAGGTCAGATCGAAGAGATCGGCACGGTTAAAACCACATTGCTGACCGATGAGGGTGAGCTAGTCTCTCTCTCCAATCGGATCCTGCTGGAAAAGCATGTGAGTAGCCGCTAATCCGGCAAACCCTGCTAATGTATGCCGCCGCAAAATGCCCTGAAAGGGCTGCGGCGGACATTGACCTGACTGTCGGCCCGACTTGTTTTGAATAAAGCTCAATCGCTCTCCACGCGCTACGACCCCCGCGAGCTCTCTGATGAGGAGTTGGTCGCGCGCTCGCATACCGAGCTGTTTCACGTAACGCGCGCCTATGAAGAATTGATGCGGCGTTACCAACGAACATTATTTAACGTCTGTGCACGGTATCTTGGGAACGATCGCGACGCAGACGATGTCTGTCAGGAAGTGATGTTGAAGGTGCTGTATGGCCTGAAGAACTTCGAAGGTAAATCGAAGTTCAAGACATGGCTATATAGCATCACGTACAACGAGTGCATCACACAGTATCGAAAGGAACGGCGAAAGCGTCGCTTGATGGATGCTTTGAGTCTTGACCCCCTTGAGGAAGCGTCTGAAGAGAAGGCGCCGAAACCCGAGGAGAAGGGCGGACTCGATCGCTGGCTGGTGTATGTGAACCCGATCGACCGTGAAATTCTGGTGCTACGATTTGTCGCAGAGCTGGAGTTTCAGGAGATCGCAGACATCATGCACATGGGTTTGAGTGCAACAAAAATGCGGTACAAACGCGCTCTAGATAAATTGCGTGAGAAATTTGCAGGCATTGCTGAAACTTAGTTCGGCGCAAATATCTCTTACGTGTAGGCAAGTTCTGATAGACTTGCCGCCGAGTTGTCCCCCGGTTTGCGGGACTGCTTCACAATCACCAGATGGGGATTTAACGGATGAAACTGAAAAACACCTTGGGCTTGGCCATTGGTTCTCTTATTGCCGCTACTTCGTTCGGCGCGCTGGCACAAGGCCAAGGCGCAGTTGAAATCGAAGGCTTCGCCAAGAAAGAAATGTACGACAGCGCTCGTGATTTCAAGAACAACGGCAACCTCTTCGGCGGTTCGGTTGGTTACTTCCTGACTGACGACGTAGAACTGCGTCTGGGCTACGACGAAGTGCACAACGTGCGTTCCGACGACGGTCGTAACATCAAGGGCGCTGATACCGCTCTGGACGCTCTGTACCACTTCAACAACCCAGGCGACATGGTTCGTCCATACGTTTCGGCCGGTTTCTCGGACCAGAGCATTGGCCAGAACGGCGGTGGCGGTCGTAACCGTTCCACCTTCGCCAACGTTGGTGGCGGCGCCAAGCTGTACTTCACCGATAACTTCTACGCCCGTGCTGGTGTTGAAGCTCAGTACAACATCGACCAAGGTGACACCGAGTGGGCACCAAGCGTCGGTATCGGTGTGAACTTCGGTGGCGGCTCCAAGCCTGCTGCTGCTCCAGTTCCAGCACCAGCTGAAGTCTGCTCCGACAGCGACAACGACGGCGTGTGCGACAACGTCGACAAGTGCCCGGACACCCCAGCCAACGTAACTGTTGACGCTGATGGCTGCCCAGCAGTTGCTGAAGTTGTTCGTGTTGAGCTGGACGTTAAGTTCGACTTCGACAAGTCGGTAGTCAAGCCTAACAGCTACGGCGACATCAAAAACCTCGCTGACTTCATGAAGCAGTACCCATCCACCACCACTACTGTTGAAGGTCACACTGACTCTGTCGGTCCTGACGCTTACAACCAGAAACTGTCCGAGCGTCGCGCTAGCGCCGTTAAACAGGTTCTGACCAACCAGTACGGTGTTTCTCCTTCCCGCGTTCAGTCTGTTGGCTACGGCGAATCCCGCCCAGTTGCTGACAACAAAACTGAAGCTGGTCGCGCTGTTAACCGTCGCGTAGAAGCGCAGGTTGAAGCTCAAGCTAAGTAATTAGCCCACAGCTCTGAGAAAAGCCCGGCTTAGGCCGGGCTTTTCTTTGTCTGCGATTTGGGTTTCGGGCCAGCGAAAACGGGTTATGCCTGACACGGTTGTGGCGTTCTCGGGTTTTTCGCGAGCGAGCTCGCTCCTACCGTTTCACCGGCTGCCACTGCGCCGATGACCAGGATCGCCGGGCTTTTCAACTCAAAGGCGCAGGCGTCTTCCTCCATTGCTGTCAGATCGCTCCGACACTCCCGTTGGTACGGCAGTGAAGCGTTTTCGATCATTGCCACTGGCGTATCCGCCGCCATTCCCCCCGCCATCAGTTGCTCGCGAATCTCGCTCAATTTGGCCACACCCATGTAGATCACCAGCGTCGTGCCACCCTGCGCCAGGGCCTGCCAGTTCAAACGGCTGTCGTCCTGAGTGTGGGCGGTAACCAGCGTCACGCCACGCGCCACTCCGCGCAAGGTCAGCGGAATGCCGCACTGCGTGGCGCCCGCCAGCCCTGCAGTGATGCCGTTTACCAACTCGACCTCGACTCCACGCTCGCGCAGCCATTGCGCCTCTTCACCGCCTCGGCCAAAGATGCAGGGATCGCCGCCCTTCAGGCGCACCACGCACTTACCCTGACGGGCATACCGCAGCATCAGCCGATGAATGAATGCCTGGGGCGTAGAGCGACACCCGCCGCGCTTGCCCACGGGAATGATCCGCGCGTGAGGGCAATGCTCCAGCACCGCGTCATTCACCAGATCATCAATCAATACGACATCCGCCTCGCGCAACGCCCGAACGGCCTTGAGCGTCAGTAATTCCGGATCACCCGGGCCCGCGCCCACCAACCAGACTTTTGCGCTCATAGTGTTTTTCCTCACGAGATGATGGCGACCGGCTGCGCGACGGCGGCCAGTAAACGCTTGATTTCCGGGACGCAGGAACCGCATTGCGTGCCACAGCCCAATTCTTGTTTCAAACCCTGCAAATCCAGGCCGCGCTCGATGCCGGCACAGACAGCGCTTTGGCTGACGTTCTTGCAGTTGCACAAGGTCTTGTCGCCAGATACCGAGGCGTTGCTGTTCCCCGGCGGCGTGCTCAATGGGGCGAGCAGCCAGCGCCGCAATTGTTCGTCAGCGCGGCCTTCCAGCCACAGGCTTTGTAGCCAATGCTGGGCGAGGGTTTCGCCAGCGAGGCGAATGGCAGTGATCCGTCCGTTCTCGATCCGTACCCGTTTACCGACAGATCGCCGCGGATCGTCGTATGCCAATACCGGGCCTTCGCTAAGCCCCAGGCACTGATCGATATCGCGCAGCAGTTGCGGGTCCGGTGCCGTGGCGCTGGCAGCGCGTATCAGCAACGCGGGGCGTTCACGGCCTGCCAGGCTAAGGCTTACGTAGGAAAACGCCTCACACAGCGGACGAAGCGTCTCAAAATGCTGTTGAACATCACCTTCGATCAGCGCGAAGAGGTGCCACGGCAATTGGACTGGCTCGATGCGCACACCGCTGTGTTTCAGTTCCGGTTGTTTCGACAACGGGTCAAACGCCGGTTGGGTGATGGCGTTGACGCCGCCCTTGAGGAAACGGTCGCCCCAATGCATGGGAAGAAATGCCTGACCCGGACGCACGCTGTCGTCGCTGCCCACCGCGACAATCACGGCGCCGCGACGGCTTTTGAGGCTGACCAGATCACCCGATTGCAACCGGTGCCGGCGCAATTCATCCGGATGCAGGCTCAGCACGGCTTCGCTGACGTGGCCGAAGAGTTGCGCGGCGGTGCCGGTGCGGCTCATGCCGTGCCACTGATCGCGCAGACGCCCGGTGATCAGGGTCAGCGGGAAGCGTGCATCACGTTGTTCCTTGGCCGCGCGATAGGGCTCTGCCACAAACTGCGCACGACCGCTGGCCGTCGGGAAAACCCCGTCCAGGTACAGTCGGGCCGTTCCTTGGTTAGCGCCCTCGGGAAAAGGCCACTGCTGCGGGCCTAGGCGATCGATCAGCGCATGACTGATTCCGGACAAGTCCAGATCACGCCCGCGCGTCAGGACTTTGTACTCATCGAACACCTGCGTCGGCGTTTCAAAGGCAAACAGGCTGGTGTGCCCGGGGCGCAGTCGTTTCTCCAGGCGCTGTGCGAAATCGACCGTGATGGCCCAGTCAGGACGTGCTTCACCGGGTGCGACAATTGCCCGGCGGACGTGGGAAATACGCCGCTCGGAGTTGGTCACCATGCCTTCCTTCTCGCCCCAGCTGGCGGCAGGCAACAACAGGTCGGCGAATGCGGCGGTTTCCGTGGTGCGAAACGCTTCCTGCAACACCACGAACGGGCACGCTTGCAGGGCCGCGCGCACCGCGCTCTGGTCCGGCAGCGATTGCGCGGGGTTGGTGCAGGCGATCCACAAGGCCTTGATCTTGCCGCTGCGCACCTGCTCGAATAGTTCGATGGCGGTGAGCCCCGTGGTCTCGGGAAGTTGCTCAACGCCCCAGTACGCCGCCACTTCGGCGCGGTGTTGCGCATTGGCGGCTTCGCGATGGCCTGGCAGCAGGTTCGACAAACTGCCGGTTTCCCGGCCACCCATGGCATTGGGCTGACCCGTCAGCGAGAAAGGTCCTGCGCCGGGACGGCCGATTTGCCCGGTGGCCAGGTGCAGGTTGATCAGCGCACTGTTTTTCGCGCTGCCAGCGGTGGACTGGTTCAGGCCCATGCACCACAACGACAGGAAACTCGGCGAAGTGCCCACCCATTCGGCGCACTGCTGCAATTGCTCAACGCTGATCCCGCAGAGCTGCGAAACCATCTGCGGCGTGTAATCGCGCACCAGGTTTTTCAGCGCCGGCAAGCCGTCGGTGTGCGCCCTGATGAAATCCCGGTCGACCCAGTCTTCCCACAGCAACAGGTGCAAAATCCCATGGAACAACGCGACATCGGTGCCGGGTAAAATCGCCAGGTGCAGGTCAGCCAAATCGCAAGTGTCGGTAAGACGTGGGTCGATGACGATCACTTTCATTTGCGGCCGACGAGATTTGGCCTCCTCCAGACGACGGAATAGCACCGGATGGGCGTAGGCCATGTTGCTGCCGACGATCATCACGCAATCGCTCATGTCCAGGTCTTCGTAACTGCACGGCGGCGCGTCGGCGCCCAGGCTGCGTTTGTAGCCAACCACCGCCGAGGACATGCACAGCCGCGAATTGCTGTCGATGTTGTTGGTGCCCACCAGCGCCCGCGCCAGTTTGTTGAAGGCGTAGTAGTCCTCGGTCAGCAATTGCCCGGAAATATAAAACGCCACGCTGTCCGGGCCGTGCTCGGCGATGGTGTCGGCGAATACGCTGGCGGCGTGATCCAGCGCGGTGTCCCACTCCGTGCGGCTGCGCGCCAGGCCTTTGCCCAGGCGCAGTTCCGGGTACAGCGCTCGCGCGGTGAGGTCGCCGGTCAGGTGCAAGGTCGACCCCTTGCTGCACAGTTTGCCGAAGTTGGCGGGGTGGGCCGGATCGCCGCTGACGCCGAGGATGCGCTCGCCGTCATGCTCGATCAGCACGCCACAGCCAACCCCGCAGTAGCAGCAGGTGGACGCGGTGATCTGGCGGTCCATCAGCCTGCGTCCCGCAGCGCCAGCAACACCCGGCCGTTCTCGACCCGCGCCGCATGGTGGTGGGCGCAGCCGATGTCCGGGGCCTGGGCTTCCCCGGACGCCAGGTCGATCTGCCAGTTGTGCAGCGGGCAGGCCACGCGCTTGCCATAGATCAAGCCTTGGGACAGCGGGCCGCCCTTGTGCGGGCAGCGGTCATCGAGGGCGAAAACCTCATCGTCGCTTGTACGAAAAATCGCGATGTCACCTTTCGGGCCGGCGATGATCCGCGAGCCGAGGGTGTTGATCTCTTCCAGTGCGCAGATATCCAGCCAGTTCATGCCAGCACCTCCAGGTTCTTCACGGGAATGACATCGAATTCTTTCTTCAACAACGGTTGTTCCAGGCGCTCCTTCCACGGGTCCTGTTCGAACGACAGGGAGAACTGCAGGCGATCATTGAGTGCCTTGCGCCGCTCCGGGTCTTCCAGCACGGCTTTCTTGATGTGTTCCATACCGACCCGTTGCAGGTAATGCACGGTGCGTTCGAGGTAGAAGGCTTCTTCGCGATAGAGCTGCAGGAATGCGCCGTTGTATTCGCGCACTTCATCAGCGGTTTTCAGCTTGACGAAGAACTCGGCGACCTCGGTTTTGATCCCGCCGTTGCCGCCGATGTACATCTCCCAACCGGAATCCACACCGATGATTCCCACGTCCTTGATCCCCGCTTCCGAGCAGTTGCGTGGGCATCCGGAGACGGCCAGTTTCACTTTGTGCGGCGACCACATGTTGAACAGGTCGTGCTCCAGTTCGATGCCCAGTTGCGTCGAGTTCTGGGTACCGAAGCGGCAGAACTCGCTGCCGACGCAGGTTTTCACGGTGCGGATGGATTTGCCGTAGGCGTGGCCGGACGGCATGTCCAGGTCTTTCCAGACGCCCGGCAAATCCTGTTTGCGGATGCCCAGCAAGTCGATGCGCTGGCCGCCGGTCACCTTGACCATCGGCACGTTGTACTTGTCGGCCACGTCGGCAATCCGGCGCAATTCCGACGGATTGGTCACGCCGCCCCACATCCGCGGCACGACCGAATAAGTGCCGTCTTTCTGGATATTGGCGTGGGCGCGTTCGTTGATCAGGCGCGATTGCGGATCGTCCTTGGCTTCGCCGGGCCAGGTGGAAATCAGGTAGTAATTGAGTGCAGGACGGCAGGTGGCGCAGCCATTGGGTGTGCGCCAGTTGAGGTAACTCATGGTGCCGGCGATGGTCAGCAGGTGCTGCTCACGGATGGCCTGGCGGATTTGCCCGTGGTTGAGGTCGCTGCAGCCGCAGATGGCTTTTTCGCTTTTCGGTTTGACGTCTGCCGCGCCGCCCACGGTGTTGATCAGGATTTGCTCGACCAGACCGGCGCAGGAGCCACAGGAACTGGCGGCCTTGGTGTGTTTCTTGACGTCGTCGACGCTGAACAGCCCGTGTTCCTGAATCGCCTTGACGATGGTGCCTTTGCACACGCCGTTGCAGCCGCAGACTTCGGCGTTGTCGGCCATGCTCATGGCTTTGTCCTGGCCCTGATGTCCTACGTCGCCGAGTGCGTTTTCCCCGAACATCAAGTGATCGCGGATCTCGCCAATGGCGTGATTCTCACGGATCTGCCGGAAATACCAGCCACCGTCCGCCGTATCGCCGTACAGACAGGCGCCGACCAGCACGTCATCCTTGATCACCAGTTTTTTGTAGACCCCGCCGATAGGGTCGGAAAGGGTGATGGTTTCGGTGCCTTCGCCGCCCATGAAGTCGCCGGCGGAGAACAGGTCGATGCCAGTGACTTTCAATTTGGTCGACGTCACCGAACCTTTGTAGGTGGCGAAGCCCAGTTGGGCGAGGTGATTGGCGCAGACCTTGGCCTGTTCGAACAGCGGCGCGACCAGGCCGTAGGCGATGCCACGGTGGCTGGCGCATTCGCCGATGGCGTAGATTTTTGGGTCGTAGGTTTGCATCGTGTCGTTGACCAGAATCCCGCGGTTGCACGGAATGCCGGACTTTTCCGCCAGCTCGGTGTTCGGCCGGATGCCGGCGGCCATCACCACCAGGTCGGCGGGGATGATGTCGCCGTTCTTGAATTGCACTGAGCCGACCCGGCCATTGCCGGCATCGTGCAGCGCCTGAGTCTGCTCGCTCAGGCGAAAATGCAGGCCACGACCTTCAAGGGCGGTTTGCAGCAACTGGCCGCTGGTCTTGTCCAGTTGCCGTTCCAGCAACCACTCGCCGATGTGCACCACGGTGACGTGCATGCCGCGCAGCATCAGGCCGTTCGCCGCTTCCAGGCCGAGCAGGCCGCCGCCGATGACCACCGCGTGTTTGTGGGTCTTCGCGGTGTTGATCATGGCCTGGGTGTCGGCGATGTCGCGGTAGCCGATCACGCCCTGCAAGGTGTTGCCGGGGATCGGCAGAATGAATGGGGTCGAGCCAGTCGCGATCAGCAGGCGATCGTACTCGGCCTCGGTGCCGTCTTCGGCGATGACCCGGCGCTTGATCCGGTCGATCTCCACCACTTTGCGGTTGAGCAACAGCTTGATGTTGTTGTCCAGGTACCAGTCCAGGTCGTTGAGCACGATCTCTTCGAAGGTCTGTTCACCGGCCAGCACCGGCGACAGCAGGATGCGGTTGTAATTGGTATGGGGTTCGGCGCCGAAGACCGTGATGTCGTACAGCTCATTGCTCAGTTTGAGCAGTTCTTCCAGGGTACGGACCCCGGCCATGCCGTTGCCGATCATCACCAGTTTGAGTTTTTTCATCAGGTTCTCCGGGAGCTTGGACCCGCCTCATCAGGGCGTTCAGGTCGTGCTCGACAAATTTTGCGCAAACAAAAAAAGGCGTCCCGCTAGTTGCCTAGCGAGGACGCCTTTGTCCTTGTCCCGTTCTCTCGGGAAGCTCGCCCTTCGTCGTTGAAGGCCGGGCTTTATGTGTGGTGGAAGAGGTAATGCAGTGGTTGTGCCAAGTTGCTGCAATCAAGGTTTTACTGGGGGACTGAGCAGGTGCTCAGAGTTTGATTCGGTTTTCCTGCACCGATTCGAGGCGGGTCGCCCGGTCCTGGGGCGCAGTAAACCTGTGGCGAGGGAGCTTGCTCCCGTTCGAGCGCGTAGCGGTCGCCTTTCCGGGGTCTGCTTCGCAGACCAGCGGGAGCAAGCTCCCTCGCCACGGTGTTTGGTGATCAATTCAGGATGAGTGAAACACGAAAAACAGCAGCACCAGATTCACCAGCAACGACACCAACGCCATTGTTCGCCAAACCTTCAGCGGCTCGCGTTCCAGCAACGGCCTGGGCCGCACGCTCAAACTTCGGCGCTCGCCCTGTTCCAGCAACAGCAACCATTCTTCCGCGGTTTCGAAACGCTGATCGGGGTCCACCATCACCGCTCGTTCCAGACTTTGCGCGAGCCATTCCGGCACGTCGGGCCGGTAGCGACTGGCGCTGACCGGCACGCCAAACCGTGGCCGCTGAAAGGCTTCGATTTCGCCGTAGGGGTAATGCCCGGAGAGCAGGAAATACAAGGTGACGCCGACCGCATACAAATCCTGTTGTGGTGTTGGCGCATCGCCGCGAAACATTTCCGGGGCGATGAAACTCGGTGTGCCCGGTACGTCAGAGGGCAGGTCTTCAGACAGACCATGGCAGTACGCGAGGCCGAAATCCAGCAGTCGTAGCTCACCGTCGTCCCCCAGCAGCAGGTTCTCCGGTTTGATGTCGCGATGCAGAATCTGCCGTCGATGCAGCATGCCGACCGCCCGCAGCAGGCGCTCGGCCAGATCCCGCCAGTGCGCCAGCGGCAGCGGCCCGGCGCTGGCGTAAACGTGCGCCAGGGTCGAACCGGAATATTCGCGCATCACGTAGTACAAATGCTGACGCTGACTGGCGGCATGGACTTCAGGAAAATGCCGACCGGCCACTCGCTTGAGAAACCATTCTTCCGAGAGCAATGCTTGCCCGGCCCGGTGATCGTCGCGCAGCGCCGTGGGCAAGGTTTTCAGCAACCAGGGTTGTTGTTGCGCATCGCGCACCTGATAGAGCAGCGATTGCTGGCTTTGCGCGAGTATTCCTTCGACTTGCCAACCCTCGAACACCTGGCCCGGTTTCAGCGCCGGTGGCAGCGGCCATTGCTGCAGGTGAATCAATGCATCGCCGATGCTGGTTTCACCGAGGGCGTCGACCCGCACCAGCAGGGCGCTGGCATTGTCCTGACTGCCGGCCAGATGCGCGGCGCTCACCAGGGTTTGCGCGGCGCTGTGCAGATCCGGTTGATCGCGCAGGATCGCCGCGATGGCCGTGTCGCCCAAAACGGCCCAAATCCCATCGCTGAGCAGCACAAAGCTCTCATCGAGGCGCAATTCGCCGTCGAGAAAATCCAGGACCAGGTGCTGATCCAGTCCGAGTGCGCGCTTGAGCACGTGCTGCATGCCCGGCTGGTCCCAGACGTGATCCTCGCTGACCCTTTGCAACTGCCCGGCGTGCCAGCGATACACCCGGCAATCGCCGACATGGGCCAGGGTGAAACGCCTGCCGCGCAGCACCAGCGCACTGACGGTGGTGAGCAATGGTTGCCCGCCACCATTGGCCCGCAACCAACGGTTCTGCGCCAGCAACAGTCGGTCCAGTGCCTGCGCCACGCCCCAGGTTTGCGGCGTGGCGTAGTAGTCCAGTGCCAGGGCCTGCAAGGTCGAGCGCGCGGCGAGTCCGCCGTCCGCGCATTGACTGACACCGTCGGCGATGGCGAACAGGTAACCCTTGCTCGCCGCCAACGCCGGGGCCGGGGTGACCAGGCGCAGGGCGTCCTGGTTTTCCTCGCGGGGGCCGGTGGCGCTGGCTTCGGCGAAACTCAGTTGCAGGCTCATCGGGAAGTCAGACCCGGGCAGCGGTCACGGCCGCCGAGCCCCACGTGGTTCTCCAGCGACGTTTCACCCCATGCAGTCCGAACCAGGCAAGCACGCCGAGGCTGGCGAACAACCACAAAGCCAGTTGATAGCTGCCGGTGCTTTGCTTGATGGCCCCCATGCCGGCGGCCAGGGCAAAACCACCGATGCCGCCGGCCATGCCGATCAAACCGGTCATCACACCGATCTCGCGCCGAAAACGCTGCGGGACCAACTGGAAAACCGCACCATTGCCTGCCCCCAGACCGAGCATGGTGCAGACGAAAAGGGCCAGTGCTGCGTAGGAACTTGGCAGGTTGAACCCTACGGCGGCGATGCAAATCGCCGCCACGGTGTACATACCGAGCAAGGTGCGAATGCCTCCAAAACGGTCGGCCAGCGCACCGCCCAAGGGACGCATCAGGCTGCCACCGAACACGCAGGCCGCCGTGTAGTAGCCGGCGGTCACCGGGCTCAGGCCATATTGATCGTTGAAGTAGCCGGGCAGGGCGCTGGCCAGGCCGATGAAACCGCCGAAGGTCACGCTGTAGAAAAACATGAACCACCAGCTGTCACGGTCGCCCAAGGCTTTGAAATAGTCGGCCACGGATTTGGCTTTCGGCCGTTCCGGAGCGTTTTTGGCCAGCCAGGCGAAGACGATCAGGGTCAGGATCAGCGGAATAAGCGCGAAACCGAACACGTTGCTCCAGCCGAATGCGGCGGCCAATACCGGCGCTATCAATGCCGCCAGCACAGTGCCCGAGTTGCCGGCACCCGCGATGCCCATGGCTTTGCCCTGATGCTGCGGGGGGTACCATTGCGAGGCCAGCGGCAGGGCGACGGCGAATGAAGCGCCGGCCATGCCGAGGAACAGGCCCAGCAGCAGCGCTTGTTCATAGCTGTGAATGCCGAGTTTCCAGGCGCCGAACAGGGCGCAGATGACGATCACCTGGCCGATCAGCCCGGCGGTCTTTGGCGAGAGACGATCCGCCAGCATGCCCATGATGAAGCGCAGCACGGCGCCGGCCAGGATCGGCGTCGCCACCACCAGTCCGCGTTGCTGGGTGGTCAGGTGCAGGTCGGCGGCGATTTGCACCGCCAACGGGCCGAGCAGGTACCAGACCATGAAGCTCAGGTCGAAGTAGAGGAAGGCCGCGAACAATGTCGGGGTATGGCCGGATTTCCAGAAGCTTGAATTCATCGCGCACCTCAGCGGTTAGTCGTCTCGAGAAGGAGTCATCAGCTAGCGGGTGGGGCGCCGCAACGGCCGCACCACCGGCCCCGGGCTGTGGGGCCAAAACAAAAAAACGCCGCCACCCGATCCGCCATGGGCGAATGAGGTGAGCGACGTCTTTGTCGTAGGTGGGGCAACCGCCGTTGGTTACCTGTAGTGATTGCTTAGCGAGATCTGTGCCAACAGTCGAAGACCGAGGTGTGGCCATTCGCGGGCAAGCCTTGCTCCTACAGAGGCGGCGCCATCCTGTAGGAGCAAGGCTTGCCCGCGAAGGCGTTCGTCAGCCGAGCAACTCACTCATGGCAATAATCTGCTCCGCCACCTGAATCAGCTTCTGCTGGCGGCTCATGGCCTGGCGGCGCATCAGGGTGTAGGCCTCTTCCTCGTTGCAGTTTTTCATTTTCATCAGCAACCCCTTGGCCAGCTCGATGCGCTTGCGCTCCGCCAGTTGCTGATCGCGGGCATGCAGCTGGGCGCGCAAGGCCTGGTCGCTTTCGAAACGGGCCATGGCCACGTCGAGAATCGGCTGCAAGCGTTGTGCGTGAATGCCCTCGACGATGTAGGCACTGACCCCGGACTTGATCGCCTGGCGCATTACGCCGGGGTCATGCTCGTCGGTGAACATCACGATGGGCCGTGGCTGATCGCGGGTCACCAGCACCACTTGCTCCATGACATCGCGGCCCGGTGACTCGGTATCGATCAGAATCACATCCGGGCGCACCGTTTCGACGCGCGCGGGCAGGTCGATGGTCAGGCCCGACTCATCGATCACCTCGAACCCGGCTTCGGTCAGGGCCGCTTTCAGGCGTCCGACCTTTTTCGCGGTGTCGTTGATCAGCAGAATACGCAACATATTCGCAGGCTCCTGTCAGCGGCGGGCGAGCAGCGGCGAGCTGTCGCTCATGGCGTGCAGCTTGAAACTGCGCGCGTAGCCGGCTGGGTCCGAGCCATCCCAGATTTTGCCGTCGATCAACTGGCTGCTGCGCATCGGCGAACCCGAGGCGTCGATGCCGACCGCGCTGGCGGCCTCGCGGTACACCTCAAGCTGCTGCACCTGGCGGGCCACAGCGAGATAGTCCGGGTCATCGCGCAACAATCCCCAGCGGCGGAACTGGGTCATGAACCACATGCCGTCGGACAGGTAAGGAAAATTCACCGCGCCACCGCCATGGAAACGCAGCGCGTGCGGGTCCTGCCAGCGATTGCCGAGGCCGTCGGCGTAATCGCCCAGCAAGCGTGGTTCGATGCAGTCCAGCGGCGCATCGAGGTACTGCGGCGCGCTAAGCAATTGCGCGGTGCTTCGGCCGTTTTCAGTGCTGTCTTCGATAAAACGGCTGGCTTGCAGAATTGCCATCACCAGCGCCCGGGCGGTGTTGGGGTATTGATCGACGAAGGCGCGGGTGCAACCGAGGACTTTTTCCGGGTGATCGGGCCAGAGGGTCTGGGTGGTCGCCAGGGTGAAGCCGAGGTTCTGCTTCACTGCGCTGGCCGCCCAAGGCTCACCGACACAGAAACCGTCAATGCGCCCGGCTTGCAGGTGCGCGACCATTTGCGGCGGCGGGACCACCACGCTCTCCACGTCCTGCAACGGATGAATGCCTTGGCTGGCCAGCCAGTAAAACAGCCACATCGCATGGGTGCCGGTGGGGAAGGTCTGAGCGAAGGTGAGTTTTGAGCGACTTTGGTGCACGTGGCGATCCAGCGCCTCAGGACCGGTCACGCCCAAGGCCTGCAAGCCGTGGGAAAGGTTGATGCTCTGGCCGTTCTGGTTCAGGCCCATCAGCACCGACATGTCCGTCGGAGCCACGCCGCCGATGCCCAGGTGCACGGCGTAAATCAGGCCGTACAGGCTGTGGGCGGCGTCGAGTTCGCCGCTGACCAGTTTGTCCCGCAGATTGGCCCACGACGATTGGCGCTTGAGGTTCAGGGTCAGGCCGTAAGGCTGGGCGAACCCCTGCGTCGCGGCGACCACCACCGAAGCACAATCGCTCAGGGCCATGAAGCCGAGGTTGATGTCGGTCTTTTCCGGGGCATCGCTGCCGTTGACCCAGGCCAGCGGGCCGCTTGCGGTTTCAATCATCGCGTAAACACCTTCCATAAAAAAACGCCGTACCGGGCGGCTTGCCAGAGCAAGGCCGGGTGACGACGCCATTGTCCTTCCACTCATCCCGTCGTTGGCATGAGCGCTGATGACAATGCCAGTGCAAGGCTGATGCCAGCCCGGGGGCCAAGGCAAAATGGTCGCCTGTCGCTGGCAACCCCGGCTATAATCGCCGCCACTTTTCGTAGCCCAGAGTCAAACCCGCCCATGTACACCCTGGCCCGTCAGCTGTTGTTCAAACTATCCCCGGAAACCTCCCACGATCTGTCCCTGGACCTGATCGGCGCGGGCGGGCGTTTGGGCCTCAACGGCTTGTTGTGCAAGGCCCCGGCGAAAATGCCGGTGAGCGTCATGGGCCTGGAGTTTCCGAACCCTGTGGGGCTGGCGGCGGGCCTGGACAAGAACGGCGCAGCCATCGACGGTTTCGCCCAGCTGGGTTTTGGTTTTGTCGAAATCGGCACCATCACTCCGCGCCCACAACCGGGCAACCCGAAACCACGGATTTTCCGTCTGCCGGAAGCCGAGGCGATCATTAATCGCATGGGGTTCAACAACCTCGGTGTCGATCACCTGCTGGCCCGCGTCGCCGCCGCCAAGTACAAAGGTGTGCTGGGCATCAACATCGGCAAGAACTTCGACACCCCGGTTGAGCGAGCGGTCGATGACTACCTCATCTGCCTGGACAAAGTGTACGCCCACGCCAGTTACGTGACGGTCAACGTCAGTTCGCCGAATACGCCGGGCCTGCGCAGCCTGCAATTTGGCGATTCGCTCAAGCAATTGCTGGCCGACCTGGCCACCCGCCGGGCTGAATTGGCGCTGCGCCACGGCAAACATGTTCCGCTGGCGATCAAGATCGCGCCAGACATGACCGACGAAGAAACCGCTCAGGTGGCCCAGGCACTGATTGAAACCGGGATGGACGCGGTCATCGCGACCAACACCACCCTGAGTCGTGTCGGCGTTGAAGGCATGGAGCATGGCGACGAGGCGGGCGGCCTGTCCGGCGCACCGGTTCGCGACAAGAGCACCCACACCGTCAAGGTGCTGGCCTCGGAGCTGGCCGGCCGTCTGCCGATTATCGCCGTGGGCGGGATTACCGAAGGCAAGCACGCGGCCGAGAAAATCGCGGCGGGTGCGAGCCTGGTGCAGCTTTATTCCGGCTTTATCTATAAGGGGCCGGCGTTGATTCGCGAGTCCGTCGACGCCATCGCGGCCCTGCGCTAGAGGCTGATCAGAACCTTGCGCTGAGGGTTATTGTGGCGAGGGAGCTTGCTCCCACTCGGCTGCGTAGCAGTCGTGAACCCTGTAACCACGTTTCGCCTGACGCACCTGATTGGTAGCTTTTGGGGCCGCTCCGCAGCCCCGCGGGAGCAAGCTCCCTCGCCACAAAAGCAGCATTGATGCAGCAGATTTTTTACAGGCATAAAAAAGGGCTCCTTTAAAGGAGCCCCTGGGCCGGAGCCCGCCGTCCGGATGGGACGTGCGTGGTTAATGTATTCAGTCAGTCATCAGATTATCGTGTCGGAGTGTTAAGCCCTGTCATTAGCCGACGGCGTGAAGTTCGTTGAGTCTGTGTATACCCGCAGTGCCGGTCATACCGTCCCAGTTGTCGCCGCGTCCTTCTCGCCAGCCGTTAATCCAGGCTTGGCGTACTGACGGTAGAGTAAATGGGCAAAGCTCACGGGATTTGCCACCAACGCCATATTGATATCCGCGCAAAAATGCTCTTTCCAACGGATCACGCTTAAGTCTTCTCATAGGGTGTTGCCCTCACTTGTTGACTGTATGTATCGCGTCGACCTCAATCGAGGTCTGGCAGAAATGTCTGCCGCTGGCGGCTCGCTGCCGGCGTGGCGAGCCAAGGTGTTGACGTCCGTTGTGGCGCCAACCTGTGTTGAGTTCTAACCAATGCGTCACATCGAGGGAATGATCGTTTTGTCATAAGGACGTAACCATTAAGGTGGTATGGCCATAAGTAACAGGATGCTTACAGCGCCTTTATTAGCCAAACCCCGGTATGATCGGCCCCGCGCTGGATGATGGGGTTAATCCCTTAGTGAGAATGCCTCCCGTTGCACTGGGGGACTATTCGACGAAGGGTCGACTTATGACATTTTGTTGCATCAACTTTTTTATCTGTCCTTGCATCTAAGCTCATTTAACCCGAGCAGCAGGGGTGGAACGGCACACCTTCGTGCCACGCGGGCGCTCTTCAAGAAAAGCGCCTGATTGAAAACCGGACCGGCAATGCGTTGCCCGTTCACTCAGCCAAAGGCTTTGAAATCCCAATGTCCGATCAATTCGAAATCTTCCTCACCTGCCCCAAAGGCCTTGAAGGCCTGCTCATCGAGGAAGCCGTCGGGCTTGGCCTTGAAGAAGCGCGTGAACACACCTCTGCCGTGCGCGGCATGGCCACCATGGAAACCGCTTATCGCCTGTGCCTGTGGTCGCGCCTGGCGAACCGGGTATTGCTGGTGCTCAAGCGCTTCCCGATGAAAGACGCCGAAGACCTGTACCACGGCGTGCTCGATATCGAGTGGCAAGACCACATGCTCAACGATGGCACCCTGGCCGTCGAGTTCAGCGGTCATGGCTCGGGCATCGACAACACCCACTTCGGCGCCTTGAAAGTTAAAGACGCCATCGTCGACAAACTGCGCACGCCGCAAGGCGACCGTCCGTCAATCGACAAACTCAATCCGGACCTGCGCATTCACCTGCGCCTGGACCGTGGCGAAGCGATCCTGTCCCTCGACCTGTCCGGCCACAGCCTGCACCAGCGCGGTTACCGCCTGCAGCAAGGCGCGGCGCCGCTGAAGGAAAACCTTGCGGCCGCCATCCTGATCCGTTCGGGCTGGCCGCGCATTGCAGCCGAAGGCGGCGCGCTGGCTGACCCGATGTGCGGTGTGGGGACGTTCCTCGTCGAAGCGGCGATGATCGCCGCCGATATGGCACCGAACCTGCGTCGCGAACAATGGGGCTTCACCGCGTGGCTCGGTCACGTCCCTGCGCTGTGGAAAAAACTTCACGAAGAAGCCAGCGAGCGTGCTGCGGCCGGTCTGGCCAAGCCACCGCTGTGGATTCGCGGTTACGAAGCGGACCCGCGCCTGATTCAACCGGGCCGCAACAACGTAGAGCGCGCCGGCCTGAGCGAGTGGATCAAGATTTACCAGGGCGAAGTCGGCACATTCGAGCCACGCCCGGACCAGAACCAGAAAGGCCTGGTCATCTGCAACCCGCCCTACGGCGAGCGTCTGGGTGACGAGGCGAGCTTGCTCTACCTCTACCAGAACCTCGGCGAGCGCCTGCGTCAGGCCTGCCTGAACTGGGAAGCCGCGGTCTTTACCGGCGCGCCGGACCTGGGCAAGCGCATGGGCATCCGCAGCCACAAACAGTATTCGTTCTGGAACGGCGCCTTGCCGTGCAAATTGCTGCTGATCAAGGTCACCCCGGATCAGTTCGTCACCGGCGAACGTCGCACCCCGGAACAACGTCAGGTCGAGCGCGAGCAGGCGGAGTACGATCAGGCGCCAAACGAGCCACAGGAACGCCAGTACAACAAGAACGGCAACCCGATCAAACCGGTACCGGTGGTCGTCGAGCAACCGCGCTTGAGTGAAGGCGGGCAGATGTTCGCCAACCGTTTGCAGAAAAACCTGAAAGCATTGGGCAAATGGGTCAAACGTGAAGGCATCGACTGCTATCGTGTGTATGACGCCGACATGCCCGAGTATTCCATGGCCATCGACCTGTATCACGATTGGGTTCACGTCCAGGAATATGCGGCACCGAAATCCATCGATCCGGAAAAAGCCTCGGCACGCATGTTCGACGCGCTGGCGGCCATTCCGCAGGCCTTGAACATCGACAAGAGCCGGGTGGTGGTCAAGCGTCGCGAGCGTCAGAGCGGCACCAAGCAGTACGAACGCCAGGCGGCGCAGGGCAAGTTCGTCGAGGTCAACGAAGGCGGCGTGAAGCTGCTGGTGAACCTCACCGACTACCTCGACACCGGGCTGTTCCTCGATCACCGGCCGATGCGCATGCGGATTCAGAAAGAGGCGGCCGGCAAGCGCTTCCTCAACCTGTATAGCTACACCGCGACCGCCAGTGTTCACGCAGCCAAGGGCGGCGCGCGCAGCACCACCAGCGTCGACTTGTCGAAAACCTATCTGGACTGGGCGCGTCGCAACCTGTCGTTGAACGGTTTCTCGGACAAGAACCGCCTGGAGCAGGGCGATGTGATGGTCTGGCTCGATGCCTGCCGTGACGAATTCGACCTGATCTTCATCGATCCGCCGACGTTCTCCAACTCCAAGCGCATGGAAGGGATCTTCGACGTACAGCGCGACCAGGTGCAATTGATCGACCTGGCCATGGCGCGTCTGGCACCGGGTGGGGTGTTGTACTTCTCCAACAACTTCCGCAAGTTCGAACTGGAGCCCAACCTCGCCGAGCGTTACGCGGTCGAGGAAATCACCGCCCAGACCATCGATCCGGATTTTGCCCGTAATGGCAAGATCCACCGCGCCTGGAAAATCACGGCCCGTTGACACAAAGCACTGTAGGAGCGAGCTTGCTCGCGATGAACCCGAGAGCGCCGCGTATATTCAGAAAGCGCGCGTTATCGTTGTCCTCCATCGCGAGCAAGCTCGCTCCTACAGGCTTCTTTCAGTACTGGTCAAATTAGTGGCTAATAGCTATAACTCACACAGGGCCAAAGGGCTTTCCCGCACCTGGCGTTTTGAGTTGCGTTTATGTCGTTGCACGCCGTGCGCCCTAAGATCCTGGGGTTTATCAGAGAAGATGTTTCGGCCTGGCTGGTCGCGCTACTGGTATTAATTGTCGGTGGCATACTCACGGCTTTATTGGCCTGGTCGACGCTGAATCTGTTTCATCATCAATTGCGGCAACGTTTCCAACTGCTGGCCAGTGAACGTTACAGCCGTATCGAAGAACGCTTCGAAGATCAGGAGCAGCGCCTCGATGGCTTGCGCCGGTTCTTCGCCAATTCCGACTCGGTTTCCCGGGAAGAATTCGACGGGTACACCCGACCTTTATTGCACCGGACTCAAGCCTATTCCTTCGCCCAGCGGGTGAGTCGTGGCGAACGCGAGGCTTTCGAGCGCCGGGTACGGGATGAAGGGTTGCCTGATTTCACGGTTCGCGAACTGAACGGCGATGGCCAGCTGCAACTGGCGGCCGAGCGCGATGAGTACGTGGCGGTGCTGTACAGCCAGACGCAAAGCAAACTCGGGTCGCCGCTGGGCTACGACTTGCTGGCTCAACCCCTGCGCCGTTCCACCCTTGAACGCGCCGACGAAAATGACGGACTGGCGGTCTCGCAACCGATGCATCTGGTCAGTATCGAGCCGGCGTTTGCCCGAGGGGTGCTGCTGGTGGCGCCGGTCATGCTCCAGCATCGCGACAGCTCGCCAGCGGCGACGAACAAGCCGTTCGGGTACGTGATGGCGGTAATCAGCATGCGCCAGTTGCTGGCGGACGGGCTGCCGGAGGCCGGCCATGATTACCTGTCGGTGCGCATCCTCGACCTGTCCACCAACGATCAGCACGAAGTCCTGTATGAATCTCCCAATCCACCGGCGCTCAGTGAATTGTCCGCGACCCGGCTCCTGCGCCTTGCCGACCATAACTATCAGGTAGACATCCAGCCGAGCGAGGCTTTCCTGCAGGCCAACCACTCTTCGGTGAGCAGCTTGGTGGTGTTGGGCGGCTTGCTCAGTCTGATGCTCAGTGCCTTGTTGTATGTGCTGGCCAGTCAGCGCCAGAGGGCACTGAAGATGGTCGAGCAGCGGACCCAGGAGCTGCGCGCCCGCGAGCAGGAATTGCGCGGTACCCATGGCCAGCTGCGCGGCGTGCTCAATGCCGCGACCCAGGTCGCGATCATTGCCACCGACCTGCGCGGCATCATCAGCACCTTCAATGCCGGCGCCGAGCAGATGCTCGGGTATTCCAGCGCGGAGGTGGTGGGGCACATGACGCTGGAAAACCTGCATTTACCCCGAGAACTCGCCGCCCGCTCGGCGGAGTTGAGCGCTCGATACGGCAAATCGATCCCGACCTGCCAGGCCATGCTGGTCGAGGGCGGCCTGGAGGGAGGTCACGAAGCGCGGGAATGGACGCTGGTGCGCAGTGATGGCAGCCATCTGATGGTGAACATGCTGGCAACCCCGGTCCTTGATGAACAAGGCCTGTGGGTCGGTCATCTGGCGATCTGTATCGACATTACCGAGCGCAAGCGGGTCTACGAGGCCTTGGCCGCGCGCGACCTGCTGCTGAAAAAGCTCAGCGCCCATGTGCCCGGCGGGATCTACCAGTTCAAGATGGCGTTCGATGGCCGTTTTAGTGTGATCTATGCCAGCGATGGTATCCGCGAAATCTACGAACTCGAGCCGGACGTGCTGCTGCTCAATGCCGAGGCGATTTTCACGCGGATTCATCCCCAGGACTCGCCCCGGGTCCGAGCTTCGATCCGGGCCTCGGCGGACACCCTCAGCCCCTGGCGCGAGGAATACCGGGTGCAGTTGCCTCTGCGGGGGCTGCGCTGGGTCCGTGGCGAGGCGACGCCGGAGGAACAACCGGGTGGCGACGTGCTCTGGCACGGTTATATCTCGGACATTTCCGACCTGAAACGGGTAGAGGAAGAACTGCGGGCTTTGTCGGTGACCGATTCCCTGACCGGCATTCACAACCGCCGTTATTTCCAGGAGCGCCTGACCACCGAAATGACGCGGGTCGAGCGCGGTGGCGGTGAACTGTCGGTGATCATGCTCGATATCGACCATTTCAAGCGCATCAACGACCAGCACGGCCACGCGGTGGGGGACCGGGTGTTGCAGGCGGTGTGTGAGCGTATCGGTCATCGACTGCGACGCACCGACGTGTTCTGTCGTCTGGGCGGCGAAGAGTTCATGGTGCTGTGCCCGGACATTGACGGCCAACAGGCGCATGTCCTGGCGCTGCAGCTGTGGCAATCCTTGCGCAGTTCACCGATCGATGGCGTCGGCGTGGTCACCGCGAGTTTCGGGATCGCCAGCTGGCGTGTCGGCGAAGGCGCGGATGCGCTGCTGCTGCGGGCGGACTCGGGGGTTTATGCGGCGAAGCAGAACGGACGGGACCGGGTTGAAGGGGAGATGAGTTAAGCGGGGCTAGATGTGGGAGCGAGCCTGCTCGCGATAGCGGTCTGTCAGTCACATCGATGTTGGATGTGCTGACTTGATCGCGAGCAGGCTCACTCCCACATTGGAGCTGTGGAGTTTTACAGAACCGAGGCAGTCGTCGGCAGTTTCGGCTGGCGGTACAGATCCAGCAGCACCTGATCCAGCACCGAGGACGCGCCGAACGGGGCCTTGTCGTTCAGGATCGCAACCACCGCCCAGGTATTGCCGTTGATGTCGCGACTGAAGCCCGAGATCGCACGCACGGTGTTCAGGGTGCCGGTCTTGACGTGGGCTTCACCGCGCATCGCCGTGGTCTTCAAGCGCTTGCGCATGGTGCCGTCGGTGCCGGCAATCGGCATCGAACTGATGAACTCGGCGGCGTACGGGCTGCGCCATGCAGCTTGCAGCATCGCGGCCATTTCACGGGCGCTCACACGTTCGGCGCGAGACAGGCCGGAGCCGTTCTCCATCACCAGGTGCGGTGCGGTGATGCCTTTCTTCGCCAGCCACTGACGCACAACCCGTTGCGCCGCCTTGGCGTCATCGGTGTCGGCATCGGTACGGAACTGCTGGCCCAGGCTCAGGAACAGCTGCTGGGCCATGGTGTTGTTACTGTATTTGTTGATGTCACGGATGATTTCCGCCAGGTCCGGCGAGAAGGCCCGGGCCAGGACCTTGGCGTCTTTTGGCGTTGGTGCCAGGCGATCCTTGCCCTGGATGCTGCCGCCCAGCTCCTTCCAGATCGCCCGCACGGCGCCGGCGGTGTAGGTCGCGTGGTCGAGCAGCGACAGGTAAGTCTGGGAGCTGCAGCCATCGCCCAACTGGCCGCCAACGGTCACGGTCACGCTGCCATCGGCCTGGGGCACCGGGTTGTAGCGCACGCCACCGGTGCATTGCTTGGAGGGCAAGGCTTTGACCTGGTTTTCGATGCGAATGGTCGCGATCGGCGGCTCTACCGACACCAGCACCCGGCCGCTGTCGTTGCGTGCGACAAAGCGCAAGGCCTTGAGGTTGACCATCAGCGAGTCAGGCTTGACCAGGAACGGCTTGTTCTCGTCATTGCCGTCGTCGTTGAACTCGGGCAATTGCGGCTGAACGAAGAAGTTGCGGTCCAGCACCAGGTCACCCGTGACCTGCGTGACGCCGTTGGCGCGCAGGTCGCGCATCAGCAGCCAGAGTTTTTCCATGTTCAGCTTCGGATCGCCGCCACCCTTGAGGTAGAGGTTACCGTTGAGAATGCCGCCGCTCAGGGTGCCGTCGGTGTAGAACTCGGTTTTCCACTGGTGGTTCGGGCCGAGCATTTCCAGCGCCGCATACGTCGTGACCAGCTTCATGGTCGAGGCCGGGTTGACCGAGACGTCAGCGTTGAAAACAGTCGGGGTGCCCGGGCCGGTCAGAGGGATCATCACCAGCGACAGCGCGTTGTCCTGCAGCTTGCTGGCCTTGAGGGCTTTTTCGACATTGGGCGACAGGGCGGTGTTGACGGGATCAGCGTAGACGGGAAGGGCCAGGGGAAGCAGAAAACCGGCCAGCAACAAAGGACGCAACGATTTGATCATCTGAAATAAAACCCTGCATTCGAGGGGAAAAAGACGAGGGCATGAAGATAAATTCCCTCAGTGGTCACGAAAGTGTCGGCATTATGCCCCAAGGTGGAGTGGCTTGTGCCTTACCCGGGCCCTCTAATTACGCTATTTTTTACCGATGGCAGGCCCGCAGGCCCAGAGAGTCGGGCAATTGGCGGCTTAAACTGCTAAAGTGCCGCCCGTTATTACTTATGAGGATTGTTCCAATGGCGACTAACCGTTCCCAGCGTCTGCGCAAAAAACTGTGCGTCGATGAATTTCAAGAGCTGGGTTTCGAACTGAACCTGGATTTCAAAGAAGATTTGGCTGATGAAGCCATTGATGCTTTCCTCGACGCGTTCCTGAAAGAAGCCATGGAAGCCAACGGTCTGGGCTATGTTGGCGGCGACGACTTCGGTCTGGTTTGCCTGCAGAAGCGTGGCTCGGTCAGCGCTGAACAACGCGCCGCCGTTGAAGCCTGGCTCAAAGGCCGCACCGAGCTGACCAGCGTTGAAGTCAGCCCGCTGCTGGACGTCTGGTACCCGGAAAAGCCGATCAATCCGGTAGCTTGATGTTCTGAAAAAAACGGCGACCCAAGGGTCGCCGTTTTTTTATGCCTGTCAGAAAACCCCGACCCCTGTAGGAGCGAGCTTGCTCGCGATGAACCTGAGAACACCGCGGGCATTCAGAAAGCTCGCGTTATCGTTGTCCTCCATCGCGAGCGAGCTCGCTCCTACAGGGTCTTGCGCCAGTTCAAGATCAGCAAGGTCAACACCCCCGCCACAATCCCCCAGAATGCTGAACCGATGGAAAACAGCGTCAGCCCCGAGGCGGTCACCATGAACGTGATCAGCGCGGCTTCGCGTTCTTTCACTTCGCTCATGGCGATGCTCAAGCCATTGATGATCGAGCCGAACAGCGCCAGCGCCGCAATCGACAGCACCAGCTCTTTGGGCAATGCAGCAAACAGCGCCGCCAACGTTGCGCCGAACACCCCGGCGATCCCGTAGAAAATCCCGCACCAGACCGCGGCCGTGTAACGCTTGTTGCGATCTTCATGGGCATGCGGCCCGGTGCAGATCGCCGCGCTGATGGCCGCGAGGTTGATCCCGTGGGACCCGAACGGCGCCAGCAGCAGCGAAGCGATGCCGGTGGTGGTGATCAGCGGCGAGGCCGGCACGGTGTAGCCATCGGCGCGCAGCACGGCGATCCCGGGCATGTTTTGCGAGGTCATGGCCACCACGAACAACGGGATGCCGATGCTGATGGTCGCGGCCAGGGAGAAGTGCGGTGTGGTCCAGACGGGCGTCGCCACTTCCAGGTGGAAACCGCTGAAATCCAGCAGCCCCATGAACCCCGACAGCGCCGTGCCGATCAGCAACGCGGACAGCACCGCATAACGCGGCGACAGGCGCTTGACCAGCAGGTAGGTGAAGAACATCCCCAGCACCAGCGCCGTGCGATGCTGGGCGGCGACGAAAATTTCGCTGCCGATCTTGAACAGAATCCCCGCCAGCAACGCCGCCGCCAATGAAGCCGGAATCTTTTTCACCAAGCGCTCGAAGCTGCCGGTCAGGCCACAGATCGTCACCAGCACCGCGCAGGTGATGTAGGCGCCGATCGCTTCGCCGTAGGTCACGCCGCCCAGGCTGGTGATCAACAGCGCAGCGCCCGGGGTCGACCAGGCGATGGTGATGGGGGTGCGATAGCGCAGGGACAACCCGATCGAGCACACCGCCATGCCAATCGAAATCGCCCAGATCCACGACGAAATCTGCCCGCTGGTCAGCCCGGCGGCTTGCCCGGCCTGGAACATCAACACCAGGGAACTGGTGTAGCCGGTCATCATGGCGATGAACCCGGCGACGATGGCCGACGGCGAGGTGTCGGCCAATGGGCGCAGTTGCGTGTGCGTGGTGTCGTTCATGACCGCGGGGTTCCTTGTGGGCGCAATTAATTCTGAAGATGGCTTTTGTGGCGAGGGAGCTTGCTCCCGCTGGGCTGCGAAGCGGCCCCGAACCCTGGGCAACATTGAATCGTGTTTGCAGTGTTTACGACGGCTGCGCCGCCGAGCGGGAGCAAGCTCCCTCGCCACAGGGTTTGTGTGGACCTCAAATTTATGAGTTCAAGCCTAAACTCAAAAGTAACCAGCCGTTGCGATACAGCCGTCGGGACAAACAGCCGTACAGTCGTGTTGCCACCCTCCATTGTGTACAATCGCAGTGTTTTTTACGCGATACTTGCCAGCGACCCACTGTGCCGTATTACAGTCACGGTCAATTCGCCGCAGTTCTCCCGACTCGAGTGCCCATGAACGAACAGTTGCAGCCCCTCAAGAAACAACCGAAAGCAGGCAAAGCCGGCCGCAGCGGTACCCAGGACGATATTGTCTACGCGCATATCTTCGAGGCCATCCTCGAACAGCGCCTGGCGCCCGGCACCAAGTTGAGCGAAGAAGCGCTGGGGGAAATTTTCGGGGTCAGCCGCACCATCATTCGCCGCGCGCTGTCTCGCCTGGCCCATGAAGGCGTCGTGCTGCTGCGGCCGAATCGCGGTGCTGTAGTGGCCAGCCCGAGTGTCGAGGAGGCGCGTCAGGTGTTCTTCGCCCGTCGCCTGGTCGAGCGTGCGATCACTGAATTGGCCGTGCAACACGCCACCGCCGAGGAACTCGCCGAATTGCGTCAGATGGTCAACGACGAGCGCGACAGCTTCTCCCGTGGCGATCGCGGTGCCGGTATCCGCCTGTCGGGCGAGTTTCACCTGAAGCTGGCCGAAGCGGCGAAGAATGCCCCGCTGATCAGCTTCCAGCGCAGCCTGGTGTCGCAGACTTCGCTGATCATTGCCCAATACGAAAGTGGCAACCGTTCGCACTGTTCCTATGACGAACACACTCAGTTGATCGATGCGATCGAAGCACGCAACGCTGAGCTGGCGGTGAACCTGATGATGCATCACATGGACCACATCGACAGCAAACTCAACCTCGACGAAGAAAGCGCGTCGGATGATTTGCATGCGGTGTTCTCGCATTTGTTGCAGACCAAGAAGCCTGGGCGTCCGTCAGCGAAAATCTGATAGACCGCGGCGCGCCTATCGCCAGCAGGCTGGCTCCCACAGGGTTTTGTGTTGAACGAAAATTCTGAGATCACTGAAGATCAACTGTGGGAGCGAGCCTGCTCGCGATAGCGATCGCATAGGCAATAAAAATCCCCCGGGCTGAAAAGCGACGGGGGATTTTTTATGCCTGGAGAAAACTCAGCGCTGATGCACCTGATTCCCCGCTGCATAGGTCTGCAACACCGTCCGGTCATCCCCCAGCGTCATCAACACAAACAACGTCTCGGCAATGTTGTTGGCCTGCTTCAAGCGATAGCTCAACAGCGGCGTGGCGTTGTAATCCAGCACCAGGAAGTCCGCATCCGTACCCGGCAGCAACGTGCCGATCTTGTCTTCCAGCCGCAACGCGCGGGCGCCGCCCAGCGTCGCCAGGTACAACGATTTGAACGGGCTCAGTCGCGCGCCTTGCAGCTGCATGACCTTGTACGCCTCGTTCAACGTCTGCAGCAGCGAGAAACTGGTGCCGCCGCCGACGTCCGTGCCCAGGCCGACGTTCAGTTTGTGCTTCTCGGCCATCGGCAAGTTGAACAAGCCGCTGCCGAGGAAGAAGTTCGAGGTCGGGCAGAACGCAATCGCCGAGCCGGTTTCTGCCAGCCGCGCGCACTCGTCATCACACAGGTGCACACCGTGGGCGAACACCGAGCGCTCACCCAGCAGCTGGTAGTGATCGTAGACGTCGAGGTAACCCTTGCGGTCCGGGAACAGCTCCTTGACCCACTCGACTTCCTTCAGGTTTTCGCTGATGTGGGTCTGCATGTAGAGGTCCGGATACTCACTCAGCAATTGGCCGGCGAGGGTCAATTGTTCCGGGGTGCTGGTCGGGGCGAAGCGCGGCGTCACGGCGTAATGCAAGCGGCCCTTGCCGTGCCAGCGCTCGATCAGCGCCTTGCTTTCGACGTAGCTCGATTCGGCGGTGTCGGTCAGGTAGTCCGGTGCGTTGCGGTCCATCATCACCTTGCCGGCGATCATCCGCAGGTCCAGCTGTTCGGCCGCTTCGAAGAACGAGTTCACCGATTGCGGGTGCACGCTGCCAAACACCAGCGCCGTGGTGGTGCCGTTGCGCAGCAGTTCCTTGATGAAAATCTCCGCGACTTCGTCGGCGTGCGCCTTGTCGGCGAACTGGCTTTCGCAAGGGAAGGTGTAGGTATTGAGCCAGTCCAGCAGCTGCTCGCCATAGGCGCCGACCATGCCGGTTTGCGGCAGGTGGATGTGGGTGTCGATGAAGCCGGGGGTGATCAGCGCGTCCTGATAATGCGTGATCTCGATATCGGCCGGCAGGGTCGGCAGCAGTTCGCTGGCGTGGCCGATGGCGCTGATCTGGCCGTTGTCGACCACCAGCAAACCGTCCTCGAAATACTCGTAGGACGCTTCGATGCCCACTTCGGCGGGGTCGGCGATGCTGTGCAGAATGGCGGCGCGGTAGGCTTTGCGAGTCAGTGGCATGAGCGTTCTCAATGGGAGGCTTGGCTGCGGCGTGAAGCGGGCAGCAGTTTGGCAATCGGTTCGGCGCTGGAAGTGTGCTGACCGAAGTTCGCGTTATAGGTGGCGATGATTTCGCCAGCGATGGAGATGGCGATTTCCACAGGCAGCTTGCCTTTGACTTCGCCAATGCCCATCGGGCAGCGCATGCGTTGCAGCACGCTGCTGTCAAAACCGCGGTCGCGCAGGCGGTGTTCGAACTTCACGCGTTTGGTCTTCGAGCCGATGAGGCCGAAGTAGGCGAAGTCGTTGCGCTTGAGGATCGCGGCGGTGAGTTCGAGGTCCAGCTGATGGTTGTGGGTCATGACGATGCAGTAGCTGCCGACGGGCAATTCGTCGATTTCGTCCACCGGTTCTTCGGCGACGATTTTGCGCACCCCGTGGGGGATCTGTTCGGGGAATTCGTCTTCGCGCGAATCGATCCAACGCACCCGGCAGGGCAGGCTGGCGAGCAACGGCACCAGCGCCCGGCCGACGTGACCGGCGCCGAACACGGCGATCTGCGCCTGGACCTGGCCCATCGGTTCGAACAGCAACACGGTCACGCCGCCGCAGCACTGGCCGAGGCTGGCGCCGAGGCTGAAGCGCTCCAGATGGGTGTCCTGTTTGCCGCTGGCCAGCATCTCGCGGCTGATCTGCATGGCTTTGTATTCCAGATGCCCGCCACCGATGGTGTCGAACGTCTGGTTGGCGCTGATGACCATCTTCGAGCCGGCGTTGCGCGGCGTCGAGCCGAGCTCTTCGATGATGGTCACCAACACGCAGGGTTCACCCTGGGATTGCAGGTCGGCGAGGGCGTCGATCCAGTTGTACATGTTTCACCTCGACATCGTCGTTGTCTGTTCGGGCCTCATCGCCAGCAGGCTGGCTCCCACAGTGTTTTGTGGTGCTCACAAAATCTGGTTCACACACACATCCACAGTGTTTTGTGGTGCTCACAAAATCTGGTTCACACACATCCACAGTGTTCTGTGGTGCTCACAAAATCTGGTTCACACACACATCCACAGTGTTCTGTGGTGCTCACAAAATCTGGTTCACACACATCCTGTGGGAGCCAGCCTGCTGGCGATGGGCCGCGCCTCGGTCATTAAAGCGAAGCCAACTCGGTTTCAGCTTCAACAGCTTTCACAGCTTTCAACTGCCGCATCTGCTCACAACCCCACAACACCCGCTCCGGCGTCGCCGGCGCGTCGATGTTCGGTTGATGCTTGTAGTCGCCCAGGCTGGCCACGGCGTCCTTGATCGCACACCACGAAGCAATCCCCAACATGAACGGCGGCTCACCCACGGCCTTGGAATGGAACACCGTGTCTTCCGGGTTCTTGCGGTTTTCCACCAGCTTCACCCGCAGGTCCAGCGGCATGTCCGCGACCGCCGGGATCTTGTAGCTGGCCGGGCCGTTGGTCATCAGCTTGCCCTTGTTGTTCCACACCAGTTCTTCCATGGTCAGCCAGCCCATGCCCTGGATGAAACCGCCCTCGACCTGGCCGATGTCGATGGCCGGGTTCAGCGAGGCGCCGACATCGTGAAGGATGTCGGTGCGCAGCATTTTGTACTCGCCGGTCAGGGTGTCGACGATCACTTCGCAACACGCCGCACCGAAGGCGAAGTAGTAGAACGGCCGACCGCGCGCCTGGCTGCGGTCGTAGAAGATTTTCGGGGTCTTGTAGAACCCGGTGCTCGACAGTGAAACCTGAGCGAAATACGCCTGTTGGATCAGCGCTTCAAACGTCAGGATGTGATCGCGAACCCGCACGTGACCGTTGTGGAATTCCACGTCTTCTTCGCTGACCTTGTACTGCCGCGCAGCGAACTCGACCAGGCGTTTCTTGATGATTTCAGCCGCATTCTGCGCCGCCTTGCCGTTCAGGTCGGCACCGCTGGAAGCGGCGGTAGGCGAGGTGTTCGGCACCTTGTCGGTGTTGGTCGCGGTGATCTGTACCCGGTCCATTTCCACCTGGAACACTTCGGCCACGACCTGTGCGACTTTGGTGTTCAAGCCCTGGCCCATTTCGGTACCGCCGTGGTTCAAATGGATGCTGCCATCGGTGTAGACGTGGATCAGCGCACCGGCCTGGTTGAGGAAACTGGCGGTGAAGGAAATGCCGAATTTCACCGGCGTCAGTGCCAGGCCTTTTTTCAGGATCGGGCTGTTGGCGTTGTAGCGACGAATCGCTTCGCGGCGCTCGGCGTACTGGCTGCTTTCTTCCAGTTCGGCGGTCATTTCCTCGAGCATGTTGTGCTCGACGGTCTGGTAGTAATGGGTGACGTTGCGCTCGGTCTTGCCGTAGTAGTTGGCCTTGCGCACCGCCAGCGGATCGAGGCCCAGGTGCCGGGCAATCGCGTCCATCACTTCTTCGATGGCGACCATGCCTTGCGGGCCGCCGAAGCCACGGTACGCAGTGTTCGACGCGGTGTTGGTCTTGCAGCGATGACCGTTGATGGTCGCATCGCCCAGGTAGTACGAGTTGTCGGCGTGGAACATTGCACGGTCGACAATCGAGTTCGACAGGTCCGGCGAGCAGCCGCAGTTACCCGCCAGTTCCAGCTGGATGCCATGCAGGCGCCCGCTGTCGTCAAAGCCCACGTCGTACTCGACGTAGAACGGGTGACGCTTGCCGGTCATCAGCATGTCTTCCACGCGCGGCAGGCGCATTTTGGTCGGCTGGCCGGTCAGGCGCGCAATCACCGCGCACAGGCAGGCCGGGCTGGCGGCCTGGGTTTCCTTGCCACCAAAACCACCGCCCATGCGGCGCATGTCGACGACGATTTTGTTCATCGACACGTCCAGCACTTCGGCCACCAGTTTCTGCACTTCGGTGGGGTTCTGCGTGGAGCAGTAGACGATCATCCCGCCGTCTTCAGTTGGCATCACCGACGAGATCTGGGTTTCGAGGTAGAAGTGCTCCTGGCCGCCAATGTGCAGCGTGCCCTGGATGCGATTTTTCGCGGTGGTCAACGCACCCGCCGAATCACCGCGTTCATGGGTGTGGCTGTCCAGCACGAAATGCTTTTTGCGAAACGCCTCGACCACGTCCAGCACCGGTTCCAGGTCTTCGTATTCGATCACGGCGGCCATGGCGGCTTTGCGTGCGGTCTCCAGGTCCCGGGCGGCGACGGCCATGACCACCTGTCCGACGAACTGCACGGTGTCGATGGCCAGCAACGGGTCACCGGGCATCAGCGGGCCGATGTCTTTCAGGCCCGGTACATCCTCGTGAGTAATGGCGATGCGCACACCGTCAAAGGCGTAGCACGGCGAGGTGTCGATGCTGATGATCTTCGCGTGGGCGCGGTCCGACAGCCGAGCATAAACGTGCAGCTGATTCGGAAATTCCAGCCGGTCATCGATGTACTGCGCTTCACCGGCCACATGCTTGGCGGCGCTGTCGTGCTTGACGCTGCGGCCGACGCCGGTGGTCAGGTCCTTGGCGAACAGTTCAGCCAGTTCGGCTTGGGTCTTCTCTACACCATGATGATTAGACATAAGCGGTCACCCGAGTCTCGATGTGCGGCGTTTGCAGTTCGATGAAGTATTTGCGCAGCAGGTTCTGGGCGCTGAGCAGGCGGTATTCCTTGCTGGCGCGGAAGTCCGAGAGCGGCGTGAAATCGTCGGCCAGGGCGGCGCAAGCGCGTTCGACCGTGGCGTGGTTGAACGGCGAACCGAGCAGGACAGCTTCACAGCGGCTGGCGCGTTTCGGAATCGCCGCCATGCCGCCGAAGGCGACGCGGGCATCGGCGATGACGCCGTTGTCGAGGCGCAGGTTGAACGCGGCGCAGACGGCGGAAATGTCATCGTCCAGGCGCTTCGACACTTTATAGGCGCGGAACAGCTGTTCGACGCTGGCGCGGGGCACGATGATCTTTTCGATGAACTCGCTTTCCTGACGCGCCGTAACCCGGTAATCGATGAAGTAATCTTCCAGCGCCAGGGTGCGGCGGGTTTCGCCTTTGCACAGGACGATTTGCGCGCCCAGTGCGATCAGCAGCGGTGGCGAATCACCAATCGGCGAGGCGTTGCCGATGTTACCGCCGAGGGTGCCCTGGTTGCGGATTTGCAACGAAGCGAAGCGTTGCAGCAGTTCGCCGAAGTCCGGGTATTCAGTTTTCAAGGCGTCGTAGCAATCGGAGAGGGCGGTTGCGGCGCCGATTTCCAGGCGGTCGTCGAAGCGCTCGATGCGCTTCATTTCGGCGACGTTGCCCACATAAATCATCACCGGCAGCGTGCGGTGGAATTGCGTGACTTCCAGCGCCAGGTCGGTACCGCCGGCGAGCAGGCGGGCCTGTGGATACGCGTCGTAGAGGTCAGCCAGATCAGCCACGGTCAGCGGCACCAGGCAGCGTTTGTCACCGCTGTTGAGCTCGCCGATGTCGGTCGGTGCAATCGATTTCAGACGCGCAATCGTCTCGGCTTCGCGGGCATCGAACTGGTCTGGCTGCTTGCTGCAGCAGGATTGCTCGGCGGCTTCCAGGATGGGTCGATAGCCGGTGCAACGGCAAAGATTGCCGGCCAGCGCTTCGTGGGCTTTGTGCGAGTCCGGCTGTTCGCTGTTCTTTTGCAGCGCAAACAGCGACATCACAAAACCCGGGGTGCAGAAGCCGCATTGCGAGCCGTGGCACTCGACCATGGCTTTTTGCACGCTGTGCAGTTCGCCTTTGTGCTTGAGGTCTTCGACGCTGATCAGTTGTTTGCCGTGCAACGACGAAACAAAGGTCAGGCACGAATTGAGGCTGCGATAGCGAATGTGTTCGCGGCCATCGTCATCCGTTTGCAATTCGCCGACCACCACGGTGCAGGCGCCACAGTCACCGCTGGCGCAGCCTTCTTTGGTGCCGGGTTTGCCCACATGCTCACGCAGATAATTGAGCACGGTCAGGTTCGGGTCCAGGGCGTGCTCGCTACGGAGTTCCTGGTTGAGTAAAAACTGGATCACGGAAGGCCTCGCAGACTCATTATTGTTGTTAACCGCTTTGAACCGAATTTATCAGGTCTGACTTTTCGGTCAATGATTTTCTGACTTAAAGGTCAGGAAATAACATTTTTGGCGGATAACAACGCGTTCCATCAGTATTGACCCTCGCGGGATAGCCTGCTTTTTTGCTTAATTCGTGCCAAAAACCGCCGAGTGGGCACTCCGCCACGACCCCTCATGTGCGCTACACTGCGCCGCCTGTACAGATCGAAAGCATTTGAAGGACAACCATGACGTTCAAGGCGCCGGATAGCCTCGCCGAGCAAATCGCTCACCACCTCGCCGAGCGGATCATTCGCGGCGAAATGAAGCCCGGGGAGCGCATCCAGGAACAGAAGGTCACGCTGGCCCTCAATGTCAGCCGCGGCTCGGTCCGCGAAGCGTTGCTGATTCTTGAGCGCCGCCACCTGATCGCGATCCTGCCGCGACGTGGCGCCCATGTGACCGAACTCACGGCGCACAAGGTGCAGAGCCTGTGCACGCTGATGAGCGAGATGTACATCCTGCTCGCCAACGCCGTGGCCACAGGCTGGCAAGTCCAGGCTGACCTCGCACCGTTCGTGCAGATTCAGCAGCGCCTGACCGCCAGCTACGAACGTCAGGACATTCATACCTTCGTCGACGACAGTTTCAACGTGATGCGTGCCACGTATCCGTTCGCCAACAATCCCTATCTTCAGGAAACCGTCGAGAATCTGCAGCCGGCCATGAGCCGTGCCTACTTTCTGGCCCTGGATCAGCGCAAGGCCTCGATGAGCGAGTACCTGGAGTTGTTCGAGCGCCTGCTCGCCGCTGTGGTTGCCCGTGACTTTCCACAGATTCGCGCGGTGCTGACGGCCTACGGCCAGCGCAGCTGCGATCTGGTGATCTCCGCCCTGACGGACGCCTAAGCGTGCGGCTCAAGTGCATTAAACTGGCGGGGTTCAAATCCTTCGTCGACCCGACCACGGTGAACTTCCCCAGCAACATGGCGGCGGTGGTCGGGCCCAATGGTTGCGGCAAGTCGAACATCATCGACGCCGTGCGCTGGGTGATGGGCGAAAGCTCGGCCAAGAACTTGCGCGGCGAGTCGATGACCGACGTCATCTTCAACGGCTCGACCAGCCGAAAACCGGTGAGCCAGGCCAGCATCGAGCTGGTGTTCGACAACTCCGACGGCACCTTGCTCGGCGAATATGCCGCCTACGCGGAAATTTCCATCCGCCGTAAAGTGACCCGCGACAGCCAGACCACTTATTACCTCAACGGCACCAAATGCCGTCGTCGCGATATCACCGACATCTTCCTCGGCACCGGCCTGGGCCCGCGCAGCTACTCGATCATCGAACAGGGGATGATCTCCAAGCTGATCGAGTCCAAGCCCGAAGACCTGCGCAACTTTATTGAAGAAGCGGCGGGCATCTCCAAGTACAAGGAGCGCCGGCGCGAGACCGAAAACCGCATCCGTCGCACCCACGAAAACCTCGAACGCCTGACGGACTTGCGCGAAGAACTTGAGCGCCAGCTCGAACGCCTGCACCGTCAGGCCGAGGCGGCGAAGCGGTATCAGGAATACAAAGGCGAAGAGCGTCAGCTCAAGGCCCAGTTGTCGGCCCTGCGCTGGCAAGCATTGAACGAACAGGTCGGTCAGCGCGAAGCGGTCATCAGCACTCAGGAAATCACCTTCGAAGCCTTGGTCGCCGAGCAACGCAACGCCGACGCCAGCATCGAACGCTTCCGTGACGGGCATCACGACCTGTCCGAGCGCTTCAATCTGGTGCAGGGCCGCTTCTATTCGGTCGGCGGCGACATCGCCCGGGTCGAGCAAAGCATCCAGCACGGCCAGCAACGTTTGCGTCAGTTGCAGGACGACTTGAAAGAAGCCGAGCGCGCCCGCCTGGAAACCGAATCGCACCTGGGGCACGACCGCACGTTGCTGCTGACCCTCGGCGAAGAACTGGACCAGCTCACGCCGGAACAGGAAGTCACCAGCGCCGCCGCAGAAGAAGCCGCGGCCGCGCTGGAAGAATCCGAAACCACCATGCACGCCTGGCAAGAGCAGTGGGACACGTTCAACCTCACCGCCGCCGAACCCCGTCGCCAATCCGAAGTGCAGCAGTCGCGCATCCAGCAGCTGGAAACCAGCATGGAGCGCTTGGCCGACCGCCAGAAACGCCTGGCTGAAGAACGTGCCTTGCTCTCGGCGGACCCGGAAGACGCGGCGATCATGGAACTCAGCGAGCAGCTGGCCGCCAGCGAAGCCACGCTCGAAGATTTGCAGGCCAGCGAAGAAGCGCAGGTCGAACGGCTTGAGCAGTTGCGTCAGGAACTGCAAACGGCCCTGCAAAACCAGCAACAGGCCCAGGGCGATTTGCAGCGCCTCAACGGCCGGCTTGCGTCCCTTGAAGCCTTGCAGCAAGCGGCGCTCGATCCGGGCACCGGCACCGCTGAGTGGCTGCGCGATCAGCACCTGGCGGACCGCCCGCGCCTGGCCGAAGGCCTTAAGGTGGAGGCCGGTTGGGAGCTGGCGGTGGAAACCGTGCTCGGCGCCGACCTGCAAGCGGTGCTGGTGGACGACTTCGGTGACTTCGATCTGGCCGGGTTTGCCCAGGGCGACCTGCGTCTGCTCAGCCCGGCCAGCGATGGCGTGCGGGTGCCGGGCAGCTTGCTCGACAAGGTTGATGCGCAGATCGATCTGTCGCCGTGGCTGGGGCTGGTCAAACCGGTGGAAACCCTCGAACAGGCCCTGGCCCAGCGCAGTCAATTGACGGCCGGCCAGAGCCTGATCAGCCGTGATGGTTATTGGGTCGGTCGACACTTCTTGCGTGTGCGTCGGGCCAGCGAAGCGGAGAGCGGTGTGCTCGCCCGTGGTCAGGAAATCCAGCGCCTGACCCAGGAACGCGAAGAGCGCGAAGCCACGGTCGAAACCCTCGAAACCCAGCTGCAAAATCTACGGGCGCAACAACGCCAGCAGGAAAACGGCCGCGAACACCTGCGCCGTCTGCTGCAAGACGAAGCCCGCCAGCAAGGTGAACTGAAAGCACAATTGTCCGCCGGCAAGGCCAAGGTCGAACAACTGACGTTGCGCCGTACTCGGCTCGACGAAGAACTCACCGAGCTGGCCGAGCAGCGAGCGCTGGAGCACGAAAACATCGGCGAAGCGCGCCTGCAATTGCAGGAAGCCCTCGACGCCATGGCGCTGGACACCGAGCAGCGCGAGCTGCTGCTGGCCCAGCGTGACAGTCTGCGTGAACGCCTTGACCGCGTGCGCCAGGAAGCCCGGCAGCACAAGGACCACGCGCATCAATTGGCGGTGCGTCTGGGCTCGCTCAAGGCGCAGCACGACTCGACGCGTCAGGCCCTTGAACGTCTGGAAATGCAGTCCGAGCGCCTGACCGAGAAGCGCGAACAGCTCAGCCTCAATCTGGAGGAGGGCGAGGCGCCGCTGGAAGAACTGCGCCTCAAACTGGAAGAGCTGCTCGACAAGCGCATGACCGTCGACGAAGAACTCAAGACCGCGCAGATCGCCCTCGAAGATGCCGACCGCGAATTGCGCGATGCCGAAAAGCGCCGTAATCAGGCTGAACAGCAATCGCAACTGATCCGCAGCCAGCTCGAACATCAGCGCATGGAATGGCAAGCCCTGACCGTGCGCCGCAAGACTCTGGAAGATCAATTGCTCGAGGACGGCTACGACCTCCACGGCGTGCTCGCCACGCTGACGAGCGAGGCCAACGAGAAGGCCGCCGAGGAAGAACTCGAACGCATCGCCGCGCGCATTCAGCGCCTTGGTGCGATCAACCTCGCGGCCATCGACGAATACCAGCAACAATCCGAGCGTAAACGTTATCTGGATGCGCAGAACGACGATCTGGTGGAAGCGCTCGACACCCTCGAGAACGTGATTCGCAAGATCGACAAGGAAACGCGCAACCGCTTCAAAGATACCTTTGATCAGATCAATGGCGGTTTACAGGCGCTTTTCCCAAAAGTTTTCGGTGGCGGGCGCGCGTATTTGGAACTGACGGGCGAAGATCTACTCGATACAGGGGTGACGATCATGGCGCAGCCGCCCGGAAAGAAGAACAGCACCATCCATTTGCTCTCCGGGGGCGAAAAAGCCCTGACCGCATTGGCCCTGGTTTTTGCGATCTTCAAGTTGAACCCGGCGCCGTTCTGCATGCTCGACGAGGTTGACGCACCACTGGATGACGCTAACGTTGGACGCTACGCGCGGTTGGTCAAAGAGATGTCGCAGACGGTGCAGTTCATCTACATCACCCACAACAAGATCGCCATGGAAATGGCCGATCAACTGATGGGGGTGACGATGCATGAGCCGGGTTGCTCGCGGCTGGTGGCCGTGGATGTCGAAGAGGCAATGGCGATGGTCGATGCCTGAGGGGCTGGCAAAATGACACAATTTGCGCGCCCGGTTCGACTGACGGTGTAAAGTTGCCTTTGGTCGTGCTAGTTTAATGTCAATTTTTCGTATACGTGGGCAAAACGCCTGTCAGAACATAGAGTTGGCGCCACGTTTTAAAGCGGTTTACGACTTGTAAACCCCTTATTTTTCAGCATTTTTTATAGAGGCACGGGATTACATGGAAATCGGTCTGCGCGAGTGGCTGATCGTCATCGGCATTATTGTCATTGCCGGTATTCTTTTTGATGGCTGGCGCCGTATGCGCGGCGGCAAGGGAAAACTGAAGTTCCGTCTTGATCGAAGTCTGTCCAATCTGCCGGACGAGGACACCAGCGCCGAGCTGTTGGGCCCGCCCCGCGTGCTGGATAACCACAAAGAACCGCAACTGGACGAGCACGATCTGCCGTCGGTGAGCATGCCGGCCCGTGAACCCCGTGAGTCGGGTTCCAAGCGCGGCAAGCGCAGCCATGGCGAACCGTCCCAGGGCGACATGAACCTCAGCCTCGACCTGGACGGCGGCCCGAGCTTCAGCAGCCGTGACGACGATTTCCCGGATGACACCAAATCCGCGCCTTCGGTCAGCGACAAAGAACAACCGCAAGCCGAAGAAGTGCTGGTGATCAGCGTGATCTGCCGCGACGCCGCCGGCTTCAAGGGCCCGGCGCTGTTGCAGAACATTCTGGAGAGCGGTCTGCGTTTTGGCGAAATGGACATTTTCCATCGCCACGAAAGCATGGCCGGTAACGGCGAAGTGCTGTTCTCGATGGCCAATGCGGTCAAGCCGGGTGTGTTCGACCTGGACGACATCGATCACTTCAGCACGCCGGCGGTCAGCTTCTTCCTCGGCCTGCCAGGCCCGCGTCATCCGAAGCAAGCCTTCGACGTGATGGTGGCCGCAGCACGCAAGTTGTCCCAGGAGCTGAACGGCGAACTGAAAGACGACCAGCGCAGCGTACTGACCGCGCAGACGATCGAACACTACCGTCAGCGCATCGTTGAATTCGAACGCCGCGCCCTGACCCAGAAGCGCTGATCCAAAGGTTGAAGCGGGCTCTTGTGGCGAGGGAGCTTGTTGTGGCGAGGGAGCTTGCTCCCGCTGGGCTGCGAAGCAGCCCCATCCAGGCCACCACCATATGAATCAGATACACCGTATTCGCTGGTTTACGACGGCTGCGCCGCCGAACGGGAGCAAGCTCCCTCGCCACAGTGTCCATAGCTTTGAGCTACTGTATTTAGAAAATTGAGCAGCCTCGGCTGCTCTTTTGCTTTATGAGAGAACACCCATGACCGCCGCCAAAAACCGCATTCTAGAGCTGCGCGCTGAGCTGGATCAGCACAACTATCGTTATCACGTGCTGGACGAACCGAGCATTCCGGACGCCGAATACGATCGTTTGTTCCACGAACTCAAGGCCCTCGAAGCGGCCCACCCGGAACTGATCACCAGCGATTCGCCAACCCAGCGCGTCGGCAGCGCGGCGTTGTCGGCGTTCACCCAGGTGCGGCATGAAGTGCCGATGCTCAGCCTCGGCAACGCCTTCGAAGAAAACGACATGCGCGAGTTCGACCGTCGGGTGACTGAAGGTCTGGACCTGCCGGCGGGCGACCTGTTCGGTGGCGGCGCGGCGGTAGAATACAGCTGCGAACCCAAGCTCGATGGCCTGGCGGTCAGCCTGCTGTATCAGGACGGCGTATTGGTGCGCGGCGCTACGCGCGGCGATGGCACCACCGGCGAAGACATCAGCGTCAACGTGCGCACCGTGCGCAACATTCCGCTGAAACTGCAAGGCAGCGGCTGGCCGGCGACCCTGGAAGTGCGCGGCGAAGTGTTCATGTCCAAGGCCGGTTTCGAGCGCCTGAACGCCACGCAGCTGGAAGTCGGCGGCAAGACCTTCGCCAACCCGCGTAACGCGGCGGCGGGCAGTTTGCGCCAGCTGGATTCGAAGATCACCGCCAACCGTCCGCTGGAATTCTGCTGCTACGGCATCGGCCAGGTGTCGGAAGATATTGCCGACACCCACATCGGCAACCTCAAGCAATTACAGGGCTGGGGCATGCCCATCAGCCGCGAGCTGAAACTGGCCCACGGCATCGATGAATGCCTGGACTACTACCGCGACATCGGCGAGCGCCGCAATGCGCTGGCCTATGAAATCGACGGCGTGGTGTTCAAGGTCAACAGCATCGCCTTCCAGCGTGAACTGGGTTTCCGCGCCCGCGAACCGCGCTGGGCGATTGCCCATAAATTCCCGGCCATGGAAGAACTCACCGAATTGCTCGATGTGGAATTCCAGGTCGGCCGCACCGGCGCTGTCACCCCCGTGGCGCGGCTGAAACCGGTCAAGGTTGCCGGCGTCACCGTGGCCAATGCGACGTTGCACAACATGGACGAAGTGGCGCGCCTGGGCCTGATGATCGGTGACACGGTGATCATCCGCCGCGCCGGCGATGTGATTCCGCAAGTGGTGCAAGTGGTCCTGGAGCGTCGCCCGGAGAACGCGCGGCCGGTGCAGATTCCCGAGAAGTGCCCGGTCTGCGGCTCGCACGTCGAGCGCACGCAACTGGTCAAACGCAGCAAAGGTCGCGAGACCGTCAGTGAAGGCGCGGTGTACCGCTGCGTCGGTCGGCTGGCCTGTGGCGCGCAACTCAAGCAAGCGATCATCCACTTCGTTTCCCGTCGCGCCATGGACATCGAAGGCCTGGGCGAGAAGAGCGTCGAGCAGTTGGTGGACGAAGGCCTGGTGAGTTCGCCGGCCGATCTGTACGCCCTGACATTCGAGCAAATCGTCGACCTCGAAGGCTTTGCCGAGCTGTCGAGCAAGAACCTGCTCAGCGCCATTGAAGACAGCAAAAAGCCGAGTCTGGCGCGCTTCATCTACGCCCTCGGCATCCCCGATGTCGGCGAAGAGACGGCCAAGGTGCTGGCGCGCTCGCTGGGCTCGCTGGAGCGGGTTCAACAAGCGTTGCCGCAAGTGCTCACGTACTTGCCGGACGTGGGCCTGGAAGTGGCGCACGAGATCCACAGCTTCTTTGAAGACGCGCACAACCAGCAAGTGATCGCCGATCTGCTCAAGCATGGCATGCAGATTCAGGATCAGGGCGAGCTGGGGGCCGAGTTTGCCGCTAGCACCACGCTGGGCGGGTTCCTCGACAAACTGCACATACCTTCGGTCGGCCCGGGCGGGGCGCAGAAACTGGCGGACAAGTTTGGTTCGCTGGAAGCGGTGATGAACGCCGACTGGCTGGACATGCGCCAGGCGCTGCCCGAGAAGCAGGCCAATTCAGTGCGTGAGTTCTTTGCGGTGGCAGACAATCGCCAGATCGCCGAAGCCGCAGAAAAGCAGCTGCGGGATTTCGGCATGCATTGGCAGAGCGAGAAAAAAGTCGTCGAAGGCCTGCCACTCGCCGGGCAAACCTGGGTGCTGACCGGCTCGCTGGAATTGATGAGCCGCGACATCGCCAAGGACAAACTCGAAAGCCTCGGCGCCAAGGTGGCGGGCTCGGTCTCGGCCAAGACTCACTGCGTGGTCGCCGGCCCGGGTGCAGGCTCGAAGTTGGCCAAGGCCAATGAACTGGGGTTGAAGGTGCTGGATGAAGAGGCGTTTGTTGCGTTCCTCAGCAAGCACGGCATTCAGGCCTGAACCAACACTTGGAGTGAGGGCTGACCCAAACGCTGTGGAGGGACTGACCCAACACCTAGGGTGAAGGCTGTCCCAAAACCCGTGGCAAGGCCTGACACAACACCTGTGGTAAGGCCTGACCCAAAAACCTGTGGCGAGGGAGCTTGCTCCCGCTAGACCGCGCAGCGGTCTCCTTCACCAGGGTGCCTGCTGCGCAGGCAAGCGGGAGCAAGCTCCCTCGCCACAATTGTGTTTCAAGCCCGGAACGATCCGCGCGCGTGGATGATCTAGTCTTGGCAAGCCCCAGGGAGAGATCGCCATGTACCGCTTCTTCGAACAGCTCAGCTCACGCATCGCCGCCCCTTTCATCGGCGAAAGCTCGCGCAACAGCAAGGTCTGGCAGTGCCGCTGCGGGCAATCCCTGTTCTTCCGCAACAGCCAATGCCTGGCCTGTTCCGCGGCGTTGGGCTACCAACCGGAGCAAAGCCGCCTGTCCTCGCTGCAACCCGGCCCCGTAACCGATACCTGGCTACTCGACGCCGACCCTGACGCGGGCCTGTTCCGCCGCTGCGCCAACCTCGACACCCCCGCCGCGTGCAACTGGCTGCTACCTGCCAACGATCACGATGCGTTATGCATCGCCTGCAGCCTGAACCACACCATCCCCGACCTATCCATTGCCGACAACCACGAACGCTGGCGCAAGGTCGAAATTGCCAAGCGGCGCCTGGTCGCGCAATTGGTCAGCCTGGGTTTGCAGGTGATCCCCAAAACCGTCGACGAAGAAACCGGCCTGGCCTTCGACTTCATCGGCGTCGACCTGGAAGGCAAACCGCCCACCACCGGCCACGCCAACGGCCTGATCACCCTCGACATCAAGGAAGCCGACGACGCCCACCGCGAGCAGGTCAGGGTGCAGATGCACGAACCGTATCGCACGTTGCTCGGGCACTTTCGGCATGAAGTCGGCCATTACTACTGGGATCGATTGATCGCCAACGGCCCGTGGCTGGAACCGTTCCGCGCATTGTTCGGCGACGAGCGCGCCAGTTACGCCGACGCGCTCGAACGCCACTACCAACAAGGCGCCCCCGCTGACTGGCAACAACACTACGTCAGCGCCTACGCGACCATGCACCCCTGGGAAGACTGGGCCGAAACCTGGGCGCATTACCTGCACATGATGGACGCAGTGGACACGGCGCTGGGGTTTGGCATGAGCGCGCAGGAAATGGATTTCGACTATCAGCCATTCCCGTCCAGCACCCTCTACGATCCGCAACACCCGGGCGGCGCGGCGTTCCTGTCCTTCGTCAACGCGTGGATCGAGCTGGCCGGCATGCTCAACGAGCTGTCGCGCAGCATGGGGCAACCGGACTTCTACCCGTTCGTGCTGCCACCCGCCGTCATCGCCAAGCTGCACTTCATCCACCTGGTGATTCAGCAGGAAGGCGGCAAGGCCGATGAGGTGTTGGCGCAGTAAGCGATCACCCATGATGGCCATTCAGTTTCAGTTAAGTTCGGATCGCTAAGGTGGCATCCTTATGCAACACACCAGGACACGTAATGAAGGTGCTTTCTTTTTCACGCCTGGCGCTGGTGCTCCTGGCCTTTTGTTCGGTGGTCATGGCCCGTGACCTGGACCAGGACGAAGCACTTCGCCTGCGACAACAAGGCGTGATATTGCCACTGGAGCAACTGCTGCAGCAAACGCTGGACCGCTATCCCGGTTGCAAATTGCTGGAAGCCGAGCTCGAAGAAAAACACGACGTCTACATTTATGAAGTCGAGTTGCTGACCGCCGAAGGCGTGGTCCGCGAGCTGGACATCGACGCCGTGACCGGCCGTTTATTGAAAGACAAGGAAGATTGACCGATGCGATTGCTGCTGGTGGAAGACCACGTGCCCCTGGCCGACGAATTGATGACCGGCCTCAACCGTCAGGGTTACGCCGTGGACTGGCTGGCCGACGGTCGCGACGCGGTCTATCAAGGCAGCAGCGAGCCTTATGACCTGATCATCCTCGACCTCGGCTTGCCAGGTTTGCCGGGGCTTGAAGTGCTGACGCAATGGCGCGCGGGCGGGTTGTCGACGCCGGTACTGATCCTCACCGCACGCGACTCCTGGGCCGAACGAATCGAAGGCCTCAAGGCCGGCGCCGACGATTACCTGACCAAACCCTTCCACCCCGAAGAACTGCATTTGCGCGTTCAAGCGCTGCTGCTCCGATCCCACGGCCACGCCAATCAGCCGACGCTCAAGGCTGCCGGTTTGCACCTGGACGAGGGCCGGCAATGCGTGACCCGCGACGGCGCCGACATCCAGCTCACCGCCGCCGAGTTCCGCCTGTTGCGCTACTTCATGCTGCACCCCGAACAGATCCTCTCCAAAACCCACCTGGCCGAACACCTCTACGACGGCGAAACCGAGCGCGACTCCAACGTGCTGGAAGTCCACGTCAACCACCTGCGGCGCAAACTCGGCCGCAGCGTGATCGAAACCCGCCGGGGCCAGGGTTACCTGTTCGGCGGGCAAACCGAATGAAGTCGATCCAGCGCCGCTTGAGCCTGGGCCTGATCAGCGTAATGGTCATCGTCGGTCTGGTGCTGGCGCAGACCAGCCTGTGGTTGTTCGAAATGGGTTTGCAGCGCTACCTCGAAGCCGGGTTGCGCAACGACAGCGAAAACCTGCTGGTGGCGTTGGTGCGCGGCCCACAAGGCTTGCAACTGGATGAGCGCCACTTGGCGCCGGCGTATCAGCGACCGTTTTCCGGGCATTACTTCCGTATCGATTTTGCCGACAGCCATTGGCGCTCCCGCTCGTTGTGGGATCAGGAACTGCCACGCCTCGAGAACCCCGGACTGGAGAGCAACTTGCAATTGGGCCCGGAAGGTCAGCAATTGCTGGTGCTGCGCTCGGACTATCGACGCCTGGGCCAGTCGATTTCCATCAGCGTCGCCCAGGATTACACCCCGGTGCGCGAGAGTTTTCGGCGCATGCAGCAAGTCGGGCTCGGCCTCGGGCTGGCGGGTTTGTTACTGATTCTGCTGTTGCAGCGAATCACCGTGCGCCGTGCCCTGCGCCCGCTGGAAAAGGCCCGCGAACAAATCGCCCAGTTGCAGCAGGGCCAGCGCTCGCAACTCGATGACCAAGTGCCGGTAGAACTGGAACCCTTGGTGGCGCAAATCAACCATCTGCTGGCCCACACCGAAGACAGCCTCAAGCGCTCGCGCAACGCACTGGGCAATCTCGGCCACGCCCTCAAAACCCCGCTGGCGGTGTTGTTGAGCCTGGCCTCAAGCGAGCAACTCGACGCCCACCCGCAACTGCGCAAAACCCTCAAGACACAACTCGAACAGGTCCAGCACCGACTCAACCGCGAACTCAACCGCGCCCGACTGTCCGGCGACGCACTGCCCGGCGCGCTGTTCGATTGCGACGCTGAACTGCCCGGGCTGCTCGCCACCTTGAACATGATCCACGGCGAACACCTGCACCTCAGCTACGTCGCGCCCACCGGCCTGCAACTGCCGTGGGATCGCGAGGACTTACTCGAACTGCTGGGCAACCTGCTGGACAACGCCTGTAAATGGGCAGACGCCGAAGTCCGATTGAGCGTGACCGAAACCGCAGAAAGTTTCGAACTGAGTGTGGAAGACGACGGCCCGGGGATTCCCGAGGACCAGCGCGATCAGGTGTTCAGCCGCGGCACGCGCCTTGATGAACAAACCGACGGACACGGCTTGGGCCTCGGCATCGTGCGCGACATCGTCGACACCTGGGGCGGCGCCTTAACGTTGGGCGAAAGCGAGTGGGGCGGCTTGAACGTGACAATCACGCTGCCAAAACGTTGAGACAACGGGGCGATCAACGCCCCTCAAGCAACTCGGCAGCCTGATCCAGCAACGCCAAAGGCTCCTTGGCCTTGTGGATATCCACCGACAACAACTGCCGAAACTTGCGCGCCCCCGGAAACCCGGTGCCCAGCCCCAGCACATGCCGGGTGATGTGGTGCATCGAACCACCGGCCTCGAGATGCTCCGCAATATAAGGCCGCAACTGCGCCAGCGCCTCAGCCCGGCTGATCACTGGCGCCGTGCTGCCGAACAACTGCTGATCCACCTCAGCCATCACATATGGATTGTGATACGCCTCACGGCCCAGCATCACACCGTCAAACGTCTGCAAATGCTCGTGGCAGGCTTCCATCGTCTTGATCCCGCCGTTGAGAATAATCTCCAGCTCCGGGAAATCCGCCTTCAACCGCGCCGCCACGTCATAGCGCAACGGCGGAATGTCCCGATTCTCCTTCGGCGACAACCCCTCCAGAATCGCAATTCGCGCATGCACGGTAAAACTCGTACAACCGGCATCCCGCACCGTGCCGACGAAATCACACAACTCCTCGTAACTGTCCCGCCCGTTAATCCCGATCCGATGCTTCACCGTCACCGGAATCGACACCGCATCGCGCATCGCCTTCACACAATCCGCCACCAACTGCGGATGCCCCATCAGGCACGCACCAATCATATTGTTCTGCACCCGATCACTCGGGCAGCCGACGTTCAGGTTCACCTCATCGTAACCATGCTCCTGGGCCATGCGCGCGCAGGCCGCCAGGTCCAATGGCACGCTGCCACCGAGCTGAAGCGCGAGCGGGTGCTCGGCTTCGTTGTGACGCAGGAAACGCTCGTGATCGCCGTTGAGCAGCGCGCCAGTGGTGACCATTTCGGTGTAGAGCAGCGCGTGCTTGGAGAGCAGGCGCAGGAAGAAACGGCAGTGGCGGTCTGTCCAGTCCATCATCGGAGCGACGGAGAAGCGGCGGGAGAGTGGGGCGGGTGCGGCGATGGTTACGGGCATTGGAGGTCTGGAATCGGTGGGGCTAGGAGGTGAGGGAGTTTATCAGGATTGGGGGTGGTGGGCTCAGACGAGTGCTGCTGTTCAGGGCATTTGAGCAGCGACTTGCTACGAGATTTGTCCCTATTTTCAGAGCTGTATGGTGGACGGTAAGCGGCAATATTTTTCGAGTTAGGGGCAATTTATTTCCAATGGCTTATAAAAAATCGCTCCAGCAAAGAAGAGTAATTTTCTATGGGAGTTATTGAATGGCTGAAGGCGAAATTTTTTTATGGACTAAATGGACATATTTTTGCGTCATGCTTTACTGATGTGGAGGACCGTTAATGGCCTCAAAAGCAAAACTCGATCAAAGTAAATTTCTCGTGGAGCTTCTTTATGCGGCCACACTCAATATTCTTTATCTCGTTGCTGTTCGTATCAACCGTGGCAGTCGCTGAGCTTAACTGTCCACCTATGCCCGCAGATATGACCGGTGTTACTCATGATGTAAAGTCTAATATAGAGGCTGCCGCAGGAAAGCTTGGGCCAATTTCAGCTGGGCAAGTAAAAGTTCAAACAGAGGTTCAAGCAAAAGCTATTTATGAAAAATATCCAAATCTAGATAAGCTGACTATTTTGCAGATGCTCAGCGCAACTTACTGTTCTGGTCTGAATGGACCTGAGTATACCCAGCAAGAAAGAACAGACAGATGGATGCAGTTTATGGATAAGTATCTGGAGCTAAGGCCGATCCCTCCGCCACCTCCTCCGACAAAGACTAACCCAAGCTCGGAAATTAAAAAAAATGACAGCAATAAGTTAGAGCAATACGACGTTGCTGTGTCTAAAAGAAATAAGGGGGATTATGTTTCAGCTTTAAATATTTTTCAATCGTTAGCTCAAGATGGGGACGCTAAGGCACAATATCAACTTGGAAAGTTGTACTATTTCGGTAGTGGAGTAGAAGTGGATTATAAAAAGGCATTTTATTGGTTTAAACTCTCGGCGGAGCGAGGCGTTCGAGAAGCCCAGCATAACCTTGCCGTTATGTATCAAGACGGCAACGGCACGGAAAAGAATGAAGCCGCTTCTTGGCAATGGTATACCCAAGCCGCGAAAAATGGCTTTGCACCATCCCAAGAAATACTGACTAGCAATGACCGCTCGTGGTGACTTATTGAGGATCTGCCACGATCACCGCACCTTTCTTCTCAGTTTTCTTCGGTGGTGTTGACTCGCAAGCGCGAATCATTTCGGTGCTTAAGCCTGAACAGTCCCTCCAACCTTCAGCTGTCGTTACACAATTAGCACTGCAAGAGCTCAATGTTCCTGTTCCAAAAATTCCGCCCACGTCTCTTTTTTCTACACCGGCTACTACACATCCGGTAACTGCCAGTGTTACAGTTAAAAATAACCTCTTGTCGAGAGGCAATAGTTTAAATATTTTAATGTTGTTCATCTTTGGAGTTCTCGCACTCTGTCGTTCTGTTTTTGGTTTCCTTTAGACAATCCTGTCCCGTAGTCCCCTGTAGGCAGAGTGAGCTGCAACCAGTAGAGTAGAGGCCGGGGGCGACGCCTACATCATCCTGTTTTAGTTTGAAACTTTCGGCGCTTATCTCTCCTCTCCAAATTGCCGCCCAGCCCGCACAACTTTCCAGGGTTAAAATAAAGCTCAATAGAAGTAGTGGTCCCATGTTTTTTCGTGTGTAATGGAATTTTGGCAGTCTCATTCTAACCGTCCATAAAATGGGTCATTTAGTCAGAAGGTTCGAGAAGGTTAATAAAGATATAGCTGTCAGTTTTGGTATGGTCAAGAAGCTTTGTTCGATAAAGCTCTCATACTGACCGGGGCTATGAAATGTGGGGAAGGGCGCGGAGGAAGGAGTAGCATTATTTCCCTGAAGCGATGTTCTCCCTTACAAATCTGTCCCCTTTGGCCATCCGTCTCCTTTGCTGTCCCTTTTGCAGGTCAGTTGCTGCGGCTAGTGGCATCGAGCGATTGAGATCAGCCCGCTTCTGTAACGAAGCGTTAAGCCACAATGCTTTACTTTGCGATACCCATATCGATGAGTTTGCTTTCTACAGGAAACGCAGATGGCTTGGACAGTTCAGGTACACCATTCATTATTGGGTACAGCGTCGCCGTTGGTACGCACACCAATTGCCTGGAGCTTTTGTCTGCAGATAGGGATGCCAAAGCGGTACCAAGGCTTGCAACTGCAGTAATAGTTTCAGGTATTTTAGTGTCAGTCTTCTGACCAGCGTTTGTCAGGATCCCATTTGCGAGTGTGACTGAAAGGTCAGAAGAACCGTATCCGCTCTTGAACTTGAGCGCCCTTTTTTCTCCGGGTAGGGATACGACTGTTGCTGTCGATACGCAGTCTTTCCCAATAGAAACAAATAGATATGGTTTAGGCTCGTAATAGGAAAGCCCTTGTTCCCCGAAGTCCAGGCCGGCACACCCTGAAATTAAAATTGATGCCGTTACGGTCAAAGCGGTGAATGCAATTTTCATAAAGCGTCCCCTGATGCTTCTTCTAGGTGATCTTCAAAGTTTTAGCACTAAGAGATTCGGTTTAAGCCGGATAAACGCTAGTGCTGCAAAACTCGGTGAATGCTGAGAACTAAGCCATTAACAAGTCTGGGTCAATCTGCTGACCTAACGGTAGTTCAGAGCTGCTTAAACTGCCAGTGACAGGGGAAGGGTACGGGAAAAAATTAAGTTATTTATCTCTATGGCCTGACTTCTTTACTTTCTAAAAAATACGCCCTCCCTGTGGTTTAAAATTTGCGAAAACCGTTCCGTGAGCCGTTGCTGGGGGCAAGAAGCATTGAACGGTTTCTGCTGGAGAACTTTATGCTTTGGGCCATGCCTGAACGATTGCGGCGCCAATAGCGAACATAATCAGAACAACGGCCCCTAGATACGTACCTCGCGCAGAACACTCCGGCAAATTAATGCGTCTGGTCGCTAAATATGGGGTGAGCGCAAAGCCGAACGCAGCGGCGAGTAATGGGGTCAGAACCCAGAGATCGTGGCTTTCCCAAGGTGTATTTACATTGTGAAACCCCCAAGCCCCTAGGACTGCGATACAGAGTGCGAAGCATGTTGCTCCAGAGGAACAAAGCCCTTGGACGGAGCCTGCGGGGTAAGTAGAAACTTCAGTGTCCTGCGTACTCATGCGATGTTTCCTCAGAGTTATGTTGGTTTAAATTTTCTGCATCAGTAAAAGGGTGAAGGCTTCTCGTAAACGATTAAGTGCCGTGACGGAGACATATCTGTTTGCCATTGTGCGCGCTCTAGTTTTTTCCGCTGCGTAGGAGGGTGGATACTCGGCTACCTGCACTGGCCATCAATTTGACATTGCTGTGCATGGCTTTGTCTAGCCAAACGTTTCAACAGTTATTGAAATACGGGTAAAGAAACAGAATTGTTTTTTGTCTTTGGTTGGGGCTGAGACAAATCTCATGGGATATAGGACAGATAAGTGATGATTAGCGGTGGTGAGGGAAGGGGGGGCGTCGAGTGTCATTCCCAGCGATGCGGCAATTTCGCAACTGTCCGGATGGACAACCCCCTCTCGTCAGAACGAATCAGCGTTACTGAGGCGGATCGATCTGATCCAGCACCCGGTTAGCTGTGATCTCCGCGAGCATGATGCTGTTGGAAATGCCCAGTAGGGCATTGCGTGAACCACCATCCAGGAGGTCCACCAAGTGATGGACCATGACGTCGACCGAGGCGAGGGTTTCGACCAGGTAAACCATCAGGGTTTCAGTGGTAACAGCTGGGTCTACGGTGAACAGGGTGCTAGGGGTGCGGGGTTTTGCTTTGATGTCGGCGGTTGAGGGGAAGTGGTAATCGAGGGCGCGTTCGGCGGCTTCGTTGAGTTTTGTTGAGTCGGGGGCGTATGGGGAGACCGGGTCGGTGTCTGGTGGGTTGGGTGAAGGCTTTATCATTAACTAGATCCTTTTATGGAGCGCCTCTCTTTTGCTGCTAAACGAAAGGGAGGCAGCTGTACGCAGGTTAGCAGACCGGGGATCTAGCAAGCCGGCGCGCCCGAAGGCGCCCTGCGCACAGCCACCATCGAGTGCAGACATGGGAATGCCTGACTGATAGAGCTTGTGCTCTTCACTAGAAAAACCACGGGCTGCTAAACCCGATCACTGATAGGCAGTGACGAGGATCAAGTTACCGGTGGGGCCTAAGGCGCACAAGCCGGCGGATTCTGGCGTACGCGTAGGCAACGGCGCAAGGTTTTGTAGCCTTAAGGAGGCGTTTTTGAGGGTGCTTAAACAAGCAGCCTCGGACGATGTTTAATGGACGACGTGCTCTGCCTTTTCTCTTCGGCGAGGCTAATAATTAGTGGAGATGTGTCCATCTGCAAAGGGTAATGCTGGTCAGTGGTGCTGGACGATGGTAATTTTCCGCGCGAAAAACCACTTAAGATAAATAAGGAATGTTGATGAATCGTATTTTCGGTCTGATCTTGTGTGCATTAGTGCTGCCAATGAGCGGCTGCGTACAAGGGACTTACACGAAGTCCGTTCAGGTTACCAAGGACGAAACAGGTCGCGTTGTGCAGACCATAGAAACTGAAAGTGTTACGCAAGTCGGGCAAGGCAACGCGATGCGTTTAGAAAAAATTAAAGGGGTCCAAAACTAAATAGTCGGGGATCTGCCTATTTTCCAATTTTTCCGGCTTGCCCCATTCCGACTGGAGGCAAGCCCGCTGTATCATTATCTCGCCGTCGACTTCAGGTGGATGAAAATTTCAGGTTACCCAGATCGATCTCGGCGTAACTTCCCAAGTCACCCTTGTAGAGAGAAATTCTGGACGCTCCTAACTCGGATTGTAAGAAGTCAACAAGCTCTCTAAGGCTGCGGTTTGCAGACATTGTAGTCGGGTGCACTATCGTTGCCTGTCCGGGCTCGTCATCGTATAGCCTGATCAAAAACACATCCTCTTCGTTCTGTATCTCGTATTTGTACCCGCGATAGTCATATCCAATATCGTGGTCGACATCAAAAAAGCGTGTAGATTTAACTATTTTCAAATTAGACTCCGTTAAATTTCACTAGCAGTAAGTCAGCTGCAACCCATAGAAGGGGCGTCTAGTAAAGTGCTTTATTCAAGGGGAGCATCGGGAAAATGGTAGGTTTCGAAAGAGATGGGAAGGAGGATGGCTCATTGTTGAAAAATACATCTGTCCCCTTTATTCGCTAAGACTCAAACTGACATGTCTGGAACCCCTAGAAAGTAGTGGAGCGAGTGAAGGGGATCGAACCCTCGTTATCAGCTTGGGAAACTGATAACGAAATGATGCCCAGTTCTGGTTAGGAGAAAAAATTTACAAATTTTTGCGAGCCTTGGGCGGAGCGTAGTGTCGCCGTTAAAATTCCGCGTGGAGTTCGATTGACTTCACATCCACCGGCTGTCGAATTACCTGCCCCGTGAGTTTGTTCCGTACCTTGAATTTCAGCATGACATTCTCGGATCTGCCGTCCCTTGTTACGTCTTGATCCGAAACGTGGAGCGTCGGGTCAACAAGTTCAATTATGAACTGGGGAGCAGTCCTCATCGGTACGGTAAATATCATTCGAATTACTCCTTCACCATTTGGCTGATAAAGGATCGCGTCGGTAGAGCCGGTGATGGCCTGATGGTAGGAGATCATGGCCTGATCTTCTGCCATCTGTTGGTCAAGGAAAGGGCCTTGTTCAGGCGTCAGTGTTATGAAATTATCTTCAAAGCCAGCAGGAACTACTGAGGGTGTTTCATCGGCTAAAATGTTTATCGAGTATCCCTCTGCCTCGTAAGCGAGTTTCATCAACCTGCCAGGTAGGACTAGGGTCTTTGGGCCTATGACGATTGAAAAGCATACTGGCCCATCGCCAAAATCGGATAGGTCAAATATGGCATCTTCTTTACCTAATTCTTCGGTAAACGAATCCAGCCGAGAAAGTGCAGGCGCGCGATATCTACAAATACAAAAATCCTGGGTGGTTTGAGTTAAAGGCTCGATGAAAATTTTTTTACCAGTGTCGTGGTAGTTTACTCGCCCCGATTGGTGAATCGTTATTTTCTTGTTTTTAGGGCGTGGTTTCTCAAAGTGAATGAGTTGTGGTTCCTGTCTTTTCGGGTCTGTGCTCCATGAGTTGCATGAAGTGGTATCTCCATCTCGCCGTAATACTAAAATTAGAGATCCATCTCGATCAACTGATTCGAGAACCAAAAATTTCCGTAGGCTGTCCCGATGTTTGATGAAAATTCGCATATAAATTTGGCCTAAAGGAGGTTGGCGACGTATGTAGTGCAATTCAGGGGGGGGGGAGAATGGATCTCCTTCACCCTTGATAGCATGTAGGAAAGGAGACCGATTTATTTTTAGAGGAATAGGAAAGGGGCAGGTCTATTTCTGGAGGACTAGAGAGCGTCGCTATGTGGAAAATAAATCTGCCCCATTTTTTTTTTCGCATTTTTTTTCGATTTCCCCAGCCCAATTTTTTCGAAACTTGGCTGAAAGCCCTACTACATAGAGCTTTCAGGTTGGAAGGTGATTTTCAGAATTTTACTATGTACGGTTGTAATCACCAACCGCAATAAGCAAGGATGCGACCGAAGCTAAATTGCTAGCTCTTGCGTTGATAAAGTCAACATACAGTTTTGAACCATCGTGGAAATCTGGGGGAATGAGCGACGCTGTAAAAACAGACGTTTTAATTTTTTCGTCGATTCTCTGGAAATAATCGAAAGGGTTTGCGTCGGAGATCTGCCGATTATCTACTGAGTTTAGCAAGCATATATTTGCTATAACGTTCGACTCGTGAAAAGGAATTCCCAAGGAGTTCAGGTATGACTTGGGGTAAATATGGTGAAATTCTCGGGAGTTATAGGAGGCTAAAGCTTCACCTAAGTCGATGTTAGCACCTGTCAAAAAGCTTTTCGGTTGACACTGTGCCAATAGGCAAATAGCGGCTTTCGCAGCTGTTGAGTTAATGCGCCATGTTTTTTTGAAGAGTCCCGTATCAACACTTGTATCAAGCGTGTCGAACGCAGGCTCCCCTGATGCAAGTGCATGCATCTTTACAATGTCGATCATTACATACGAGTTTGTACCAGCTTTGTATCGTTGGGAAAAAGCACAGTGCCAAACCACTTTTTTAACCCGGTTAACTGTGCTGCGCTAGGCTTCAGGTTTTTGGAATAAAAAGAAACCAGTGGCACTAACATAATCGGGAAAGGGATAAATACGAAGTTCTTAATGTGCAACTGTTTTTCAAGAAAATCGATGCAGGAATACATAGCCTGCTTAAGCTTAGACATCCCTTCGATGAGCTGATCAGGGGGCACATCGACGAGTTCGTCGGAGTCAATTCTATTTAACGTGATTGACGCTAAGCATCGCATAAGTAGAGCTTCTTCAATTTGCTCGTACCCTTTGTCTGCCAAACTATCAAGCAATTGTTCGATTTCGTTACGAAGGTCAAACTGCTCGGACCACGTCCAAGCGGCGAGGAGTTCGAGAGTGCTAAGGCTGGTTCCCGAAGAGTTAATTCTTTGGAAAACCCTACATACTTCTTGGTTGCTGCGATCTTTAATAGTTACAACAGGGAACTCATAATCTTTGAATCGTTCTGTAAGTTCGGCGATGACATTTTTTTCGTCATCCGGAAAACGACTTAATTCTGGTAGGAGTTTTGTTGTGTCTAAAATAGTGCGGAGGTTGATTGAGTCCGTTGGAGCCATCGAGCTATGAACGAACTCTCCAGTGCTTGGCACGAACGAAACATTAAATCGTGCAGCAAGCTCAGAGTCTTTGGTGTTGGAGTCGGAGTTAAACACTCCGTATAGGGTGGTCAGTCTTTGTTGGCCATCCAAAACGTAGTTGACAGGATAGTCTTCTGGGGTTTTCGGTAGCTCGAAGCCGCCTACATCGCGTTCGTGATTTAACTTTTCCTTAGTAGACCAAAGCAGCAGGGAGCCAACAGGGTATCCTCGGTAGATAGAATCTAACAAGCTCATTATTTGCTCGTCAGTCCACACATACTCTCGTTGAAATACTGGGATTTTTATATTGCCGCGAGCTACGTCGGTTAGCAGTGATGAAAGCCGCGGGTTGGTGGGGGTGATTTTATGCGTGCCTGCCACATTCAGTCCTTTTAAACATGATTTTAGATACGGGGTTTTCATCGAAAATATGAGATTTGTCAAGAGCTCATTAGTTTTCTGATGTGACATAAAAAATTAATGACCGATTTTCATACATCGGCTAGTGCGCTGCGAAATGGCGAACACGAACTGTCTAGGAATGTATCGTCCAGGAAAAGGTAGGGAAAAGGGGGCGGAGAAAAAGGGGCGCAGGGAAAAGGGGGCAGATTGATTTATTTTCTGTGTCCTTTTTCGGCCATTTTTTTGGACCCAAAAGTGCAGCAGTTAACGCCCAACTTTGAAGCTTGATCGAGGCCTCCAAAGCCAACGACCTAGAGTTCTATGCGTGATTGAGCGTGCATCCGAGCGCTTACTGACCGCTTCCTCGGTTGGAGTTTACGAAGCACCACTGCGCTGGATGCGGACTCTCAATCTCGATGGCTGCTAATGTTTACAGTGAGCTTAAAGAACACGAGCGGAGCAACGATCATGGAGTACGACGACAAACTGATTGAAGACGCCGTGCTGGCCCTGTTGACGACCTTCAGTTTTGATAACGGCAATGCTTGGAAAGGGTTCGATTTTGAGGTCATGAACCGATTGCATGAGCAGGGGTTTATCACCGATCCGGTGAACAGGAACAAATCGATTTGGTTGACGGCGGGAGGGCTGGAGCGAGGCCGGGAGATCGCGGATCGGTTGTTTGGGGTGAGAGCTCAAGTGGAGTGTGTATCTGGCTCGGATATCTGACTTCGTTCCACGGCTATAAGGTAGGCGGGGCTTATGGATCGTATGTCATCGAACGAGGTCAGCGTTTCGACCAGATAACCCCTTATCGCTGCCAAATCAGCGGCAAGAGCGTGGAGGTCATTCAGCGGTGATAAATCAGTCAAGCCATCACGCGATCCGTAGCAGCTGGCGAAGCCTGCGTTCGGCTGCGCAGCAGTCGTAAACCCTGAGTGCGCGGTGAATCTGACGGACCGCATTTTCTGATTTTACGACTGCTGCGCAGCCGAACGCAGGCTTCGCCAGCTGCTACAGGGGCTGTGTTGTTGCTGAGTTTTTTAACTGATCCAGGGAGCCGTCCTTTTTATTCGAAACACCACCGCACCTGAACAAACCCTGTCACTGACCAAAGTTTCATAATGGGCGCCAGCTCAACAGCCTACGATAAACACACAACTCCAGCCCAACGCCCCCCCACCACAGGAACCCGAAAAGTGACCTCAAACCTATTCAAAGTAGCCCTCATCACCGGTGCTTTGCTGTTGAGCGCCTGTTCGGGGGCGAGCACCCATTCCAGCTGTGACTCCGAAGAATGCCTGCCCTCTGCCGGCTTCACCCCAAGCCACAACAACACCCCCAACACGATGAATTTCCACGGCAGTGCGCTCGGCAACAGCTTCAACCAATACAGCTCCGGCTTGCTGCACGACGACTGATTCGCAGCAATCCAACCAAGCCAAAACGAAAAAGGGCGCCCATCAAGGCGCCCTTTTTTGCTCTCCACATCCCGCCAACCCCTCAATCACCGCTTCGCAAACGTATCCCCGCGATTCCCCGACACTTTCCGGCAATGCACCAGCGCATCCCGAATCATGAAGTTCACCAACGTCGGCGACACGCCCAGTTCCTTGGCGATGTCCTTCTGCGGCACGCCATGCAACCGGTACATCTCAAACGCATAACGCGTACGGCTCGGCAGTTCGGTCAGCGCGTCGGCGATGTGTTCGAGTGTCGAAAAGTTGATGTGGGAGGTTTCCGGGGAGGCGCCCTGGATCACCACGTTCAGGCCTTCTTCTTCCGGCCCTGAGTATTTCTGTTCCAGCGCCTGTTTGCGGTAGTGGTCGATGGCCAGGTTGCGCACGATCTGGAACAGGTAGCTGAGTTGAGCCTTGAAGGAGGAGGTGATCTGCGGCGCCGATTGCAGGCGGAAGAAGGCGTCTTGCACCACGTCTTCTGCGCGCGAGCGGCAGCCGGTGATGCGGGCTGCGATTTTGACCAGTATCAGTCGGTTGTCGACGAAGGCTTGAAGTAGCGGTGAATCGCACCTGCTTGTGGACACTTGTTCCGTCATGGAAATCACCCTGCTGCCAATAGGTTGGTGGGAGGGCCTGAAGACCGGGGCCGTCCTACACATCGAGCGACAAATTATGCTTAATGATAATGATTGTCAAATGAGATAAAGAACTAATTCGCATGAAAAGTGCAGAGTGAGAACTGCGACACGCTGACCCTCTTGGCCCCGTTGGCGATCGCATCTGGCGACTAATTATTTGCAGACCCCATCCGTTCTCAAAGGTAGAAATTGCCCAGCGCAACCCTCATCACCCCGTAGGAGCGAGCTCGCTCGCGATGGTCGTCAACGATGACGATGGGCACCTGACACCCCGCAGCGTTCTGCGGATTTTCGCGAGCAGGCGCGCTCTTACCAGGCCGAATTCAGGCAGGAAACCTCATGACCGACGCGTTCGAACTCCCCAGCACACTGGTCCAAGCCCTTCAGCGCCGCGCGGCCCTGACGCCGGATCGGGTGGCCTTGCGTTTTCTCGCCGAAACCCCGGATCAGGCTGTGGTGCTCAGTTATCGCGAGCTGGATCAGCGCGCTCGAATCATCGCCGGCGCGCTGCAGGCGCAGGCAGGGTTTGGCGATCGTGCGGTGTTGCTGTTCCCCAGCGGCCCGGATTACGTCGCGGCCTTTTTCGGCTGCCTGTATGCGGGCGTGATCGCGGTGCCGGCCTATCCGCCGGAGTCGAGCAAGCGTCATCACCAGGAGCGTTTGTTGTCGATCATCGGTGATGCGGAGCCGAGTCTGTTGTTGACCAGCGCCAGCCTGGGCGACGCGTTGCTGCACATCGAAGGCGCGCCGCCGTTGTTGTGTGTCGATACGCTCGACAGTGCGCACGCCGAACGTTGGGTTGCGCCGGATCTGCAGCACGATCACATCGCGTTCCTGCAATACACCTCCGGTTCCACGGCGCTGCCCAAAGGCGTGCAAGTCAGCCATGGCAATCTGGTGGCTAACGAGCTGCTGATTCGCCACGGCTTCGGCATCGATCTGAACCCTGACGACGTGATTGTCAGTTGGCTGCCGCTGTACCACGACATGGGTTTGATCGGCGGTCTGTTGCAGCCGATTTTCAGCGGCGTGCCGTGTGTGTTGATGTCGCCGGCTTACTTCCTCGGTCGGCCGTTGCGCTGGCTGGAAGCGATCAGCGAGTACGGCGGCACCATCAGCGGCGGGCCGGATTTTGCCTATCGGTTGTGCAGCGAGCGGGTCAGTGAATCGGCGCTGGAACGCCTCGACCTGAGCGGTTGGCGGGTGGCGTATTCCGGGTCCGAACCGATTCGCCTCGACACGCTGGAGCGCTTCGCCGAGAAGTTCGCGGCGTGCGGTTTTACCCCGGACAGTTTCATGGCGTCTTACGGCCTGGCCGAAGCCACGCTGTTTGTGGCCGGCAGCGCTCGCGGGCAGGGGATTGGCAACCTGCGGGTGAACGATCAGGCCCTGGCGCAAAACCGTGCCGAGCCGGGCGAGGGCAGCGCGATCATGAGTTGCGGCGTCAGTCAGCCCGATCACGCGGTGCTGATTGTCGACCCACAGGCGCTCAACGAATTGCCGGATAACGCGGTCGGCGAAGTCTGGGCCACTGGGCCGAGTATCGCCCACGGCTACTGGCGCAACCCCGAGGCCAGCGCCAAGACGTTCGTCCAGCACAACGGCAAAACCTGGCTGCGCACCGGCGACCTGGGCTTTATGCGCGACGGTGAATTGTTCATCACCGGTCGCCTGAAAGACCTGCTGATCGTGCGCGGTCACAACCTTTATCCACAGGACATCGAGCAGACCATCGAGCGCGAAGTGGAGGTGGTGCGCAAAGGTCGCGTCGCCGCATTCGCCGTCAATGTCGACGGGCAGGAAGGCATCGGTATCGCGGCGGAAATCAGCCGCAGCGTGCAAAAAATCTTGCCGCCCGAAGCGTTGATCAAGGCCATTCGCCAAGCCGTGGCCGAGGCGTATCAGGAAGCACCGAGCGTGGTGGTGCTGCTCAATCCGGGCGCGCTGCCCAAGACGTCCAGCGGCAAGTTGCAACGTTCGGCCTGCCGCATTCGCTTGGCGGAGGGCAGCCTCGACAGTTACGCGGTGTTCCCATCGGCAGCAACTGACAGCGAGGAACCCGCCGAATCGGGATCTGAACTGCAAACCCTGATCGGCCAGATCTGGTCCGAGCAACTACAGGTCAAACAGGTCAACGCCGACGACCATTTCTTCCTGCTCGGCGGCAACTCTATCGCCGCCACTCAAGTGGTCGCGCGGCTGCGTGAAGAACTCGGTCTGGAACTCAACCTGCGCCAACTGTTCGACGCACCGACCCTCGCAGCGTTCGCCAATGCCGTGGCCCTGCAACAACAGGACGGCGGCCTCGCCCAAGGCGCAATCACCACGCTTTCGCGCACCGAAGCCATGCCGCAATCCCTGGCACAAAACCGTTTGTGGATCACCTGGCAACTCGACCCGCAGAGCAGCGCCTACACGATTCCCGGGGCCTTGCGCTTGCGCGGCGCACTGGATGCAGACGCCTTGCGCGTGAGCTTCCAGCAATTGATCGAACGCCACGAATCCCTGCGCACGCGGTTCTTCGAACGTGACGGCGTGGCGCTGCAGCAAGTCGATGCTGCGGGTGAGTTCAACCTGCAACTGATCGACATCAGCGACCTGCCAACCCACGAGCGTGAAGCGCGGGCGCAGCAAATCCGAGAGGACGAAGCGCGCACCCAGTTCGACCTGGAGAAGGGCCCGCTGCTGTGGGTCACGCTGGTGCGTTTTGATGATGAGGATCACCAACTGCTGGTGACGATGCACCACATCATCGCGGACGGCTGGTCGCTGAACGTGCTGATCGACGAATTCACGCGACTGTATGCCGCCGCATCCCAAGGGCAAAATGCCCCGCTGGCCGCGTTGCCGATTCAATACGCCGACTACGGCAGCTGGCAGCGTCAATGGCTGGCGCAAGGGGAGGGCGAACGTCAGTTGGCCTACTGGAAAGCGAAGTTGGGCGATGAGCACCCGACCCTCAACCTGGCCACGGACCACCCGCGTTCGGCGCAGCACACCCTCCGCGCCGCGCGCCATACCGTGAAGCTGGGCGCGAGCCTGAGCGATGCCATTCGCCAGACCGCCCAGGCACACGATTCCACCTCGTTCATGCTGTTGCTCAGCGCGTTCCAGAGTCTGCTGCACCGCTACAGCGGCCAACGTGATATCCGCATCGGCGTGCCCAACGCCAACCGTCCGCGCCTGGAAACCCAAGGGCTGATCGGCTTCTTCATCAACACTCAGGTGCTGCGCGCCGAGGTGGATTCGCGGTTGTCGTTCGTCGAGCTGCTGGCGCAAACCCGTCAAGCGGCGCTAGAGGCGCAAGCTAATCAGGATCTGCCGTTCGAACAATTGCTCGAAGCTTTCCCCCAGGCCCGCGAGCAAGGCTTGTTTCAGGTCATGTTCAACCATCAGCAACGGGACCTGAGCGCGTTGCGTCGTCTGCCAGGATTGCTCGCGCAAGAACTGCCGTGGCACAGCCGCGAAGCCAAGTTCGACCTGCAATTGCACAGCGAAGAGGATCGTAACGGGCGCCTGAGCCTGTCCTTCGACTACGCCAGCGAGCTGTTCGACGCGACCACCATCGAGCGTCTGGCCGAGCACTATAGCGCTCTGTTGCGCGCCGTCTGCGAGCAGCCAAAAATCGCGATTGGCGACGTGCAATTGCTCACGCCTAGCGAACAGGATCAGCACGCAAACTGGAACGTCGCGCCGTGCCCGATGGCCAGCCAATGGCTGCCGGAACGGCTGAACGAGCAAGCACGCCTGACCCCAGAACGCACCGCGTTGCTTTGGGACAGCGGCAGCCTCGACTTCGCCGAACTGCACACCCAGGCCAACCGCCTCGCGCATTACTTGCGCGACAAAGGCGTGGGCCCGGATGTGTGCGTGGGCATCGCCGCCGAGCGTTCGCCGCAACTGTTGATCGGCCTGCTGGCGATCATCAAGGCCGGCGGCGCCTACGTGCCGCTGGACCCGGATTACCCGGCCGAGCGCCTGGCGTACATGCTCAACGACAGCGGCGTGGAATTGCTGCTGACCCAGACCCAAATGCTGGACCGACTGCCGGCCACCGAGGGCGTCTGCGTGATCGCCATGGATGCGCTGCACCTGGAGAACTGGCCGAGCCATGCTCCGGGCTTGCACCTGCACGGCGACAACCTCGCTTACGTGATTTACACCTCGGGCTCCACCGGCCAGCCGAAGGGCGTCGGCAACACCCACGCCGCGCTCGCCGAACGCCTGCAATGGATGCAGTCGACTTATCGGTTGGACGAAACCGACGTGCTGATGCAAAAGGCACCGATCAGTTTCGACGTGTCGGTGTGGGAGTGCTTCTGGCCGCTGATCACCGGCAGCCGCTTGCTGATCGCCGGCCCCGGCGAACACCGCGACCCGCATCGCATCGCCCAACTGGTTCAGCAGTTCGGCGTGACCACGCTGCACTTTGTGCCGCCGCTGCTGGCGCTGTTCATCGACGAACCGCTCAGCGCCGAATGCACCCGCCTGCGTCGGCTGTTCTCCGGCGGCGAAGCGCTGCCGGCCGAGCTGCGCAACCGCGTGCTGGAGCAACTGCCCGCGGTGCAACTGCACAACCGTTATGGCCCCACCGAAACCGCAATCAACGTCACCCATTGGCAGTGCGCCCTGGCCGATGGCGAGCGTTCGCCGATTGGTCGGCCGTTGGGCAACGTCATTTGCCGGGTGCTCGACAGCGATCTCAACCCGGTGCCGGCCGGTGTGCCGGGCGAGTTGTGCATCAGCGGGGTCGGTTTGGCCCGAGGCTATTTGGGTCGTCCGGGCCTGACCGCCGAGCGTTTTGTCGTCGACCCGATGGGCGAGCAGGGCGCTCGTTTGTACCGCACGGGCGACCGCGCACGCTGGACCGCCGAGGGTGTTATCGAGTACCTCGGCCGGCTCGATCAGCAGGTCAAGCTGCGTGGCTTCCGTGTCGAGCCAGAAGAAATCGAGGCACGCTTGTTGGCCCAGGAAGGCGTCGCGCAAGCCGTGGTGCGGGTGCGCGATACGGCGGCCGGCGGGCAGTTGATCGGTTACTACGTGGCTACGCAAACCAGCGAAACCGAAGATGCTCAAAGCGCCCGCCTGAAAACCGCTTTGACGGCCGAGCTGCCGGAATACATGGTGCCGGCGCAGTTGATGCGCCTGGAGCAAATGCCCCTGAGCCCGAGCGGAAAACTCGACCGTCGTGCCTTGCCCGAGCCGCAATGGCAAGTGCGCGAACACATCGAGCCGGTCACCGAGCTGGAACGGCACATCGCCGGGATCTGGCGAGAAGTGCTGGGCTTGAAGCAGATCGGCTTGCGCGATGACTTCTTCGCCCTCGGCGGTCATTCGCTGCTGGCGACGCAGATTATCTCCCGCACCCGTCAGGTCTGTGACGTCGAATTGCCTTTGCGCACGCTGTTCGAAAACAGTGAGCTGGGCGCGTTCGCCGAACAGGTGCAACGGATACAGGCCAGCGGCAATACCAACCGGCAACCACCCATCGAGAAGGTCGACCGCAGCCAACCGGTGCCGCTGTCCTATTCCCAACAGCGCATGTGGTTCCTCTGGCAGATGGAGCCGGACAGCCCGGCCTACAACGTCGGCGGCATGGCGCGGCTGCGCGGGGGGCTCGATGTCGGGCGTTTCGAGGCGGCGTTGCAAGCGCTGATCATGCGCCACGAAACCCTGCGCACCACGTTCCCGAGCGTTGATGGCGTGGCGCAGCAACAGGTGCATCCGGAAACCGGGATGCGCATGGACTGGAAAGATTTCTCGGCGCTGGACGCCGATCACCGCGAACGGCGCGTGCAGCAACTGGCCGACGACGAAGCGCACCAGCCTTTCGACCTGGAAACCGGCCCGCTGCTGCGCGCCTGTCTGGTCAAGACCGCCGAGCAGGAACATTACCTGGTGCTGACCCTGCACCACATCGTCACCGAAGGCTGGGCGATGGACATCTTCGCCCGTGAACTGAGCGCGTTGTACGAAGCCTTCGTCGACGACCGTGAATCGCCACTGGCGCCGTTGCCGGTTCAGTATCTGGATTACAGCGTGTGGCAGCGTCAGTGGCTGGAGTCCGGTGAACGTCAGCGCCAACTCGATTACTGGACCGCGCAACTGGGCCGCGAACATCCCCTGCTTGAATTGCCGGCGGACCGTCCGCGTCCACCGGTGCAGAGCCATCAGGGCGAGCTGTACCGTTTTGACCTGAGCGACGACCTCGCGGCACGGGTTCGCGCCTTCAATGCGCAACACGGTCAGACCCTGTTCATGACCATGACCGCTGCACTCGCCGTGCTGCTTTACCGCTACAGCGGCCAGACCGACCTGCGCATCGGCGCGCCGGTGGCCAACCGCATTCGCCCGGAAAGCGAAGGGCTGATCGGTGCGTTCCTCAACACCCAGGTGTTGCGTTGCCAGCTCGACGGGCAGATGTCCGTCGGTGAATTGTTCGAGCAGGTTCGCCACACCGTGATTGAAGGCCAGTCCCATCAGGACCTGCCGTTCGATCACCTGGTGGAAGCCTTGCAGCCACCGCGCAGCGCCGCGTACAACCCGCTGTTCCAGGTGATGTGCAACGTGCAGCGCTGGGAATTCCAGCAGAGCCGCATGCTCGCCGGCATGACTGTCGAGTATCTGGCCAACGATGCCCGCGCGACCAAGTTTGACCTCAACCTTGAAGTCACCGACCTCGATCATCGCCTGGGTTGCTGCCTGACCTATAGCACGGATCTGTTCGACGAACCGCGCATTGCGCGCATGGCCGGGCATTGGCGCAATCTGCTGGAAGCCCTGCTCGCCGACCCGCAGCAACGCCTCAGTGAGCTGCCGTTGCTGGCCGCCACGGAACAACAACAGCTGCTCGATAGCCTTGGCGTCGAGCCGGGCGAGCACCGGCTCGACCAGTGCATTCATCACCTGTTCCGCGAGCAGGCACTGACGCGCAATGATGCGCCGGCCCTGACCTTCGCCGGCCAAACCCTGAGTTATGTCGAACTCGACCGCCGCGCTAACCAACTGGCCTGGATGCTCCGCGAGCGCGGCGTGGGCCCGCAGGTTCGCGTCGGCCTGGCGCTTGAGCGTTCGCTGGAAATGGTCATCGGCCTGTTGGCGATCCTCAAGGCCGGTGGCGCTTACGTGCCGCTGGACCCGGAATACCCGCTGGACCGCCTGCATTACATGATCGAGGACAGCGGTATTGGTTTGCTGCTCAGCGATGCGGCGATGTTCGACGCGCTGGGTGAACTGCCGGCCACCGTCGCTCGCTGCTGCCTCGAAGAAGACGCCGCCGAACTGGCTGGTTACCCGACCAGCGAGCTGCCGTTTATCAACCTGCCGCAACATCAGGCGTACCTGATCTACACCTCGGGCTCCACCGGCAAACCCAAAGGCGTGGTCGTGTCCCACGGTGAAATCGCCATGCATTGCCAAGCCGTGATCCGACGCTTTGCCATGCGCCCCGACGATTGCGAGCTGCATTTCTATTCGATCAACTTCGACGCCGCCACCGAACGTTTGCTGGTGCCGCTGTTGAGCGGCGCCCACGTGGTGCTGCGTGCCCAAGGCCAATGGGACGCGGAAGAAATCTGCGGACTGATCCGTCGTCATGCCATCAACATCCTCGGATTCACCCCGAGCTACGGCAGCCAGTTGGCGCAGTGGCTGGCGACCCAGGGCGAGACTTTGCCGGTGCGCATGTGCATCACTGGCGGCGAAGCGTTGACCGGTGAGCACTTGGCGCGGATTCGTGCCGCGTTCACGCCGAGCCTGTTTTTCAACGCCTACGGCCCGACCGAAACCGTGGTCATGCCGCTGGCCAGTCTGGCGCCGCAACAGCTTGAAGAAGGCCTGGGCAGCGTGCCGATTGGCAGCGTAATCGGTGCGCGCGTGGCGTACATCCTCGACGCCGATCTGGCGCTGGTGCCGCAGGGCGCGACGGGCGAGTTGTATGTCGGTGGTGCCGGTCTGGCGCAGGGTTATCACCAGCGTCCGGGCATGACCGCCGAAAAGTTTGTCGCCGATCCGTTTGCCGCCCATGGCGGGCGTCTGTACCGCACCGGCGACCTGGTGCGGCAGCGCGCCGATGGCCTGGTGGAATACCTCGGCCGCATCGACCATCAGGTGAAGATTCGCGGTTTCCGCATCGAGCTGGGCGAGATCGAAACCCGGTTGCTGGAACATGAATCCGTACGCGAAACGGTGGTGCTGGCGCTGGACGCACCGAGCGGCAAACAGCTGGTCGGTTATGTGGTCACTGACGTCGCGGAGCAGGACGAAGCGCAACACACCGAACTGCGTGAAGCCCTGAAAAATCATCTCAAATCGCAGCTGCCGGATTACATGGTGCCCACGCACCTGATCCTGCTGACGAGCATGCCGCTGACCGCCAATGGCAAGCTCGACCGCCGCGCACTGCCGGCGCCGGACCCAGAGCTGAACCGTCAACAGTACGTGGCGCCGAGCAACGAACTGGAACTGGCGTTGGCGCAGATCTGGTGCGACGTGCTGAACGTGGCGCAGGTTGGCCTCAACGACAATTTCTTCGAGCTGGGCGGCGACTCGATTCTGTCGATCCAGGTGGTCAGCCGTGCGCGGCAACAGGGCATTCACTTCAGCCCCCGCGAGCTGTTCCAGCACCAGACCGTGCAGACCCTCGCCGCCGTTGCGACCCGTACCGAACAGGTCACGGCCGAGCAAGGTGTGCTGACGGGTGAATCACGCCTGACGCCGATCCAGCACTGGTTCTTCGACACCGACATTCCCCAGCGTCAACACTGGAACCAGGCGTTGCTGCTGGAACCGACCGTGACGCTGGAACCCCATCGCCTGGAGCAAGCGTTGTTGGCGGTGATCGAGCAACACGACGCCTTGCGCCTGCGCTTCACGGAAGTCGCCGGCCAGTGGCAGGCTGAGCACCAACCGATGTCCGACGCGGCGGTGCTGTGGCAGGTGCGGGTTTCGTCGATGGATAAATGCGCGACGTTGTTCGCCGATGCCCAGCGCAGTCTCGACCTCCAGCAAGGGCCGCTGATGCGTGCGTTGTTGGTGGACGGTCCCGAGGGGCAGCAGCGGCTGTTCATCGCGATCCATCACTTGGTGGTGGACGGCGTTTCCTGGCGAGTGCTGCTCGACGACGTGCAGACGGTGTATCGCCAACTGGACGCCCGGCAGTCGGTCAAGTTGCCGGCGAAAACCAGCGCCTTCAAGGACTGGGCGGCACGCCTGCAGGCTTATGCCGGCAGCGAATCCCTGCGCGAAGAACTGGGCTGGTGGCAGGCGCAACTGGCCGGGCCGAGCGCCGGTTTGCCCTGTGATCGACCCGACGGCGGCCAACAAAATCGCCATGGGCAAACCGTCAGCGTGCGCCTCGACGCCGAGCGCACACAGCAATTGCTGCAACAAGCGCCGAGCGCATACCGAACCCAGGTCAATGACCTGCTGTTGACGGCATTGGCCCGTGTGCTGTGCCGCTGGAGCGGGCACGAATCAGCGCTGATTCAACTGGAAGGCCATGGTCGCGAAACACTGTTCGACGAGATCGACCTGACGCGCACGGTCGGCTGGTTTACCAGCGCTTATCCACTGCGACTGACCCCGGAAAACGGGCAGGGCGCGTCGATCAAGGCGATCAAGGAACAACTGCGCGCCGTGCCGCACAAAGGCCTGGGTTATGGCGTGTTGCGTTACCTCGCCGACGACCTGTGCCGTGAGGCCATGGCGGCGTTGCCGGTGGCGCCGATTACCTTCAACTACCTCGGTCAGTTCGACCAGAGTTTCGGCGCGCAGGCGTTGTTCCTGCCGCTCGACGAAGCCATCGGCGCAGCCCACGATCCCCGTGCGCCGCTGCCCAATGAGCTGAGTGTCGACAGTCAGGTGTACGGCGGTGAACTGGTACTGCGCTGGACCTTCAGCGTCGAACGCTACGCCCCGCACGCCATCAACGAACTGGCGGCTGCGTACCTCGCTGAGCTGCACAGCCTGATCGAGCATTGCCTGAGTGACGATGCCGGGGGCCTTACGCCGTCGGACTTCCCGCTGGCCCGGCTGACGCAAACGCAACTCGATGCGCTGCCGGTGCCGGCCGCCGTGATCGAAGACGTCTACCCGTTGACGCCGATGCAGGAAGGCATGTTGCTGCACACCTTGCTGGAACCGGGCACCGGTCTCTATTACATGCAGGACCGCTATCGCATCAACAGCGAGCTGGATCCGCAGCGTTTCACCCAGGCCTGGCAAGTGGTGATCGCCCGTCACGAAGCCCTGCGCGCGTCGTTCTGCTGGAACGTCGGCGAAGACATGTTGCAGGTTATCCACAAGCCCGGCAGCACACCCATCGAGTACCTGGACTGGACCGCCTTGAGCGAGGCCGAGCAGGAACCGAAGCTGCAGGCGCTGCTGAAAAGCGAGCGCGAGGCCGGTTTCGATCTGCTCAACCAGGCACCGTTCCACCTGCGGTTGATCCGCGTCGGTGCGGCGCGTTACTGGTTCATGATGAGCAACCACCACATCCTCATCGACGCCTGGTGCCGCTCGCTGCTGATGAACGATTTCTTCGACATCTACACCGCACTCGGCGAAGGTCGAGAGGCGCAGTTGAGCGTGCCGCCGCGCTACCGCGACTACATCGGCTGGCTGCAACGCCAGAGCCTGGCCGAAGCGCGGCAATGGTGGAAAACCAACCTGCAAGGCTTCGAACGCACCACGCCGATTCCGAGTGACCGGCCGTTCCTGCGTGAACACGCCGGCGACAGCGGTGGCATGATCGTCGGCGACCGCTACACACGCCTCGATGCACGGGACGGCGCGCAGTTGCGCGAACTGGCCCAGGCGCATCAGTTGACCATCAACACCTTCGCCCAAGCGGCGTGGGCCTTGGTGCTGCGGCGTTTGAGCGGTGATCGCGACGTGTTGTTCGGGGTCACGGTGGCCGGGCGACCGGTGGAGATGCCGCAGATGCAACGCACCGTCGGGCTGTTCATCAACAGCATCGCGCTGCGGGTAAAAATGCCGGAAGACGATCAGCGTTGCAGCGTTCGTCAGTGGCTCAGCGGTTTGCTCGACAGCAACATGCAACTACGTGAGTACGAATACCTGCCGTTGGTGACGATCCAGGAAAACAGCGAATTGCCCAAAGGCCAGCCGCTGTTCGACAGCCTGTTCGTGTTCGAAAACGCCCCGGTGGAAGTCTCGGTGCTGGACCGTGCGCAGAGCCTCAACGCGACCTCGGATTCGGGCCGCACCCACACTAACTTCCCGCTGACGGCAGTGTGTTATCCGGGCGATGACCTGGGCTTGCACCTGTCTTACGACCAGCGTTATTTCGATGAGTCCACGGTTGAGCGCATGCTCTGCGAGTTCAAGCGTTTGCTGCTGGCGTTGGTGGACGGTTTTCATGGCGACATGGCGGACTTGCCGTTGCTGAGCGCCGAGGAGCAGGACTTCCTGATCCACGGTTGCAACCAGAGTGAACACGCTTACCCGCTGGAGCAAAGTTACGTCGCGTTGTTTGAAGCGCAGGTGGCTCGGCACCCACAACGGATTGCCGCGAGCTGCCTGGAGCAACAGCACAGCTATGCCGAGTTGAACCAGCGCGCCAACCGTCTGGGCCATGGGTTGATCGCGGCGGGTGTCGGGCTGGATCAACCAGTGGCGTTGCTGGCTGAACGCAACCTTGATTTGCTTGGCATGATCATCGGCAGCTTCAAGGCGGGGGCGGGTTATCTGCCGCTGGACCCGGGGCTACCGAGCCAGCGTTTGAGCCGCATCATCGATTTGAGCCGCACGCCGTTGTTGGTCTGCACGCAGGCCTGCCAGGCACAGGCTGTCGCGTTGCTGGAAGAGTTCGCCTGTGCCCATCGGCCTCGTTTGCTGGTGTGGGAAGACGTGCAGGCGAGCGATAGATCGGTGGCCAATCCGGGCATTTACAGTGGCCCGGATAACCTCGCTTACGTGATCTACACCTCGGGTTCCACTGGCCTGCCGAAGGGCGTGATGGTCGAGCAGCGCGGGATGCTGAACAATCAGCTGAGCAAGGTGCCGTACCTGGAGTTGAGCGAGTCCGATGTGATCGCTCAAACCGCGTCGCAAAGCTTCGACATTTCGGTCTGGCAGTTCCTCGCCGCGCCGCTGTTCGGTGCGCGGGTCGACATCGTGCCGAACACCCTCGCCCATGATCCACAGGGGTTGCTGGCGCACGTGTCGGCCCAGGGCATCACCGTGCTCGAAAGCGTGCCGTCGCTGATCCAGGGCATGCTCGCCCAAGAACGCATGGGCCTTGATGGCCTGCGCTGGATGCTGCCGACTGGCGAAGCCATGCCGCCGGAACTGGCCCATCAATGGCTGTTGCGTTACCCGGACATCGGGCTGGTCAACGCGTATGGCCCGGCGGAGTGCTCGGATGACGTGGCGTTCTTCCGCGTCGACATGGCCTCGACGCGCGGCAGTTATTTGCCGATTGGTACGCCGACCGACAACAACCGCTTGTACCTGCTCGACGGTGCGCTGGAGTTGGTGCCATTGGGCGCGGTGGGTGAGCTGTGCGTGGCCGGCACGGGTGTCGGGCGCGGTTACGTGAGTGATCCGTTGCGCACCGCCCAGGTGTTTGTGCCGAACCCGTTTGGCGCGCCGGGCGAGCGTTTGTACCGCACTGGCGACCTGGCCCGGCGGCGCAGTGATGGCGTGCTGGAATACGTCGGGCGCATCGACCATCAGGTGAAGATTCGCGGTTACCGCATCGAACTGGGTGAAATCGAAGCCCGCCTGCACGAGCAACCGGAGGTGCGTGAAGCGGCCGTCGGTGTGCAGGAAGGGGTCAACGGCAAGCACTTGGTGGGTTACCTGGTGGCGGCTGATTCAGCGCTCAACCCGGCCGAACGCCTGGACCGCATCAAACAGCGCCTGCGCGCCGAACTGCCGGAATACATGGTGCCGCTGCACTGGTTGTGGCTTGACCGCATGCCGCTCAATGCCAACGGCAAGCTGGATCGCAAGGCGCTGCCGGCGCTGGAGATCGGCCAGTTGCAGCGCCATGATTACCAGGCGCCGCGAAACGAGCTGGAGCAGACCCTGGCGAATATCTGGGCTGAGGTGTTGAAGGTCGAGAAGGTCGGCATCCGCGACAACTTCTTTGAGCTGGGCGGGCATTCGTTGCTGGCGACGCAGATTGCTTCGCGGGTGCAGAAATCACTGCAACGGGATGTGCCGCTGCGGGCGATGTTCGAGTGCAGCACGGTGGAGGAGCTGGCCGGATACATCGACGGACTGGCGGCGGGGGAGATGACCGAGGAGAAGGTGGATCGGTTGACTGACCTGATGGCGGAGCTTGAGGGGCTTTGATGCTTTAGCGTCTGTGAGGGCCTCATCGCGAGCAGGCTCACTCCTACAGGAGTTGTGTCGATCACAATAATCATGATCGACATAAATCACTGTAGGAGTGAGCCTGCTCGCGATAGCGCCAGTGAGAACACTAAACCTCTGGAAGAAATCACTTGGGCCCGAGAATCTTCACCAACTTGTCCGGCGACGGCGCGCCTTGCTGCTGTTGCAGCTCGCCCTTGTCATCCATGTAAAAAATCGCCGGGGTCGCCGACAGCTCCAGCTCTTCCATCAACTGCATGTTCGCCGCCAGTTTCGCCTGGATCGCCGGCGGCACTTCTTTCAGCGCCTTGAGCGAGCTCTCCTTGCCGGATTTCTCATGGTCTTCCAGCGCCTTGCTCGGGTCCTTGGCCGCCAGCAGCGCGGCGGATTTGCCGGGGCTGTCTTCACGAATGATGCCGACCATGATGTGCCGCAGCTGCACTTTGCCGGCCTTCACCCACGGCCTCGCCTGTTCCCAGAACATGTTGCAGTAAGGGCAGTTCGGGTCGCTGAACAGGTACACGACGCGTGGCGCATCTTTTTTGCCGTCACCGATCCAGTTGCTGGCTTCCATCTTGCCCCAGACTTCCTTGGCCATCGGTGCGTAGACCAGTTTCTGCAACGGCGCGGTGCTCAGGTCGTTGCCTTCGGCATCAAACAAATTGCCCAACAGCACGTGCTTGCCGTCCGGCGTCAGGTACAGCGCCATGCCCCGGTTCTGGTACTGCGCCGCGTAACCGCGCAGGCCATCGGGTGCGTCGAACTGGCCAACGATTTTCGCGCCTTTGGCTTCGATTTTCTTGATCGCTTCGGGCAGTTCTTCGGCAGCCTGTACCGACGGCAAATGCAGAAGGGCGGCGCCGAGGGTCAGCGTCAGCAAGTGGCGGAGGCGGGGCATGGCAGTTTCCTTGAAGATGAGGCCGGTTCGGCAGAAGTCGGGGTGTCGAAGTTTTCCAGGGCCCGGGCCAGGCTGGCTTCCGACAGTTCGCCCAGATGGCTGCCCAGCAGGCGACCGTCGGGGCTATAAAACAGCGTCGTCGGCAACGCCATGGAGCCGACCGCCTGGCCCAATCGGCCACCGCCGTCGAACAGCACGTTGGACAGGCTCAGGCCCTGGGTTTCCAGGAAGGTGCTGACGCTTTGCATGCTTTCGGCCTGATTGACGAACAGGAAGGTCAGGTCCGGACGGTGCTGCTGGGCGTTTTCCAGCACCGGCATTTCCCGGCGACACGGCGGGCACCAGGTGGCCCACAGGTTGATGACCAAAGGACCGCCCTTGTAATCCACCAGTTGCACGGTTTGCCCGGCGGCATTGCGCAAGGTGATTTCCGGCAGACGCGTGCCCTGTTCGTAGATCGTCAACGAGAACGTCGCGAGCAGCCAGAAGGCCAGGCCGCTGGCCACGCCAAAGCCCAGTGGCCGGCGCAAACCTGGCCGCCGCCAGCCTCGGTACACCGTGGCCAGCACCAGTGCGATCACCCCCGGCCAGGCGAGGAAACCGCCGTCGCGCAGGTCGATGATCTGCCACGGATCATTGCGGTAGTGCGTCCAGTACAGCGCCACGAAACTGACCCGCGCCGCCAGCATCCCGATCAGGAACAGGCTGAACAACGCCGACTCGGGATTCTCGCCGCCGCGCTTGGCCACCCGCCAGCCGACGAACGTCGCGAGCGCGAGCGCACTGATCAGCAGCAAGTGGTTAAGCGCGATGGCAAAAGTGCCGAGGGTAAAGGTCAGCATTAACGAGCGTCTCGGGTGGTGGTCCAGCGTTGCAGAAAGGTGTCGGCATCGACCTCGCCGGTGATGCGCTGGCTGCGACGCTCGATGCCGTCGGCACCGATCCACAGAAAGCTCGGCGGCCCCGGCACTTTATAACGGCCGAGCAATTCGCGGCTGGCGGCATTGTCGGCGGTGACGTCCAGCCGTAGCAAGCGCACATCGCTCAGGGCCGCGAGGACATGGGCCTTGCCGAACACCTGTTTTTCCATGACTTTGCACGACACGCACCAGTCGGCGTAGTAGTCCAGCAGCACCCACTGGCCCTGCGCCTGTGCCGCGTCGAGTTCGCGCTGCAAAGCGGCCGGGTCCTTGATTGTGGTGAAAGCGTCGTGGCCGACCGGGCCGGCAACGTTGCTGGCATTGGCGGCGCTGTAGACGCCCAGCGGCTTGAACAGATCATCGCTGCCACCCGCGGCTCCGATCATCAGCAGGCTGCCCCACAGGCCGAGCAACAACGAACTCGCGCCAAATAGCTGAGCGACACGACCGAAACCGTCCGACTGTTTCCAGGCGCTGTAGGCGGCGATCAACAGCAAGGCGCCACACAAACCGATCCACAGCGATTGATCCAGCACCGGGCGCAGCATCAGCAGCGCAGTGGCGAGGAACAGGAAACCGAACACGCCTTTGAGCAAGTTCATCCAGGCGCCGGGTTTGGGCAGGAAACGATTGCCGACCGTCACCAGCAACAGCAGCGGCACCCCGATGCCGATGCCCATGGCGAACAGAATCAGCCCGCCGTGCAGCGCATTGCCGCTTTGCGCGATGTAGAGCAGGGCGCCGGCGAGGGGGGCGGTCATGCACGGGCCGACCAGCAAGCCGGACAACGCCCCGAGCACACCGGCACCGATCAGGCTGCCGCCGCGTTGGTTGCGCGAGACGTTTTCCAGGCGATCACGCACCGCGACCGGCAGTTGCAGCTCGAAGAAGCCGAACATCGGCAGCGCCAGCAACACAAACACCGCAGCGAAACTGCCCAGCAACCACGGGTTTTGCAGCAGCGCTTGCAGGTTCGCCCCGAGCAGCGCGGCCAGCACGCCCATCGCCGCATACACCAGCGCCATGCACACCACATAACTGCCCGCGAGGGCAAAACCACGCTTGGGCGTCGCGCCGCTGCCAACAATCAACCCCGCCAGAATCGGCAGCATCGGCAACGTGCAAGGGGTAAAGGCCAGCAACAGCCCCAGGCCGAAAAACACCAGCAAGCTCCAGCCCAAGGCCCGTTGTTGCAGGCCGCTGGCCAAGGCTTGATCCGGCGCTTCGTCGGTCGCAGACGTGGCAACGCTGCCGCCCAGATCCACAACCTGGGTTTGCGGCGGGTAACACAACCCGGCATCGGCACAGCCCTGAAAGCCGACCTTGACCTGACCGGTGGCGCCGGCCGGGATTTTCAGTTCCAGGCCCTGGCGATATACCTGTTGTTCGCCGAAGAACTCATCACTGTGGGATTCGCCTTCGGGCAATGGAGGATGCAGTTCAGCGGGCAGTCCATCGAGTTTCAGGCGCTTCTGATAAAGGTAATAACCGTCGGCGATCTGCCAATACAGCTGGGTTTCACCGGATTCGAGGCGTTCGGAGGTAAAAATGAACGCTTTGCCGACGGGAAGAAAGTCGGGTTTGGTGTCGAACGGATTGCTCCCGGCCTGGGCCACAGTCGAGATTAAAAGAACAAAAAATAGAAACAGTCGACGCATTGGGTAAGCCTTGTCCCTGTGCAAGTGAAGTGCACAATGGGTGGCGGCGATTAACCGATGATTAACCGCGATGGCCTTGTGGCCATGGTGCTTGCGGCATAATGTCCGCTTAATCGGCCACCCGCCTAATCACCTTTTTTTCACAGGTCCCACCATGCACGTACTGGTTTGCGAAGACGACGAGCTGATCGCCAGCGGCATTGTTGCCGGCCTCACGGCCCAGGGCCTGACGGTCGAGCACGTCGCCACCGCGTCGGCGGCCCGGGCGATGCTCAAAGTCGCGGAATTCGACGTGATGGTCCTCGACCTCGGCCTGCCGGACGAAGACGGGCTGAAGCTGTTGCAGCAGTTGCGCCAGCATGGCCTGGAGATCCCGGTGCTGATCCTCACCGCCCGGGATTCGGTCACCGACCGCGTCGATGGCCTGCAAGCGGGGGCTGACGATTACCTGCTCAAGCCCTTCGACCTGCGCGAACTGGCCGCCCGTCTGCACACTTTGTTGCGACGAGTGGCAGGGCGCAGCGTCAACCTGATCGAGCATGGCGCCCTGACCTATGACCCCAGCAGTCGCGAAACCATGCTCGCCGGTCAGCCGGTCGACTTGTCTCGGCGCGAGCAATCGCTGCTGCAAGCCCTGTTGCATAACCGCGGCCGGGTGCTGTCCACCGAGCAGCTGAAAGACAGCGTCTACGGCTTCAACGACGAACTCGAAAGCAACGCCCTTAACGTTCATATCCATCACCTGCGGCGCAAACTCGGCAACGGCATTGTCGAGACCGTGCGCGGCCTGGGCTATCGCCTCGGGCCGGCGGATGGTGGCGGAGATCAATCGAAGTGATGAGCCTGCGTTTGCGCCTGAGCCTGACACTCGGCGCTGCCTTTGCGCTGATCTGGGCCCTGGCCGCCGCCTGGATGCTCAGCGACCTGCGCAACCAGATGATGTTTTCCCTCGACCAGCGGCTGGTGGCCTCGGCGCGCATGGTCGCGGGCCTGATGGAACAATTGCCGGCTTTGCCGACCAAGGGCGAGGGCACCCATTTCAGCGCCGAACAATTGAACGTTCCGGGGGGGATGGCGTGTCAGGTCAGTTCGATGCGCGGCGAAATTCTCGCCCGCAGTCATACCGAACCCCAACAAACCCTGGAAGCCGAGAAAATGGGCTTCCACGATCAGATGATCGACGGCGCGCCGTGGCGCAGTTTTACCTTGGCGCGTGGCGACCTGCGCATTACCACGGCGGACCGGCAGATCGAGCGTGAAGCGCTGAACATGTCGATTCTGCTGGCGGCGTCGGTGCCGGTGGGCGTGGCGTTGCTGGGTTGCCTGTGCCTGTTGTGGCTCGGGATCGGCCAAGGGCTGGCGCCGCTCAATCGCATGCGCGACGCGTTGATGCGCCGCAGTGCCGACTCGCTGGAACCGTTGCAGATCCAGCCGCTGCCCAGCGAACTTCAGCCGTTGCTGGACACGCAGAACCAGCTGTTCCAGCGTATCGGCAAGACCATCGAACGCGAACGCCGGCTGACCGGCGACGCGGCCCACGAACTGCGCAGCCCGTTGACGGCGATCAAGACTCACCTTCAAGTGGCGCGCATGACCGAAGGCGCGGCCCGGGATCAGTCCCTGGCCCGGGCTGAAGAGGGCGCCGATCGGATGCACCGGACCCTTGAACAATTGCTGTTGCTGGCGCGGGTCGAGGGCAGCCTGTCGTTCGACGACGGCGTGCAATGCAGCGCCGAGCAGGTGGCGAAACTGGCGATCCAGGATGCGGCCAGCGGTGACCGGCAGCGGATCACGTTCAAGGTGCCACCGAAGGTTTCTTCCGCACCGGTGCAAATGCCCGCCGTGCTGTCGATTGCCGCGTTGCGCAATCTGCTGGACAACGCGCTGCGTCATACCCCGAATGACGGCCCGGTAGAATTGAGCCTGGAAACCACCGGTAACCGCGTGCAGTTTGTGGTGCGCGACCACGGCCCGGGCATTGCCGAAGGCGATCTGCAGCACCTGACCCAACGCTTCTGGCGCAACGGCCAAAGCACCGGTTGCGGCCTCGGGTTGGCGATTGTCCAGGCGATTGTCCAGCGCTGCGGCTGCACCCTGCATTTCGACAGCCGCCCGGATGGTTTGCGGGTCGAGCTGACCATGCCCCTGCAACCCCTCTAACCCACCCTGCACATCCCCTGTAGGAGCGAGCCTGCTCGCGATGGCGTCCTGACATTCAATGCTGATGTTGACTGTACGGACGCTATCGC
>NZ_RWIN01000052.1 GCF_009761815.1 Pseudomonas sp. PB120
AAAGCTTCGCCCACGACCCGGCCGGCAACCTGCTGATGCAGGACCGCCCCGGCGCCGCAACCGTCAAAGGCAACCGCCTGCTGATGCAAGGCGACCGGCATTACGACTACGACGCCTTCGGCAACCTCATCCGCGAACGCCGTGGCAGCGGGCAACAACTGGTCACCGAATACACCTACGACTGCCAGCACCGATTGGTCGGCGTCACGTTGCCGGATGGGCGTTGCGCCAGTTACCGCTATGACGCCTTCGGCCGCCGCATCGCCAAAACCGTCGACGGCAAAACCACCGAGTTCTTCTGGCAGGGCGACACCCTCGTCGCCGAAAGCAGCCGCACGCATTACCGCAGCTACGTCTACGAACCGGGCAGCTTCAAACCGCTGGCCATGCTCGACGGCAAAGGCCCGCGAAAGGCGTGCCCGTTCTACTACCAACTCGATCACCTCGGCACGCCGCAAGAGCTGACGGATTACAGCGGCGAGATCGTGTGGTCGGCGAAGTACAACGCCTACGGCAAAGTCACGCAGTTAGCCTTCGGCGGCGGCGAACAACTTGAGCAACCGCTGCGCTTTCAGGGCCAGTACTTCGATAGCGAGAGCGGCCTGCATTACAACCGGCATCGGTACTATGATCCGCAGGTTGGACGGTACCTGACGCCCGACCCGGTCAAGTTGGCGGGTGGGCTGAATCAGTATCAATACACGCCGAACCCGACGGGGTGGATTGATCCGTTGGGGTTGAGCGGGAATTGCCCGCAGTCGGGTAAGGCGGGGTGTGGGGCGCCGGATGATACGACTGGCGTTAGAGTGGATGAGGGTGGGCCTGAGTTACCGAGGCCTAAGTTAAGTGCTGCGAAGCTTGCCGAGAAAGAAATCAGACGGTTGGATAAAAGCCAGCGCATGCATATGGTGGGGAAACACAGTCCAGCGGTACCCGATGCCAAATGGAAGAAGCGAGCTATTGATGGTACTGACCCTATTACAGGTAGGACACCTCGGGATAGGAAAGGAAATCCCAGCTCCAGGTTTCATAGTTGGGAACTTATGCTCAAAGCCTACCACCTGGGAACCACGCGGACGGAACAAGGGCTAACACGTTTTACGGGAAAAGATTCTCAGAATGCCGATGTTGTGAGGATGAGGCTTTCTGGTGCGGGAGAGGGTTATATGCCTAATCCAAAGTCGAAAAATAATCCGAAATTAATTCAAATGGATAGGTTTGAAATGAAATTCGATCCTGTAACTGGCGTGCCGTTTACGCTCTATCCAATTAAATAGGTGAGAAATGTTTATCGATCCTGATGACGGACAACCATACCTCCCGACACCCGCTTTTTTCTTGGGGGGCGTTGATATTTATGATCGTGAAGAAACGCTGGGGGAAGCTCTTGAAAAACTTGATCCTAATGACCCAGCTAATAGAGAAGAGATAATACTTAAGTACTGCTTGCCTACAAGAAAGTCATACCGGCATAAATTTTTGATTTATAAGAGTTTGGAGAAGGCTCTTCAGGACGAAAAATATGATTTTCAGTCATTGCTGGCGTATGACCCAGAAGCATATTCGTCTTTCCCTTGTGGTTGGGATGAGATGGAAAACACCAGAGTTTTTTTTGAAGATATTTTTCGATTGGCAACTGTTGAGTGGAAAGAAGATCTTCAAAAGGCCAGCCTTGAGGATCAAGCGACTTGGTGAAACCACTACTATTTTTGGGGCCGATGGATTTTAAGACCACCTCGCGCTCAATTCGCGGGCAAGCCTCGCTCCTACAGGGTTGAGGTTGTTTCCCATTTTTGGCGGCAGGCCTCGGACCTGTAGGAGCGAGGCTTGCCCGCGAAGGCGGTCTTACAGGCTACGAAATTTCCGGGCAAGGTCGTCGGAAGTTTCCTTCAAGTTGTAGCAAGCAAAGGGGGCGGATGTGTTTTTTGCTGTCAACTTCAAAGGTGTTGTTGGTATTAGTAAGGGTAGCAAATAAGTCTGTCCTCTTTTCGATCAGAGGGGGCGGAAAGATAAACTTGCCAAGCCCATGCTAAGCGACGAGTCGAAGAATTTGAGTAAAAGTACGACATATGCACTGTCGCAAAATACAATACTGAAATATTTGATGAGATTTAAAAATAGAGGTCGATTGATAGCACTTCCCCAACAAAAAAATGGGTAAGGGGTCGCGTAAATTTATGGCCCTAGTTTAAGATTTGGTCGCTAGGTGCTGAGTTACGGGTTTATGATCCAAGTCAGGTAAGTGGCAGAGAAAAAATTATTAGATGAAATGTATTACCTAAATTCGAACGTTTGCCTTTTAGACATAGATTTTTATTGTTTGAGGTTTTATAGGAGTCTCTAAAATTGCCATATTTTGATTTCGCTACTGAGTTTGAGGCAGATTACGATGCGAACGATTCTTTTGCGTGGGAAGTGACAGAGCTAGAAGACCCTCTTGGGCTTTTTGAAGATATATATAGACTGGTCGGCGAAGAGTGTGAGGGCGATCTTCAAAAAGCTAGTCTTGAAGATCAGTCTGGTTGGTGACTTGCAGTGTCTGAGGATATAACGCGAGAGTTGATTTTGGAATGGGCGTACAACGGCGTCGTTATTGATATGTATGAAAGTGGCGATGATGGTGATGCTGCAATTTTTGAAAGTGCAGTAATGAGTATTTTTGGTGCGAAGGGGTTGCTAGAGTTTGCTGCAGATCCAAAATGCCCGAGTAGGTTGTATTTTGCTGGATTGTTGTCGCATTCTTTTTTATGGATGTTTAGGGGTGGTACTAAGTTGCCTTTTTATTTTTCTAGGTTTCGAGGGATTATGTCGAGAGATGAATATAGGCAAGAGCTTGTAAGACGTGAAGATGAAATATATGAGCTTTGTTTGGTTCTGGATAGTATGAGAGTTATTCATGAGCCTGCAATTCAGTCTCTATACAAGCAGGTGCTGGATTTTAGACATGATCAACGCGAAAGTGGCTCTAGGTTCTACTACGAGTGTCGCTCTAGATTGGATCTTCAGTTGTTTGAGTACTAAATTTTTTGGTTCGTCTTGTTTTATTGTCGCATTCCCATATGTCCGCTTTTGTTTTGTTATGGAAGTGTCGATTAGTGCTTAAAGAGGGTATGGGAAGCAATGGGGTGGATGTGCTTTTTTGTTGTCAACTTAAAAGGTGTTGTTGGTATTAGTAAGGGTGGCAAATAAGTCTGTCCTCTTTTCGCGGACTACCTCGTTTCACAGGAAAGAATAAAGAGGAAAACGATATTGTCAGAATGAGGCTTCCGGGTGCTGGTGAAGGGTATAAATCCAATCGCAGATCGAAAAAAAATCCGAGGCTTATTGGATTGGATGGTTTTGAGTGAAATTTGATTCTGAAACGGAAATTCCATTTGCGTTATATTTAATTAGGTAGAGTAAAAAATGCTTGTCGATATTGGAACAGGGCAGCCGTATATCCCTACGCCTTCTTATTTTTTTGGGTGCTTTGATATTTATGATCGGGAAGAAACTTTAGGGGAGGAATTGGAGAGATACAACCCCAATCATCCTGCGGATAGGGAGGAGTTAATTCTTAAATATTGCCTATCTAGGAAGCGGTCATACAGGCAAAGATTTTTACTTTATAAATGTCTTGAGAATGCTCTCCAAGATAAAAACTATGATTTTCAGTCGTTGCTGGCGTATGACCCTGAAGAATATTCGTCTTTCCCTTGTGGTTGGGATGAGATGGAAAACACCAGAGTTTTTTTTGAAGATATTTTTCGGTTGGCAACTGTTGAGTGGAAAAAAGATCTTCAAAAGGCCAGTCTTGAAGATCAATCAACTTGGTGAAACCACTACTATTTGTGGGGGCGATAGATTTTATGACCACTTCGCGCCCAATTCGCGGGCAAGCCTCGCTCCTACAGGAAGGAGGTTGTTCCCATTTTTGGCGGCTGGCCTCGAATCTGTAGGAACGAGGCTTGCCTACGAAGGCGGTCTGACAGGCTGCGAAATTTCTGGGCAAGGTCGTCGGAAGTTTCCTTCAAGTCGCGGCGGTTTCCATGAACTGGTTTGAAAGGTGTTCCATCGATAGTCTTTGGCAGTCACTGAAAACTCAGTGGCGGGGTGTAGGAACCCTTCAAAAGTCGTTGGAAATGTATTGGCGTCGAAGCTTGGTTTGCGGCCGTTAACGTGCGTCCGTAAGATCAGTTGCGGCGGTTGTGCGCGGGCACGTTTCGGCGTGGTCGAGTTTTCCAAAGGCCTCGATATTCCTACCCCGCGCATAACTGCCACCCCAGCCTGTAGGAAGGCTGATGGCAGTTCCTATTTACTGCCTATGGAATTTGAAAATGAAAACTCTTCACCCCGACCCACCCTACGAAAAACCAATCCCCCACCCCGAAAACCGCTTCATGGCGCTCACCAGCAATTGCAGCGACATGCCCACCCTGTTCGTCGATACCCAAGCCCCGCTCGATGTTTTGTATGACGCAGCCAGCTATCGAATTCGTGCCGTTACCCAAGTGCTGGAGAACCTGTCGATGCGGGGTTCGATTGAGTGTGAGTCCTTCATTCTCAGTGACTTTGCGTTGCTGTGTGCCATTCCGTTGCGCGATGGGTGTGATGTGCTGGATGTGGTAGGGCGGCGGTTGCGGGCTAGATCTGCGGATTAGTGCCTGGTGGGACCTGTGGTGAGGGGATTTATCCCCGTTCGGCTGCGTAGCAGTCGTAAGTTGGGCGATGCGGTGTGTCAGGTATTCCCGGTTGTCTGGTTTTGGGGCTGCTTCGCAGCCCAACGGGGATAAATCCCCTCGCCACAGGGTTTGTGTAGGGTAGGGGAATTGTGGGGGCAGGCGTGATGCGGTGTGTCAGGTATTCCCGGTTGTCTGGTTTTGGGGCTGCTTCGCAGCCCAACGGGGATGAATCCCCTCGCCACAGGGTTTGTGTAGGGTAGAGGAATTGTGGGGCCAAGCGGTTTGGAGGGTGTCAGTGCCCGCTCGGCTGTGAGGTCCTGACGGCCAGCCCGGTACAAGGTAAACTTCCCGGCCTTCGCAGGAGCAATCATGAATTATCGTCACGCCTTCCATGCCGGCAATCACGCCGATGTGTTCAAACACCTGACCTTGACCCGCCTCATCGCCCTGATGTCGCGCAAGGAGCAGCCGTTTGCCTATCTCGACACTCACGCCGGCATTGGTCTGTATGACCTGCAGGGCGATCAGGCGAGCCGTACCGGTGAATACCTGGAAGGCATCGCGCGGTTGTGGGATCAGCCGGATCTGCCGGCGCTGACCGCCGATTACATGAAGGTGCTGCACGACATGAACCCGGATGGCCAGTTGCGCTATTACCCGGGTTCGCCGGAGCTGGCGCGGCGTCTGACGCGGCCGCAGGATCGGGTGATGCTCAACGAGAAGCACCCCGAGGACGGTGTGTTGCTCAAGGACAACATGGCCGGCGACCGTCGCGTGAAGGTTCACTTGGGCGAAGGCTGGCATGTGCCGCGTGCGATGTTGCCGGTGCAGGAGAAGCGCGCGGTGATGCTGATTGATCCGCCGTTCGAGCAGCTTGATGAGATGCAGCGCTGTGCGGCGTCGCTGAAAGAGGCGATTGGCCGGATGCGTCAAACCGTGGCGGCGATCTGGTACCCGGTGAAGGATCAGCGCATGTTGCGGCGTTTTTATCAGGACCTGGCCGGCACGGGCGCGCCGAAGTTGTTGCGGGTGGAGTTGTTGGTGCATCCACTGGACACGCCGAGCAGCTTGAACGGTTCCGGGTTGGCGATTGCCAATCCGCCGTGGGGGCTGGAAGAGGAATTGCGTGAATTGCTGCCGTGGTTGTCCCAGAAGCTTGGGCAGACCCAGGGTGGGTGGCAGATGGATTGGTTGATTGCCGAGTAAGCAGAACATGTGTGGCGAGGGAGCTTGCTCCCGCTGGGGCGCGGAGCGGCCCTGACATCAGCGACCGTGTTCTTTCAGAAAGAACCCGGATACCGATTTTACGACTGCTTCGCAGCCGGGCGGGAGCAAGCTCCCTCGCCACAGGTACTGTGTTGATCTGTCAGATCGGGCAGGTCACGCCTGTACCGCCAATCCCGCAATACCCTTCAGGGTTTTTCGCCAGGTATTGCTGGTGATACGCCTCGGCGAAGTAGACCGTCGGCGCTTCGTCGATTTCGGTGGTGATGGTGCCTTTGCCGGCCTTGGTCAGTTCGCCCTGGAACACCTGCGCGCTGTGCTTGGCGGCGGCCAGCTGGGTCGGGTTGGTGGCGTAGATCACCGAGCGGTACTGAGTGCCGATGTCGTTGCCCTGGCGCATGCCCTGGGTCGGGTTGTGCAATTCCCAGAACATCTTCAGCAGCTCGTCGTAGCTGACTTTCGCCGGCTCGTAGACCACCAGTACCACTTCGCTGTGGCCGGTCAGGCCCGAGCAGACTTCTTCATACGTAGGGTTCGGTGTGAAGCCGCCGGCGTAACCCACTACCGTGCTGACCACGCCTTCGCGCTGCCAGAAGCGGCGTTCCGCGCCCCAGAAGCAGCCCAAGCCGAAGATCGCGAAATCCACGTCGGTGACGAACGGGCCCAGCAACGGGGCGTCGTGCACGAAGTGTTTTTCCGGCAGGTTCATTGGGGTTTCGCGGCCAGGCAGAGCTTGTTCTTTAGTCGGGAGCACGTTTTTGTTCACCAGGATTTCCGAGCGCAGAACCATCATCAGTCCTCTCAGTCAGGTTGGAATGTTGGGAGTCAGGTCGCCAGTTTGCCGAATGCCGACCGGTTACGCACTACCCTTGTAGGAGTGAGCCTGCTCGCGATAGCGGTGTGTCAGTCAGAATCTACGTCACTGATACACCGCCATCGCGAGCAGGCTCACTCCCACAGGGGTTAGGGTGTTCCACTGGGATTTGCAGGGTGCTTCAGACGAGCGGGCCGCGCGGATAGCGTCTGAGCTTTTCGATCAGCTCGGAGCCCGGGATTGGCCGGTCGAACAGGTAGCCCTGGCCGACGTCGCAACGGTGGCGGCGCAGGAAGGCCAGCTGCTCGGCGGTCTCGATGCCCTCGGCCACGACCTTGATTTTCAGGTTGTGGGCCATGGCGATCACCGCCGAAGTGATTTCCATGTCGTCCTGGTTGTCCGGGATTTCGTGGATGAAGCTGCGATCGATCTTGATGATGTCGATCGGGAATTTTTTCAGATAGCTCAGCGACGAGTAGCCGGTGCCGAAGTCGTCCATGGCCAGGGTCAGGCCGAGGCGCTTGAGCTGGTCGAGCTGCAAGTGGGTGTCTTCGGTGGCTTCCAGCAGCAGGCCCTCCGTCAACTCAAGCTCCAGCAGGTTCGCCGGCAGCGCTTCTTCCTTGAGGATGTTGGCGATCGAGGACACCAGGTCCGGGTCGGAGAACTGTTTGGGCGACAGGTTGATCGCCACTTGCAGATTGCCCAGGCCGGCGGCGGTCAGGTCTTTGCTCATGCGGCAGGCCTGACGGGCGATCCATTTGCCGATCGGAATGATCAGGCCGGTTTCTTCGGCGACGCTGATGAACTGGTCCGGACGGATCATGCCTTTTTCCGGATGGTTCCAGCGCAGCAAGGCTTCCATCCCAAGCAGGCGACCGCTGCGCAGGCAGAGCTTGGGTTGGTAGAACACGTCCAGTTCGTTCTGGGTCAGGGCGCGACGCAGGTTGTTCTCGACAAACAGCTTGTAGCTGGCCTCGGCGTTCAACGCTTCGGTGAACACCTGCACCTGATGTTTGCCGTTGGCCTTGGCCTTGTGCAGCGCAAGCCCGGCGTTACGCATCAGGGTTTGCGGGTCGCGGCCATGCAGCGGCGCGCAGGCGAGGCCCACGGAACCGGTGACGCTGATCAGTTGGTTGTCGACGAACATCGGCTTGTCGAGGGTCATCAGCAGCTGGTTGGCAACTTGCTGGCCGGTGTGCAGGTCCGTGTTGTCCAGCAGCACCGCGAACTCGTTACTGGCGAAGCGCGCCAGGCTACCGCTGGGGATCAGACTGTTGCGCAGGCGTCGGGCCAGACTGATCAGCAGTTTGTCGCCGGTCTGGTGGCCGAGGCTGTCGTTGATCCGCTTGAAGTTGTCGATGTCCACCAGCAGCAGGCTGATCGGCGTATCGCTGTCTCGGGCGAAGCGCTCGTCGAGGTTGCGGATGAACGCCGGACGGTTGCCGAGGTTGGTCAGGTTGTCGGTGTAGGCCAGGCGTTCGATGCGTTGTTGCGCGAGCTTGGTCTGGGTGATGTCTTCGTAGATGCCGATGTAATGCGTCAGCTCACGGTTATCGCCATAGACCTTGGAGATCGACAACTGGCCCCAGTAGGGTTCCAGGTTTTTGCGCCGGCTCTTGAATTCACCCTGCCAACTGTTGCTCTTGGCCAGCGCCGAGGGCGCGTCGAACAGCAATTCGCTGAGGTTCTCCAGCGCCGGCAATTCTGACAGCCGCTGGCCGTGGACTTCTTCGGTGGTGTACTGGGTGATCGCCGTGAAGCTCGGGTTGACGTACTCCACCACGCCGTCGCAATTGACCAGCAGAAAGGCGTTGGCGCTTTGTTCGACCGCCCGCTGGAACAGGTGCAGCGCGCTGGTGGCGGTGCGGCGGTTGTGGTTGTTGATCACTTGGGCGAACTGGTCGGCCAGCTCGCCGGCGAAGGCGATTTCATCCGATTGCCAGGCGCGGGTCACGCCGGTCTGTTCCAGGCAGAGCACGCCGACTACTTGGCCATCGACCCGGATGCTCGCGTCGAGCATGGCGTTCACATCGCGCGGGCGCAGGTGTTCGGCCATTTCCCGGGTGCGCGGGTCGCGCATGGCGTTGTGCGCATCGATGGCGCGGCCGGTGTGCAAGGCGTCTAGGTAATCGGGGAAGCCACTGACGTCGATCGACTCCGGCAGCAGGTATTCCTGGGCGGTGCGGTGATAGGCCGAGATCGGCACCAGCATCGAGCCTTCGAGGTTCCACAGGCTGGCGCAGTCGATGTTGTAGATGTCGCAGGCACTGCGGGTGATCAGCTCGGCCGCTTCCTGCAAAGAATTGTTGCTGCTGTAGCGCTGGCGGGTCAGCAACAGGATCAGGTCCTGTTGAGCGCGCATCCGTTCCAGGTGCAGAAGCTGTTCCTGCTGGGCGCGCTGATTGAGTTCCAGGGCGATTTGCAGGCTCGAATTCTGGCTTTCCAGGTCCTGGCTCGGCAGCATTTGCCCACCGTCGAACAGGCCGTCCACGACCATGAGGTAGCCGCGCAACAGGTGCCGATTGTGTTGACGGTAGGACTCGCCGAGTTCCAGCAGGTTCAGGGGGCCCTTCGCGGTGTGCAGCGTGTAGCGGATCAGGTAATGCGGGCTGTTGCTGAGTTGTTGCTGGATCGCGTCGTGCAGTTGATAGCGCGCTTCGGGCTCCATCAGGCTGGCGTAGGGCGAGTCCACCAGGGCACACAGCTCCACGGCGGCCAGCCCAAACTCGCGTTCGCAGTTGGGATCGAGAAACAGCAGCGCCCAGCTAACCTCATTCAGCCGTTCGAAACGCAGCATGCCGAGCCGCGAGGGCACAGGCAACTGCGTCACTACCTCGGCCACCATACGGCTGGCGGCATCGGGTTGGCTTTTCATTAAGGGAAACTCGCTTCGAATATGCTGATCGCGCCGGGCTCTCGCCCTCTTTACTGTTGTCTGCGGCAAGGTTGCATCATTGCAGCACCGACTGACAAGAGACATGAAGGCCAAGTGCTATAAGAATATGTCGGCAGGAGAATGGATTTCTTCAATTAGTGGCTAAAAGTAATGGTTTAAATTGAATATTCGGATTTGAATATTGAACTGTGGCGAGCGAGCTTGCTCGCGCTGGGCTGCGCAGCGGCCCCAAAATCTTGTGAGCGCTGCGCACTCAAGCGGGAGCAAGCTCCCTCGCCACAGGGAAGCGGACTTACCTTAAAGGGATGCCGGTCGACTGCAAAAGCTTGCCGTCCCGGTCGTGGTAATTCACACGAATCTGCTGCGCCTCGACCACCAAGTGCGCGAAGTTGTCCTGACTGATCACCTCGCTGGTCAGTTCATGGCGATAGTCGCCTGCGGCTGTTCGGGCCAGGGGTTGATCGAGGGTGAAGGTGGACGCCTTGGCATAGGGCAGCAGTTTGCTATTGCACAAGGGCGAAGAGACGATAGTGTGAACCTCCATTTCCGAGTCCTCGCTGTGGGTCAGCCGACTGGTCAGGGAGCCATGGACATCGCCGGAAATGAAGATCACGTTCCTGATCCGGTGTGTGCGAATGGTCTCCAGCAAGCGCAACCGTTGTTCGGGAAAGGCCTGCCAGGCGTCATCACCCAGGCGTTTGCGGTCGGGGAAAAACATGACGCTGGTGACCACGAATTTGACCCGGGCCGGGCTGTGGATCAACCAGTCACACAACGCCTGTTCCTGTTCGGTATCAAGGATGCGCCGATCGCGGTTGGCGAGATTGCGCCGGGTGCGACTGTCGGTGACAAACCACTCGAGATCGCCATTGGCGAACTGGTACCAGTATTTTTTCAATGGCTGGCCGTGTTGTTCCGGGGTCGTTGATTCGTGGGCGGGACCGTGACTGACCTGGTACAACTCATAGGCTGCCATTGCATTTTTGTATAAGTAGTCATCGTAACGGCTTTTGTTGGCTGGCCAGTTATCTTCGATTTCATGATCATCGAGAATCATGTAAGTCGGCACACCGGACATTAACTGGGTGATGTGTGGCTGGGAGAAGGCCGTGCGGTACTTGGCGAGGATGTCCTGGTATTCACGGTCGGGGGCGAGGAAGTTCAAGTCATCGACGTAGACCTGGTCGCCGGTCATCAACATGGCGCTGATCGGCGGTGTGCAATGCTGTGCCAGGCTGGATATGGACGCAAAGATTCGGTCCCCCAGGTGCGGAGCCCATGGCACACCGCCGGTCATGCCCAGGTAACGACAGGACCCGACGATGTAGCCCCGTGGCGTGGTGGCCTGGTCTGACTGTGTGCGCATGCGGTACACCTCCCGCGGCCATTGCAGCGGCAACTCTTGCACGGTTTCTACCGTGTGCATCGGGTTCATGGGGCTGAACCAGCCGGCTTGATAGTCGTATTCGGTATCGGCGGCCAGACCATCGAGAATAATAACGTCGGACATGTCGCGCACTTCCGACAGTCGTTTGAAAGTCCCTTTATCCCAGTGCTCTTCGCCGTGGCGTCGATAACGAATGCCGGCAAATACCAGCGCGTCTTTTTGAAACTTTCCGCGCACAAATATGCGGGCTTGATCCGTTGTTGTGTGGCCAATAATCGGCCCGACAGTTGGCTTGAACATATTCGAGTCCATTCACTATTTAATTGATTCAACGTAAGCGGCTTATTGACTGTTTAATGCAGTCCTGGGCCTAGGCTAGTTATTGAGCTCCAAAAAATACCGAGCCGAAATGGACTAAGGTTGTGGGCGATATCAGCCACAAATGTAGGAAGGCAACCAAAAACATCGGGCAAAAAAAAGCCCCGCCAAATTGGCGGGGTTGAGGTACGAGCGTGGCGCTCGGAAACGTGGAACGCGAACGGCCCTCCGGTGAAGGAGGGCCGGCCGGTGTTACAGCAGGATGGTGCGGATGTCCGCCAGCAGGCTGCTCAGACGCTGGGTGAAGCGTGCGGCAGCGGCGCCGTTGATCACACGGTGATCGTAGGACAGCGACAGTGGCAGCATCAGCTTAGGCTGGAAGGCTTTGCCGTCCCAGACTGGCTGGATGGTTGCCTTGGAAACACCGAGGATCGCCACTTCCGGCGCGTTGACGATCGGCGTGAAGCCGGTGCCGCCAATGTGGCCGAGGCTGGAAATGGTGAAGCAGGCGCCTTGCATGTCGTCAGCGGTGAGCTTCTTGTCGCGGGCCTTGGCAGCCAGTGCCGCCGCTTCAGCCGCCAGTTGCAGCAGGCTCTTCTGGTCGACGTTCTTGATGACCGGTACCAACAGGCCTTCAGGGGTGTCGACGGCGAAGCCGATGTTGACGTACTTCTTGCGGATGATCGCCTTGCCGCTTGGGGCCAGCGAACTGTTGAAGTCCGGCAGTTCCTTGAGCAGGTGCGCGCAGGATTTGAGCAGCAGCGGCAGGATGGTCAGCTTGACGCCAGCCTTCTCTGCAACGGCTTTCTGAGCGATACGGAACGCTTCCAGCTCGGTGATATCAGCCGAATCGAACTGAGTCACGTGCGGGATGTTCAGCCAGCTGCGGTGCAGGCTCGACGCGCCGATTTGCATCAGGCGAGTCATCGGCACTTCTTCGGTTTCGCCGAAGCGGCTGAAGTCCACGACCGGAATCGGCGGGATGCCCGCGCCGCCGGTTGCAGCGCCAGCAGCGGCCGGTGCTTCCTTGGCCTTCTGCATCATGGCTTTGACGTAAACCTGAACGTCTTCTTTCAGGATACGACCGTGCGGGCCACTGGCACCGACAGCGCTCAGCTCGACACCGAACTCACGGGCCAGTTGGCGTACAGCCGGGCCTGCATGAACCTTGGCGCCAGGCTTGGCCGGGGCCGCAACCGGGGCGGCAGCAGCAGGTGCGGCGGCGGCAGGAGCAGCAGCGGCT